>JBBQMD010000004.1:0-100160 GCA_038328575.1 Phycisphaerales bacterium | reverse complement strand
GTGTCAGGCATTCGCTTTATAAGGTGGGGATTGGAAGTCCTTTGCCCCTCCGGGGCAAGTCGAGAGTGGGGTGCGTTGGTTCCACTGGTTGCGCGACGCTCGGAGCCGCGTCGCTTCACCAGTGGCTACAGGCCGTCGCCTCGTTGGGGCGGGGAGGGGTTGGGCTGGGTGTGGAGCTGGGGTGCGGGAGATTGCGGGTTGGCTGGGGGTCGGCGGCACTGATCTCGCGGCGGGATTAGTGGGACGGGGGGTGTCACGCCCCCACTCGTTCTGCCAAGCACGCTGTGATAGTGCAGATGGTGTTTGATAAACCCGGATTTCCCAGATTGGAACTTACTTTCTGGTATCATCGCGTGTCGTTTGACCGCAAGAACAAGGGCTTTTCTCGATGCCATGGACGGCCGGATCGGAGCATCCGATGGGTGAAGGCGGCAAGGACGCACTCGGGGTGGGTTTCGACGGATCATTGAGGCTGGAGTTCCACGGCTCCACGGTCACGTCCGACGCCGGGCTGATCCCTTATCGCCAGCTCGATGAAGCCCTCGGCACGACGGCCATGGCCGGGAGCATTCTTCAGGATCAGCGGACCGGCAGGAACACTCGGCACACGATGACGGCGCTGCTGCGGCAGTCGGTGTACAGCCGCCTGGCCGGGTACGAGGACATCAACGACGCCGACCGGCTGTGCGTCGATCCGACCATGCGCTGCATCGTGGGCGGACGAGCCAAGGACTCGCGGGCGGCCTCGACGAGCCAGATGGGACGCTTCGAGACGCAGGTGCTGACCCGGCCCGACAACCTGGCGGCGCTAATGGCCTTGCCCGGCCGGTGGATCGATTGTGTCGGGCACGCCAGGCGCACTCGCACGCTCGTCCTGGATCTGGACAGCTCCGTGAGCGAAACCTACGGACGGCAGGAAGGCTCGGCCTACAACGGGCACTTCGAGTGCACCTGCTACCACCCGCTGTTCTGCTTCAACCAGGACGGCGACCTGGAGCGGGCCCTGTTGCGGAACGGCAACGTGGCCAGCGCCGATGACTGGCGGAGCGTGGTGGAACCGATTATCGCCCGCTACCGCCCGTTGAAGGTCCGCAAGTTCTTCCGGGGCGATGCGGCCTTCGCCATGCCCGAACTCTACGAACTGCTGGAAGCGGAGGGGTATCTGTACGCGATCCGGCTCAAGGCCAACGACGTGCTGCACCGGCAGATCGAGTTCCTGCTGACGCGGCCGGTGGGCAGGCCCCCGGCCAGGCCGATCGCGCTCTACCACAGCTTCATGTACCAGGCCGGCAGCTGGGCCAGACCCCGCCGGGTCGTGGCCAAGGTCGAATGGCACGCCGGAGAGCTGTTCCCCCGGGTGGGGTTCATCGTGACCAACCTGCGGCGCGACGAGCAGGACGTGGTGCACTTCTACAACCAGCGGGGCACGGCGGAGCAATGGATCAAAGAGGGCAAGCACGCGCTGAACTGGACCCGCCTGAGCTGCGGCGGGTTCTCCGACAATCAGGTCCGGCTGCAACTGTTCGCCCTGGCGTACAACCTGGGCAACTTCCTGCGGCGGCTGGCGCTGCCCAGGTCGGTGCAGCACTGGACGCTGACCACGCTGCGCGACAGACTCATCAAGATCGGCGCCAAGGTCGTACGCCACGCCCGGCGTGTGACGTTCCAGATGGCCGAAGTGGCCGTGCCGCGCTGGCTCATGACGGCGATCCTTCAACGCATCGGGCGGCTGCGGGTGTTACCGAATCCGGCGGGCTCGGGATGAACGCGATCCATCGCCTGAACCAGGAACAGACACGGGGCAACGCTGCCGGTGCGCTCACGCTCGGTCCAGCACGGGGCAATCATGCGAACGAACACCGATCACGCAGTCAAAGGAAGCGTCTCTGCGGGAAAGAAATAGTGCGGAGCGCTGCAATCGGGTATTTTGCACTGCCGCGAGGCGGGCCAGCGTGGCTCGCCGCAGATCATCTGGAGAATGTCGGCTTCGACAACGACCTGGCCGATCATTTGAAACCATCCGGTGTTTATCCACGGATCGGATGTTCTCGTGAGCACAAATATCCCAGTCATCGCGTTCGGGATGCAGGCGGCGCTGGTTCTGCTGAGCATTCTCGCGGCCGGGCCCATCGCCAAGCGGCCGCGAGCGGTATGGGCGAGCGTGTTTGTCGTGTCACTCGCGCTGCTTCTGGCCTGGCCCCTGATGCGGTTTCGCCCCACGATGTTCATCGAACTCTTGAGCGCACCGGCCGCCTCGTGCATCGAACTCACCGGCATCGCGTTGCCCGGGGTGCTGCTGCTGGCCATCGCCGCGTATCACGTGCCCAAACCATCAGACGCCGGGGCGCTCCGCCTGCTCCTGCTGGTCATCGCCGTCTATTTTGTCCGCGCCGGGTGGTGGATGGTCAGCCCGGCGGGAAGCCACCTCGAACCCGGCAAAGTCGATGCCGACGGCGTCGTCCGGCAGACCACGGGGTCAACCTGTGTCGCCGCATCGATGGCCACTCTGTTGCGTGCTCGCGGATTCGACGCCACCGAACAAGCGATGGCCGACCTGGCGTTTGTCGACTCGACCGGAGCCACCGACTCGCGGGCTGTTTGGGCTTTGCAACGATTTCTAACCGGCCGGGGCGGTCGGGTGCGGTACGAGTCCATGGACTACCCCGCGCTGATCGCCGCTCCCAAGCCCGCGCTGGTGCAGCTCGACTGGTCCTTCTTCTACTCGCACATGGTGCCCGTGATGGAAGCGACCGATAGCCAAGTGGTCATCGGTGACCCGCTCACGGGCCTGCGCACGATGAAGGCCGACGCGTTCATGCGCGCCTGGAAAGGTCAGGCCATCGTGGTCGACAAGTAAAGCAAAGCGCCCGCCGGGCAACGCACCCGGTCGAGCACTGGAACGGCACATGAACACCAATCGCCCGCGCGGGGTGGAACCTCACCGCGAGTCGGATCAACAACGGGGGGAAGGATGTTGAAGGACTTGAGCTGCCGGGGCTGCTGGATCGCATTGAGTCGGAGATGGCGGATGCGCTGCCGGAGACGCAGTGGACGATGAATGGGGTGCTGGCGGCGATCGGCATCCACCACGTCAAGCTTCGCAAGCGGGCGATTGCCATCGGCGAGAAGCTGGGGGTCTATCGCGACTATCCGTGCTCGAAGGGTTGCACATCGCCGTTTGCGCCGATCTGGATCAATGAGATGGTGAAGCGGCAGGGGTGATGGTCGTTGGGTGTCGGTGAATCGTGGTGAGGTGATGGCGGCGGGGGCGAGAAGGGAGCTGAAGCGGGGACCTCTGGCTTACGCCAGAGGCACATTGGGCGCGCCACTATGCTGTGGCATGGCCAAGCACGCATTGCTCGCGATCATCGGCGGCGGGAACATGGGGCGGGCGATCATTCTGGGGGCGCTGGATGCGAAGTTGATGGCGCCGGGGGAGATCGTGGTGTGCGAGCCGGACTCGGCGAAGCGGGATGCGATGCGGGGGTGGGGCGTGCAGGTGGTGGCGGAACATGCGGAGGCGATGGCGCGGCTGCTGCCGGTGCCCGGGAAGGTGGGCGACATCAAGGAGTCATACGGCCTCGCGGCGTGCGGGGGGCAGGTGCTGCTGGCGGTGAAGCCGCAGATGCTGGCGGAAGTGGGATAAACGCAGCGTGAAGTTTTACTTCCCCCACTCAAACTTCAACGACCAGCCGAGCGGTGAGTAGAACGCCGCGAGGATGCGCTCGGCCTGGTCTTTGCTCACGCGCGTTAGCTCGGGTTGCTCGCCTTCTTGCTTGATGGCTGCTTCAGCTGCGATCAGTACGCCTCGTTCGAGCGCCGCATTGGTTTTGCTGGTGCGCAGCCAGCTCAAATCTTTAACCAGAAAGTCAGACTTGTCGAGGATGATGCGATATTGCAACACCCGCGGCGATGGCAGGCGGATCACCGCCGTCTTGAGCGTTTCATCGATATTCGTTAACTCGATCTGTTGCAGATCAACACCCAGCGTAACCTCGCCGCGTGCATCGTAAATCATCCGCGTTTCGCCGAGCGTCGTCCCCCAGCGCCCTTCTTGGTCAGCCTTGATAACCGCCCGCACCGTCAGCCGCAGCGTCGCCAGCTCGCTCAGCCGCTGAATCTGCACCACGCTCGGCGTCCCCTGCACAATCACCGGCGCTGGTCCAACGAACAACAGCTTCGTTATGTGCAACACAGAGCCGGCAAGGAGCACCGCCAGCAGCAGGATCACCACAAACCCCGCGATAATGGTTTTGTTGTTGCTCATAAGGGGTGCGTGGCATTGACCGCCTTCGTGCTGCTGATTTGGCGTTGCGGATCAGTGTGCTTTGACGTGCGGCTGTCCACGAGCACTGACCCGCAGGGCCGGGTCAGTGGGACGTTTGATGCCGTACCCGCGATGTCTGAGATCGCTACCACGTCGGCTCTCCAGTTCTGCGGGAGTGTCGCGTCGGCTCACACGCCGCGTCTGATTGAGGGTATCACGGCGTGGGGGTTTGGGTCAATCGGGAGCGCAGGCGGCGTTGATCTCGCGGCGGGTTTAGTGGCATGGTCGGTGTCAGGCATTCGCTTTATAAGGTGGGGATTGGAAGTCCTTTGCCCCTCCGGGGCAAGTCGAGAGTGGGGTGCGTTGGTTCCACTGGTTGCGCGACGCTCGGAGCCGCGTCGATTCACCAGTGGCTACAGGCCGTCGCCTCGTCGGGGCGGGGAGGGGTTGGGAGGGTTGGATCGTGGGTGCGGGAGATTGCGGGTTGGCTGGGGGTCGGCGGCACTGATCCCGCGGCGGGATCAGTGGCACGGAAGGGCGGGGAGGGGTGCTTGTAGGTTGGTGAGGACCCGTCTTGGAAAGGCGGGCCACACCTGGGAGGGCGGGTAACCTGGGACCGGGCCAGTTAGGAGAGGGCGCGGATGGCCCAGCCGATGGCGATGCCGCTGTAGGGCCAGATGAGGCGGCCGGCGAAGAGGAAGAGGAGGATGAAGAGGGTGAGGGAGATGAGCTGGCCGTTTTCACCTTCCATGAGGTTTCGGTAGCCGCGGTGGTAGCTTTTGAGGATGCCGCCGCCATCGAGCGGGGGGACGGGCAGGAGGTTAAAGATGGCGGTGGCGAGGTTGAGCCAGGCACCGATGATGAGGAAGGTGACGCCGATGCTGAGCGGCGAGCCGCCGGCGGCGATGGCGCGGAGGTCATAGTTGCCGCCGGCGCGAATCAGTGCTGCCGCGGCGATGATGCATGCGGCTGCGAGACAGAGGTTCATGAGCGGGCCGCAGAAGTAGACCCAGGCGTCGGCGTGACGCCCGCGGAGGTTGCTGGGGTTGATGGGCATCGAGCCGGAGGGGAGGCCGATGATGGCGAAGAAGATGAATCCCTGGAAGCCCATGTGCACGATCGGGTTTCCGGTCATGTGTCCGGTGTGGATGGGGGTGTTGTCGCCCTTGGAGATGGCGGCCCAGCCGTGGGCGAGTTCGTGGAGGGTGACGCCGACGATGGCCCAGATGCACCAGCCGATGAGGAGGCCGGGGCCGCCGAGAGAGTGGAGGTTGGTCGCCCACCATGAGGTCATGTCTGGATCCCTCGTGCCTGGATCATCGCGTGGATGATCGGCGTGATGATTGAACGGCTGCGTGAGTGAGACGGTGGAGAAAAAGAAGAGGCCCGTGAGGGACGCTCACGGGCCTGAAGGATACGTTGGGTTGTGCGAGTTGTCTCAGGCCTTGGCGGCGGCGGCCTTGGCGCCGGGTGCCTTGGGCGTGGGCTTGGCGGGCTGGATGGCGGCCTTCATCGCGGTCTGCAGGATGGCGTCAAAGGTTTTGGGATCGTGGATAGCGATCTCGCTGAGCATCTTGCGGTTGAGCAGGATGCCGCTGTTGCGGAGCCCGTTGAGGAAGACGCTGTAGCGGGTGCCGCGCATCTTGCAGGCGGCGGTGATGCGAACGATCCAGAGGGAGCGCATGTCGCGCTTGCGCTGGCGGCGGTCACGGTAGGCGTAGACGCCGGCGCGAACGATGGCGAGGCGGGCGCGCCAGAAGCTGTGGCGATTGCTGTTCTGGTAGCCGCGGGCTTGATCCATGATGCGCTTGCGCTTCTGAGCACGAGCTGCACCTTTGCGTACACGAGGCATACGAAACTCCTTGTGTCAGGCGGGGAGGCGACGGGGTCGCCTGCTTTGCATCCCGATAGACGGTTGCACGTCCGGTCTCGCGAGGAACACCCTTGCGAGGCGGGCGGCGTGGTTCCACGATCGCGGCGTGAGCGGCGGCGGGGAGGGGTGGCGGTTGATCAGCTGCGTGCGACGGTCTTGGCGGCGGCGGAACGGGTGGCGCGGACGCCCTTGACCTTGGGAGCGGCGTAGCCGACCTGGCGGCCAGCCTGCTCGGCCTTGCGCTGGGCGGGGGAGTCGCTCTTGCGCAGGGCGGTGCGGGGCATGGTGCGCCCGCGGATGCGGCGGAAGAGGAGGCCTTCGAGTGCCTTGGCATCGGCGTTGGAGACGTAGCGGTTCTTGCGCAAGCGGCGGAGGCGGTCGGAGGACTTGCCGCTCTTCAAGTGCTTGCTGTTGGCGCTCTTGTGCTTGAGCTTGCCGGTCTTGGTGAACCGGAAACGCTTGAGGAGGCCCTTGTGCGGCTTGTTCTTGCCCATGGGAAAAACCTTGAAGAGGGGATGGGACCGGCCAAAGGACGATCTCACCGCCCGAAGTTGCGGAGAGGATGTTAGGGGGGGTAAGGGGGCGGAACAAATGGCCGGGGGCCAAATGGCCAAATTTCCAAATGGCGCGGCCTGAAGGGTTGCCGATGATACCTCGGATGAACGGCCTGACGAAACTCCGCCACGCGAGCGCTGCGATGGCGAGGGCATGCAGTCGGCGGCGAGGCTTGCGATCCGTGTTCACTGCAAGCCTGCGCTCTCTTCAAGGCCCAGCATGAGGTTGGCGTTTTGGATTGCTTGGCCGCTGGCGCCTTTGACGAGGTTGTCGATTGCGGCGACGACGACGAGGCGGGGGCGGGCGGGGGCGGAGGTGGAACTGCGTGCGAAGGTGGGGTTGATGACGCGGGCGTTGATATGGACGGAGTTGGTTTTTTGCACGTCGCGAAGCGTGGGGGTGTCGTCGCGGATGGTGATGAAGGGCTCGTGGGCGTAGGCGGATTTGAGGGCGTGTTGAGCGATGGCGGTGGTTGTCGTTGGGTCGGTGAGTTCTGCGGTGATGGTGGCGAGGATGCCGCGTTCGATGGGCAGGAGGTGGGGGAGGAAGAGGATGGAGGGCGCGGCTGTGTTGTTGGTGCTGGCCTGGTGCGAGGCGGCGGCGAGGGTCTGTTCGATTTCGGGTTGATGGCGGTGGCTGGCGTGGGCGTAGGCGCTGAAGTTATCGCCGGCTTCGACGATGGTGAGGTGGGGCTTGGCTTCGCGCCCGGCGCCGCTGGCGCCGCTGGCGGCGTTGATGATGATGGAGTCGGGCTTGACGAGGGCGTCGCGCAGGAAGGGCGCGAGGGCCAGGGCGCTGGCGGTGGGGTAGCAGCCGGGGTTGGCGACGAGCGTGGCGGCGGGGATGAGGTGGCGGAAGAGCTCGGGCAGGCCGTAGACGGCGTGGGCGAGATTCGTGGGGTCGGTGTGGTGATGGGCGTATGCGGCGTGGTAGATCGCGGGGTCTTTAAGGCGAAAGGCAGCGGAGAGATCAACGACTTTGATGTTGCGGGCCAGAAGGTGCGGCGCGTGGATCATCGCGGCCTCGTGCGGGAGGCAGAGGAAGGCCAGGCGACAGGCGCTGGCGATGGCGTCGTGATCGATGGGCTTGCAGAGTTCGGGTGTGCGCGGGTTTAAGCGGTTGGCGAGGCGCGGGAACTCGCGGAGAATTGAGAACGGCTCGGGGCGGGCGCTGGCCAAGTACGCGGCGTGCATGCCCGAGTGGTGGGCCAGGAGTTCGAGGAGCTCGAGGCCGGTGTAGCCGGTGGGGCCGAGGATCGCGACGGGGATTGACATGGGCTGAGGATATTCGGATGTGCGGGGGGGCTCTTGGGGAGCGGCTTCCAGATCCGGTTTCCAAATCCGGGGCTCAGGTGAGCGCGAGATCCAGGAGCTCGGGCTCGACGGTGCGGGCGGCGTTGAAGGTGGAGATGGCGGGGCGGACGACGGCGTCGAGGCGGTGGCCGTTGACGAGCTTGGGGCGGTGCTCGCCCCAGCGCCAGGCGACGACGCGCAGGAGGCGGGTGGGGCCGACAGGATTGCGGGCGCGGAGGGTGAGGGCGAGGTGGTCGCCGGTTTTGCCGAGGGGTTGCGGGGGCGCGGTGAGGATGAGGTCGCGCAGGAGGATGGCGGGCGCGGGGTTGCCGCGGCCGAAGGGCGCGAGGTGATCGAGCTCGACGACTTGTTCGAGGGTGAGCTCGTGGGGGGCGGCGGCGCAGTCGATCGTGAGTTCGCGTGTCAGGCGTTCGGGGGCGATGTGGTCATTGGCGTAGCGCGTGAAGTCTTCGGTGAATGCGGCGAGGTTTGCTGCGGGCATGGAGAGGCCAGCGGCCATGTCGTGCCCGCCGAACTTGGTGAGGTGTCGTGCGCAGGACTCGATCGCGGCGTGGAGATTGAAGGCGTCAATCGAGCGGCCGGAGCCGTGGGCGCTGAGGGTGCCCTGGGCGTCGGGGCTGATCTGCATGAGGATGGTGGGGCGGCAGAAGCGATCAACGAGGCGGGAGCAGACGATGCCGACGACGCCGGCGTGCCAGGATTCGTGGGCCAGGACGATGGCGCGGTGGTCGGGACCGGTCATGCCGCTCTGCTCTGCAAACTGGATGGCGTGCGCGAGGATGGTGGCTTCGGTGGCGCGGCGTTGGCGGTTTTGAGACTCGAGGAACTCGGCGATATCGGCGGCGCGAGCGTCGTCGGCGGTGGTGAAGAGCTCGACGGCCTGGGACGCGTGGGCCATGCGCCCGCTGGCGTTCAGGCGCGGTGCGAGCTTGAAGCCGACGTCCCAAGCGTCGACCTTTTCGTTGTCCAGCGCGCTGGCGACGATGAGCGCGCGAAGGCCGGGGTTGGTGGAGAGGCGGATGCGTGAGAGGCCGTGACGGGTGAGGATGCGGTTTTCGCCGATGAGGGGGACCACGTCGGCGATGCAGCCGAGCGCGGCGAAGGCGAGCAGGTCTAGCAGCAGCGAGCGCATCTGGGGTGTGGCGCGCGGGCCTTGCTCGCGGGGCGGCGCGTTCATGGTGGCCAAGCGCCAGGCGAGCTTGTATGCGACGCCGGCGCCGCAGAGCTCTGCGTAGGCGTAGGTGGAATCAGGGCGGCGCGGGTGGACGATGGCGTACGCGCGCGGGAGGTCTTCGAGCGATGTCGGCGGGTTGTGGTGATCGGTGATGATGAGATCGACGCCGAGCTCTTGAGCCCGGGCGGCGGGGAGCACGGCGGTGATGCCGCAATCGACCGAGACGATGACCTTGGCACCTTGGCGCGCGAGCTCTTCGATGGCCGAGACGTGCAGCCCATAGCCCTCGTCGAGGCGGTGCGGGACGTAGGTGGTGATCAGCGCGGCGGGGTCGATGTGCTTGAGGGTGTGGAAGAGGATGGTGGTGGCGGTGATGCCGTCAACGTCGTAATCGCCATAGATGACGATGGGCTCGCGATCGCGGAGCGCGCGGAGGAGACGGGCGGCGCTGGCGTCGAGGTCGGGGATGCCGGAGGGATCGAGGAGGTCGTTGAGCTTTGGGTTGAGGAAGCGCTGGGCGTCGGCGGGGCTGGTGATGCCGCGGGCCAAGAGGACGCGATGAGCGATGGAGCGCGGCGGGCCGGAGTGTGGGGTGTCGGTGGTGGGGGCGGGGTCGGCGTGGGCGTTGGGATTGCGCAATCGCCAGCGGCGGGTGAGGCCGCGGGCGGGGATGATGACTCCGGGGGATGTGTGAGGCGTCGCGCTGCGACCGGTCATGGCCAGAGCGTAGACCGGAGCGGGTGGTTACTGGCAGCCGCTGAAGAAGATGGAGAAGAAGGCGTTGTAATCGCCTTCGGTGACGCCGTTGTTGACGCCGCCGTTTGGGCCGAAGGGGGGGAGGGGGACGGCGTTGTCGTAGGCGATGTCGGTGTAGCGGAGGGAGTCAAAGAAGCCGGAGAAAAAGGCGTTGTAATCGCCTTCGGTGATGCCATTGTTGACGGAGAAGGTGGGCAGGATGACGCCGCGATCGTCGGCGATGTCGGCGGGATTGCAGGGCGGGGCGGAGGTGGGTGCGCCGAAGCCGCGAACGATGATGACGCGGTTTCCGCCGCCGAAGGTGGAGAAGATGAACTCGTTGGTCCAGGGGTCGAGCGCGCCGCCTTCGGCGCCGCCGAGGCCGGTGACGAAGTCAACGCCGGTGGCGGGATTTGGGAGTCCGTTGCTATCGATCTGATATGCACGGACGACGCCACAGGTGAAGAGCGAGAGGAGGACCGAGGGCGTTTGAAACTGGGGGGAGTTGGTGGGGACGTAGACGATGCCTTCGGGGCCACAGCCGGTGAAGGCGGGGGGAATGGTGGCAGGTCCGAGGGTGTAGAGGCCGGGCTCGAGGGGGTCAGGCGTGATGGGCGTGATGTACCACTGGCCGCTGTTGAAGCTGCCGATGATAAGTCTGCCGGCGTTGGGCCGGCCTTCGGGGATGACGGTGGCGGTGCCGGTAGACGCGGTGATGCCCAGCGGCGACAGTGGCGTGAAGCGTGCGGGCGTTGACTGGCCTTCGCGAATCTGGCCCAGCAAGTTGTTGCTGTAGGTGGTGAATCCGATCGTGCCGTTGGGGAAGAGGAAGAGGCCGCCGTCGATCTGCGCGGCGGTAGAGAGTTGGGTGGCGACGCCATCGAAGCCGGTGATGGAGCCTTGGGCGTTGCGGGTGACGTTGATCTGGTAGATGGCACCATTGCCGGTGTTGGCGCTGCCGCCGATGAGCATGATGTTGCGGGTGGCCATGACGACGCCACCGAGCTGGGCGGGGACGCCGGGGGGCGTGCCGAGATTGGTGAGGGTGTAGTTGGCGGCGTAGGCGGGCGTGACAGATTGGGCGTGAGCGGCGGAGGTGCGGAGCATCGAGCCGGCGAGGGACGCGAGGGCGAATGCGAGCAGGGCGGACGTGGAGCGAGTGCGCATGGGAGAGTTCCTGGAAAGATGGCAGTGGGTGAAGCTCAAAAGATACACGCCGGTTGACTGTTGGACAATCAAACTACAAGTCAACCGGTGATCGGAGCAGCGCGCCATGTCTAATGGACGAGCGGTGCTCAGGGTTTTCCCGGATCTTGGTTCGGCTTGGGCGCGGGCTTGGTGGTTGGGGCAAGGGCGAAGACGCGTTTGCGATCGGTGACCACGACGTTGCCGGCCTGCTCGACGGTGACAGCGAACGCGGCAGGCGTGTCGCGAACAAGCAGACGCGGGTCGATGGGGATCGTGGCGGGACGATGAGAAGAATCTTGCAAAGCACAAAATCCGGGGTGGATTGGCGGGCGATGGAGGGCCGCAGGGTTGTGCGATTGGGGTGTGTCGGTGCTGGCACGCTCGCTACACCGTTGAGAAGCGGGGGCGATGGGCTTGTCGGGGTGTTGCTCGCCTCCACCCAAACCCCAACTTAAAGCTCCGGCGCAAACCCGCGCCGGAGCGTGTTCTCGGCGATGGCGCGGGGGACGACGAAGTGAAGGAGGTATTCGGCGCCGCCGGCTTTGGAGCCGATGCCGGACATGCCGAAGCCGCCGAAGGGGTGGCGGGCGACGAGGGCGCCGGTGATGCCGCGGTTGATGTAGAGGTTGCCGACGCGGAACTCGCGTTTAGCGCGTTCGATATGGGAGGGTTTGCGGGTGAAGACGCCGCCGGTGAGTTTGTAGGGGGAGGCGTTGGCGATGCGGAGGGCGTCGTCAAAGTCCTTGGCGTGAAGGATGGCCAGCACGGGGCCGAAGATCTCTTCGCGGGCGAGCTCGTGATCTTCCGGGACGTTCCAGAAGATTGCGGGGCCGACGAAGCGCGTGGGCATGCTGGCGGATTGATTCTGGATCAGGGCCTGGGGGACGTTGAGTTGGAAGTGGGGGATGCCAGCGGACTTGGCTCGATCGATGAAGCCGGTGATCTTGGCCGCGGCTTCGGCGTCGATGACTGGGCCGATGTCTGTGCCTGGGAGCGTGGGGTCGCCGATGGTCAGTGCGCCGGTGGCTTCGACGAGGCGCTGGCGGAAGTGTGTGATGGTGGGGCCGTCGGGCCCGTCGCGGTCAACGACGATGAGGCGCGAGCAGGCGGAGCACTTCTGACCTTGGAAGGCGAACGCGGAATGACGGACCGCAAGGATGGCTTCGTCATGATCGGCGGAGGTGTCGATGATCACGGCGTTCTTGCCGCCCATCTCGCAGACAACGTGCTTGACGAAGGCGTTGGGCCCGGAGGCCCACTGCGTGAACGTGTTGCGGTCGGTGGTGAAGGGCGATCGCGGGGCGCTCGCGCTGAGGATATCGCAGCCGACATCGCGCGAGCCGGTGAACGCGATGAGGGCGACGCGCGAGTCGCGGACGAGGGCGGCGCCGGTGGTTTCGCCCGGGCCGGGGCAGAACGAAATGAGTGCTGAGCGATGAGTGTTGAGTGCTGAGGAGAGAGCCGCGGAGAGGAGCGAAGAGGACGCGGCGAGGGTGTCGGCGATGGCTTGCGACAGGATGTCGCACATGAGCTTGGCGATGGCGGGGGTTTGCTCGGCGGGCTTGACGATGACGGGGTTGCCGGTGACGAGGGCTGCGGCGGTCATGCCGCAGCAGATGGCGAGGGGGAAGTTCCAGGGGGCGATGACGACGGAGACTCCTCGGGGCTCGTGGAGGATCTCGTCGAGCTCGCCGATGAACTTGCCGATGCGCTGGCGATGGAAGAGGTTGACGCTGGTGCGGGCGTAGAACTCGCAGAAGTCGATGGCTTCGCAGGTGTCGGCGTCGGCCTCGCGCCAGGTCTTGCCGGACTCTTTGATCATGACGCCGGAGAGTTCATCGCGACGGGCACGCATGAGGGCCGCGGCGCGGATGAGCACGCGAGAGCGGACTTCGATCGGCGTGTCGCGCCAGGGCGCCAACGCGGCGGCGGCGCGCGCGACCATTGCATCTGCCTGTGCGGGCGTGCGGTCGTTGGCGATCAAGGCGACCGAGGCGCGATTGACCGCCTCTGCGAATGCAGCGCGCTGGGCGCTATCGGCGAAATCGCGGAAAGACTCGTTGTAGAAGGGCCGGAGTGTTTCGCCGTCGAGGGTGACTGCGGGCGTGAGTTGGTGTCGCTCGGGGGCGCGGTCGAGGTTTGCGGCGCTGGGCTCGACGGTCTTGATGGTGTTGGCGTCGCCGGTGGTGTGGTGGGTGCCGGCGGGTTTGTGGGGCACGGGCGCCGCGTCGGGAGCGGTGTGCGGGCTGGCCAGGAGCTTGGATTCGTCGGCGTTGTCGAGGAAGCCGCTCTTGAGCCAGCTCTCGTTGCTAGTGTTTTCAAGCAGGCGGCGGACGAGGTATGCCATGCCGGGGATCATCTGGCCGACGGGGACGTATTCGCGGACGCGCAGGCCGGTGGTGCCCATCTCGGCGGCGGCGTATTTGAGTTGATCGGCCATGCCGTGGAGCATCTGGATTTCGAGGGCGTTGTCGGGGAGGCCGTTGGAGCGGGCATAGGCGAAGGTGGCGGCGATGGAGCGGACGTTGTGAGAGCCGAGGGCGAGCTTGACGCCGCCGGTGTTGGCGCCCACATCCCTTGGGGTGCTGTCGACGAAGATGCGGGCCATGCGTTCGAAGCAGGCGTCGGTCTGACGTTTGTTGGACCAGACGGGCGTGGGCCAGCCGCGAGACTCGGCGTTGATGACTTCGTAGTCCCAGTACGCGCCTTTGACGAGGCGGACGGTGACGACGCGCCCGGTGCGGGCGGCCCAATCGCAGATCCGGCGCGCGTCGGCCTCGCCACTGCGGAGGTAGGCCTGCATGGCGAGGCCGGCGTGGAAGTCGATCTCCTGGCAGCAGTGCATGAAGAGGTCGAGCGTGAAGTCTTTCATGGAGTATTGCTCCATGTCAAAGTTTACGAAGACGCCCCTGGCCTTCGCGGCTTCGAGGATCGGGCGCAGGCGGGTCATGAGGTCGCGCCGTGCGCCGGCGGGGTCGATCGGGTCGCAGCGGGCGCTGAGGGAACTGATCTTCACGCTGACGTTGGTGCGCGGGACGCTGCCGAGGTGGTCGGTTTCGAGGCGCTCGTTGCGGGGCCAGCCGGCGACCTGGGCCGGAAGGTTGTTGATGAGGTCAAGGTACTTGTCGCGATAGGCGTCGGCCTCGGCGTCGCTGAGGCAGGCCTCGCCCAGGAGATCGACGCTGAAGGCGATGCCGTCGTTCCAGATGGTCTTGAGGTTGGAGAGGGCGCTTGCGGCGTCGGCGCCGGCGATGAACTTGCCGGCCATGCCCTCGATCTGCTTGCGGATGGTGCCGACGGCGATGCCCTTGGCGAGCTTGCCGGCGGCCAGGGCGGTGGCGATGACGCCCGGGACGGTGACGCCGGGCTGGCTGAGGTAGTCGTTGAGGTGGTCGTAGACGTCGTCGGTGTTTTTCAGGACGGGGAAGGCATCGACGAAGCGAAACATCTGGACCTTGAAGTTAGGGTCTTTCATGCTCCAGTTCATGAGCGCGTCGGAATAGAACGCGCTGCTGAGCAGGCCGGATTTGTGCGCGCGGGCGCGGTTGAGCATCTCGGCGCCGATGGCGAAGGTCTGGGGCTCCAGGTCCGGGCCGATGGGCGAAGTGCCTGGCGCGAAGGGCGCGTTGAAGTCGGCGCTGCGAGCGCGTGACTCCACGCTCGCAGGGCGGTCTTTGCTTGTTCCGGTCACACCCGACTTGCCTCGTGTAAACCAGCTCATGGTGCCTCCGTGTTTCGAACGCATGATATCGCGCCGGCGTGCCGACGCTGCTCGTCTATCCTCATCGCTCATGGTGTCAAGCGTCGCAACGATCGGAGTGCTGGACGGCGTACACATCGGGCACGCGGCGCTGGTGCGCGGTGCGCGAGAGATGGCCGACCACCTGTCGATCAAGCGCGTGCTGGCGTTCAGCTTTGATCCGCACCCGCTGGCGGCCCTGCGGGCTGGCAGCGCACCGGCGCGGCTCACGACGTGGGCGCAGCGCGAGCGATTCCTGCGCGAGGCGGGGGCCGACGAGGTGGTGCGACTGTCGCCCACGCCGGACCTTTTGGCGCTGGAACCCGCGGAGTTTTTGGCGGGGATCGTGCGCGAGCATGGGGTGCGCGGCGTTGTCGAAGGGCCGGACTTTCGATTTGGGCACCGGCGCGCGGGTGACGTGGAGTTGCTGCGGTGGCTAGGCCCGCGGCTTGGCGTTGAGGTGCGCGTGGTGGAGCCGGTCGAGGCGGTGCTGAACGATCACTCCGCCGTGCGGGTGAGCAGCTCGCTCACGCGATGGCTGATCGAGCAGGGACGCGTGGCGGACGCGGCGGTCCTGCTCGGTCGCGCGTACGAGGTCGATGCGGTGGTGGAGCGGGGCGATCGACGTGGCCGGACCATTGGGTTTCCGACAGCAAACCTCAAGACGGAGCAGTTGTTGCCCGCTGATGCGGTGTACGGCGCGGAGGCGATGCTGCCGAGCGGTCGGGTGGTGCGCGCGGCGGTGAATGTCGGTCAGCGACCGACGTTTGCGGGCGCGCCGCCGACGCTCGAGGCTCACTTGCTGCTGGACTCGGGATCGATTGAGCACCGCGTTTCGCGGGCGTGGTCGCCGGTGGAAGGGTTGCCGGAGTACGGCTGGCCGCTGCGGTTGCGCTTCACGCGCTGGCTGCGCGACCAGACACGGTTCTCATCGCTGGAGGCGCTGACGGCGCAGCTTGAGATTGATTGTCGGCGCGTCGGTGGCTTGAGGGTGGATTCGTGGCGCACGGGCTCGGGCGAGCCCGGCGCTGGAGATTCGATTCATGTGCCAGCGGCGAGCGTCGTTGGTTCGGGCAATGCTTGAGAGAGCAAGGACAGTCAATGAGTACCAGCACACAGGCGCGAGCGGGTTCGGGGGGATACGTCACCAATGCCAGCGCGGCGGAGATCGCTGCGTCGCTGCGGGCGGCGAAGCGCGTGATCGTGACGACGCACGCGAAGCCGGACGGCGACGCCGCGGGGTCGTCGCTGGCGATCGCGCGGGCGCTACGGCAACTGGGAATCGGTGTGGAAGTGTGGCACGTTGGGCCGTTTCAGGCGTGGCTGAAGGCGATCGCGGGGGATGTCAAGCTGCGAAGATTGAGCCCGGAGACGCAGCCAGCGGATCTGATCACCGACGAGCCGGACGCGATCGTGATCACGGACACCGGCTCGTGGGTGCAGCTTGACGCGGTGGCGCCGTTTGTCCGCTCGCGCGCGAGCAAGACGATCGTGATCGACCATCATCTCAATGGCGATACCGCGGTCTCGGCGCGCCGGCTTGTGGACACGACGGCCGCGGCGGCGACGGAAGTTGTTGTGCGCGTGATCGATGAGCTGCTGGGCCTGAAGCCCGACGCGGCGCTGCCGACGGACATCGCGACGATGCTGTACCTCGGGCTGGCGACGGACACCGGGTGGTTCAAGTTCTCGAGCACCACGCCAGCGACGATGCGGCTGGGGGCGCGCCTGCTGGAGAGCGGCGTCGATCACCCGACGCTGTACGAGTTGATCAGCCAGCAAGATTCGCAAGCGCGCCCGCTGCTGCTCGGGCGGGCGCTGAACTCGCTGACGTTTGAGGCGGCGGGCAAGGTGGGCGTGGTGTCGATCACGGCGCGCGACATTCAAGAATGCAAGGCGGGGCAGGAGGACACGGGCGGGTTCGCGGAGCCGGTGATGTCGGTGGTCGGCGTGCAGGTGGTCGCGGTCTTTACCGACGCGACGCGGGCGGGCGATCTGGAGCCGACGACGAAGGTCTCGATGCGAAGCAAGCCTGGGGCGAGCGCCGTGGATGTCGCAGCGGTCGCGGCGAGCATGGGCGGCGGGGGGCATGCGCGGGCGGCGGGGCTCAAGCTCAAGGTGCCGCTGGAAAGGGCGCGAGAGCTCGTGCTGGATGCGCTGCGGGCGAAGGTTTGACCGCGCACCGTTGAACGTGTTTTCATGCCGTCGCTAGGTTGTGCTCTGGCTTACTTCAGCCCCTGCGCCGCAAACTCTACTGCGTCCTTGGCTTCTGGCAGGATCGCGCTCATGCCGAAGAACTCGTGCGTGACGCGCTCGTAGTTCCGCGTTTGGACGCGGACACCGGCGTCGCGCAGGCGGTTGGCGTAGAGCCCGCCGTCGCTGCGGATGGGATCCACATCGGCGTTGATGATGATCGCGGGGGGCGACTTTGCGAGCATCGCCTGCGGGGCACGCAGCGGCGATGCACGCCAATCAGCGCCCGCGGCGGGGCTCGGCAGGTAATGCTCCCAGAACCAGCGCATCATGGTGAGGTTCAGGGGCTTGGCGTTTGCGTGCTGCCGGTGCGAGGGCGTGTCAAAGCCGTAGTTGGTGACGGGGTAGATGAGGATCTGGCGGGTGGGGGGCTGGAGGCCGTTTTCGCTTGCGGAGAGCGCGACGATCGCGGCGAGATTACCGCCGGCGCTCTCACCGATGACCGCGATGCGCTTGGCGTCGCCGCCGATGGAGCGGGCGTTTTGCAAGGTCCAGCGATAGGCGGCCATGGCGTCGTCAGCCGCTGCGGGGAAGGGGCTTTCCGGGGCACGCCGGTAATCGGCCGAGACGATGATGCAGTTGCCGGCGTTGCAGAGCGCGCGGCAAGAGGCGTCGTAGGTGTCCAGATCGGCGATGACCCAGCCGCCGCCGCGCCAGTAGACCGCCATGGGGCGGAGCGATCCGGCGCTGGCGCTGCCGGAAGCGGAGGCACCCTTGGGGTAATAGATGCGAACGGCAAGTTCGCGCCCGCCGGGCGAGGTGAAGGTGCGGTTCTCGATGCGACCGACCTCTTCGGGCGCGTCGGAGCCAGCGTGCTTACGGAGCCACTTCTTCGCGGCGTCGGCGAGGCTCGGCTGCTGGCGGGCCTCGGCTGGCGAGAGCGTCTCGATCGGCTTTGGCCCGAGCGACGCGTGCTCGTCGAGCACTTCCTGCATCCGCTGCGTCAGGCCGACGGAGCCAGCACCCGAAACCGCGTCAGAGTCGTTCTTCAACTGCTGGCACCCGCCAGCGAGCATGAGACCGGAGAAGAGTGTGAGCGTGGCGGCGAGCGTGCGCATGTGGAAGGCCCCTTGTGAGAGTGACAAGAGCGGTGTGGATCGCGATGAGCCGGGCGTGGGCGGCGGGGTGAAACGAGGTTCATTCGGGGTTCAAGCGGTGAAGCGATTGTGGCGGAAAGGTGGAGGGGTCACGCGTAGAGAGGCCGGTGCTTGGCGTTTGGGATGTTGCGACGCACTGAACGCAGAGCCGTTCAGTGGCACGAAGGCACGTCATCCGATTTGATTGATTGCGTGTGAGTATCCTCGATCATGCCGCCGTTTCGCCCACGCTCGTTTCGTTCATCGCGCCCCGGCCCGGATCGCTCGCCCGCGCGAGGTGAGGATGCTGGCGGCGCGGGGCCGCGCCCGCCGTTGACGCTGCAGGTGACGACGCTTTGGGAATATCCGAGCCAGCACTACGACCGTTGGGTGGATCGTGACGGGCAGGTACACACCTCCAAATCGGCGCGAACGCGCAGCGACCGCACCCACACGATGCAGGGGTCCAAGGACTACGCGGGCGCGACGCCTTCGTGGGTGATCTGGAACCTATTGATGCGGTACACGCAGCCGGGCGACAGCGTGCTGGATCCGATGTGCGGCAGCGGCACGACGCTGGACGTCTGCGCGGACTTGGATCGCAACGGGCTGGGGTTTGATTTGCAGCCGCAGAGACCGGAGATCAAGTTGAATGACTCGCGGACAATGCCGCTGAAAGAGTCGTCGGTGGACTTTGTGTTTGTGGACCCGCCATTCTCGACGCACGTGGCGTATTCGGATGATCCGCGGTGCATTGGGAAGCTGGACGCCGCGGGCGAGGATGGTGGGGAGGCGTACTACGGATCGATGCAGCAGGTGATCGCGGAGATGCATCGGGTGCTGAAGCCGGGCAAGCACGCGGCGCTGTATGTCTCAGACTCGTGGCGCCGGACTCAGCGGGCGGGGCGCGACGTGTTCATGCCCATCGGCTTCAACCTCTTTGCGCTGTTATGCGACCACTTTGACCCGGTGGACATCGTGTGCGTGACGCGCAAGAACCAGAAGCTGGCGATGGGCAACCACCGCAAGGCGGCGGAAGAGTCAAACTTCTTCCTGCGCGGGTTTCACTATTTGTTCATTGTGCGCAAGGGCGGGGTGGTCGCGGCACCGCCAGCGCCGGGGAAGCGCGGGCGGTGAGTGCTGGGGGCCGTGCAGAGGTGCGATGGACGGCCCGGGGCTCAACGCGGCGGGCGCGACGGCGGGGTGGCTCGGGGCGGCGTTGCGCTGGCGTGGCGTTGACGTGATCTTCACAGTCGCAGGCGAGCTGAGTCGCTGGCGGCCTTCTGAGGCCGCTGAGGTTGGCATGCGGGCATGGCCCCAACTCGCGTCAGTTCGTCGCTCCGGGCGTGAGCGCGTCTGCCCGGAATACCAAACGCACACCGATCGACGCCGCCTCGGGCACGCGCATAGACTCACAGGTTCGTCCTCGCTGTGCTCGGCGGCGAGGCATAGTTTCATGTTCGCGGGCTCCTGCGGCCCGGTTGAGGCTCGTCTTGAAGATTGCTCCTGAAGGTTGGGTTGTCATTGTTCCCATCGTCGCTGGCGCGCTGATCTTGGGTGGTCTGTCGGTCATCTTTCTGGCGTGGTGGGGCATTCCGATCATGTTCGGGGCGTTCATCGTCGCCCTCTGGTCGCTCTGGTTCTTTCGCGACCCGGCCCGCGTGACCCCACCGGGCACCGACCAGGTTATCAGCCCGGCCGACGGCAGGGTGATCAAGATCGACGTCGCGCCGCTGCCCACCGCCCTGCGCGAGGCGGGCGTCGAGTATCTGCCGATGCAGCGGGTCTCGATCTTCCTCAACATCTTCAACGTCCATGTGAACCGGGTGCCGGCAGCGGGCAAGGTCAACAAGGTCGTGTACTCTGCGGGGACGTTCTTCAACGCCTCGATGGACAAGGCCAGCCTGCACAACGAGCGCTCGGCGGTCCTGCTCACCGACCCGCGTGGGCGGCAGATCGCGTTCGTGCAGATTGCCGGGTGGGTGGCGCGCCGGATTGTCAACTCGCTGCGCGAGGGCCAGTCGGTGGTCGCGGGCGAGCGCTTCGGGCTGATCCGATTCGGCTCGCGGGCGGAGATCTACATGCCGCAGGACGCCGAGATCCTGGTGCAGGTGGGTGAGCACGTGATCGCGGGCGAATCGCTGCTGGCGAAGCTTGCGCCGCCGAAGCCGCAGGTCGAAACCATCGTGCGGGCCAACGCGGCGCAGGTCAGCAGCGGAGCGATGCGGTGAGCCCGGAGGGCGCCAGAGATGGCGAAACGCCGCTGCGCCCTGGTGAGGTGGAACTTCGCAAGCTCTTCCCGAACATGATCACTGCGGCCTCGCTCTGCGCCGGCCTGGCGGCGGTCCATTACGCGACGCAATCGCTTTTTAAAGAGGCCCTCGTCGCGGTCATCATCTCGTTTATCCTCGACGGCCTGGATGGGCGCATGGCCCGACTGCTGCGCGCCACAAGCCGCTTCGGCGAAGTCTTCGACTCGATGGCCGACTTCATGGCCTTCGGGGTTGCCCCGGCGTTCATCATCTATCAGTGGAAGTTTGCGGGCGCAAACAGCACCGGGCGCGACACAGAGTTGATCGGCCTCTTGGTGGTCATGCTGTTTGCGCTCTGTGCCGCGATCCGCCTGGCGCGCTTCGCGGCCAGCGTCAGCAAGAAACGCCCGGGCGCGCCGACAGGGCGTTTCTTTGCGGGCTTGCCAGCGCCAAGCGCTGGCGGCGCAGTGCTGATCCCGCCGATGCTCGAGCTTTCGTCGCTGAAGCTCACGATCTCGCCTTGGCTCACGATCGCGTGGACGGCGATGCTGGCGATCTTCATGGTCAGCAAGATCCCGATGTGGTCGGTCAAGGGCATGCGCGTCAGCCGGCGGATCGTGCCGGCGCTGATCGCTGGCGTGGCGCTGCTCGTCTTTGGCATCATGATAGACGGCTGGCTCACCGCGAGCATCGTCTTTGGGATCTACATCCTGTCGTTCCCGCTGGGCGTGCTGGGCTACCGACGCGCCGCGAAGAAGGAAGCCAGCGAAGTGATCTTCCACGACGCCGGCGCCGCAAAGCTCTAGCCGCTGGGCCGTTGATTAGCCCTGACGCCCCTCGATCGCGGCGATCAGGCAGCCCGTCGCGAGGATCATGAGATCGTCAAGTTCGTCATCATCGGCAAGCACGCTGATGCTCAGGCGATAGACGAAGGGATTGAAGTGTGTCCGGAACGTGGCGATCTCGCGCCCGTCCTTGGCACGAAGAGTGAACCTTTGCGGGGAGAGGAACGCGACCACGTCAACATAGCGGCGAACGAACGCCAGGAACGAGCCGATTTCTTCGAGCTGGGCGATCTCCTTGCCGCCCGCGTCGAACACGAGCCAGGCATCGCGGAGAAATGAGCTGGCGAGGCCCTTTCGACGCAGTGATCCCAGCACCGCGCCGTCGGGGAGCGTCACGTCGTAGGTCGCGCTGAAGTCAATAATCTGGCGTGCCTGGATCCTCATCAGCTCGGCGGTCTTCGATTCGTTGGTAAAGATGCGGAGGTCTTCGCGAAGCTTAAAAGCCTTCTTCTTGCAATAACCGCGGACCGCGCCGTCGGGTCCGAGAATGCTGAACGACGCGCCGAAAATCTGAAACACGCGTCTGCGAATTGTGTACTGCTCGCCGGGTCGGATATCCATAACAGAGTGTACTGAGTTCCGTTTCCTTCCGTCCACGAATGAAAACCGGCGCACGGCGCCGGTCTTTGTGGTTGCTCATTGAACTTGAAATCGCCTCGTTGCGGTCGCTCAGGCTTCTTCGCCCACTGCGTACCGCACGAACGCCACGATCGACGCGTCCTTGGGGAGCATGTCCTTCACCTTCTTCGTCGGGTCCATGATGTATGGCTGCTCGAGCAGCGCGATCTCCTCGAAGAACTTGCGCATGCCACCCTCGACCATCTTCTCAGCGATCTCCTTGGGCTTGCCGCTCTCGATGGCTTGCTCGATGCGGAACTTGCGCTCCCTCTCGACGATCTCGGCGGGGATGTCTGTCGCGGACACGCCCTTGGGGACCGGCACCGCCGCGACGATGTGCATGCCGATCTGCTTGAGCAGTTCCGCAGTGATCTCGCCGTGACCCTGGATGAGCACGCCGGTCTTGCCGTCGTGATGGACGTACGCGCCAAAGACGCTCTTGCCGTCGCCGCAGGAGAGCTTCATGCCTCGCGCGAGCGAGCAGTTCTCGCCGGTGCTGATGCGCAGCTCGTCGATCGCGGCCGTCGCGGCGGTGGTGGGGGCCTGCACCTTGCCGGGGACGCCCTTGGCGGATTCATCGGCGACCAGGCTGGCCATTTTGACGAAGGTCTCGTTCATCGCGGTGAAGTCCGTCTCCGCACGAACCTCGATGATCGAGGCGAAGGGGAACTGGCCGCCGCCCGGGGTGTTGTTGATCGACACCGCAACGCGACCCGCGCCGGCGGCGCGATCGGTGCGGCTGTCCATCTTGCCTTTGAGCTTCTTGCGGAGCAGGTCTTCGGCCTTCTCCATGTCGCCGCTCACTTCGACGAGCGCCTTTTTGCACTCCATCATCGAAAGGCCGGTGCGGTTGCGGAGCTTCATCACGTCTGCGGCTGAAATCTCGGTTGCTGCCATATTCGTCACTCCTGAGATCAAGTTCGTCGTTTAGTCAAAGACTCGCTCACCATTGCTCACGCGCTCGTGCCCATACGCCCGCCTTGCTGATGACGGGAGGCCTGAGCGGATTCGAGATTCACCGAGGCGGCGCGAGACGCTGCGTGGGCGTGTCGCGCTGCGAACGGTCGAATCGCCTCGCCCTTGTGGACTGTTCGCTCGCGCCGCGGGCGTGTGACGGGTCGATGATCGACCGATCGCACGAACCGCCTCGGCGCACCGCGATCAGGCGGGCTTGGCAGCCGGGGCACCCGCCGCGGCCTCTTCGGGCATGGCCGGTGCATCATCGGCGCGAAACTGGGCACGCGAGCTGCGACGAGGGCCGCCATCGCGACCAGCGCCGCCGACGCCCGCGGCGCCATGGGCCGGGTCGCCATCGAGCTTGGCCTGGCGCTGCTGCTTGCCCTCGGCGATCGCCAGGCAGAGCTCGCGAACGACGACGTCAATCGAGCGCATGGAGTCGTCGTTGCCGGGGATGGCGATGTCCGCGAGGTCCGGGTCGCCGTCGGTATCGATGAGGCAGACCGTGGGAATGCCGAGCTTCCTGGCTTCCTTGAGGGCGTTCATCTCGCGCTTGGTGTCGATGATGACGATCGCGCCCGGGAGCTTGTCCATGCTGCGGATGCCCGAGAGGTTCGTGCTGATCTTGTCCATCTCGCGCCGAAGCTGGCTCTCCATCTTCTTGGAGTAGCTGGCGAAGTTGTCGCGCAGCGAAATGCCCTCGATCTCTTCGAGGCGTTTCAGACGCGAGCGAATGGTGCGGAAGTTGGTCAGCGTGCCACCCAGCCAGCGCTCGGTGACGTAGTGCATCTTGACCGCGGTGACCTGCGTCTCAAGCACCGCCCGGGCCTGGCGCTTGGTGCCGACGAAGCAGACGTCCTTGCCATCGGCGACGATGCGGGTCAGGAACTTCTTGGCCAGAAGCAGACCCTTGATGGTCTCTTTGATATCGATGATGTGGATGTTGTTGCGCTTGCCCCAGATGTACGGGGCCATCTTCGGGTTCCAGTTCGCCGAGCGCTGGCCGAAGTGAATGCCCGCTTCAATCAGGTCCTGCACGAGTTGATTCGCCATACGAAAATCCTCTTTCAGCGACACCAGCGGCAGCGATTCGGGAGCGATTGACCCCACACAGACAGGCTTGCGCCCGTCCCTGGGTCGTCGCGCTGACCGCCATCAGGGCGCTTCAGCTTTACTTTCGAGCCCCTCGCCCACAGGCCACAACGGCACGCAGACGGCCAACCGCCGAATCTCGGCTGGCTTGAAGCGGGCATGGTAGGTGGGCTGGGGGCGGATGGCGAGTGCGGGTTGAAGGTCCGGGCGTTTGCTGGGCACCATTGCCCTCGAACATTCGCCAATAAATCTAAATCGCGTTGCAAGCGAGCGGCCGACAGCGGCCCTCTGTCTACCGCGCAATCTCAATCGCCCGCGTCTCACGCAGCACTGTCACCCGGATCTCACCCGGGAAGGTCATCTCTTCGCTCACGCGCTTGGCGATGCTCTGGGCGATTGAATAGGCCTCGTCGTCGCTGACCTTCTTGGCATCGACCATGACGCGGACCTCGCGCCCCGCCTGGATCGCGTACGCCTCGGTCACGCCGGCGTGGGCGCGGGCGATGTCCTGGAGTTCTTCGAGGCGTTGGATGTACTTTTCCATGCTCTCACGCCTCGCGCCCGGGCGGGCGGAGCTGATCGCGTCCGCGGCCATCACGATGGGCGTGTAAAAGCTCGTGCTGGGCACATCTGCGTGATGCCCGAGGATGGCGTTGAGGACCGGCTCGCGCTCGCCGTGGGTCTTGGCGAAGTCGTAGCCGATCTTCGGGTGGGTGCCTTCCTGCTCCTGGTCCATCGCCTTGCCAATGTCGTGGAGGAAGCCGCAGCGCCGCGCGAGCGTGCCGTCGAGCCCGAGTTGGTCGGCGATCAGTTGGCAGAGGAAGCCGACTTCGACGCTGTGACGCAGGACGTTCTGGCCGTAGCTGGTGCGAAAGTGGAGCTTGCCCATGGCCTCGGAAATCTTGGGGTGAACGCCGCGAAGGTTGATTTCGAGGCAAGCGTCCTTGCCGTATTTGACGATCTTCTCTTCGATCTCGCTCTTGACCTTTTCGACGACCTCTTCGATGCGCGAGGGGTGCATGCGCCCGTCGGCGATGAGACGCTGAAGGCTCTCGACCGCGACCGCCTGACGCACCTTGTCAAAGCAGCTCACAACGATCACGCCCGGCGTGTCGTCAACGATGATGTCCACGCCCGTCGCCTTCTCGATGGCGCGAATATTGCGGCCTTCGCGACCGATGATCCGGCCCTTCATGTCGTCTGAGGGGATCGGCACCGCGCGCACCGTGCTCTCGGCGGTGTGCTCCGTCGCGTACCGCTGGACCGCCATCAGCGTGATCTCGCGGGCCTTCTCCTTCGCATGCCCCTCGGCCTCTTCGATGATCTTGCGCTGCACCTTCACGATGTCGTGCCGGCTCTCCTCCTCGACACGGGTCAGGATTTGCGCGCGGGCCTCGTCGTCGCTCATGCCGCCGATGCGGAGCAGCTGCTCACGCTGCTCGCCCAGAACCCCGGTCAGTTCGGTTTCCCTGGCCGCCAAAGATTGCTCGCGGGCCCTGTTTGAGTCGAGCTGGCGCGTGAGCTGATCGTCCTTCTGGGTCAGCGTTTCGAGCTTCCGGTCGATGGTGTCTTCGCGCTTCTGGATCCGCTGCTCGGTCTCGCGGACCTCCGCCATGCGCTTGTTCAGATCGGTCTCAAATCGCTCCTTGCGTTCCAGGAGCTTGCGGTCGGCCTCCAGCTCGGCGCGGGTCACCACAGATTTGGCGTCTGCTTCCGCCCGGGCGGTGATTTTCGCGCCCTCTTCGCGCGCCCGCGCCACGGTCTGGCCCGTAAATCGTTGGTAGATCAGCACCGCGACCGGCCCGGCGACGACCATCCCCGCCGCGGCACCGACCAAGAGCGGGGCGATCCACTGTTGCAGATCAAACTCAGCGAGCGTCAGGAAAGCGAAGGCGGTGTCGAACATGTAGAGCGTCCTTGAACCGAGCCGCCCGTGACCCGCGCAGAGCGCAGGCGACAGCCGGACTCGGGGAAGGCCCCGCGCTCGCCAAGAAGGGTGGCATGTCGCCGTCGCCCAACAAGGCTCGCGCCCTGCGGGAAAACTGCCAGCGACAGAGATCGATCAAGCTCCCAGATCAAGCCCCCGTGACGCAACCTTGGACAACAGCCTGTAACCCGCCCAGCACGGAGAAAAAACCGGTTCAGGGCTCAACCAACGCGAAATGTGACGCTGTGCGCTGTCCATGATGTCTCACCGTTGCGAAACGTGCTCGATCTATCAGCCGCGTCCACTGCGACCGGGGGCGGCCCGCTCTGTCTCCGTCGACAGCCTCGGCCCGCGCGCCTGAACGATCAGCCCTTCTTGCGAGAACAGGGCAGATGCGAATATCCACCCGGCGGGTGCCGGGCGGGAAGGCTCTATTAGAGCAGGTTCCGCCCGCCATATCAAGATCGCGCAAGCGTGGGGGGCAAAGCGCAACGGCACCTGGTCAGGGAAACGTGAGATCAGGTCAACGTGCGAGCAGTCAATCTGAAGGAAGCCAGATGGAAAACAGCCGAGACATAAAGTTTCAGAAACCGCTGCCGGGTGTTCCCTCGAAGAGCTCGATGATGTAGCCATCTGGGTCGGTCAGGCGGGCAAACGTCTGGGTGGAGCCTCCGCCCGGCGCCGCCTTGTCGTCGCCAATCGTCTCACCAGCAGCCGCGGGCGCTGCTGGCAGCGGATGCTGCCAGTGCGTCGCCGGGTCAAGCCCCGAAGCGGCCTCCCGCAGATTCTTGACTCCGAAGCCAATGCGAAGCACCGTGCCCGGCTGCGTGCCGATCGGCCGCTTGCCGAATGCCTCGCGGAGGATAAGCAGGAAGCCCGGCACGCGTGCGCTGGCCATGTGTCGCTCTTCAAAGAGCAGTCCTTGGCGGACGGTCGCCACCGGCTGGAAACCCAGCAGCCGCTGGTAGAACGCGTCGCTGGTGTTCAGGTTGGCGACGTCAATCGCGATCACGATGCTGGGCTGCGTCGCGACGAGGCGGGTCAAGGGGAGTGTCTCGGTCATTCCCGATTCTACCCGTCACGCGGCGTCCACCAGCCGTCGGGCCTTGCCCTGCACGCACGACATGTAGCGTGCAAAGAGCTCCGCGATAAACCGCTGGCTGTCAGGGCTCCAAGTGTAGTCCAGGGCGCAGCCGACGTGGATCATGCCGTCGCTCTCGAGCTTGGCGTGTGCGCGTCGAACGGTCATGCACAGCGGCGCAGGGACGTGCGGCGCCAGGCGGAGGCGGACGAACGTGAACGCGCTGCGGTCGATGGCGCTGTGAGACTCGGGGGTCATGGAAAGGCCGACGCCGCCGCCGGAAATGTTGACCAGGCGAGCGGTGACGCGCGGGCCGACTTCCGGCATCGCGTGCTCGATCATCGGCTCGGTGGACGAAGAGGCCGGCGCATCTGCGCGTGTCCACAGTCGCGTAAGCATCGCGCGATTCGCGGCCTCCGCCGGAGCGATCGTGTCTGGGTTCAGCACCGGCCAGCAATCGACCTCTGGCAGGTTGAAGCTCGATGTCGAGAGGCGCTCACTGGAGCGGCGCGGGCAGCGGCTCACGCTGCTCGGCAGGCTGAGCGCGATGCCGATGCCGTCCATCGAGCGGGCCGGCGCGGGGCGTGTGCCCATCACCGTGGTCGCGAACGCCCAGCGATTCTGCCCAATGACATACGACGCCATGAGCGGCAAGTGGCTCGAGAGCTCGACGCGCTGACCCGCGGCCCCGGGCGAGGACACCAGCAGCTCCTTCTGGCCGACGTCAAGAACCTTCACACGCCAGACAATGTCCAGGCGCGGGCCTATTGGGGTGGGGGAGGCGGAAGAGGCGGTGGGGGCATCGAGGGCCGTCGCGCCCGGGCGGGCCGCGAGCTCGATCGCTCCGGCGCGCTCGCCGATTTGCTCAAGGCACTGACGCCAGTTTTCCGTTCGCGAGCGATGGGCGGGCACGTGGAGACCTCCGGAAAGTGTTGCCGACGCGTGCGGGCGCTGCGTCTTCAGCGAGCGCATCGGGCACGCGTGTCGATCGTCACCGGCGCGCCGAGCGGCCGAAGTTGGGTTCGGCGCGAGCGGGCGAGCCGTGAACGCGGAACATCCGCACAGAGAGAGTGTCGGTTCGCGGCGCGAACGGCCGGAGTGCGCCGAGTCCATGCCCGCGCGTTCGGTTGGTTCATCGGGCCGTCTGTGCCGGTCAGGAGGGCGAAGGACGGCGAAGGGGGGCGAGGAAGGCCGGCGATGCGAGGCGACGAGCGAGTGTGATCACAGCCCCGTGATCACGCCGGGGCGACACCTGAAACCTCGCAATGGTTCACGGCGATCGCTGGCCGGATCAGCGCGCGCCCGACTTCGCCGGCGCCAGCAGCTCGCGAAGCTCCTTTAACTCTCGCGCGACAACTGCGCCGTGATTCGCGTCGGGCGTCCGCAAACCAAACCGAAGCGCGTAGTACCGCTCGACCAGGCTCGTCGCCAGCTCGCGCACGCGGGTCGAGGGGTGGTTGATGAGGCTGGCGTGCAGCAGCGGGGGCATGGCGGCGGGCTTGCCGACGCCGGCGCTATTGAGCGTGCTCAAAAGGTCAAGGTAAAAGCGCGTGTGCTCGCTGCTGACGATGCCCGAGGCCAGCGCTGCGCGGGCCCGCATCGCGTTCCAATGCACACGCACGATCGCGTACAGCCGCCGACCGCCGGCGAGCAGTGTCGCGATCGCCAGCGCCCCGCCACCAACCAGCATGGCGATCCACACGAAGCGCGCCGCCCCGTGCTCCGGGATCGCTTCGCGCAAACCTTGAAGCCACGACGAGAGCGTGCGCCGCCAGGAACTCATCCAGTCCGCGGCCTGCGCGTCGCCCGGGCTGCGCTGGCGCGTCTGGTCAAAGGTGACGACGTTCTCAACCCACGAGAACTCCGCGGCCTCGTACATCTGCCGCAGCCACGAGAACAACCCGCCGCCGGATCGCTGCATGTGCGGGAGGTCACTGGGAGGCGTCGGATCAAACGTCTCCCATCGCAGAGGGTTCATCCGCAGCTCGACCCACGCGTGCGCATCGGAGCGGCGGATCGTGTAGTGACCGGCGACTGCGTTGTACTCGCCACCGGCGTACCCCGTCACCACCCGGGCGGGGATGTCCATTGAGATGCACATCGCGGCCATGGCGCTGGCAAAGTACTCGCAGTGCCCGCGCTTGGTCTCAAACAGGAACATCTCGATCGGGTCGACGCCGGTCGGAGCCGCGGTCATCTCCAACGAGTACTGAAACCCTGCGCGCAGATGCGCCATGATGGCCAGCGCCCCACGGCGCGTCTCGCCCGGCTCGCGCTGCGATGCATCGAGGGGCACCGCGTTCTCTGTCAAGATCTGGGCTGCGAGCTCTTGGATCCGCCCGGACTTGAACATCACCACCTGATCACGCGGCGGCGCTGCTCGCGAGAGGCGCAGCACCGACGGCACGTCCGTGTCCGCCTCAGGCTCGTCGGTTTGCGCGCTCGGTTTTGATTCCAGGTAATCCAGGAGCGAGGTCACGCGATAGCTCAGCACGCCCGGCTGGCCCGAGCGCATCACCAAACCGGTCTCGCGCGAGACGTCCACCGAGCTGCGCCGATCGGTCGAGATCGCGATTGGGCGGTAGAGTGCAAACAGCGGCGTGCTGGCATCCACCATCTGGCGAAACGTCACGGTCTGAACGCGTGTGAGGCGGCCGCCGGGCGAGTCGCCGATGATACCTTCGCTACCGGCTTCGACGAGCATGCGTTTGGTGTCCTCGCGTGAGATGCTCTCGGGCGTGCGCTCCCAGACGCCGCGGCGAGGGTCGTAGCTGTCAAGCACCGCGCCGCGCAGGTAGAGCGTCGTGTCGGGCTCAAAGAGCGGGCGTCCCTCAGCGTCGCTGATCGCCACTTCCATCACCGGTGCCGGCGAGGATTGCAGCAGCCCGGACTCGCCCAGGCGTATCGAGTCCGAGAAACCCACCTGCGGCCCGCCAGCAAAGGCGCCCCAGCCGCCCATGGCGTCGCGCACCAAGCCGCGCGGGGTGGCAATGAACGCCCCGACCGCGAGCCCCGCCGAGAGCAGGGTCGCGATCACCGAAACCAGCGCAACACTGACGCCCGCGGCGCGGTTTGGCGTGAGGGTGAGCGTGCCCGGCGTCGCGACCTTGCGATCCGCCGGTGCAGATCCAGCCCGCACCGCCGCCTCTGCGCCGGTGGCAAGCTGCATCAGCACCGTCGAGAGCACCGCCAGCGGCGTGTAGACCAGCACCGTCATGCCCAAGGGCAGGCTGTTGCTTGTCAGCACCGCGCCCACGACGCCGAAGATCGAGAGCCCCACCACCTGCGCCTCGTCACGCATCACGCGCCGGTCCAGCAGCTTGATCACCAGCACCCAGATGATGAACTCCGTCAGCTCGCTGACGATCTCGCGCGGCAGCGACAGCACCGACAACACGACCTGCCCCGTCGCCAGCAACACCAGCCCGTTCAGCAGCCAGCGGGGCAGAGCCGTCGGGCGCTCCGGACGCATCATCACCAGCGAGATGATCCCCGCCATCACCCCGGCCGCGAGCAGCACGCTGCGACCTTCGGCGACCGCAAAGGCGAGGCAACCCAGAATCGCAACGACGGTGTTCAGTACGCGCGAGCGCGCCAAGGTCATCATGGGCGCACCGCCCGCCGCACTTCGCGAGCCCGACCGGCGAACCGGCTCAGAATCTCGCGGAGTCTCCCGTCGGGCTGCCCCGCCGCGGGCTTGATCGAGACTCCCGAGTGCGCCACGCCCTGGGCGTCAAACGTCGCGCCGCGGTGCTCGGCGCCGCGCGGGCCGATCGACGCATCAACCTTGCCGGCGTGTACGACGATCACGCGGTCGCCAGCGAGCGGGCGCGCGGGCCCGTAGGCCGCGGGCGACACGCGTTTGAGGCGCGGGGCGTCAAGCTCCAAGAGCGCCAAGGTGTCCATGAGCGAGATGATGTGTACGCGCGCGGCCCGGGCCGCCCGCTCGATGCCCGCCTGCGGCGCGATGAGCCCGACGCTGAGTCCCGCGCGCCCGGCGCGAGACACGATCTCTGCGCTGACCGACGTCATCGCCAGGCAGTCGCGTGGGCTGGCGTCAGTTGATGCGTGCATGACGAGCCAGAGGCGGCCGGGGGCGGCGCCCCCGGTTTGTCTGACAAGCAACTTGGATTGAGCCGCGGAGCGCCGCCAGGCGATGATGCGGGGAGAGTCGCCCTCGACGTACTCGCGCAGGGCGAAGAACTCGTCACCGGAGCCGGCCTGCTGGAGGGTTTCGTCGGTCGACATGGACGAGCCGCGTCCGCGCGTGCTGAGATCGACATCGACCATCGCCGGTGCCAGCCGCACCAGCGCCGCGCCTGGCTGATCGAATCGAAGCGACTTCTTCATGATCCCGAACGGGAAGCTGGTGACGACCTCGATCGCGCCCAGCCGCACGCGCCCGGCGCTCACGCAGCGTGCCCGCGCGAAGACTTCAATCTCACCCTTTCGGCTCAGGTGCGCGAGAAACCCCATGGGGGGCGCGACAAGCGTCGCACGCCGTTCAAGCACGCCGGGCGCAGAAGTTGTTGATTGAGCGCCCGGCGATGCCGTCCCGCCGTCGGCGGCCGCGCCGTTGAGCGCGACAATCCTTGTACGCAGTCGAGCCCACGCCGACGCCGGCTTGCCATCGTCCTCGTAAGCCGCCTCGCGGATCGTCAGTGCCATCAGCGGCACCAACTTCCCCACGTTCCTCACGCGATAGCGAATCTCAATCACGTCTCCCTCGCGCGAGTCGCTCACGCTGATCCGCTCAAGCCGAACGCCCATGAGCATCGAGCCGCTGAGAAACCCGGAGACCAGCATCAGCCCCAGCGAAAAGCCGAAGAGCCAGAACAGCAGGTTGTTCTGGCTGTGAAACGCACCGATCGCCACCAGCAGCGACACGCCCACGTACATCAGCAGCGGCGAATGCACGTGATACCGTCGGCGAGGTGTCCGCGTGATCGGCTGTGCCATGACTCTCCACACTACGACCCGCGCCACGGACCAGTTGCCCGCGAGCAGCAAATCCGCGCTCTGAGCGGGTCGCCAGCGTCAGGTGATCTTGAACCCGCCCTGGCGGGCAAACGCGGCGTACTTCGCCAGCACCGCCTTGTTCCGCCCGCTAAAGAACTCCAGCACGTTCACCTTCGACCCCGGCTTGAGGATCCGCATCTCCCCCAAGGGCGGCAGGATGATCACCTGATGTACCTTGTGCATCGTCGCGTCGTGGCTCGGCACGTCGAGCATCACGTCCTCCAGCTTCTCCGCCAGCGCCAGCGCGTCCGCATCGCTCACGCGCTGACCGGCATTCGCAAAGTAGTTCATGGCTGGCCACTTCAGCCGCTGCCCCAGCTCATCCACCGGCCCATCCTCGCGCTCGTACGACTCCGGCGCCAGCGTGCCCAGCGGCTTCCACCCCATGTCATAGACCAGCTTCATCGCAAGTCCGTACTGCATGTCGGTGAACTTCATCGATCCCTGCGCGCCGATCAGCGTTCTGCCCATGGACAAACGATAAGCCCCCGCCACGCCGCGCGAGCGGTGGGTGGCGGGGGCGCGGGCTACAGAAGGATGGAAAGGGAGTAGGGGGGAGTAGGGCGGAGTAAGGGTAGGAGGAAATAATAGAATCGCCGGCGTCAGTCGTTGGGATCACGCATCAGCTTCTTCAGCAGAGGCGTCAGGGCCATGATCAGGACACCGGAACAGATGGACGTGACGACGAAGAGGAAGAAAAAGTCCGCCTGCGTCGTGCCCGTGCCGGAGCTGAAGTTCCACCAGAGCGTAATCTTGCCGCTTTCGATGGCCTCGGTCTGAGCCGCGATCAGGCCACCTCCGAGGTTCGCGATGAAGCTCGAGATGAACCAGATGCCCATGAGCAGGCTGACGAACCGCACCGGCGCGGCTTTGGTGACGTAGCTCAGCCCCGTCGGCGAGAGGCACAGTTCGCCCATGGTGTGGAAGAAGTAGGCACCGAGCACGTAGATCAACGCGGCCTTTGCAAGCACCACTTGCGCCTCGCCCTGTCCCTGAACCTGGATTGTCCTGGCACCAAGGACCAGCACGAGGAAGCCGATGCCGAGCAAGATCAGCCCGAATGCGATCTTCATCGGCTGTGACGGGTTCATTCGGCGTCTGCCAAGCGCCGTCCAGGTGGCACCGAACAGCGGCGCGAACAGAAAGATGAAGAACGGGTTGACAGACTGCAACCAGCTCGCTGGCATTTCCCAGCTCTGTGGCCCGGCGATGTGCAAGTCCGTGTAGCGATCAGTGAACAGGTTGATGCTGGTGCCGGCCTGCTCAAACGCGAGCCAGAAGAACGCGTTGAAGAACATGAAGATAAAAATGCTCGCGACCGGTCCGCGATCCTCTGGACGTTGTGTAAAACTAAAGATCCCGGCCGCCAGCACGCTCATCACGAAGAGTGCAATGCCCGTCAACAGGGCAACGAGCGGCTGCCGGGACGTGAAGCCCCCGATCGCGTCCTTGAGGTCGCCGAAGTAGCCGTAGTGAAACGCGAGAGCGACCATCGCTGCCAGCACCAGGCCGAACCCCAGGAACGCCGGTGCGACGACCGCTTTCGATTCTGCGGGCGGGTTGCCGATGTTTTTCAGAAAGTACGGCTTGCCGAACCAGTAAAGCCCCAGTCCCAACGCCATTCCCACGGCCGCCGAGCCAAAGCCCCAGTGCCAGCCCACCTTCTCGCCAAGCGTTCCACAGACAAAGGCGCACAAGAACGCGCCAAGATTGATGCCCATGTAAAAGATAGTGAACGCGCTGTCGCGGCGCGGGTCGCCGCGTGGGTACAGATCGCCGACCATCACGCTCACGCTGGGTTTGAAGTGACCTGTCCCGATGACGATCATCGCCAGACCGCCAATGAAAATGCTCATGCCCGCAGGCGTGTGCCCGAGCGACCCGATCCCGCTGACCGCCAAAGCAATGTGGCCCACCATGATCAGCAGTCCACCCACCAGCATCGATCGGTGAGTCCCGATCAGTCGATCGGCGACCATCCCCCCAACCACCGGCAACAGATACGCCAAGCCGGTGTACCAGCCGTACAACGTCGCAGCGTCAGAGTCGCTCCAGCCCGGCCCGGGGTTGAACCCCTTTGCGTACCCAGCCGGTGGCTCGCGCACCCCGGTGGTGGGGCTCGTGAGATAAAGCACGAGCAAGGCCCGCATCCCGTAATAACTGAACCGCTCCCACATCTCTACCAGGAACAACAGGAACAGCCCCGGCGGATGGCCCAGTACGGTCAGTTCGTTCGCGGGCATCACATACGGCACGTCTGGACCACCCGGCGAGGGTGTCGACGCGGGGGCAGCGGGGGGGATGGCCATCAGGGCTCCTGTCTGCACGCCGGTCGGATACCGCAACATGGGCAGCCGGACGGCGATTCATGAGAAAAGGTCGAACGGACTGTCGGCTTGCGGGCGGCTGCCACGCTCCGGGATTGAACTGACACTTGGCGCGCACGGGCGGCGTGCAAGCCAGAGCATCTTCGGTTATTCTCCCAAATGCAACCCCCACAAATGGGTGGACGGTTGCAAAACGCCCCGTCTCCGGAGCGTCACTCTGCCCCCCGCGGCGTTCAACGTCTGAGGTGCTCCCTTGGCTCAATTGACTTCCCCCGAACCTTCCGCAATCTCCATCAACCGCCCGCGCGGCGTACTCGATTGGATCGAGTGGCTCGGCAACAAACTTCCTGAGCCCGCGCTCATCTTCGTCATCCTTGCCGTCGTCGTCATCGTCGTCGCCGCGATCGGCTCCAACCTGGGCTGGAAGGTGCAGCCGGTGCAGCCCCGATACGTGATGGTCGATGCCGTCGATGCCTCGGGCAACGTGGTTCTCACGCCCGCCGGAACGCCCGTCAAAGTGAAGCAGCAAGACGAGCGCGGGCAACCAGTAAGAGAGCTGGTGGCGGTGGGGCGGCCGATTGAGCCGCGCAGCCTGCTGACGTCCGACGGTATTTACTGGATGCTCTCCTCGATGCTGCGCAACTTCACGGGCCTGCCCGCGCTCGGGCTGATCTTCGTCGCAATGCTGGGGATCGGGCTGGCTGAGAAGTTTGGATTCTTTAGCGCGATGATGCGCTCGCTGGCGTTCATCACGCCGGCGAAGTTGCTGACGCCGATGATCGTCTTGCTCGGGGCAAACTCCAGCGTCGCCAGCGACGCGGGCTACATCATTCTGCCCCCGCTGGCGGCGGCTCTGTACCTGGCGGTAGGGCGGCACCCGATCGCCGGTCTGGCCGCGGCGTTCGCGGGCGTCGCCGGTGGCTTTGGCGGAGGGTTCTTTCCCACCGGGGGCGACGGTGCCCTCACCGGCTTCGCACAAGACGCGGCTCGCGTCATCGATCCGAACTACACCATGGACATCCTCCACAACTACTCGTTCAAGGTCGGCTCCGCGATCGTGGTGATGTTCGCCGGCTGGGCGGTGACGGACTGGATTGTGGAGCCGCGGTTGAAGCGCCAACAAGCCGAAGCGCCGCTGACCGGCGATACCTCCGCCGTAAACGAGATGGCGCTCTTGCCAGCTGAGAAGAGCGCTCTGCTCATCGCCGCTGCGACCATGCTCTCGGTCCTCGCGGTCTTTGTTGCGCTGGTGATGATTCCCGGCGCGCCCCTGCACGGCACCGGCGTTCCACGTCTGGCCAATGACCGCGTCGTCGCGACCCAACCCATCCTCGTCGTCCGCGGCAGCGCCGAAGTCGCCGCAATCCCGACGGAGCGGCGGCTATGGGCACCCGAGCCAAGGCTCGACGATTCGGGCAAGGCGATACCGGTGGAGCTCGCCATCGCCTCAAACGGACGCCCGAGCTTGTCCGAGTCGCCCGGCGACCGCTGGTCGCACGTCATCGTGCCGCTGATCTTCCTGCTCTTCCTCCTGCCTGGGATGGCCTATGGCATCCGCACCGGCAAGCTCCGCACCCAAGCCGACTTCATCGAGGGCATCTACCACGGCATCCGGAGCATCGTGCCCGTGCTGGCGATCTCGTTCTTCATGGGCCAGTTCGTCGCCTACTTCGCGTACACCGGGCTGGACCGCATGCTCGCCTACGCCGGCGGCTCGCTCCTGGTCACAGCCGATCTACCCGTGCCCTTGCTGCTGGTCCTCTTCATCCTCGTCGTGGTCTTCGGCGACTTTGCCCTGAGCGGCATGCTCAGCAAGTTTGGCGTCATGGCCCCCATCTTCATCCCCATGTTCATGATGGTCGGGATCAGCCCCGAGCTCACGACCGCGGCGTATCGCATCGGCGACAGCGTCGTGAACATCATCACCCCCTTGAACAGCTATCTGCTCATCATCCTGCTGGTGCTTCAGAAGTACAAAAAGGGCGCAGGGCTTGGGAGCCTCATCAGCCTGATGCTTCCCTACAGCGTGGTCTTTTTCCTGATATGGACGGGCTTCCTGCTGGCGTGGTACGCCACCGGCATGCCCCTGGGTCCGAACGCGCCCCTGCACTACAGCGTGCCGGTTGAGTAATGCCGATCGCGGGGCATATACTCGACTCGATCCGGGCGTTTAGCTCAGTTGGCTAGAGCACAGTCCTCACACGACTGGGGTCACAGGTTCAAGTCCTGTAACGCCCATTGACGCCCCGGCCCGTGCCGGGGCGTTTGTGTTGCCGGCGATCTTTTGCGCACGCCAGTGTTCGCGGCTACGACGCCCTGTTTGCCCTATGGCGCGTCCAGCCGCTGCGGCGTATCAGAAGAACTCCTCATTTGGTCGATTTTCGGGTCACATCGGACGTTCTGTGTCAGATGCCGCGAAACTCCCGTGATTGGCCCGCGTATTGCTCACAAAGCCATTGGCGTTCCCGGCCGATGGATGTACGTTCTGGACAATGGTTCCCAGTTTCTAGCCCCAGCGTTTCGACGCTTTTTCGCCGCTGCCTCGTCTGGTCCTTCTCGCCCTCAGGCATCATGCGTTGATCACGAATCACCTTCCGCTCGCACCCGTTGGAGTCTTCATGAGCCGCACCCTGCAGACCGTCTCTTCGCTCGCCCTCATCACGCTGACGTTCTGCGCCGGCACCGCCACCGCCGCCCCGACGATCACGGCGCCGCTGCCAGATCTGGTGGTCGTCAAGAACGCGGTCCCCTCCAACATCCCGCTGGGCACCCGCTTCAACGACGCCAACGTGTCGGTCGTGCGTCTCACGATCGCCACTTTCGGCACAGTTGACGTCGCGCTGTTTGACGTCTCCAAGCCCATCACGACCAACAACTTCAAGGCGTATATGAACGCCGGGCGCTTTAACAACGTCATCATCCATCGCTCCGCGGTCTACTCCGCCAACCCGTTCATCCCGTTCGTCCTGCAGGGCGGCGGCTTCACCACGCCGACCGGCAACAACGTTCCCCCGGGCACGGTGCAGACCTTCCCCCCCATCCAGAACGAGCCGGGGATCAGCAACCGTCGCGGCACCATCGCCATGGCCAAGGTTGGCGGCAACCCGAACTCAGCCACCAGCGAGTGGTTCTTCAACATGAACAACGACAACGGGGTGACCCCCGGCTTCGCGCTGCTCGACACCCAGAACGGCGGCTTCTCCGTCTTCGGTCGAGTCATCGGCAGCGGCATGACCGTGCTGGACACCATCATCGCCTTCAACACGTTCAACCTCACGACGTTCTTCGGCAACTCCGCCCTCGACGACTGCCCGCTGCCCGGATACACCGGAGGCAACACCGTCCGCCCCACCGACTTCGTGAACATCACCACCGTCGCGCCCGTCCCGTCGCCCGTGTCCAAGGGCATCGTGTTCACTGCGACCTCCAGCAACACCGCCCTGGTCACGCCCAGCATCGTGAACGACTCACTGCGGCTGACGTACGCCCCCAACGCCTCCGGCTCCGCGTTCATCACGGTCACCGCCACTTCCGCCGACACCACGTCCGTCACCGACACGCTCGTCGCCCACGTCCGCTGCTTGTCGATCGACATCGCCGACGACCAGGGCACGCCCCTGCCCTCTGGCAGCGTCAACAACGGCATCACCGAAGGCGATTACAACGCCTTCTTCGTCGGCTTCTTTGATGCCCTGTCATTCTGCGATGTCGCCGACGATCAGGGCAACCCTATTCCCAACAGCATCATCGGCGTCCCCAACAATGGCGTCACCGAGGGCGATTACAACTGCTTCTTCCGGTTCTTCTTCGACGGTTGCTGAACGGGGCACTGAGCCTCTCGTCTCTGCCATCTGACTCAACTCAAACAACACCGCGGCCCGCCGGACGATTCCGGCGGGCCGCGTGCTTTGTGCTCAGTCGTGACAGCCACTCGTATCGCCGCTCGGTCGCCTGATGCATCACTGCTGCCGGATCAACACGCGCTGATTCTCCAGCGTCACGTAGATCTCCCCCTCAAGGCTCAGCGCGCCCGCGAGGTTGCTCGCCCGCAGTTGCTCCACCACCTTGAAGTACTCCGGCGTGCCCACTGTCACCGTGATCTGCGGCGGCAACGACTCCTGATCCAGCATGCGCATGTCGATCCAGCGCGCGTTGCGGAACACGAATGCGCGATCGTTCACCGACTGCACGTTGCTGATCTCCTGGCGAACCATCGACCGGTCGTAGTACACCTGGCGCTTGGCGTCCACCGGCGCGACTGCCGCCGGCGCGGCGTTCAGTTCCTGGCTCACACCGCCGGCACCCGAGCGCACGCTCATCCGCGTGTTGACGTTGACCGCAAAGTCTCGCGTCGAACGACTCAACATGTCGCCGGCGAACTTCTGATCCTTTTCCAGCGCCAGGAACGCGGTGTACTCGGTGAGCACGCCGAACTGCGTGCTCAGTCGCACCACCTCGTCAACCAGCTCCTTGGTTGCCGGGTCGTTCTTCGGGTCGATGTTCGGCTTCTCCGCCATCGACTGGCGGATCGAGTCCAGCAATGATGCGATCTTGCGCTGAGCCCACAGACGCCCGACATAGCCATTGCGCGCCGAAGCGTCCGCTGTGCTGACACTGAACTCAAACGCCCGGTCCCCCTGAGGCCCGCGCCCGCTCAGCGTGATCTTCATCGGACCCGCTTCAAGATACTGACCGACGATGATCATCTGCTCACCCTCGAACACGTCCGCCAGCGTTGACGGCATCATCTCACGCATCGGCCCGGTGAGCGTCGGGCTTGCGAGCATCGGCCCATTCAACTTCGTAAACACCTTCGAGACCTTGGCCTCGACATCTTCGTTGGGCATGACAAAGGTCGCGCTGCCGCGCGTGGTGGTTGCCAGGCCGCTGAGCAGCGGGCTGTTGACGTCGAAGCCCACGCCGAAGGTGTAGACCCGTCGTCCGGCGCTGTTGGCCGCCTTTGCATTCTCGCGAATCTTCACCTCGGACTTCTCGCCGACCGTCGCCAGCCCGTCGGTCATGAACAACACCAGCGGGAGCGCACCCGCGGCGGGCTTTGTCCGCAGCGCCTCCAGCAGCGCGTCGTTGAGGTTTGTCCCGCCGTTGGCGTTGATCGCCATGATGTACTGGCGGGCCCGCTCGCTGGACTCCTTGGTCTTTTCCACCGGCGCCGGCTCGAAGCTCGCGATCGAGTCGCTGTAGTCAATGATGTTGAACATCTCGCCGGGGTTCAGCCCTTGGAGCACTTGCAGCGCCGCCTTGCGGGCCTGCTCGATCTTCTCGCCGCGCATCGAGCCAGAGCGATCAATCACCATCGTGACCTCGCGCTTCATCGGCGCGCTGGCCTCCGGCGTTCGCGGCAGCCCCACAACCATCATGAAGTACCCGCCCTTGCCCGCGTTCACGCGCGCGTCCGGATACGCCACGACGCTCGCAGTCGCCTCCCCGCTCCGTCGTGGAGTCGTGAACGCGATCGACACCGCGCCCGGCTGACTCAGCGACCCGCCATCAATCGCGCCCTTCCACGACTTGCCGTCGGGCCGACGCTCAGTCTGCATCGCGTGCGTCGGCGAGAAGACCGCGCTGATCTCGCTGCTGGACTTGATCTCGTATTTCACCGTCCAAGGGGTCTGCGCCGCCGCCAGCCCGTCGCTTCGTGGCAGCACATAATCCACACGCCCGTCCACCGCCGGAAGCACCTGTTCGTAGACGATCCGCACCTTCTGCGTCGCGCCCGCTGGCACCGGAAAGACGCTCGACTTGATGGCTGCCAAGCCCACGAACTCGAGCAGCCCGGGGTCTTTGGAAGCGCTCACGATCGACTCGTAGTACCGGCGCGCTTCGTCGCGCGCGATCAGCGTCGCCGTCGGCTCGGGCCCCGTGCCGTCGTATTGAAACGAGCGGACGCTGGCACCGATCGGCACGGGCAAGACGATCTGCGCCTCCTGCGGGCGCGGCCCCGGATTCGTCAGCGTGATCTCGAGGCTGGTTGTCGACGCCTGATCGACAATCGAGACGTCAGCCGCGACCCCGGTGACCTGAACGCCCGGATCGGGCATGGCAATCCGGCGTCGCATCGGAATCTGCGGCGTCAAGATGACCGGCCCATCGGTCATTGTCGTGACCGACGTCGTCGTCGTTGAAGAAGTGATCGGCACCTGCGAGACCGCGCTGCCGGTGAGCCCGGCAACAACCACCATCGCACTGACACCGACAGTCGTGGACGCTCGATTCGCGAAACGTTGACGAGTCATACGAGTGCTCCTTTGAAGGAAGAACGCACCCATGAAGCGACCACGCCTCACACTTCGTTCGCGCTGCTTTGAGTTTTTTTTTCGCCCGAAGGTGGGCCGTGGAGAGGCCGGACACGCGTGCTGGCCCAGTTCGGCGAGGCCGCAAAGCCAGAGCCGTTGTGAACAACGCCCAGCGGCCAATCGCCGGTATGATGCGACTTCACGCACGCCAAGTCTCGCTTGTCAAACATGCCCCCGTCCACCGCCCGCCTCCGCCCCGCCTGCCTCCCGCCGCACAGAAAGACGGTCATGACCGAGTTCACGCCCGCATTGGATTCCGCATCAACACCTCACGTCGCCGAGCCCTCGGCCGCGGCCTGGATCAATCCCCCAGCCGACCTCGCGATCGCGACGCCGATGGCGCCGGACGATGGCCCGCCCGGTCTCACGCCGCAGCGCATCGCAGAGCTCGCGCCGATGGTCGAAGCACTGCTCATCACCAGCGCGCGAGCAGTGAGCCCACAACGCTTGAGCGTCGCCCTGGGCCTCGCCCCGCCGGAGGCTGACAACTGTCTGACCCCGTCGCCACCGGCGACGCTGCCCACCGACGACGCTTCGCCCGCCGAAGCACACCTTGATGCGCCGCCCACCCGCAAACGCACACGCAAGCCCAAGGTCTCAGCCGTTTCCCCCATCGAGTTGATCGCAGCAGCCATCGCCTCGCTCAACGCCGACTACGAGCGCACCGGCCGCTCCTTCCGCATCGAAGCCCTCAGCGGCGGCTATCGGCTTATGACGCTCCCGCAGTTTCGTGGTCCCATCGTCGCGCTCCAGGGCCTGGCTCTCAGCAACAAGCTCAGCCGCCCCGCCATCGAGACCCTCGCCATCATCGCCTACCGCCAGCCCATGACACGCGCCCAGCTCGAAGCCATCCGCGGCGTCGCCTGCGGCGAAGTCCTCCGCTCCCTCCTTGACCGCCGCCTCATCACCATCGCCGGTCGCTCTGAAGAACTTGGCCGCCCCATCCTCTATTCCACCACCCGCGGCTTCCTCGAAGCCTTCGGCCTGGCCAGCCTCAAAGACCTCCCCGCGCCCGAAGAACTCGGCCTCCGAGTCTCCCCTGCAAACACCTAGATCGACCGCCAACTCCCGCGCTAGCGCCGAATCCCCGTTACCGCTCTAGCTTTACGCCTTTTCTGCGTCCACGGCGCATCGGGAACGTATCCAGAGACGGCCGCGCGTTCGGTCGTTTCACACTGCGAACGAATGAGTCGCATTTCACGACCCTTTGTCTCGCATCGATCTCCGCCACCAGAGCTCTTACTTCTCGCCGTCCCGGAGCCTTCCACATGACACCCTCGCTTCGCACCGCACTGGCGCTCCTCACCGTCCTGGGCCTCGCGGCGTCATCGCCGGGCCAGATCAATCCCGGCAACATCCCCGGCGGTTTCCGCCCTGAGCTTCTCCCCAATCGCAAGGGCAACCCACCGCCGCCGCGCCGGCCCGAGGTCACCGACCCTTCGACGATTGCGCCGGGCCAGCCCTGGGCCGACAAGGTGCTGGAAAAGGGTCGGGATCAGGAATGGCTCGCGACTGTCGAAGTCGCGCTCAACACCGCCGAGCGCTACGACAACAACAACATGCCGGCCAACGCGCCGCTGAAGTTTGACACCGCCGTGATCGTGTTCCCCGTCCTGGAATCGACATCGATGTCACGCACGTTCCCGGAGAACTTCAAGAGCCACGTGCGGTTCGACGGTGCCGAGATCGACGGCCAGCCGACGTTCATCACCGGGTATCCCGGCGGCGCCCGCTTTGCACGTTGGGAAGCCCGCCAGAAGGACGCCAGCTCGGTCCGCATCCGCGTCGAGATGGGCATTGGCTCCGCCTCCACTCGCATGGACGAAGCGCTCGCGATGCAGATCCCCTGGCCGACGACCGCCTGGCCCGAGGCCGCCGCCAGCTCGTTCAAGCCGCAGATGTTCGTGGACTATGTCATCGCTGAGCAGGAGAAGACCGCCAGCAACCTCGAGTTCACCCGCCAGGTCAAAGAGTGGCTCGATGACCAGGACCCCAAGACACTCCCGCCCGTGCGCGTCGCCAAGATCCTTTTGGGGCGCGTGGTCGATTCGTTCCAGCCCACCGGCGACGGCCTCTCGTTCAACACCAGCGGCGGATTCCGCGGGTTTAATCTGAAGGGCGCGCTGCAAGCGCTCAAAGACGGCAAGGGCAGCCAGCACGACATGTGCTGCGTGCTTGTCGCCGCGTATCGCGCCGCCGGACTTCCAGCTCGCACCGTCATCGGCCTGGACGTTGCCGACGAGGGCATCGGGCGTCGCAGTAGCGGCACCGGCGGCCAGCGCCGCCTCTACAGCATCGTCGAGTTCTGCCTCATCGACCCCGGCACCAAGAAAGAAATCTGGATCCCCGTTGACCCCGCCCGCCTCCGCAAGTCCAGCTCTCGCGCGCCCAAGATTGATCAGGAGTGGCGTTTCTTCGGCACCCATACCGAGCTCTCAACGTTCATCCCCCTTGCCTTCCAATATCACCCTCCCACCAGCGTCATCGCCCACGGCTCACCCTGCCTCTGGGGCTGGATCACCACGCCGAACATCCTGCATGCAGACCAAACGGTGACCTTCCTCCTCGCTTCCCGGCCCCGCAGGTCCAGCGAGAACCCTCGCCAGCCGAACCGGCCGTCGAAGTAAGCCCACTCGCCGACGGCTGGCCCGCTTGATGCTCAAGCACCAGCCCGCGGGGCGTCTGGTTTGGTCTAAACCCCCTGTGTCGCCGGGTCCATCGCGGCTCCGCACAGCTTGTAGAGCACACGCGCCCCGACGTTCGCATCCCACTCTGGCGCGCTACTGCTGGCCCCCGGGCACACCTCGACCAGGTCAAAGCCCACGACCTTCTTGCCCGCGTCCACCAGCGTCTTGAGCAGCACCGCCGACTGATTAAAACTCAGCCCGCCCGGCACCGGCGTGCCCGTGTGCGGGCACAGGCTCGGGTCCAGCCCGTCGATGTCAAAGCTGATGTACACACACTGCGGCAGCTCCCGCACCGCCTTCTGCGCCAGCGCACTGAAGCTCTCGCCGTCGCTCTGACGCGTGGACCAGTCCAGGTCAAAGTGCGTGCTGACGCGCCGGTCCTGGGCCTTGGCAAAGTCAAACTCCGCCTCGCCGAAGTCGCGGATGCCGATCTGCACCAGCTTGCTCACCTCGCTAATCTCGCTCAGCACGTTGTACATGATCGACGCGTGCGAGTACTTGAAGCCCTCGAACGCGGGGCGCAGGTCCATGTGCGCGTCGATGTGCAGGATGCCCAGCCCCCGGTCGCGCGGGTGCATCTTGCGATCCGCCGCCTGCAAGCGCTGCACGTACTCGGCGCACGCGCGGATCGCCCCCAGTGGAGTCGAGTGATCGCCCCCGACCAGCCCCGGCACCTTTCCTTGCGCCAGGATCGACCACGCTGTCTGGTACGCGTACTCGTTCACCAGCTCACCAGCGCGGTTGATCTCCGCGACACTCTTTTTGTCGCCCTTGTCCGCGCCACACTTGGCGATGATCGGCATCGCCAGCCTTCGCGCCGCCTTGCTGGACTTGCCCACCCGCGCCGGGCTCGGCAGCATGTGAATGCCCTGGGCATAGATGCGCCCGAACTGCACGTCGTAGAGGTCCACCTGCACCGAAGCGCGCAGGATCGCGTCGGGCCCGCACCCGCAGCCGCCGCCATACGAAGTCGTCGCGTCAAAGGGGACCGGGAACAGCACGACGTGCGCGTCATCGCGCGTGTCGGGGAGGCCGAAGATCCCTGCGTCCGCCGTTGCCGCCGCGTCTGGGTCGAACGTGAAAGCCATGGGTCCATGGTAGCCGATCGCGCCGGGCGCGCCCTGCGCGTCTCCTGCTGCGGGTTCAACCCATTTTCACGTCGAGGCTCAACGAAAAACCCCGGCTCTGGTGAGCCGGGGCTTTGATGGTTGTCATGCTCGTGCCGTCGGCCAGCGGGCTTCCGATAGCAGGCCGTGCGCCTGCCACTTCAGCCATCTGATTAGAACGAGCAGCCGTCGAAGAAGATGGAGAAGAAGAGGTTGTAGTCCGCCTCGGTCACGCCGTTGTTCGTCGTGAGGGTGCCAAAGGGCGGCAAGGGCGCGCCGTCGTCGTTAGCGATATCGCAAACGATGCCGGCGTCGAAGAAGTTGGCGAAGAAGAGGTTGTAATCACCCTCGGTGACACCGTTGTTCACGCCGCCGAAGTCGCCGGGGATCTCCGGCGTGCCGCCAGCGCCCGCGATGGCCGGACGCGGGAGCGGATCACCCGTGTCATACGCGATGTCCACGGGGTTGCAACGCGCCGGGAACGTCGGCCCGCCGCAGGGGCCGAGCGTCACCACCGCAGAGCCGGACGCCGGCGTGCCGTTCAGCGCGTTGAACGCGCGGACGGTGTATGTGCCGGTGTTCAGCGCGCTGGCGCTAGCGATCGTGTACGAAGCGCTGGTCGCGCCGAGAATGTCCACAGTGTTCAGGGCCCACTGGAAGTTCACGCCCTGGCCGCTGGTCGCGACCGTGAGCGTGGTGCTCGCGCCAGCCTCGACGCAGACGTTCGCGGGAGGAGTCGTGATGTCCGCGGCCGACGTGATCAGGTCGAAGACGAACACCGTGCCGTTGCCGCCAGTGTCCAGCAGCAGCAGACGCTGCTCGCCCGGGAGCCAGGCGTAGTCCATGAGCTGAATGTTGTCAGTCAGCGAGGCGACGGTCGAGCCATCAGGGCGCTTCCAAGTCGTGGTCACGAGCGGGAAGGGGTTGGCGCTACCCGGCGCTGTCACCTGGCGGATCTGGGTCGAAGTGAAAGTGTTGGGGCCAGCGGGGGTCGTCGGGCGATTGTTGAGGATCACCAGATCACCCAGGGGCGTGCCCTTCATGATCTTGACGTTCTGGCACACCTGGTTGATGAACAAGCCGTTGGGAATCGAGATGCGCGTGATGTTTGCGGTGGGCACGCGATTGTCGGCCTGACGCACGGCCGCGATCAGCGAGTTGTTCGAGCGGCTCACCATGAGGCCTGAATCCGCATCGATGTCAATGTCACGATGGATGGAGTTGGTCGTGCTGATGGCCAGACCTTCCCCGTTGGCACCGTAGTCCGGAGAGTTCGGGAAGAACTTCGGCGCGTTGGTGGTCAGTGACGCGGGCGAGTACAGGTACAAAAAACCGCCGGGGTTGTTCACGGCGTCATACTCGCCAGCGTTGTCCAGCGTTGAGCGCTGCACGCCGCGCGGGCCGGCTTCGCCGTTGTCCAGGGCCGCCACCAGGGGCAGCGCATCACGCACGAGCGTCGAAAGGCCGGGATTGCCGTTGGCGCGATCAGGGCCGAAGTCCCACGCGCCGCCGCCCATGACACGTCGGGTCGTCTCAGCGGTCGAGAGCGAGGGGATCAAGCCGAGGCTGGGCGAGAGCGAGCCGTCGAAGATCGCGAGCTTGCCGAAGCCGCCGCCGAGGTCGGAGGTCACCAGCACGCGGTTGTTGATCGTGTCATAGGCGACGTTATTCGTGCCGCGCCCTGAGCCGATGGGCGTGGTGCCAGCGGGCACCCGGCTGTCAGGCATGGTGGCGAAGCTTCGCCGCGCGCCCACCGTGGGCGTCGTGCCCTGAGTGTTGGCAAAGCCGACGCGCACGGCAGCGGTGTCCCAGGACTGGTTCAGCTTCGTACCGCCGATGTCGATGCCGCCAACGTACCACGTCGCGCTCGTCGGGCCCGCCGCGATCGACCCCGGGCTGTTCACAAAGAACGGGTTCGGATCAAACCCCGTCAGCGGCGGCGTCTGCGGCAGGCCGTCTTGACGCAGCGCAAAGAACTCCTCCGTGCGTTGCAACTGGAAAGTGATCTGGGCCGAGGCGGACTGGGCCATCCCAGCGAGCACCAGCAAACACGCGACTGCATTCGTGCGACTCATCAAATTCTCCTCTTTTCCAAGGGACCCGCAGACGCGCGGGCGAACTGGTGGCTGTCCCGGTCGGCAAGACACCTGCCGACCATCGGGATCATAATTCTATAACATACTGCGGCAAGTGCCCGTAAAAAATAACGCGATCTTTAGGCACCTTTTGAGCCGACAAACCGGGGTCATACCATATGGAAACCCCTAATCTTCAGACCGATAACCACTTGATTAGGGGAAATGACCGACCTCTGCCAGGCGAGCGGCCCCCGCCGCGGCGTGATGCCCGTCGTGGGCAAACTCCAGCCGCCAGCCCGGTCGGGCCAGGCTCGTCAAACCGTCGCTGATCTTCTCGTGCAGCGCCGCTCCAGCCGGAGACTCGCCGATCGCGATGCCCACGCCCCCCAGCAGCGCGACGCAGTGAGGCCGATAAATCGCGTGCGCGATCCGGATCGCTCGCACCAGGGCTCGAATCGGTGCATCGCTCAGGCGGGCGCGGCTGAGTGACGGCCCCAGGCGCTCGGCGTAACGCGTCCGCAACGCCGGGAGCCCGATGTATGCCTCCAGCGAACCACGCCCGCCGTCAGGCCCGATCGGGGCGTGGTCGTTGAGGGAGACATCGATCTGCCCCAGGTGCCCGGACGTCCCGGGGTTCACGGTGAGTTGCGTTCCGTCGGGCTCAAGGATTGCCATCCCTACGCCGGTGCCCAGCGAGATCGCCAGCAAGCGACCGTCGATCAACGGCGTCGCGACCGTGCGAAAGTCTGTCGCGGCGGCAAGGGCGTCGCTGACGATCCGAACCCCGGTGAACGGACGGTTCATGACCCGTGAGAGCAGTTCGTCAAGCCGCGTGCCAACCAGGCCCGGGATGTTCATCGAGGTTTCAACGCGTGTGGTCTGCGCATCGATCAGGCCCGGGGCGCAGAGCCCGACACATCCGCTGGGCGCGTCTTCCGGTGCGCCGGCGGTCAGTGCGATCAGGGCCTCGCGCAGGGCGTTCGCGATACCCGTCGCGTCCGGACGGTGATATCGCGAGGACTGCGAACGACGCGTGACGTGGGCGTCACGCATGAGCACGCCCTTGACGGACGTTCCGCCGATGTCCAATCCGAGCGTTGTGCCGTTCATGCGTCGAGCATACCGCCTGGCGCGAGATTCATCGCTGCACGCCGCGGCTGTCGGTGGCTTCGAACTGGCGAAAACTCGCGATGAACTCGATCTGATCCTGAGAGTCGATCACGCCATCGCGATTGACATCGGCGGGGATTGCGAACTGTGCGTAGACGTCATCAATGTTCCGCACGCCGTCGTTGTTGATGTCGGTGAGCAGCGAGAGGTCGGTGGTCGCGTTGTCACGCAGGATCTGGGCGTCAAGATCATTGACCTTGCCGTCGGCGTTGAGGTCCCATCGGTTGAGGATGGCGGGGATGGTGCCGTTGCCGTTGGTGCGGGCGAGGTTCAGGGCGCGCAGGTCGCGTGAGTCCACGGCACCGTCTTCGCCGAAGACGCTGCGCTTGAAGAGGCGCAGGAGCTCGACGCGATCGACCGCGTTGATGGTGTTGTCGGCGTTGAGGTCGTAGCGTGTGTTGACGCCCGGGGGCGTGATGGGCGTGCCGGTGAAGAGCGCGTCAAAGAGCGTGATATCGCGCTGATCCAGATACCCGTCGTTGTTCAGATCGCCCAGTTGCTTGGTGGCGGTGGAACTCACCCAGGTGTTGAGCATGGTGAGCATGCCGGGGTTGGCGATCATGGTGTTGGCTTCGAACCAGGCGAAGTCTTCAACGCCGCGACCCTTGATGGCGTTCAGCTGTTGCGTGACGTTCAGGCGAAGGATGTCGGTGAGGTTGGCAAGGCCCGCGATGGCGCGCTTGCCCGGCAAGGCAGTCTTGGCGCGATCGACATCGGCCTGGATCGCGGCGATCCCGGCGTTGATCTGGGTCACCGACGTGCCGGAGATGGTGAAGTAGGCCATGAAGAAGTACATGTCGCTGGCGTTGGTCGTGCCCCAACTGGGCAGGTCGATCATCTTGCTGCGGTGAAACGCGCTGGACCAATCCGCGAAGGCGACGCTCGACAGGCTGATGCTCGGCGAGACGGCCCGCGTCGCGTCGCCGATCTGCACCAGCGCCTGCGTGACGTTGTTGCGGTTCCAAGCGAGCCAGTTGGTGTGGAAGGTGGTGCCGGCGGTGTTGGCGAAGGACTGCGGGTCCACGCCAAACTGGGCCTGGTACGCGCCGCGGGCCCAGTCGTCGTAGCTCCACGGCGCGGCGCTGCTGGGCGCTAGCGGGAAGAAGTGGTAGTCTGCCTGGATCCCTTCGAGGCTGACGTATTTGTTGGCCATGGCGGTGAAGTACGAGTTGAGTTGCGTGCGCACGCCCGGGTTGCCGAGGTTGACGAAACGCTGGAAGTCAATGTCGCCGGTCACGGGCACGCCGGTCTGCGGGTCGGGGGTCTGGTCAATGTTCTTGACGACCCAGCCGGGGTTGGCGGTGAGCAAAGCCGATGGATTGGTGCCGAAATCGAGGTAGCCGGTCTCGCACCAGGCGTGCAGGCGGATGCCGTTCTTGTTCGCAAGCTGGATCGCCTGCGCTAGGTAGTCGCCGGTGTTGTTGGTGAACGCGTGCCCGGGGAAGACGCCGGTTTGGCCGGTCTCTTTGCCCCAAAAGAGAGCCTCAAGAAACAGGTCGCGAATCCCGTTCGCTGCGAGCGTCGCCATCTTGCTGTCCAGCAGGGCGAGGTCGCCAGTCTGGCCCGGCGCGCCGGGCGGGCGGAGCCAGACGCCGCGGATCGGACGCCGGACGCGCTCGGTGCCGCCGGTGAAGGTGCCGTTGACCATGATTCCCAGGTGGTTGGCGACGCCGCGGAAAGCGTTGCCGGTGTCGCTGGGAATGTTTTGCAGGGTGGAGTTGTTATCGAGGCGGGCGACGAAGGAGGAAGAGCCGCCACCATCAAGGTTGATGGCGCGCCAGACGCCGCGCTTGATGAGGAAGTCAGCGACTTCAGGGAGGGTCATGCCGACGCTGGAGGCCTGACGCCCGTCAACGACGAAGAGAAACAGGCGCGTGCCATCGCGGCTCACGCCGATGGCGGTGCGCGGGTTTCGATTGAGCGGGTCCACGCGTGCGGTGGCGCCGGTGTTTTGGCCGTCGGTGACCAGCAGCGTGCCGAGGACTGCGTCGGTGGCACTGGGGCCGATGCCGGCGACGGCGTTGTGGACGCCGGCGGTCGCGCCCGGGGCGATGTAGTCGACTTTGGCGAGGCGGTCGTCGCCGAAGACGATGGCTGGGTCGGGGTTGCCGGTGCCGAAGAGGCGCGCCGGGGAGACGACGGTGCCGTTGCTGACGCTGAGGCCCAGGATGTCGGCGTTGCCGCCGGTCAGGGTGCTGAAGAAGTTGGCGTTGATGGCGACGCGCGCGTTGTTGGCGGTTCGCCAAGCGGGGACGGTGATCAGCGTGCTGTCGGCGCCGGCGGGCGGGTTGACGATGGCCCCGGTGGTCTTGATGCTGACGCGCGGGTCGAGCAGATCGACGGTCGTCAGGAACACGCGGCAGTTGCCGCCGGTGGTCGAGACCGTGAGCTGCTCGACGACGACCGGCTGGGCGAAGCCGTTGACTTGGGCGCGGGCGAGGGGCAGGGGCGCGCTGACCAGCCACGTCAGGATCGCGAGCGCGAAGATGACGCGGGCGAGGCGGAGTGCGCCCGAAAGGCGACCGGCCACGCTGAGGGGCGCGGGGGTGGCGGGCGACTGGACGAACGAGACACCACGGCGCGAACGTTGAGGCATGCGAAAGGCTCCCTGGAAGTCTTATGAAAGACCTTGAACAGTGTGGATGATAAACCGGGCGGGGGCCAGAAAAACCCGCTGCCCTCAAACCGCCTAGATCCCCAAACGCGACTTCTTGGCTTCCCACTCCTCGGCCTCGCGCTTGTTCTCGCTGGCGAGCAAGCCCAGGCCCCCGGCGGCTTTGTCGCGGAGGGCGGCCAGTTCAAGCTTGGTAAGGTGGACGCTGTCGATCTCATAGTCGCCGAAGGCTTCGCAGGTGATCGGGACGATCGGCTCGATCAGGTCGTGCATCGCCTGGGCGAAGACGCGGATTTCCATTTGCGCGTGAGAATCCATCCGCAGTGAGAGGAAGCGCAGGATGTTGTGCAGGTCACACTTCCAGTACCACTCTGTGTAGAGGCTGACCGGCAGGCCGATGCGGGCCAGCTCGCGGCTCACGCCCTTTTCGTTGAGCTTGGTGTACTGCTCGTAGAGCTTCTCGCTCTGGGCGAGATAATCTAGAAACTCCTGAGCGGTCAGGGCCTCTTGCGGCGAGTCGGGCTGGTTGGTGAAGAGCTCTTCGCCGCCCTGGCGGTTGCTCTTGCTCTGCTTGCGGACCTGGTCCACGCTGGGGCGGTAGAAGCGGTCGGGCATGAGGCTGTAGCGACCGGAGTATTCGTTGACGTTGGCGGTGCGGTGGCGGATCCACTGGCGAGCGATGAAGATCGGCATCGCGACGTGGAACTTGAACTCGACCATCTCGAAGGGTGTGGTGTGGCGGTGGCGGAGGAGGTAGCGGATGAGGCCGCGGTCTTCGGAGATTTTTTTGGTGCCTTGGCCATAGCTGACGCGGGCGGCCTGAACGATCGCGGCGTCGGCGGTCTGGCCTTGGGGAACGAGGCGGGGCATGGCGTCAACCAGGGCGATGAAGCCGTGGTCGAGACATTTGATCTCGTGGCGGAGTGAGCCGCCCATGACGTCAACATGGGGCGACTCGTGGGGTACACGGATGATCGGCGCACCGCTCTGTCGCCCGAGGCGCGCCGAATCTACGGGGGCGTTTGCAGTGCCAGCGGGTGCGGCGTGCGGGTCAAGGACGCCGGGAGGGCCAGCGAGGGGCGTGATGTCGATCTTCACTGTGGCTCTCTCGTCCGCGTTGGTCCGGGCGTTCATGTCGCGAGTCTAGCGGGCGGGGCCGAGCAGTTGGTCGGGGGATTGGAGCAATTCGATCAGGCGGGCGAGCATGAGGGCGGCGGCGGCCCCGTCCACGACGCGATGGTCGCAGGCGAGACTGAGGGGCAGGAGCTTGCCGACGGCGATTCCGCCTTGCCGCACGACGACGCCATCGCGGGCCCGGCCCACGGCGAGGATGCCCACCTCGGGGTAGTTGATGATCGGCGTCGCGAAGCGGCCGGCGTGGCTGCCCACGTTGCTGATCGTGAACGTGCTGCCCATCAGCATCTCGCGGCTGGCTGTGCGGGCGCGGGCGGCCTGGGCGACGTGAGCGATGTTTCGACTGATCTCGAGCACGCCGAGCTTGTCACAATCACGGATCACCGGAACCATCAGGCCGTTGTCGGTGTCGGTGGCGATGCCCAGGTGAACGGCGCGGTGGCGGACGATTTCCTCGTTGGCGTCGTCGGAGGTCGAGTTGAACTGCGAGAACTCGCCAGCGAGGCAGCGGCATACGGCGGCGGCGACGAAGGGGAGGAAGCTGACCTTTTCGCCGCTGGCGGCGGCGAGCTTTTTGCGGAGGCTCTCGAGGGCGGAGACATCAGCCTCGTCCATGACGGTGAAGTGGACGGTTTGGGTGATGCTCTCGCGCAGGCGGTTGGCGATGGTGCGGCGCACCCCCCGGAAGGGGATGCGCTGGGTGTCGCCCGGGGCGTCGGTGCGGTTCTCGGTGCGGGCGGGCGAGGGGGCGCTGGCGCGCGGCGCTGGGGTCTGGAGCGCGGCGTAGAGGTCATTGTCCGACGAGGGCTTGCCGCCGGTGGAAGGGCGAGCGGCGGGTGCGGGGGCACGCGAGGGCGCGCCGGACTTTGCAGATACGGGGGCGGCGGAGCCGACGCGGGGCGCGGAGCCACTTTGGGCGGCGCGGACGTCTTTGTCGGTGACGCGGCCGCCCATGCCGGTGCCGTTGATGGCGTCGATCTCGACGCCGAGGTCGCGGGCGAGGCGGCGGACGGCGGGAGTGGCCAGGGCCTTGCCATCGGTGCGGGAGACGCCGCCAAGTTCGGTGCCGACGGCGCCGACGACTGTGCCGGCGTCTTCGCGGGCTTCTTCGCTCTTGGGGAGCTTGGTGCCGTTGGTGGGGAGGTTTGCGGCGATCTGGGCGACTTGGTCGGACTTGCCGTGGATCTTGGCTTCGATGGCGGCGGGGCCGGCAGAGCCCGGGGCGTCGGCGAAGGTGACCAGCGCGTTGCCGACGTGGAGGACTTCGCCTTCGCCGCCGTGCAGCGCGGCAATGGTGCCGTCGCGCGGGGAGGGAACCTCGACGACGGCTTTGTCGGTCTCCATGTCGGCGAGGATGTCGTGCTCCTTGACGACCTGGCCGACGGAGACGCGCCACTTGAGAAGCTCGGCTTCGTGTACGCCCTCGCCCAGGTCTGGGAGGATGAAGTCGTTGGGGTTCGCGGCGGTCTTGGCGTGGGCCATGATGAGGTCTTCCAAGCAAAGAGGGAACGGGAGCGCGAGGCGGAGGCGGAGCTCCGAACGAGTGGACGGGAAGCATACCCGAAGGGGAAGGGGCGAGGGGTGACGGGCGAGGGGGCCAGAAGATGAGCGCTGCTGGCACGGGGCAATACCATCGCGGCATGATCAACGACGTTCGATACCGGTACACGCTGCTGCGGGCGGGTGAGTTTCGACTTGATGGCGGCTCGATGTTTGGCCTGATTCCGCGCGCGGTGTGGACTCGGGCCGTGAGCCCGGATGAGAAGGGGCGGATCACGGTGCAGCACAACTGTCTGCTGCTGGAACGCGTGGGCGACGCGCTCGAGGGAACGAAGCTGCACGCGCCGAAGCGTGTGCTCATCGAGACCGGCAGCGGCGACAAGTTTGACGAGAAGAACCGCGACGTATTTGCGATGGGTACGCGCAGCGTGCTGGACGCTTTGAACGAGGTGGGCTGCGGTGCGGAGGACATCGGGGGTGTGTGCGTGACACACTTGCATTTTGATCACGCGGGGGGGCTGACGCGGCTGGCACGCGCGGGCGAGACGCCAGATTGGACGGGGCCGGCATCGAGCTTTGGCGGATCGCGCGCCGAGCACGGTGTGAAGCGGTCGTTTCCGAACGCGAAGGTGTTTGTTCAGCGGCGCGAGTGGCTGGATGCGCTGAGCAATCGGAGCGTGATGACGCGAACGTACTTCGCTGACAACATCGAGCCGATCCGCGAGCAGGTGTCGCTGGTGGACTCGATGCCGGCGTTCGCGCCGGGGACGGTGGTGCAGAAGAATGACGAGCCGCTGGCGCCGCAGGAGCTGCGCGAGACGGAAGTGATGCCGGGTGTGTTTGTGTTTCAGACGCCGGGGCACACCTGGGGTCAGCAGGCGGTCCGATTCGTCGAGCCGGGCGGACGCAGCGTCGTCTTCACGCCGGACGTCATGCCCACGGCGGCGCACGTTGGGCAGGCGTATTCGCTGGCGTACGACGTCGAGCCGTATACCAGCAGCGTGACGCGAGGATGGTTCTTACGCGAAGCCGCGGCGCGAGGGTGGGTGCTGTGCCTGGATCACGAGGCGGGCGGGGCGATGTTTACGGTGCGAGGGAATGGGAAGGGGTGGTGGGAGTTGGTGGGGGAGTAAGGAAGAGATCTCGGGGAAGGGAAGGGATCTAGGGATCGAGGGATCCAGGAATCTGGGGCGGAGGGATCAGGGGCGTGGGCGGATATGGGCACGAGGGGCGCGGGCGTGTGATTGTGATTATGCGTTGCTTTGGCGGTGGATGAGGATGGCGAGGAGTTGGCAGCGCTCGACGAGGGAGGGGAGGTCGATCCATTCGTCGAGGGTGTGGAGGCCGCCGCCGCGGACGCCCAGGGTGTCGATGGTGGGGAGGCCAGCGGCTTGGAGGTTGTTGCCATCGCAGACGCCGGCGGTGGTGTTGAATGGGAGCGATTGGCCCAGGGCTTCGGCGACTTCGCGGGCGGCGAGCGCGAGCGACTCGGTTTCCGGGGTGACGGGCTTGGCGGGGCGGTTGAAGGTGGTGCGAACTTCAACGCGGGGCATCGCGTCTGGCGGGTCGTTGAGCGCTTCGAGGCGTGAACGCAGCGCGTCGCCACTTTTCGGCGAGGGATAGCGGACGTTGCCCCAGGCCAGAGCGCTAGCGCTGACGACATTAGTGGGTTGGTCGCAGTGGATGGGCGAGATGTTGACGCAGACGCCGGAAACGGCATCGCTCATGGCGTGCGCTTTGAGGACGCGGTCGCAGAGCGCGACGGTGGCGCTGCGCCCGGCGGTGAAGTCACGACCGACGTGGGCCTGGCGGCCCAGGGCGTGGAGCATGAGCTGGCCGCTACCGCCGCGGGAGATGGCGAGCTCGCCCTTGCTCATGGCGGGTTCGAGGGCGATGGCGGCGCGATAGCGCCCGCTGGCGGCTTCGGCGCGGAGGGCGCGATCGGAGTGAAACGAGCCGGTCTCTTCGTCGCTGTTGAGCATGAACGACCAGGACGAGGCGGCGTTGACTTCGGCGAGGGCTTCGAGCGCGGTGATGGCGATGACGAGGCCGCCCTTCATGTCGGCGCAGCCGGGGCCAGTGGCGCGGGTGCCGGAGGGGTCGATGGAGAGGCGGGTGAAGGGGCCGCGGGGATCGTGAACGGTGTCGAGATGGCCGGCGATGAGGACGCTGGGGGAGGCGGGGGTGCCGGGGCGACGGCAGACGACGGTGGGGGGTGGTGGGGGGGAGGTCGCGTCGGGCGCGAGGTCGATGGCGCGGCCGGCCTGAATGGCGCGAGAGTCGAGCCATGTCGGGCGCGGATCGCCCGGCGTGAACTCGGGGGCGGCGCCGAGGGCGGTGCAGCGGTCGACGAGGCGCTCGCGAGTTTCGTCGAGGCCTTGCTTATGGCCCATCCCGGTGGGGATATCGACGAAGGTGCGGAGGTCGCTGAGCAGGGTTGCGTGGCGCGCGGAGATGGCGGCGGCGATGCGCGATTCGAGCGGGGTCAGAGCCATGCTCGCAGGATAGCGAGCGGCGCTCGGGCTCAGGGGCAGAGGAAGATATCGGTGGCGCTGGACGGGGTCTCGATGCCTCGGAGAGGCTCGGCGCGCCCGCCGCGCTGGAGCTGGGCGGAGCGGCGGAGGGCGTCTTCGATGGAGACCGGGAGCCAGATGTTGTCGCCCTCAAAGTCGGGCGAGTGAAGGAACTTGGCGGAGCCGTCGGAGAGGAGGACGGTCTGGCCGGAGCGGCTGTGGTTGGGTGAGTTCTCGGTGACGTCGATCCAGAGCGCGCCAGCGCGGGCGCGGACGACGACGGCGGAGCGATCGGCGAGCAAGACGACGGGACGGACGGAGTGCCAGACGGAGCCGGTGGCGGCGCCCGGGCGGCCGAAGAGGTTGAGGAAGCTGTAGGAGACGTCTTCGAAACGATCCCAGTCGGTCTTGTTCGCGTCGTCACAACTCGTCACGGCGTTGGAGTTGCCGGAGCAGGCCAAGGAATCAAGCTGGGCGTACTTGGCGCGTCGGAGCGTGTAGAGATTGGCAGAGTTGGATTCGGCGACGTTACGCCCGACGTTCCACCAGGGAAGCCCGCCCAGCGAGGCGGAGGCCATGGGCAGGCTCTCACGATGGTCGTTTGAGTAGGTGGAGAATGCGCTGGCGAGGGACGCTATGTTGCCGAGGCAGGCGGTGCGCCGGGCGCTCTCGCGGACCTGAGACATCACGGGCCAGAGCACTGCGGCGCCAACGAGCAGCACGGCGGCGACCGAGATCAGGTCGCTGAGACGCCAAGTGCGTGAGCGGCTGGCGCGCTCGCCGGGCTGGCGGACGACCATGCGTTGCTGCTGGGCCAGCGATTCGCGATCGATCAATCGCATGGATCGGTCGATCAGCGCGTCGCGCTGGGCGGCGTGGTCGGCGGGAGAGGGGACATCAAGGAGGGAGAGGATGCGGAGCTGGGCCTCGGCTCGCGAGCGCATGCCGCCGGCGACCTGAGCGGGGTTCATGCCGGCCTGGACGAGGGCTTCGAGCGCGTCTTCATCGGCCGGGCTGAGGTGCATGGCTTCGGGGTTGATGTCGAAGGCGGCGATGCGCGACATGCCGGCAAGGATTCGGGCGTCGATGCCTTCGTTGAGTTCGGGTGTGCCGCTGGCGAGGCCGTCCATGATCGACAAAGCTTTGCCCGCGCGATCGCGGAAGCGGGCGGGCACGCGGTCGAGGTCAAACTCCGCGCCCACCAACGCGTCCAGCGCTTGCGAGTCCTCGAAACTCAGCGTCGCGTCAAGGTCTGGATGGGAAGGGTTCGCGTCGCTCATCGATCAAGGTTTCCTTTGCTCACCACTTGCCACTTGCGGGCGAAGGCGGCGACGGCGGCGTGCAGCCGGCTCTTGACTGTCCCCAGGGGAATGTCCAGAGCGTCGGCGATCTGGCTGTAGCTCATCTTTTGGAAGTACGCCATGAGCAGAACCTCGCGAAGCCCGAGCGGAAGATCACCAACCGCGGCCTGGACCATCGATTCCCTCTCCCCATCGCCCACGATCGACTCCGGACCGGGAGCATCGATCGCCATGAGGTCCACAAACGTGGTGCCCTCACCGGACGACCCGCCGCCTCGTCCACCGACGCGGCTGTCCAGATCCAACGCGCGTCGTCTGGCGTTCCTACGCAAGAGGTCGCGAGCCTTGTTCGCGGCAATTGTAAAAAGCCACGGCTTGAATCTGCGGGTGGCGTCAAAGGTGCCGGCGGAAATGTGAATCTGGAGCATCGTTTCCTGAAAGACGTCCTCCGCCCGGGTCCGATCACCGGTCATGCGGGTCAGAAAACGCATCAGGTCGTCGTGGTGGCGGCGCATTAATGCTTCGAGAGAGCGCGAATCACCCGCCCGATAAGCTGCCAGCAACTCGTTGTCAGATCGTTCTTCCAAGCACAGAGTGTATCGGTTCGGGCGCTTGGCGATGCTGATGAGGGAGACTTCACGGGGAACGATTCGGAGCGGATGCGGGAGCGGGGTGACGGCGAGGCTTCGGTGCCTGTCGGCAGTGACGCGCGAGGGCTGTTCGTGCGCGAGGGCGATGCGTGCGTGCGGGACCGCCTAAACTCGGGGCCTATGGGCGTTCCGATTTCTCAGATGTGGACGGTGGCTTCGTACATCGTCAAACAAAAACTCCGTGGCAATAAGCACTACCCGCTGGTGCTGATGCTCGAACCGCTGTTTCGCTGCAACCTGGCGTGTGCCGGGTGCGGCAAGATTCAGTATCCGCCGCACATTCTCAAACGCGTGCTGACGCCGGAGCAGTGTTGGAAGGCGGCAGAGGAATGCGGCGCGCCGATGGTGTCGATCCCGGGCGGCGAGCCGCTGCTGCACCCGCAGATCGTGGAGATTGTCGAGGGGCTGGTTGCGCGCAAGAAGTACGTCTACTGCTGCACCAACGCGCTGCTGCTGAAGGAGAAGCTTGAGCTGGGGTGGTTCAAGCCCAGCAAGTATCTGACGTTCAGCGTTCACATGGACGGGAGCGAGGAGCACCACGACTTTGCGGTGTGCCGCGAGGGAACGTTCAAGACGGCGGTGGAGGGGATCCGGTTGGCGGTGAAGATGGGCTTCCGCGTGACGACGAACACGACGGTGTTCGAGGGCGCCAACGCGGTGGCGGTGCGCGAGTTCTTTGATGAGATGATGGGGCTGGGTGTTGAGGGGATGATGGTGAGCCCGGGGTACGCGTACCCGAAGGCGCCGGATCAGAAGGGGTTCATGCAGGAGCGTCAGAAGACGCAGAGCTTCTTCAAGACGCTGATGAGCAACCGGAAGAAGACGTGGAAGTTCAACCAGTCGCCGATGTTCATCGAGTTCCTGATGGGCAAGCGCGAGTTCGAGTGCACGCCCTGGGGCATGCCGACGTTCAACATCTTCGGCTGGCAGAAGCCCTGCTACCTGTTGCAAGACGGGTACGTGGACACGTTCAAAGAGCTGATCGACGCGACCGAGTGGGAGCGCTACGGGCGCGCCAGCGGCAACAAGGCGTGCCAGCAGTGCATGGTTCACTGCGGCTATGAGACCAGCGCCAACGATTACACGTTCGGCTCGATCAAGGGCATGTTCGCGACTGTCAAAGCGCTCTTGAACACGACGTACAGCGACAAGGACGCCGAGCGTGCGCTGGCGGAGGAGCGCGATCGGCCGCACGGGCCGATGGTGCAGCTTGGCGTCAGCGCGCCGAAGCGGAGCGAGGAGCTGGTGGGGGCGAAGTGAGCGCGGGCTCAGCGAGCGCGTCCGGTCGCTTCAACCTTGAATGGGCTGACTTCGACGTCGAGCCGTTCGACGGCGTTGTTGACGGGCCCACGCTTGACGATGTTCGGGCAATCACGCGACACCTGGCGCTGGCAACGCAGGGCTTTGTGGTGCTATCGCTGGACGACGAGCACTTCATGCAGGCTACGTTCGCGGAGCCGGGGGACGCGGAGGGTGGATTTCAACTTGAGCTGCGCGATGGCGGGCCGGAGCGGCACTTTGAAAGCGAAGAAGAGTTCGTTGACAACGTGAGCGTGGTGGGCGCGTTTGAGGCGTTCTTTGCTGAGCCGCGGGGGATGGCGGAGCGTGGGGCCTGGCGGTTGATGGATGACGAAACTTGAGATGATGCCAAAGGCGGGCCGGTGCTGTTGCATCTCAGCGCGGCGGCGTTGGGGGCAGCGTCGTCGCGGCGCTGCGGGCGATCGGTGTGGCGGGCGATGCCACGCTGAGCCGGCGTGATGGTTGCTTGACGGGCGTGGCGCGGTCAGTCGCTTTGATTTTCTTTGGGCGTTCGGTGAAGGGGGCGAGTTCTGGGGGCAGGGCTTTGAGGCCGCGTCTCTGGGCTTTGGAGACTGCGTACCACAGCGAGAGGTGCATGCGATAGCGGACGCTGTCGGTGATGTTGAGGGCGTGTGCATCCATGGCTTCCAGTGACCAGCGCCAGGCGTGATACTCCTCGAGGCAGCGTGGCTTATAGCGGTTGAAGCCGATGGCGTGGTGGCCGACCTCATGCAGGAAGACCGCCATGGACATGGGGCCTTTGGGTTTGGGGGATTCCAGGAGGCGGGAAGTTGTGCCGTCTCGGTATTGCAACTGCCAGGCGACGCCGGACATCGCGGTGCGCCAGCGGCGGACGCGGATCTTGTGGGTCGTGAGCATGTGTTGCACGACGCGGTCGTAGTTTTCTTGAGCGGATTCGGCGCGGGCTGGTGGCTTTGATGGGAGCGAGTCGGGGGCAGGAACGGGAGCGAGAATGGCTTCGACGGCGGGCGGCGCGATGCGTGATGGCGCGGCCGGGCGCGACGCGGGCGCGGGCGGCCTCGCCGGGCGGCTGAGGCCAGGGAGGATCATCCGAGCGGCGGGTTCGATCAAGTCCCAAAGCGTTCGCACGGAGCCTCCTTGCTCAGCGAAACTGTACCAGCGCACGCGTCGTGCGGCGCGGCATCACGGCGTCATCGCCGGGGGCGTGGGCTCGGTGGCGGCGGTCTCGCTGGCGACTGGCGTGGACGATGGGCAAGGGGCGGCTGGCGGGGGCGATGTCTCGAGGCGCCCGGCGATGAGTTGAAACTGAGGGTCGTCTGGCGGGAAACCTGCGATTTTGATGCCGTTGGCAAAGGCGCTCCAGTTCATGGCGCGCTTGCCCGGGAGCTGCACCTCGCAGATGCGCAGCACGCTTCCTTGTGCGCAGGCGATCAAGCCTGTCGCGCCGGCGATGATCTGGCCCGCCGGTCGCGGGGCGTGCTGGTGCGATTGCACCTGCGCCATCGCGCTCTGGGGGATGTCGTCCAGCACTGTCGTAGCGCGAAGGAGCTTGAGCGGCTCGCCTCGAAACTTCACGACGACGCCGGGCCAGGGGTTGAGCCCGTTTACTCGGCGACGACACGCCTCTGCGGTGTCGTTGAAATCCACCCATGCGTCGGCCTTGGAGAGTTTGCGGGCGCGGGTGACGAGGGACTCGTCTTGCTGCACCCCGGCGGTTGTGCCCGTGGCGCGCTGAGAGAGCACGTCGTCGATGAGTGCGGGGCCGTCGGCGCTGAGGAGGTCGTGGAGCTCGCCGCTGGTGGTGTGAGGCTCGAGGGCGCGTTGGCTCTGGCCGAGGACGAGGCCGGCGTCCATGCGTTGGGCGATGGTGATGGCGCTGTTGCCGCTGTGCGCATCGCCAGCCAGGACCGCGGCTTGCACCGGCCCGGCGCCGCGCCAGCGGGGCAGGAGTGAGCCGTGGAGGTTGATGGCCCAGATTCCTTCGAGCAGTTGGTCGGACAGTTTCTGGCCGAAGGCGATGATGACCCACGCGTCAACCTGTGCGGGGCCGGCGACGGCGCGGATGGCGGTCATCGCGTCGGGCTCGTTGATGTTCGCGGGCTTGAAGACCGGCACGTCGGGCGTGCTGATCGCGGCCCACTGGGCGACCTCGGTCGGCGTCAGGGCCTTGCCACGCCCAAAGGGTTTGTCAGGCTGGGTGATGATCGCGACGATCGAGTGCCGCTGTCGCAGCATGTCGAGCGTGGGGATGCCGAAGGCACCAGCGCCGAGGAACGCGATGCGCATCGGGCGCGAGGGCACGGTCACAGCTCCTCCGACGCGTCGCGTTCGAGGTCGCGGACGAGCTGGCGATTTTTGAGGCGCGACATCTGCGTCATGCGATCGATGATGAGCACGCCGTCGAGGTGGTCCATCTCGTGTTGCCAGCAACGGGCGAGCAGGCCAGTGGCGCGCCGGGTATGCTGAGCGCCGAAGCGATCTGTGTAGGAGATGGTGACGGAAGTTGGGCGGATGACCTCGCCGCGGATTTTGGGGAGGCTGAGGCAGCCCTCGTTGAAGGGCTCGCGCTCGGGCGAGAAATCGCTGAGCACAGGGTTGATGTAGACCTCAGGCTGGAGCGTCGCGGAGGGTGGATCGGCGTCGGCGAAGCGGCCTTCTTCTTCGTCATGGTGGACGTGGGCGACGAACATGCGCCAGCTCAGCCCGACCTGCGGGGCGGCGAGGCCGATGCCCTCGAGCCGGTGCATGACCTTGATCATGCGGTCGGCGACGGCGCGGACCTCGTCGGTCACGCTTGGAATGGTCGATGCGCGTTGACGAAGGACCGCCTCGGGGTAGGTCGTGATGTCCAGTTCGCTGACGTCGCGCATCATGCTCCGGAAGTTTAGCGGGTCTTGGGGGCTAGTTCGTTGGCCGAGGGGTCCAGCTTTTGCTAACATGAGGACCCGGACGTATCGGCCCTTTGGCCTTTGCCCGGGCGACCTCTCAACCAGGCAAGGAGCGCCCGTTGGCCCTTTTCGGCATTTTCGGAAAATCCGGCGGCAACAACAACGACGGCGCTTCGGGCCAGACGCCCAAGCCCAGCGGCGATGGCATGGAGTTTTCGCCCGAGAAGGCCAAGCGGTTCTTTGACCGCGCGCGGTCGGTGCACGACACCGGGCAGCACGAGTACGCGATCAGCCTGTGGCTTCAGGGGCTGCGGTTTGAGCCGAACAACCTGGACGCGGTGCGCGGGTTCTTTGCGTCGTGTGACCAGTTTCGCGCCGGCGGCGCGACTGCGACCAGCAAGGAAACGGGCGCGGCAGTGGCTGGCTCGACGCCGGTCCACAAGTATCTGGGCGCGCTGCTGGAATGGGGCGTGAGCATTCGTGAGCCGCGACCGGCGGTGCGAGTGGTGAACGCGATCGCGGCGTTGAACCTGCGCGACGTCGGGCAACTGCTGGGCGGCAGTGCGCTGGGCGTGTGCATCAAGCACGATCGACCGCGCAAGGACTGGTTTGTCACACTGCTGGAGGCGTTCGTCAAGCTGGAGATGTTTGATCTGGCGGTGCAGGCTGGCGAGGTCGGCGTGCGGCTCGATCCATCAGACAACAAACTCTCGGCGGACGTGCGCAACCTCGCGGCGCAGGCCACGATGCATCGTGGCGGTTACGAGAACACCGGGCAAGAGGGCGGCTACCGCCAGAACATCAAGGACGTCGAGAAGCAGCGGTTGCTCAACGAGGAGCGCTCGCTGGTCAAGACCGAGGAAGGCCAGCAGCGAGCGATCCTCGCGGCCAAGTCGGAGTACGACATCGCGCCGACCGATCGAGCCATTATCCGCAAGTACATCCAGGTGCTCGTGCAGCGTCGCACCCCGGCAGACCTGAGCACCGCCATCAGCGTCGCGGAGACCGCTTTCGTGCAGACGCAGGAGTACAGCTTTCGCAAGAGCGCGGGCGACATTCGGCTGGCCATCGGGCGGAGCGAGGTGCAGAAGCTCAAGACGCTCGCGGACGCGAACCCGTCTGACACCGCAGCGCGCGATGCGTATCTCAGCGCGGCCGAGGCGCAGAACGGCCTGCAGACCAGCGAGCTGGAGCTTCAGGTCAACGCGTACCCGACGAATCTTCTGCTCAAGCTTGAGCTTGGCAAGTGCTATCTGCGCGATCGCCAGCCCGAGAAGGCGATCGAGCAGCTTCAGAGAGCCAAGGACGAGCCGAAGCAGCGCTCCGCGGCCCTGGCCTGCCTGGGCATCGCGTTTCGGGAGCTGGATTGGATAGAGGAAGCAACCGAGACCTTCAAGCAGGCGCTGGAGCAGCACACAGATGCCAACGACGACGTGGGGCTGGAGCTGCGGTACGGCTTGATGGCGAGCCTGCTCAAGCAGGCGGAAGGAACGCGAGATCTGAGCCGAGCGTTGGAGGCGGAGAAGATCGCCAGCGCGATCGCGATCCAGCAGATCGGTTATCGCGACATCCGCGCCAAGCGCGACCAGCTCAAGGCGCTGATCGCGCAGCTTCGTCAGGCCGGCACCGGAACGGCACCGACCGCCTGAGCCCACGCGTGAAGGGATCGACGTTGTGAAGACTGTGCGTTCGGCGTCGGCGAGTTTGGCACTGGGGGAGCGATGTCGCCGATGAGCGATCCCTCGGCGGTCATCATCGTGCCGGCGCGCCTCGCTTCCACGCGATTCCCGCAGAAGGTGCTCGCGGCTCGCACGGGCATGCCGCTGGTGCAGCACGTGGTGGAGCGCGCACGCCTGGCCCGGTGCTGCCGGCAGGTCGTGGTCGCTGCTGACGACCGAGCCATCGCTCGGGCGCTTGAACTCTTTGGAACGCGGGTGGTGCTGACTTCGCCGGACCATCTCAACGGCACCAGCCGCTTGGCGGAGGCGACAACGCTGCTCAACCTTGGGCCCGATGAGATCATCGTCAACGTACAAGGGGACGAGCCGGAGATCGAACCGGCGACGATCGACGCGGCGGCGCGGGCGCTCATCGAGATCTCGGGGGCCGTGGTGGGGACGGTGGCTTGCGTGCTGACTTCGGACGCGGACTTTGTGAACCCGAACGTCGTAAAAGTCGTGCGCCGGATGGATGGCGGGGCGTTGTACTTTTCTCGCGCGTCCATCCCGAACGACCGGGATGCGCGCCGGGATGCGGTCAGTGCGCCGATGCGGCATGTCGGGGTGTACGCGTATCGAGCGGATTTTTTGCAGCGGTACGCGCGGCTGCCCATGACGCCGCTGGAACGCTCGGAGCAGCTTGAGCAACTGCGGGTGCTTGAGCATGGGCTCACGATTGGCGTGGGCGTTTGCGAGCCCGGCGCGCTGGGAATCGACACGCCTGAGCAATACGACGCGTTCGTGGCGCGCTGGAACGCGCGTTACGATCGCTGAGCGATTGCTGAGCGATCACATCGGACGGATGGAAAGAAGTACCCCGGGCAGGGCTCGAACCTGCGACCTGCGGTTTCGAAGACCGCCGCTCTATCCAACTGAGCTACCGGAGCGTGTGCGTGCGAGGCGAGTTTGGCCCAGCGCGGGAGTTTAGCTCTGTCTTCAGCGGCCTCGAAAGTGGGCTGGGACGTCGCCGAAATCGGCGCGGATGACGGAGGAGATTCCGCCGCGACCTTTCCAGTTGGTGATGATCTGGAGCCAGGTGGGCCTCAGCATGGCGACGAGGTCTTCGCGCAGGCGGTTGCTGACGGCTTCGTAGTAGATGCCCTCGCTCCGGAATGATTGGTAGTAGAGCTTGAGAGACTTGAGCTCGACGCATCCTTGCTGCGCGTGGGCAGAGTTGGCGGGCGCGGGCTGATAGCGCAGCGTGATCGAGCCGAAGTCGGGGTGGCCGGTCTTGGGGCACACCGAGGTAAACTCGTCGCTGACGTGCTCGATCACAAACGGCACGGCGGAGGGCGTTTCAAAGGCTTCTAGCAGGGCGGCATTCGGCATTGCCGATGGTAGCGAGCGAACATGCCCGGACCGCGCGCCGAGGCTTAACCGGCTTTGCGATCCGGCTCGCGCACGCGCACCCGCATGGCAAGGCCGACGAGCGTGCGCACAGCGCGGGACCAATCGGCGGTGACTTTTCCACGTTCGAGCGCGCTGACGGCGGACTCCGCGGCGGAGCCGACAATCGCGAACCCGAGGCCCTTTGCCGAGCCGCGCACTTGCGAGCAGAGACGCTTGAGGACGACGACGTCGTTCTTGGCGAGCGCCGCGTTGACCTTGTCGGCCGTCCCCCGCAGCTCTTCGATAAACTCAGGGACGAAGGTGAACGCGGAGTCGGCGGGCGTGAGCAGGCTGTAAACGGGGCCGCCAGAGTCGGTGTCCGAGGCTTCCATCAGCATGAACTCGGCCAGGGCGCGAAGGATCTGATCCTGCGTGAACGGCTTGCAGATGTACGCGCTGGCGCGTGCCTCGCGCGCTTCGTTTCGACTGGTGACGCGCCCATCGCTTGTTGTGACGATGATCGGCATCTGAAGGCCCTTGGCGCGCATGCTCTCGATGAACTTTACGCCGGTCATGTCGGGCAGGTCGTTCTCGCACAGGACGATGTCGAAGCCCTCGCCGCTGCGGGCCAGGGCCTGCTCGCCATTGTCGGCGGTCACAACGTTGAGATTGGTGTCCTTCAGGTAGTGGCGCACGAGGCGGCGATCAAGCGAAGAGTCGTCCACGTGCAGCACCGAGCCGCTGAGCCGGTCGGGGCTGACGTGCTCCATCGTGAAGAGGCCGTCCAGCGGATCAAGCTGGACGAAGTCGCGAATGTTCAGCGGCGCGTCGAAGCCGATGCCGACCTCGTGGATAATGCCCTTGTAGTGGATGCAGCGCATGACTTTGGCGGGTGTCGGATGGATGTTGCCCTCAAGGTCGGGCAGGTGTACAACGCAGCGTGTGCCGGAATGGACGTAGGACGAGTGCAAAATGCCCATGCCGGTCGTCGAGAGATTGCGACAGGCGTATCGGAGCGTCGAGCCCACGCCGCCGGGTTGGTGCATCTCGACAGCGAGGCTTTGCTTCGCGAACGGCCAACGGATGAACGCGCGACGCGTGTTGTGGCCGCTCTTCTTCAGGTTCATTTCTTGATCCAGCTTCATCAAATCCACGGCGGAGATCCGCACCGTGTTCGTCTGCTGGGGTTTCGGATCGTTCTGGCCGCTGGGCTTCATGCACTCGCTCCAAAAGCAACTCGTGTGCCCGAGGAGGTCCGGGCGACCGCGTTCTTTCTCGGCGCAATCCTCTCGCGGGGTAATCGCGGTAACGCGACCATCCGACGGTCGCGTTAATCTGTCCGTCATCGGCGAGCAGTCGCTGCGATTCTCGGACGGCTCAGGCGCAGTTCCACGCGATCACGCCAACGGGGCCGCAGAGCAGAACCCGGTCTTCGGGCGCGGGGCGGACGGCGGCGCCGCCGGTGAACGAGCCGAACGCGGGGAGGATGACGCCGCGAGGCGTGACGTGGAAGCACTTGGCGCGCAGGCGCTCGCCGCCGCGCGAGGAGATGGACGCCACCGGGTGCAGGTGGCCGGCCATCCACGGCTGCACAGCGTCGCGCCCGCGCGGCGGAATATGCCGCAGCGCGATGCCGGCAAGGTCGAACGGCTCGTTGACGCACTCAAACCGCCAGCACTGGGGCGGGTCGCCGGCGCGACGATCGTGGTTGCCGCGAACGAGCGTGATCGGCAACGGGCCGAAGTCGGATTGCCGCCAGCTCTCGACCTCGTCGAGCAGTTCGGGCTGTTGAGATTCCGCGGCGTGCAAGAGATCGCCAAGGATGATGAGTCGGCGGGCACCTGTGGACATCAGCTCACGCCCGAGACGGGCCAGGTCTGCGCGGGCCGCTTGAAGGCACAGATGGCGCGACATTGGCAGCCCGCCCGCGGCCATGGTGCTTGCCTTGCCCAGGTGCAGATCCGCCACGAGGAGCGCGCCCTGCGACGCCCACCACACGCACCCAGAAGGCAGCGCAGCGAACACCTCGCCCACCAGATTGAACGGCGAGGAGTGTGTGTAGAAGGACGACCCTTGACCGGCTCCCGGAAAATCAGTCACGTGCTCAGGGTACCCCGCTGCGCGTCGGCCTCAAGCTGCTTGAGCATTCGCTGCACGCGATCCTCCCAGTTCTCGCTGGAAAGCTGCTGACGCATCGAGTCTGCCCAGAGCGGGAAGGCCAGCGGCGTAAGGCGGGCGGGGCGCTGGACGCTGACGGTCCAGCCGCGGATGCGTTCCAAGGCGTGCTGGAGACGGACAAACTCGAGTTGGCCGCTCAGGGCCTCGCGCCGGGCCTGATCCAGGAGCATGTTGCCGGGGTCAAATTGTTCGAAGACGTCGAAGAACAGCTCGCTGCTGGCCTGCATCTGGCGTGCAGAGGGGCCGCGCCCGGTGCGGGCGCGTGCGCCGGGGAGCGACGCGACGAGGAGGCCGGCGACGCGCGCGATCTCGCGAAAATGTCGGCGGGCGATCTGGCTGGCGTTGATGCACGCGATGAGGTCGTCGCCCAGATTCTCCGGCGAGAGCAGGGCGCGCCACGACGCTTCCTCAAGGTCGATGCGCGAGGCGCTGACAAGCTCAAAGCCGTAGTCGTTGGCCGCGGTGATGACTGTGCGCGGCGCGAGGCGTGCGAGGCGGAAGGCGACCAGGGCCGCGAGGCCCTCGTGAACGAGCCGGCCTTCCAGCGGATAGATGAACGCGTGATGCCCGTCGCGGGTCGTGACCTCTTCGATGACCAGGCGCTCGGGCGTCGGCAGGGCGCTCCAGGCGCTCTGGAGCGCCAGCAGCGGTCCGGCGCACTTCATCTCCGGGCCGATGAGTTCTCCTCGGGCGCCCTCGGCAAAGCGCTCGCGCACGCGCTCGGCCAGCTCTGCGCTCAGGGGCATGCGCGCGCCCTGCCAGGAGATCATGACGCCGCTCTTGCGGGCGGGCCGGACCGTCGCGGTCATCTCGCGCAGGCGCACAAACTCGAGGCGTCGCCCTGCGAAGACGAAGATATCGCCGGCCTTCATGCGGCTGACGAATCCCTCTTCGACGGTGCCGAGCGTCGCGCCGCGCTCGAAGCGCACGAGCACGGCGCTGTCGGAGACGATGGTGCCGATGCCCAGCCGGTGCTGTCGCGCGACGCCATCGCTGGCGACGACCCAGCGCCCGTCGCGTTCAACGATCCGCGCGAAGCGGTCGTAGGCGTGGAGGGTTTCGCCGCCGTTGCGGGAGAACTCCATCACCCACCGCCAATGTTCATCGCTGAGCGTCGCGAAGCACCATGTGGAGCGGACCTCGTCCAGTAACTCGCGCTCGACGAAGCCACCCCCGGAAGCGCAGGTGACGACGTGTTGGCAGAGAACGTCGAGCGCGAGGCGGATCGGCTCGCGCGACTCGATCTGCCCGAGTGTCGCCGCCTCGCGAGCCGCGGCGAACTCGATGATCTCCAGCGTGTTGGTCGGCACACAGACCACGCGCGACGCCCGCCCCGGCTGATGCCCGGATCGCCCGGCGCGCTGGAGCAATCGCCCGACACCCTTCGGGCTTCCGATCTGGATCACCTGGTCCACCGGCGGGAAGTCCACGCCCAGATCAAGGCTGCTGGTGCAGACGACGCAGCGCACGCGCCCGGCCTTGATCAACCCCTCGATCCGCAGCCGCAGATCGCGATCGACCGAGCCGTGGTGCAGCGCTAGTGGCAGCACGCCAGCATCGCCCGGCGCGATTGGCGGCTCATCCCCGAGGCTTGATCCAGCGGCGTCTGCCTCGCGCCCCGGGGCACCGCCAGCTCCCTCGTTCTCAGTGCTGAGCGCAACCGCCCCGAGCCTCAGCCACTCCGGGCGAGCCTTCAACAGCGATTGGTACCAGATCTCGGCCTGGCCGCGCGTGTTGCAAAACAGCAGCGAGCTCTTGGCCGACTCGATCGCGGCGATCACGCCGTCGATCTGGCGAAGTCCGAGATGCCCGGCCCACGGAAATCGTTCGACGTTCGCGGGCAAGAGCGTGCGGAACTCGTAACGCTTTTCGCTGACGCCCCGGATCAGCAGCGGCTTGGTCTCGCGGATGGGTGGTTCGTGCTTTTTCGACGCGCGTTGTTCATCCGGGGGTTTGGGTGCGACCGGGTTCACGCCCATGAGAACTTCGCCGGCGCGTTCGATATTGCCGAGCGTGGCGCTGACGCCGAAGACGACGAGGCCGGGGTTCCAGGTGCGAAGCCGGGCGAGGGCGAGCTCGGTTTGCACGCCGCGCTTGGAGCCCAGGAGTTCGTGCCACTCATCGACGACGACGAGGCGGATTCCCGAGAGCAGCGCTTGCGCCCCGGCATACGACAGCATGACGCTCAGGCTCTCGGGCGTCGTGACCATCGCACGAGGCGGCTTTGCGCGCTGGCGCGACTTCACCGAGCCCGACGTGTCGCCGGTGCGCAGCTCGACCTTCCACCCCAGCCCGAGCCCGTCGCACGCGCTCTGGAGCGAGCTGGCGGTGTCGGTGGCCAGAGCGCGTAGAGGCGTGAGCCAGAGCGCGCGCAGGCCAGGCGGGCCGCTGCCCGGAGAATCTGGCGAGCCCAGATTGGCGGCGCGCTGGACCTCGGATTCGATCAGACCCATCCACGCCGCGAGGGTCTTGCCGGTGCCGGTGGGGGAGTGAATCAGGCCGCTGGTGCCTGTGACGAAGGCGCGCCAAGCCTGGATCTGGAAGTCAAAGGGCTGCCACTTGCGTGAGGCGAACCAGGCGCGGGTGCGGGGAAAATCGGTGGCGCCTGAGACCTCAGGGTCGTTCAGTTCCGACGGTAACGCGGGCTCGTCGGGGACTTCGACTTTCACAGGCCAGCGCCCGAGCTGCTCGTCGCGGAGTTCGTGGTACAACGCCGCGGCGTCCTTGCCAACGCTTCGAGCGCGTGTTGCCCGCTTCTTTGTGCCCACCTCGTCACCCGCGAAGCATCACTTGACCGCTTCTATCGCCTCTTGAGCCGTGGACTTGATCAGCAGCCCGGAGTCCAGGCGGGTGATCTTGAACAGGTTCAGCAGGTTCGGGTTCAGATTGAACATCGACATCCGCCCCTTGTTCGTCTTGGCGGCCTTGTTCAATGTCACGATCAGCCCGAGCCCCACTGAGGAAATCAACTGGACGTCCGTGAAATCCAGCGCCACCTTCCAGGACGTGCCCTTGGCGGCGGCGGAGATGTCTCCCTGCACGATGCTCGCTTCGTATTCGCCCAGCTTCTCGCACTTGAGCTTGGCGACGAGCACGCCATCAACCATTGTACCTTCGACGTGCGTGGAGTTGAGCATCTTTGGCTTCCGGGAGGGAACTCGGAGTGTACCGAGGTTGCCCTTCGTGCGTTTGGCGGGTGACGCGACACGCCCGCGCTCTGCCTTCGGCGTGGATGCTTTGGTTACGCCCGGCTTGCGATTTCGCGAGGCGACGGGCTTTCGGGCCTTCTTGGTCGCGGGGCGGGCGACTTTGGACTTCACAATGGGTTTCGCGCCGCGTTTGGTGCCGGTGCGGTCGGACTTCCTGGCAGCGGTGCGTGAGGCTCGGACGGTCGGTGCGGAGTTCTTCGCCATCGCGTGCTCCATCGGCGGGGTATGGAAGGGTTGAGTACTGGGGTGGTAAAAGTTGGGGATTGGGCTGGGCCGAGCTATTACAACGCCAGCACCCCCACCCTACTCGGAAATCGTCGGCGGCGAAGAGAACGGGATCGACTTGCCCTGAGCGTCAACGCTGACCATCACCAGCCGGGCGGCGGTGACCGAAACGGTCTGGCCGGTCGTGAATCGCTCGGCCTCGACATCAACCTGGACCGTCACGCTCGTGCGCCCCGAGCGCACCGTCGTCGCGTATGCGTTTACCACGTCACCCAGCAGCACCGGCTGCTTGAACTCCACGGCGTCCATCGCCACCGTCACCCAGCGATGGGCCCCATGCTGGCGCGCGCGGACGAACCCCGCCTGATCGATGATCGAGAGGATGACGCCACCGAAAATCGTGCCGTATTGATTCGTGTCCTTGGGCATCGTCATGACGCGCAGGGCCAGCGATCTGGTGGGCACGCCCGACGCGTTCTCAGCGGGGGCGGCGGCGCTTGCGGGTGGTGAGCGGTCGGAGTTCATCGACAGCAGGATATCACGCCGGGGCGATCCCGCGGCCCATAGCATTGTGTTCGCGTCTGGTCGCCAGACGTTCCCCGTCTCGGAGCATCGCATGCACCGATCGAACCACGCATCTGGCTCGCAACCCGCCTCGCCCGTCGGCGGCGCGATGGCGGTGTCGTTGACCGATTGGAGTCTGGTGCGCCTCGACGCGCCGGCGAAGGAATCCCCCGAGGCGGCCGCGGCGCGTCAGGCGCTGCCGCGTGGGCTTGGCGCGATCTTGGAACTCAGCAAGCCGCGAATCACGCGATTGGTCGTGCTGACCGCGGCGGTGGGCTTTGTGCTCGCCATTGCCGGGCAGCGCACGTCGATCACGACGCTGGGGACGCTGCTCACGGGCCTCGGCTGCATCATCGGCACGGCTCTTTCGGCCAGCGGGGCCAACTCGCTCAATCAATGGTGGGAGTATCGGCGCGACGCGCTGATGCCCCGCACTCGCGCCCGCCCGATCCCCACCGGTCGCTTGAGCCCGGACCATGCGGTGCTCGCTGGCGTGTTGTTCAGCATCACGGGCGTCGTCACACTCTGGTTCCTCTGCGGGCCCGCGGCGACCACGGTCTCGCTGGTCACCATCCTGATCTATGTGCTGCTGTACACGCCGATGAAGCCGGTGACGCCGCTCTCGACGCTGGTGGGCGCGGTGCCGGGGGCGCTGCCTCCTTTGATCGGCTGGTGCGCCGGGCGCACGCTGACGACCGACCCAATGAGCTTCGCATCGCTGGCGGAGTGGGGGGGCTGGTCGCTCTTCGGGCTCATGTTCGTGTGGCAGATTCCGCACTTCCTGGCCATCGCGTGGATGTACCGCGATGATTACGCACAGGGCGGCTTCAAGATGCTGCCGATCTTTGATCGCTCCGGACATCTGACTTCGTTCATGGTCGCTGCGTGGGCGGTGCTGCTGATCCCGGCGACGGTTGCGCCGGCGTTTGCGATGCCCGATCGGCTTGGCCCTGTGTACGTCGCCGCGGCGTCGTTCACCAGCCTCGTCTTCCTGGCGTCGACCGTTCAACTCATGCTCGAACGATCCAGAGCGCGGGCACGAGCGGTGTTCATCGGATCAATCATTCATCTGCCCTTGCTGTTGCTGTTCATGGTTGGCGAGAGTGTGCTTCGGGCGCTGCTTCGCTGATCGCTTTGACAGGGGTTGGCGGGGTAGTTTTTCCAGATGCACGATCCCTCACCACAGTCTCCGGAGCAGATGCGCAGGAGGCCGGGCGTCGGCACGCTCGCAGTGGAGTCGGTGGCGCGGGTCACACATGCGATCGTCGTCCACGGCGTCCGCAAGACGTATCCGCTGGTGCGGGCGGCGCGTCGGATGGGCCAATCGGAGCGGCGCGTGGCGCTGGCCGGGGCAGACTTGGCGATCTCGCGCGGGCAGTGGGTGTCGCTGCTTGGGCCCAATGGCTCGGGTAAGTCCACACTGCTCAAGGCAATGGCGACCTTGCACCGCCCGGACTCGGGGCAGATCCACGTTCTGGGGCACGACGCGCTGGCGGGGCCTGCGGCGCTGGCCTCTATCCGCAAGCGAATCGGTGTCGCGTTTCAGTCGCCGGCGCTGGATCCGATGTTGACCGTCGCGGAGAACCTGCGGCTCGCCGGGGCGCTGCTCTCGATGTCATCGCGACAGGCAACCGAGGCCGCGGGGCGGGCCGCGGCGGCGCTGGGCGTTACTGACCGAATGGCCGATCGAGTCAAGACGCTGTCGGGTGGGCTGGCGAGACGCGTCGACTTGGCGCGCGCGATCATGGGCGATCCGGACGTGCTGTTTCTTGACGAGCCGACCAGCGGGCTGGATCTTCGCGCTAGGCTGGAGTTCTTCAGCTCGCTCGCGAGCGCCCGAGCCGCGCGCCGGGTGGACGATGTGAACGAGGCAGGCGAGAGTGGCGATAGCGATCGCGGGCCGCTCACGATCGTGATGTCCACGCATCTGATGGACGAGGCAGAGTTGACCGAGCGCGTGGTCCTACTGCACGACGGCGCGATCGTCGCCGATGGCGCGCCAACGGACTTGCAGCGCCGTCTGGGCGGGACGGTGATCCGCGTCACACTCCCGCCGGGCGAGGCGCTGGACGTGCCAGCGTTGCTGGCAGGCTGCGGGCTGGAGGTCACGACCGAGCCGGGCGGGATTGTGCTTGGGCGATCGACGCCCTCGCGCCCGGGCACGCCGGCGCGCACCGACGACGCCGTGAAGCGGCTGACGCACGCGGGGCTGACCTTTCAGGTCGGCCCACCGACGCTGGCGGACCTGTATCTCTCCCTCACCGGCAAGCCGCTCATCAGCAACGCGGCTCGCAGCGCGAAGGAGCCGCGATGACCCAGGCGATCGCGAGCACCGGGCACGCGCGAGCCGGCGGAGCGCCCGGCATCGCCGCGTTTAGTGCGCTGCTCTGGCGCGAGCTTGCGCGATTCTGGCGTCAGCCCGCGCGCGTCGCGGCCAGCATCGCCACTCCCGCCATCATCTGGGTCGTGCTGGCCTCCGGCTTCGGGGAATCGTTCTCGCTGCAAATGGCCGGCTCCACCATCGCCGGCGGCGTGCCATATGGGGCGTATCTCGTGGTCGGCATGAGCGCGATGACCAGCGTGTTCACGTCGATCTTCGCCGCGATGTCGCTGATCGAGGACCGCAACGAGGGATTCCTGCAGGGTGCGATCGTGAGCCCGGCGCCGACGTGGTCAATCGTCGGGGCCAAGGTCGTCGGCTCGGCGCTGATCGCCAGCGCCCAGAGCGCGGTCATGCTGGCCGCGGGTCCGCTGGCAGGTCTGCCGTTTCACCCCGTTTCGTACCTCATCGCGCTGGTCGCGATCGCGCTGATGAGCCTGGGGATCACGGGGATCGGGCTCGCGTTTGCGTGGCGGGTGAACAGCACGTCGGGCTTTCACGCCGTGATGAACCTGGTGCTCATGCCGATGTTGCTCCTGTCGGGGGCATTCTTTCCGGCGCAGGGGGCGTCAATGCCGATGCAGTATGCGATGAAACTCAACCCGCTCACCTGGCCCAGCGACCTGGCCCGCACCGCCTTGCTGCAAGGATTTGAGCGCGTCACTCCGCAGCACTGGCTGTTGGCATCGGTGTTTGCCCTCGTGGGCGCGGGGTTCGGGTGGGTGGTGCTGAGCCGCGGGCGCTCCGCGTAAGTTCGTTGCGGCTTCAGGTCAACCGAACCGAAGCCCGTGGGCGGTCGTAAAGTCATAATGCCTGTGACCAAGGAGCCCCTGGCAATGTCATCTGCTGACCCGGCGCCATCGACCGAATCGATTCGTTCTCAGCAGCCGGGGTCGCTGGCCAGCGCAGGCTCCGCAGGCCCAACGCCGGGCGCGATCGGCACGCCCAAATGGATGAAGGCGCTGGTGATTGTCGGGGCGGTGTTCCTGGTGTTGAGCGGCTACGCGCTGGTGAACTACCCGGCGCAGCCTGCCGACAAGCCGGCGCCGCGCACGCCTCTCTCGCCGGATTACCCGGGTGATTTGATTCAGATTTCGCCATTCCGACTGGTTGACCAGGAAGGCGAAGGCGTCACCGAGTCGATCTTTTCCAAGCGCGTGACGATCACTTCGTGGGTGTTCAGCAACTGCCCGCTTGCGTGCCCGACGATCATCGCGCAGATGATCAATCTCCAGCGAGACCTTGCGGACACGAATGTGCAGTTTGTCGCGATGGGCCTTGACCCGGAGCACGACTCGCCCAGCATCATGAAGCAGTGGGGCCAGAAGGTGGGCGTGGACTGGCGGACGTGGAAGTTCGTCACCGAGCCGCACCCGCTGGAGAACGGCGCGCCGGCGCTCATTGCCCGCCAACTCCTTGTCAACGACTTCAAGGTCCACGTTGACGAAGCGGGAGACGACCCGATCACGCTGGCCGACGGCAGCACGATGAGCAACATCATCCATCCCTTTGAGATCTACCTGGTCGGGCCCAAGGGCCAGCTCATCGCGCGATACTCCGCCCGGCGTCAGGAGGAAATCGATGCGCTCCGCACGCGCGCCCGGGACGCGGCGACAGAGTTGAAGGGGCGACTGGGAACAGGCTCGCCCGGCGCGTCGCGCTGATCGGATTGGCGCGTGCGATCGATCCGCCGCGCGTATCGTTGTTCAATGGCCCACACAATCTCTCTCCCGGTGCTGATCTCGCCGACGGCGCACGCCGCAAACGCTCATCGCGCTACGCGTGCCCCGCGTGCCGGACACTCGCCGGATGTTGCTGGGCAGGCCGGTCACTCGCCGGCAACCGCCGCCGAGCAGATCGACGCCTACGAAAAAAAGGAAAAGTGCGGCGTGGTCGGTGTCTGGGGCGTGCCCGGCGCAGCGTCCACCGTTTACCTCGGCCTCTATGCCCAGCAGCATCGCGGGCAGGAATCCGCTGGCATCGCAGTGTCCGACTCCTCGCGGCTCACCGCCCACACCGGAATGGGCTTGGTCCCCGAGGTGCTAGGCCCTGACCTGCTGGCCAAACTCGACGCCCTCGCCACCGCCGGGGCCATCGGCCACAACCGGTACTCGACCGCCGGCGGGTCGCTGGCCTGCAACGCCCAGCCGCTGCTGGAGAGCTATGTTGGCGGGCAGGTCGCGATCGCACATAACGGCAACCTCATCAACGCCGCGGCGTTTCGCGATCAGTTCGAGAAGGCCGGGCACCTCTTCCACACCACCAGCGACACCGAAGTCATCATCCACCTGCTTGCCGCCCCGGCGCAGCAACAAACCAGCGACCCGCTGGTAGCGAGTCTTCGCCACCTCGAAGGCGCGTTCTCGCTGGTCATGCTCTTTCGTGACCGCATCGAAGCCGCGCGTGATCCCTGGGGCTGGCGCCCGCTGGTGCTCGGGCGATTCCCCAGCGGGCAACACTGCGTCGCGTCCGAAACGGTTGCGCTTGAGGTGATGGGCGCTGAGTACGTCCGCGAGATTGATCCCGGCGAGATCGTCACGCTCTCGGACAAGGGCGTGAGCTCGCGCCGCTTCGCGGAGACCAGCGTCCCGCCGGCGCACTGCGTGTTCGAACACGTCTACTTCGCCCACCCCGCGTCGCTGGTCTTCGGCCAGAACGTTCAACTTACGCGAGAAGCCTTCGGCGAGGCGCTGGCGCGCGAGTCGCCCGTCGAAGCCGACTACGTCGTGCCCATGCCCGACTCCGGTCGCTCCGCAGCCGTGGGATACGCACGCGCCAGCGGCATCCAGCTTCGCGAGGCGATCGTGCCCAACCGCTACGTGGGCCGCACCTTCATCCGACCCACGCCCCAGCAGCGACAAGCCGCGGTGCGTCTCAAGCTCAACGTCATCTCGCAGATTGTCAAAGACAAACGCCTGATCATTGTCGACGACTCCATCGTTCGCGGCACCACCACCCGCGCCAAGATCGAACAGATTCGGAACGCCGGCGTCAAAGAGATCCACCTGCGGATCTCATGCCCGCCCATCCGCCATCCGTGCTTTTTCGGCGTCGATTTCGCGACGCGCGACCAGCTCATCGCAAGCGGTCGCAGCGTCGAAGAAATCCGCGAGTTCCTACGCGTCGATTCGCTGGCGTATCTCTCGCTCGACGGCATGCTCGCTTGCGCCGGCCGCCCGCCGGAGCACTGGTGTACCGCGTGCTATTCCGGCGATTATCGCCTTGACGTAGACCACCCCGTCACCGACGAAATCGTGCCACCGCAAGAACGAATATTCTCGTAAGGCGTCCCGCGGACCCTGCGCTTCCCCTTGCCTTCCCAGATCCCTCGATACCCGGATTCCCCTATCCCTTGCCCCCGCCCACTCTATCTTTTGGTCCCTAAGTCCCATTCCCCTCCCGCCATGCCCGACTCCGTCTTCACCAAGATCATCCGCGGCGACATCCCCTGCCACAAGGTCTACGAGGACTCGCTCGTCTTCGCATTTCTTGATGTCGCGCCGCTGAGTGCGGGGCACACGCTGGTTGTGCCGCGTGAGGCGAAGGCGACGCTGGCGGAGCTGAGCGATGAGTCTGCGAGCGCGATCGGGCGGGCGCTACCGCGCATCTGCCGGGCGGTGATGCACGCGACCGGGTGTATAGATTACAACGTCTTGCAGAACAACGGCGAGCGTGCGAACCAGGCGGTGATGCACGTGCACTTCCATGTGATCCCCAAGCCCAGCGCGAAGTCTGGCCTGGGCATCACGTGGCCCGCGACAAAGCTCGACCCAGTTGAGGGTTCCGCCCTGGCGGCGAAGATCGCCAGTGCGATCAGCGCAACGTGATTACTTCTTCGGGGCCGCGGGCGACGCGCCGGGAGCGGTGGTCGCAGGAGCTGGCGACTTTGCGTCCGGCTTCGGCGCATCGGCGGGTGTCGAGGGCTTCTCGCTTAGCAGTGCCTTGATCCGGGCGACAACCTTTTCATCTGTCGGCGAGGTCCGGGGCTCGACGCGTTCGACGAGCTTGCCATCGCGGTTGACGATGAACTTGGTGAAGTTCCAGCTCGGCTCTTTGCCGTCGCCGATGGGCGCGGGTTGATCGATGATGAACTGGTAGATCGGCGAGCGCGACGCGCCCTTGATCGTGACCTTGGACATCATGGGGAACGAGACGCCGTAGGTGGACGAGCAGAACGCCTTGATCTCGGCTTCGGTGCCGGGCTCCTGCTCCAGGAAGTCGTTGCAGGGCAGGCCGATGACCACGAGCCCCTGTTCCTTGTACTCCTCATTGAGCTTCTGCAGCGCCGCATACTGCGGCCTCAGCCCGCACTTGCTGGCGACATTCACGAGCATCACCACCTTGCCCTTGTGCTGGGCGAGGTCGTACGGCTGGCCGTCGATATCAGTCAGCGTGAAGTCCAACACGCCCTTGGTTTGTGAGGCTTTGGCATCGCTGGGCTTGGCGTCGGCGGGGGTCGTCGGCTTCGCGGGAGCAGCGGGGGAGGCGGCGGACGCGGGGGCTGACGATCGCGCAGGCGAACTCATCGCCGGCTCACTTGACGCGTTGCAGCACTGCGCAAGCCCGACCACCACCACGCTCGACATTGTCATCGCAAACCACATCTGGAAGCTCCTTTGGACATGAAGATAGCCTCGCGCCGCTCTCATGCCGGTGGCTTGAGCAGCGCGGGCGCTCTCTCATTCGCTTGCGACGGCCTCTTGGACTGCGCGATTACTTTGGCTCGGTCGCCTTCTTCACGGCCTCGCCAACGTTTTCACCAGCCTTCTTGACGTTCTCGCCGGCCCTCTCCATGTTCTTGCCAGCGCTGTCCATCGCCTTCTGAGCCGCGGACTTGTCCTCACAACCGGTCGTGACGAGCGAGCAGGCGACAAGGGTGACAAAGCCGATCGTGGGGATCAAACGCTTCATAAAGTGGCTCCGTTGCAAAGGGTTCAAGTTCGAACGCGCACAGTCTACCACGGAAGCACCGCGCCGTCATAGTTGAGAAACGCCCCGTTCTTCGAAGATTCCGTGGTTTCTGCCAGCTTTAGCAGGTGCGCGGCGGACTGCGCCGGCGTCAGCGGGGCGTTCGGTCCGCCCATGTCGGTCTTGACCCAGCCCGGGTGGGCCGCGATGCAGGTGAAACCCTGGCTCCCCAACTCCGCCGCCAGTGACCGGTTGAGCTGGTTGAGAGCCGCCTTGCTGGCGCGATAGGCGTACGAGCTGTCGCCGGTGTTGTTGGCGATCGAGCCGAGCTGACTGGTCACATGCAGGATCATCTTGCGCTTGCCGCGTCGCAGGAGCTCGACGCAGTGTCGCGTCACCAGGAGCGGGGCGATCGAGTTGATCATGAACACCCGCGCCATCTCGGGCGCCGTGAGCTCCCCCAGACGCTTGCCCGTGCTGCTCACGCCGGCGTTGTTGATGAGAATGTCAAGGCCATTGTCCTTGAGCATCGGAAACCGCGAGCCGTCGCTCAACGCGGCGCCCAGGCTCACGATCGACTGCTCGTCGGCGACTTCCATCGCGAGCACGTGCGGCGTGATCTTCTTCAGTTCGGTCGCTTCGTCGGGCCTGCGCGCTGTCGCGAAAACCGTGTGGGTGCGAGATGCTGCGAGCCGCGCGAGTTCAAGGCCGATCCCGCGATTGGCGCCGGTGATGAGAATGTTCATGGCCAAGCGTATCGGAAGCCCGCCGCCGCGAAGCGGCTTGCAGTGCGATTCAACCGCCAGCCCTCACTTACCTTACAGGGGTGTTAGGGCCGGGAGTCTGCAAGCCGGGTGTTGGCTGGGCCTGCACGCGCGCAAGCTCTGCGCGCACGTCGATGTAGACATAGACGGACACCGCCACGGCGGCCGCGAACAGCAGCGCAAATGACCACAAAATAATCCGTCGCTTGACCATGGCAGAGCGTATCCCCACACCGGGCGGACGCGCCCCGCCCTGCGCGACACCGACGCGGGGGAATCGGCTATCCTTCAATCAAGTGTCGGCAGGAACGCCCGTCCAACCCGTTGCGATGTCACCCGACGGCGACCAGCGCGCGCCCGGCATCGAGCAGTCCCAAGGCGTGAACGCGGGCCTCGCCCAACCCGAGTCCAAGTCCGATGCGACGACCAGAGCGCCCGGCGCGATCACCAGGCCCGGCCCGGCGCATCTTCGCAAGCGCCGCTTTATGGACAAGCTCGAGAACTGTGTCGCGCGCCTTACCAGCCGCAGCACGTTCTGGCATCGCGTCGCCAGCCTCATCTGGCTGCCCTACGCGTTTCGCAGCGGCATCAAGATCAAGAAAGTGGACGGCAACACGTTCTCCGCCGTGCTGCCGTTCCGTCGGTTCAACCGCAACTGGTACAACGCCATGGCTGGCGCAAGCCTGCTCGCCAACAGCGAGATTGCCGGCGGGATGTACATTTACGGCTACTGCGGCGCCGATTACACCGTCGTCTGCAAGCGCCTGGAGTATCGCTTCCTGCGCCCGTGCTTCGGGCCGGCGATTTACCGGGTCACACCGTTGAAGAGCCTCGACGAGTGCCTCCGCACCGGCCACGAGTTCAACTTCGAGATCGAGATGGACATCGTCCAGCAACTGCCCACGCGCGGCTTGCGCAAAGAGCTTCGCGTTGGAAAGTGCATGGCGACGTTCCACGTCACGCCCAAGGCGCTCCACGAATCTCGCGCCGAGCGACGCGAAGCGTCCGCCGCACGCGACTCGAACGAGTAAGCGCCACGCGGATCAGCCTAAGCGATGGTGTTGGCCTTGCGTCTTGAGACTCGCGTCTGGCGACGAGCGATTCCCGCCTTCCCGTTCGCGCCAACGCGTGCCACTCCTCGACTACGCTCGGGTCATGACCACCTCCCTAGGCCAGCCCGCGCCATCCACGCCCTCAGACAACCTTCGCCGGCTCGGGATCACGCTTCCGACGCCCGCAAAGCCCGTCGCGGCGTACGTCCCCACACGGCGCGCCGCCGGCCTCCTCTTCGTCAGCGGCCAGATCCCCTTCATCGACGGCAAGCTCCTAGCCACCGGCATCGTCGGCCATGGCGTGTCGATGGACCTCGCCATCCAGTGCGCTCGCCAGTGCGCGCTGAACGCCCTCGCGGCCTGCGCGGCAGAGCTTGGCTCGGTTGATCACATCAAGAGCGTCGTGCGCATCGGCGTCTTCGTCGCCTGCGATGCTGAGTTCCGCGATCACCCAAAGGTCGCCAACGGCGCCAGCGATCTGCTGGTCGAGGTCTTTGGCGAGGCCGGACGGCACGCGCGAGCCGCGGTCGGGAGCAGCTCGCTCCCGCTGGGCGTGCCGGTCGAGATCGAGTGCGTGTTTGAGGTGGGGTGATGGCGAGCGAGAGGTGTCAGCGAACGCAGGACATGCCGAACATGCGTTTGGGTGTATGCCAACCGCCATAGCGTTTTGCCTTGAACTCGACCTGTTCGCCAATGAATCATGCATGATCAACAGCGTTTCGGCACAGATAGACGCGCTTTCGACCAACATGTGGGGTTTCGCAATTCCTTAATGGAGTCTTCATGTTTGGATACGCGTCTGTGCCCGCGCGCTCGCGAAGACTTGGTACGTGCGGATGATCCGCATGCAACCCTCACAGGAGTCTCGCATGAAATCAACGTTGGCACTCGCAGCAGTTTTGGCCATGTCCGCCTCGGCGCTCGGCGCACCGGGCAAGGTCGCCGTGGATTCGGCTCTGCCGAAGTACACGAAGGTGGAAGGCGTTTCGGGCACGATCAAGTCCGTCGGCTCGGACAGCATGAACAACCTCATGACGCACTGGGCCGAGGCCTTTAAGGCTCAGTATCCCAGCGTCAAGATCGAGATTGAGGGCAAGGGCTCCAGCACCGCCCCACCCGCGCTGACCGAGGGCATCGCGCAGTTCGGCCCCATGAGCCGCGAGATCAAGAAGAGCGAGATCGACACCTTTGAGAAGAAGTTTGGCTACAAGCCGGTCGGCCTGCCCACGGCGGTTGACGCCTTGGCTGTGTTCGTCAACAAGGACTGCCCCCTCGAGGAGGTCAGTTTCGAGCAGCTCCAGGCGATCTTCTCGGTTGACGGCAAGGAAATGACCTGGGGCGACCTGGGCGTGAAGGACGCCGCGTGGGCCAGCCAGCCCGTGGCCCTCTACGGCCGCAACAGCTCCTCGGGCACCTACGGCTACTTCAAGGAGCACGCGCTCTCCAAGAAGGACTTCAAGACCACCGTCAAGGAGCAGCCGGGCTCCAGCGGCGTGATCCAAGCGATCGCGACGGACAAGTTCGCCATGGGCTATTCGGGCTTGGGCTACAAGACCGCGGACGTCAAGGCTTTGAAGGTCAAGAAGACTTCCAAGGACAAGGCGGTGGCCGCCGAGGCCGAGTTCGCGTACGACGGCAGCTACCCGCTGGCCCGCTACCTGTACTGCTATGTCAACCACAAGCCCAACACTCAGCTTGAGCCTCTTCGCGCTGAGTTCATCAAGATGATCTACAGCCAGTCGGGCCAGGAAAGCGTCGTCAAGGACGGCTACTTCCCGATCAAGGCCGACGCCGCGCGCGCCGCCCTGAAGTCGGTCGGCCTCGAAGCCAAGTTCTGATTCACGGACGCACCCGCTCTGCACTCCAGAGCGAGCCACTTTCGTGTAACCGCCCCTGCGGCTGATCTGATCCGATCAGATGCCCGCGACGAGGCGAGAAAAACTTTGGCCCGACGAAGGTCAACACCCTTCGTCGGGCCTTCTGGTTCCAGTCCCCGCGACCGGCGAACACTGCATGAGTACCCCACCCTCTCCAGCATCGCCCGCCACTCCCGCGCCGAACTACCGGCGCGTGACCAAGTCGTACGTCCGCACGATTGACTCGGCGATGCGCATCATTGTCACCATCGGCGGCATCGGCGTCGTGGTCTGTGTCATGGGCATCATGGTCTATCTCGCGGCCAACGTCGCGCCGCTCTTCAAAGCCGGCAGCGCCTCGCGCAGCGTCGAACGCTCGCTCACACTCAACGCCCCTCCGCTGGCCCTGGGAATCGACGAGTATCGAGGCGTCGCCAGCGTCCTCACCAGCGACGGGATTCTGACCTCCGTCACGCTCGATCACCGCAAGTCCTCGAGCACCGCGAAGCGCGTGAGTGTCGCAACTGGCACGCAGCCGAGTGCGGCGGCGTTCTCTGTGGAGCGCGTGATCCCTGCGGTGCCGGCGATCACCGCTGCGTCGCAGCGAACGGAGTCGGGTCAGTTCGCCGTGGGCTTTGCCGATGGCACGGTTCGCCTGGCGACGCTCGAGTTCAAGACCGACTTCCTTCAGGCCACCGACATTCCGCCCCAGGCGCGAACGATTGATCGCGGCGGGCGCATCGCGTACAACGCCGGGTTCCTCGAACGCACGCCGATCGATCAATATCGCGCGACGACGCCCAGCTTTTCGCTGGCGCCGGCGGTCGAGATCACCGAGGGCACGGGTGCCATCGCACGTCTTGATCTTCGCGCCTCGGCCTCCGCCCAGTACCTTGGCGTCATCCGCGAGGACGGCACCGGCGTCTTCAATCGTGTCTCATTCATCCGCCCGCTCAGCGGCGGCGAGCCCCGCGCGAAGCTCGAAAGCGAGTCATTCGCGTTCGTCAAGCGCACCGATGGCGCACCGCTTCCGGATTACTTCTTCGTCACCGGCAGCGGCGCCTCGATCTTCTGCCTGTGGAAGGATGGGCGCCTTGATCGCTACTCGCGCGTTGTCGAGGGCGGTGCCGAACGCGAGGGATTCGTCAAGGCCGAGACGGTCAACGTGGTGCCCGCAGGGCGGACGGTTTCGACCGCCGCGATGCTGCTGGGCGCAGAGACGCTGGTAATCGCCGATGATCGCGGCGATGTCGTCGGCGGCTTCGTCTCACGCGCGAACACGCTCTCAACTCCCGATCAGCAGAAGTTCGTCGTCGTCCATCGGTTCGAGGGCGTCGGCTCGCCGGTCGGGGCGCTGGGGATCTCGCTGCGCGACCGCTCGTTCCTGGTCGCGTCGTCCGACGGCGGCTTCAGCGTCCGGCACATGACCAGCCACAAGGAAATCGCCGACCTTCGCGCTAGCGACGGCTACGCGTCGCCCTCGGCTCCCGTGCTCGCAGTGATTGCGCCGAAGGTCGATGGCTTCGCCTCGATCAGCGCCAACGGCACACTGCGCACCTTTGAACTCGACGCGCCGGAGCGCGAAGCCTCCGTCTACTCGCTCGCGGGCAAAGTCTGGTACGAGGGCGATGCCGGGCCTTCGTACACCTGGCAGTCGTCCGCCGGCGAGGACACCGCCGAGATCAAGTACTCGCTGACGCCCCTCATCTTCGGCACGCTGAAAGCAACGATCTACGCGATGCTCTTCGCGGCGCCGATCGCGATCTTCGCGGCGATCTACACCTCAGAGATCCTGCATCACAAGGTCCGCAACACCATCAAGCCCGTCATCGAGATGATGGCGTCGCTGCCCAGCGTGGTGCTCGGCTTCATCGCTGCGATGGTCATTGCCCCGTTCGCGCGCGACGTGCTGCCAGCGATCTTGCTGGCGTTCTTCACGGTGCCGGTCGGCGCGCTCTTGGCGGCGTACTTGTGGCAGCTCGTCCCCACACGCATCACTGCGGCCCTGAGCAGCACGCGCCACCTGGCGATGGTCGCGCTGGTCATGGCGATCAGCGTCGCCTCGACCGCGCTCATCTCCGGCCCCGTCGAGCGTTGGCTCTTCAGCCCCAGCGAAGCGGACGTGCTGGTGCTGGCAGGCTCGACGACGGAGATCCCGCGCTCGCAATGGCCAGCATCACTCAAGGACTCCGCATACATCACGCCCGACGACGCGCGCGTCGCTCGCCACGAAGGCTTCTACGTTCTGAAGGGCAAACTCGTGAAGCCGGCGGGAAGCGTGAGCAACCCGGCGCTCGCGCCAATCATCGCGCAGGAGGGTCTGGCGGAGCCGAGCCTTCGTCGATGGCTCGATGGCAGCGTCGGCAGCGCGTGGTCCGGCTGGTTCCTGCTGATGACGCCCGCGTCGTTCATCCTCATCACTCTACTGCGTCAGCGATTTGTTGATGAGCTGATGACGCGGAACGCGTCCGTCCGCGTGGGCGTGCGCGCCGCAAGCATCCAGCTTGTGAAGTTCGCGATCACGCTCGCCGGCTCGATCCTCTGCGCAATGGCGCTGGCGTCGCTGCTGAGCTCGATGGGGATGGACGCGCGCGACTCGCTCTTCGGGTCATACTCGCAGCGAAACACACTGGTCGTCGCCATCGTCATGGGTTTCGCGATCATCCCGATCATTTACACCATCAGTGAGGACGCGCTCTCGGCGGTCCCCGGCTCGCTTCGCTCCGCCTCGCTTGGCTGCGGCGCCACACGCTGGCAGACCGCGATCAAGGTCGTCCTGCCCATCGCCGGCTCGGGCATCTTTTCCGCCTGCATGATCGGCCTCGGACGCGCCGCCGGCGAGACCATGATCGTCCTCATGGCCACCGGCAACACGCCCGTCATGGATCTCAACATCTTCTCCGGCTTCCGGACCCTCTCGGCCAACATCGCTGTCGAACTCCCCGAGGCCGCGAAAGACTCGACTCACTATCGCGTGCTCTTCCTTGGCGCGCTGTGCCTGTTCGTGCTGACGTTCGTTGTCAACACCATCGCTGAGATCGTTCGCCAGCGCTTCCGCAAGCGCTCGGCGGCACTCTGATTTTCTTCGCTTACCACTCCAAAGACGTGACCGGATCACGACCCATGGCCCAAACGATCCAGAACCCGACGCCCGCACACCCCGGCACACGCGCCCGCACGCGAGCAACCCCGCTTCACGCTCGAGGCGAGCCCATGGTCTGGATCACCGGCACCGCCCTGGTGCTCTGCGTGGTCATGATCATCACGCTCCTCTCACTGGTGCTGTACAACGGCGGCGCCGCTTTCTGGCCCCGCCAGATCGAACGCGTGACCTATACCGTCGACGCCGGTCCGAAGACCTTGCTGGGCATCCGCATGATCGAGGAGGCCTACGACCCGTCGAGCGGCGACCGGGCCGCGGTTGCGACGATGAAAGCCGCGGGCAAGCTTCCCGAGGGCGCGCTGAACGCCAAGGGCGAGCACCTCCGCCGGCTGTACCGCATCGGCAACCGCGAGGTGGGGGGGCAGTCTTTCCTCTGGCTTCCCGCGTATCAGATCATCGACAGCAGCACGCCCGCCGCAGCGGTGATGCTGGAGCGACGCGAGTGGGGGCCCTGGTTCGGCAAGCCCGCCGGCGTCGTGCTCAAGAGCCTCGGCACCTTGACTGGCACGCCCGAGAGCGTCGTCAAGTCCGAGGCCCTGACCGACGAGTTTGGCCCGGTGAAGGTCGAGCGCCGCGTCGTCAAGACCGAGGCCGACGGGCGATTGGTCGTCGAAGAATCCCGCACGATCGGCGCATCAGACCCCGCCAAAGCGATGGCGGCGTTCGACAAGCACTGGCCGCTGGCGGTCGCCCGGGCTGATGAAATCGAGCGCCTGAATCGCACCGAAGTCGGCAAGGTGAATCACGAGATCGAACTGTTGCGGCTGCGTGTGAAGCAGGCGGCGCTCGACCTTGATCGCGCCGAGCGCGCGGTCGATGGTGGGGCGGTCGTCTCGCCAATCTGGGTGTGGGGGCTGAGCCTCATCGTGCTCGCGATGTCGATCGTCGGGGTGTTTGCGCTGCGGACGCCGCCGCCCATTGCGGGGCACGTCGCCTCGGTAAGCCCGGTGCGCAGCGCGATGCGCATGGGATGCGTCGTGGTGCTGGTCATGTGTGCGATCTTCGCGTGGGTGGAGCGACCCACGTCCTCATCGCGAGCCACGCCGGAAAAAGTCGCACAGCTTAAGAAAAACCTTGAATCGATCACCTCGCGCGCCGAAGAGGAACGAGCCCGTCTCGAAAAGTCCTACGCCGAGATCACGACACGGACCGCGGCTCTTGACGCCGAGGACGGTCGCGTGCGCGGGCTCTTTGTCGAGCCGACCAGCAACCGCTTCGCCCCGACCCGCCAGACCGAGTTGAACGAGCCGATGCGGCTGTCACAGGTCGTCCGCGCCGTGCAGCCTAACGAAATGTCCGTCGTCGAGAAGTTCGGCGTCTATCTCTCACGTTGGAACGAGTTCATTTTCGGCGAGCCGCGCGAGGCCAACACCGAGGGCGGGATCTTCCCGGTGATCTTCGGCACCGTCCTTCTCACGATACTGCTCAGCGTGCTGGTCGTCCCCCTGGGCGTCATTGCCGCGATCTACCTGCGTGAATACGCCCGCCAGGGCCCGCTCACCAGCGCCATCCGCATCGCGATCAACAACCTCGCTGGCGTGCCCTCAATCGTCTACGGCGTATTCGGACTCGGTTTCTTCTGCTACACACTCGGCGCATACGTTGACAAGGGCTCCGGCGTCACGCTGTCGCAGGACTTCTCCCTGCTGAACACCACGATCCCGATCCCGTCGATGATTGCCTGGTGGCTCGCGTTCGGGATGCTCGCTGCCCTGGTGATCGGCGGCGTCTACCTTGGCCTGGCGTCCAGGCCTCGACCCGGCCAACTTTCAACGGTGTCCCAAACCGTGCTGGCGAAGTTCGGCATCGCTGCGTGGTGCGGGGTTGCGATCGTCATCGCGCTGCTCTTTGCCACCACGCCGTACTTCACGGGCTTCTTCGAGGCCTACGCCCCCTCGCCAAAGTTTGCCTCCAAGGGCATGCTGTGGTCCGCCCTCACGCTCGCGCTGCTCACGCTCCCGGTGGTCATCGTCGCAACCGAAGAGGCGATCGCCGCCGTGCCACGCTCGATGCGTGAGGGCTCGGTTGGTTGCGGCGCCAGCAAGTGGCAGACGATCCAGCGCATCGTGCTGCCTCGTGCGATGCCGGGCATCATGACGGGCGCGATCCTGGCAATGGCGCGCGGCGCGGGCGAGGTCGCGCCGCTAATGCTTGTCGGCGCCGTCAAGCTCGCGCCGGAATCGGCGTTGAGCACGCAGTGGCCCTTCCTTCACCTTGACCGCTCGTTCATGCACCTGGGCTTTCATATCTACGATGTCGGCTTTCAATCGCCGGACTCCGAGGCCGCCAAGCCGATCGTCTGGTGTACGACACTCCTACTCATCGTCGTCGTCGTCACGATGAACACCGCCGCCGTCCGCATCCGCTCGTCGCTTCGCAGGAAGTTTCATGGTGAGGCCTTCTGATCCCGATCCCTGGATCGAGTCCGATCCCCCGCAGGGACCGATACCATGACCTCCTCTACGAGAAAGTCGTCAACCACCATGCCCGCTGAGAACACACAGCAGCCCGGCCTCCAGTCCAGCCCGGCGATCGCGCCAGTCTCGCCCACGCGCTTCGAGGTCCAGCCCGAGGCAGCGGGCCCGATGTCAAGCCCGGCCTTCGCCGACTGCATCCGCGCCGGCCAGGGCTTCACCACCCGCACGCACGACGCGCTCAGGCGCGAAGACCACATCATCCACGTCAAGGATTTCAACCTCTACTACGTCAAGGCCCGCGCGCTCTACGACATCAACATGTCCTTCCCGCGCGGCAAGGTCACCGCCCTCATCGGCCCCTCCGGCTGCGGCAAATCCACACTCCTGCGCTCCATCAACCGCCTGAACGACCTCATCGACTCCGTCCGCTGCACCGGCGAGATGACCCTCAACGCCTCTTCGGTCTACGCGCCAAGCGTTGACGTGATCGAGATCCGCAAGCGCATCGGCATGGTCTTTCAGAAGTCCAACCCGTTCCCGATGTCGGTCTTTGAGAACGTCATCTACTCGCTGCGCATCGATGGCGAGAGCCGCAAGGGCGTGCTGCAAGACGCGTGCGAGAAGGCGCTGCGGTCCGCTGCGCTTTGGAACGAGGTCAAAGACCGCTTGAAGGAATCCGCGCTGAGCATGTCCGGCGGCCAGCAGCAGCGCCTGTGCATCGCCCGCGCCATCGCGGCGGAGCCCGAGATCCTCCTGATGGACGAGCCTTGCAGCGCGCTGGACCCGATCGCAACGCTCAAGATCGAAGAGTTCGTGCGCGAGATCGCCGGGCGAATCACTGTCGTGATCGTCACGCACAACATGCACCAGGCAGCCCGCTGCTCCAACTACACCGCATTCATGTACATGGGCCGCCTCGTCGAATACGGCCCAACCGCCCAGATCTTCCAGAACCCGCAGCTCCCTGAAACCGAGCAGTATGTGACCGGTCGGTTCGGCTAAGCACGCGTGCGCGACGCTCGCGTCGCTTTGCCGACTTGTGCCAGCATGCGCGCCTGAGAGCAACCCCATGCCATGCCTAATTATCCAACGCCCCGGACGCGATTCGAACGCGCGACCTGCCGCTTAGAAGGCGGCTGCTCTATCCAACTGAGCTACCGGGACTGCACGGCTGAAGTGTAGGAAATCCAATGTCAACGTGAGTCGGACTGGCCCGGTCGCCGTCGCCGTCGCTGGCGAGGGCGACGCTCCATGTCAACAGCAGACTCCCCGCCCGGCAACGCCGGCCCAGCCATCGTTTTACATAACAGGCATTATCGGCGGCACGGTTGAGTGGGGGAGTGACGCTGTTTTTGAGCCTCCAAGGCTCTATCCGAGCACCGCCTGCAAACGCCTCACGTACCCCACACCCATACCCCGTCACACCGTCACCCTCAACCCATCAAATCCCGCGCTCCATGAACAGTGTGTGCGGGTTCGGGTCGTCGTTGTAGCGGAACGTGTCCATGAAGCCCATCGAGCGATACAGCCCGACCGCCGCGGCGAAGTCTGGCTCCGTGTCCAGCACCATCCGTGTATACCCCGCGCCGCGCGCGAACTCGATCAGCTCGTTGGCCAGCCGTCGCCCGAGGCCGATGCCGCGATGCGACCCACGCACGTACATGCGCTTCATCTCGCACGTCTGCTCATCAATAATCTGCCGCAGCGCGATGCACCCCACCGGCTCAACCGCCACCGACGCATACGCCACCATGATCACCCCGCGCGGCGGCGCATACCGCCCCGGCAGCCCCGCCACCTCCGCATCAAACCCCTGAAACTCCAAGCTAAACGGCAGGCCTTGGGCATACTCCCGAAACAACACCGCCGCGTCGGCGAGTTCGCTCGCCGACTGCGCTCGCACGATCTTGATCTCGCCCGGATCTGTCACGTCGCGCTCCCAATCACGTCAGCCCGCCGGCCCGCGCCGCCGCGGCGCACCGCTGCACCACCTCGCTCATCAGGCACAGCTCGCCCTTGCCATCATCGCTCCGCAGCTTGAACTCGACGCTCTGAGCCGCGAGCGCCTTCTCGCCCAGCGTGAGGCGGATCGGCACGCCGATCAGGTCCGCGTCCTTGAACTTCACGCCGGGCCGCTCGTCGCGATCATCGATCAGCACGTCCAGCCCGATCGCGCTGAGTTGCCTGGCGATCGCCTCAGCGGTCGAACGCGTCTGCGGATCATCAAACTTCATCAGCGTGATCAGCACGTGATACGGCGCCAGCGGCATGGTCCAGCGGATGCCGTTGGCATCGTGATTCTGCTCGACGCTCGCCGCCAGCGTGCGGCTGACCCCGATGCCGTAGCAGCCCATGATGACCGGCCTGCGCTGCTGAGTCTCGTCCAGGATGTTCAGGTCCATGGCTTCGGAGTATTTCGTGCCGAGCTTGAAGATGTGCCCTACCTCGATGCCGCGCGCCGCCTCGAGCTTGGCGCCCTCAGCGCGAGGCGACGGATCACCCACCATCGCGTTGCGCACGTCGGCAATCTTTACATAACGCGGCTCGTCCAGTTTCGCGCCGACCTCGCGCCGCCAGTTGAAGTGCTTCACGTGGTAGTCCGCCTTGTCGCTCCCGCTGGCCCAGAACCCCCCGCCGCTGGCGTCCGGGTCGATCAGCAGCACCGTCCCCGGCACGCTGTTCACTGTGCGAGGCGACACGTATCCGATCGCAAACCCCGCCGCCCGCGCCGCCTTCTCGTCCGCCAGCGCGATCGTCGCCTTGGCGTCCCCGGTCATCTCGCGCAACGCGCGCTTGACCTTTCCCACGTTCACATCGTGATCACCCCGCACCACCGCGAGCGCCCAGACCATCGCATCGGCACCAGGCGTCGAGCCCGCCGCGCCGCCGCGCTCGATCTTGAACACGATGCTCTTGAGCATCCGGTCGGACTTCACCTTCATGAACTTGCCCACCTCGGTGATACCCGGCAGGTTGGGCGTGTGAACCTCGGTCAGTTCGCCGCTGGGCGCTTCGGTCAGCGAGCCCGCAGGCCGAACACCGATCTCACACTTCTCCACGTTCGCGGCGTACCCCGACACCGGGCACCGCAAAATCGTATCCTCGCCGCTGTCGCAGTTGACCATGAACTCGTGCGACGCGCTCCCGCCGATCGGCCCGCTCTCGGCCTCCACCGGCGTAAAGCTCAGCCCACAGCGCGTGAAGATATTCGAGTACGCCCGATACATCGCGTCGTATGTCTCGTTCAGCCCCCCACTGCCCTCGATCTGGCTGTGGAACGAGTACGCGTCCTTCATGATGAACTCGCGCCCGCGCAGCAGCCCGGCCCGCGGGCGGGCCTCATCGCGAAACTTGGTCTGAATCTGATAGAGGTTGACCGGCAGTTGCTTGTAGCTGGAGATCGAGCCGCGAACCAGCTCGGTGATCGGCTCTTCGTGCGTCGGCCCCAGCGCGTAGGTCGCGTCCTTGCGGTCGCTGATCTTGAACAGCAGATCGCCGTAGTCAACGTCGCGCTTGGTGCCGGCGTAGAGCTCGATCGGCAGCAGCACCGGCAGCAGCATCTCGCTTGCACCGGCCGCGTTCATCTCCTCGCGCACGATCTCGCTCACCTTGCGGAGCACCCGCGCCCCCAGCGGCAGATAGTCATAGATTCCCGCGCCCAGCTTGCGAATGTACCCGGCCCGCAGCAGCAGCACGTGGCTCGGCCCCTCGGCCTCCGCCGGCGCTTCGCGCAGCGTCGGGATCACCGTCTGCGACCAGCGCGTCACATCACCAAACCGGGTATTGAATCGTCCACTCTCCGGAGCATTCTGCGTCATAGGCCGCAAGCGTAGGAAGGGCCCAACCACGCCACACACGCCCGGCCCTCGCTTCCGCACGCTCCCACACGCCACCCGCGTGTCACACGCTCCAAGACCACCCGCCCGCGAGCGCACTCACCGGCCAGCCAACATCAGACCTCAGACCGTCGCGCCGTCCCCGCACCCAACTTAATCTCCGGCGCCACGCCGTCGCAATCGCTGTCGACATGCAGGCCAAAGGCTTCGTGGATGCAAGCGGCCGCTCGCGCACCGTCCCGCTCCGCAACGACCACAGAAATCCGGATCTCGCTGGTGCTGATGTTCTCGATGCGCACCGTCGCGCCCGCCAGCGCCGTGAACATTCTCGCCGCTACGCCCGGTGTGTATCTCATCCCCGAGCCCACGGCTGAAACCGTCGCCAGCCCGCTATCGATCCGCACCGCCTGCACGCCAATCTTCCCCGCCACCCCATGCACGACGCCCGACGCCTCCGCCGCGTCGTCCTTGTGCAATGTGAACGTCAGGTTGATCGTGCCCGGCCCATCCTCTTCCTGAATGATGTCGTCGATTGGCACTCGCGCCGCCGCCAGCGGCTCGAAGACTTCGCTCTGGATCCCCGGGCGATTCACTAGCCCGCGAATGCTCACGCGGCACACCCCGCGCTTCAACACCACGCTGCTCACCACCCGCCCCGTGCTGGATCCATCCTCTCCCACGATCAGCGTCCCGCCCCGGCTCGGCTCATGGCTGTGCATCACGCGCAGCGGCACGTTGAACTTCTTTGCGAGCTCGACCGCGCGCGGATGAATCACCTGCGAGCCCAGCGCCGCCGCCTCCAGCATCTCGTCGTACGTCACAGTCGTCAGCCGGCGCGCGTCGGGCACAACCCGCGGATCCGCGGTGTACACCCCATCGACGTCCTTGAGAATCTCGCAGCGACCGCCCAGCTTCGCCGCCAGCGCAACCGCCGTGGTATCGCTCCCGCCGCGACCAAGGGTGGTCACATCGCCGGAACCGCTCATACCTTGAAAGCCTGCGACGACCGGCACGACGCCCTCACGCAGCAGCTCGCGCAAGGCCCGATCGTCGATATCCAGCACGCCGGCGCTCCCAAACGCCTCATCCGTCTTGATCCCCGCTTGCGCGCCGGTCATGCTGCGGGCCTTCTGCCCCATCGCCTGCAACGTCATCGCCACCAGCCCCACCGACACCAGCTCACCGGTCGCCAGCACCTGATCCAGCTCGCGCCGGTCCGGCCTCGCCGATACGCTGGAGACCAGCTTCAGCAGATCGTCCGTCGAATCGCCCATCGCGCTCACGACGACGACCACCTGCTCACCAGCTCGCACGCTCTGGATCACGTGTTCAGCGCACGCGCGCATCTTCTGAGCATCGGCGACTGATGAGCCGCCAAACTTCTGCACGACAATTCCCATGTTGCTGTCCTTGTCCGGCGATAGACCGGCACGCTCGCCATCCCCGCGATCACGCCGCGGGGCGGATCAGCGTCACGGCTCCCAGCCGCTCAATCACCCGCAACCACCGCGCGTTGGCCGCGCACGCCTGCGCCTCCACCAGCCCCAGCGGCACATCCATGTCCAGCGCCAGCTCCACCAGTTGGCTCTCGCCCAGATCGAGATACGGCGTCTGAATCATGAACCGCCCGCCCGCGTCCAGTTCCATTCGGCCCGCGTGCCTCGCCCGATCCTCGGTCTCGATCGCAAGCAATCGCGAGCACAACAGCGCCCGATCCGCGGCACCCGAAATCGCATTGATCACCAGCTCCGCCTCCGTCGGGCCGATCGCGCCCTCGCCCATCCCCAGCGCAACAGGCCACACGATGCGCGTCAGGCCATGCTCCAGCGCAGATTCACCCGCGCTCAGCAGCATCCGGGTAATCTCCAAGCCCCCGCCATTCGGCTCGCCGTCCCCAGCGCCCGACTTCGCAGTAAACCCGCGGCCGACCGGCGCGAACTCAACGGTCGTCACGCCGCAGGCCTGGGCCTGACGGCGCACCAAGTCATGCCACGCCTCGCCAGAGTCAGAATTGCCCAGCCCCCACGCAACCACGCGTCCAGCCCCGTCGCTCCCAGCAGACGCATTCCCCTGACCCCCGCCCCCCCCCACCGCCGCTCGCGCCCTGGCCTCACACTGGGCCTCGCTCCACAACGCAGTGAGCGAAGGTAGCGAGCCGTCGCAGATCACAAGTGTTCCGGAGGCGAGGTGTTTCATGGATATTTAATCGACCCACCGAGCCACCGGGCTTCAACGAAGCGCCACATTCCCACCCCCCGTTCACGCAACCTGAACACCTCCAGGCCTCTCCCGCTTCACCTCACCCTCATCGTGGCGTACCATCCCTTCGCTCGCCGAAGTAGCTCAGCTGGTTAGAGCGGAGCACTCATAACGCTCAGGTCGGCGGTTCGAGTCCGCCCTTCGGCATTTCCATCCACAACGCCCCCCACTTCATACCCTGGCGTCACCCCGCGTGCCTTGACGAACAAGCCCTCCTCGCTGCGTGCCGCATCACCACCGGGCGCACCGGCGGCCCGGGCGGGCAGAACCGCAACAAGGTCGAGACCGCCGTCGTCATCACCCACGCCGCCTCCGGCCTCATCGGCCGGGCGAGCGAACGCCGCAGCCAAAGTCAAAACCTCAGCGTCGCGCTCGGCCGCCTCCGACGCCTGCTGGCGATCCACGTCCGCACCGATCCCCCGCCCGCGCCGCCCCTCACCGCCCAAGCCAAGGGCAAGTCCGTCGCCGCATTCCTTGAGGCCCTGGACGCCTCCGTCCCGCGGCTCGGCCAGCCCGCGCCCACCTGCTCAGACCTCTGGCGCTCGCGAGTCTCCGGCGCAGGCCGCATCGTCTGCAACCCCGCACACATTGACTTCCCATCGCTCCTCGCCGAAGCCATGGACATCCTCGCGGCTCACCGCTTGCAGCCCGCACCCGCCGCGGCTCACCTGGGCATTACCACCAGCCAGCTCATCAAGATGCTCAAAGACGAGCCCCACGCCTTCGTTGAGGTCAACACCCGCCGCCTCGCCGCCAGCCAATCACGACTCAAATAAACCACCCCCCACCAACTCCAAACTTCGCCACTTTGCCGTTTCGCCACTTTGCCGCTTTGCCGCTTTCAGCTACTTCCCTCGCGCATCCGGCTCACACCCTCCGGAAACGGATAGCTCGGGAACACGCCCACGTGCGCCAGCTTCCACATCGTCGGCGCCGTGTACACGTCGCCACGGAATCCGGCGCCGTACATCGTTCGCAGGACGGTTTCGAATGACGGCTCCTGACCGTCCGGCCCGGCCAGTCGGTTCGCTCGCGCGTTGAGAAAACTGATGCTCGCCACCGGCAGGCGGTCGCGCCGCTCGCGCAGCATTCCGGCGACGGTCGTGAACCCGCGTTGCAGATCCTCGATCGTGAAGTGGTCTTGCCCGCGCGGGCGCAGCAGCCCCAGGATCAGCATCGAGTCCAGATCAATCTTCAGGACATACGGCTCCTTGTCGCGGGCCGCGTGGACGCTCACGCTCTCCTGAAACATTTTGGCGTACGACGTCACGCTCTTGCCGCTCCACTGGCTCGTGCGCACCAGCTCAACGAGCTGGCTGACGATCCCGCGTGCGTTGTCCGTGTCGTTCACGCCGCAGACGATGGCGCGATATCGCCCATCGATCATGTCGCGCAGCAGATCCTGCCCCCACAAGATCCTGATCCGCTCGCTGGCCGACACAGCGCCCGCCACGCCCGGCGACACGCCTTCACCCGGCAGCAGGCTCACCCGCTGGGGCGATAGCTCCGCTCGCATCAACGAATCGGTCTCGCCGTCGTACAAACGAACCGCGTTCGCTTCAGTCGCCATAGACCATTCCTCCAGTGCGCGCCATGACTCACTGCGCCCGCGCAGCATAACGCATCCGGCCCCGCGCGTGCTCTCCATTCACAAAATTCAATGTCGGAATCGACGCACGCCCGTGATCATGCACGTCACGCCCGCGCTCTCGCAGAGCGCAAACGTGTCGGCGTCTCGCTTGCTCCCCCCCGGGTGAACAATCATCTTCACGCCCGCATCCACTAGCACCCGCGCCCCATCATCAAACGGGAAGAACGCGTCAGACACCGCGATCGCCCCGCCCCCGCCCCCGCCCCCGCCCTCACCCCCACCTCCACCCGCTCCCGCATCCGCTGCCCCCGCGCCAGCGCTCAAAAGCGATCCCGCAAACGCGCGAGCCTTCTCGACCGCTAGGCGGCACGCCGTTACACGGTCCACCTGCCCGATGCCCCCGCCAAACAGCCGCACACAAGAGCCATCGATCCCGCCGATCGCGATGGCGTTGCTGCTCATCGCCCGCACCATCACCTCAACCGCCGCCGCGGCCTCCAGCATCTCCGCCTTCGCCTCTGGCCCCGCCGCGCGTGTCCACGCGCCAGGCGTCGGCGCCATTCGATCGCGGTCCTGCACCAAAACCCCGCCGGGAATCGTCCGCGCCATCCGACGCGGCGCTGCCCGTCCTGCCAGCGGGCCCGTCGCCAGCAATCGCACATTGACCGATCGAGCCTTGAGCATCGCCAGCGCCCCAGCCGTAAAGCCCGGCGCGACGATCACCTCTAGAAAAGTCTCTTTGGCGCACAGCCGCTCCGCCGCGGCCTCGTCGATCTCAAGCGAGCTGGCCAGAATCCCGCCGAACGCCGCGACCGGGTCGCCCGCCAGCGCCGCATTGATCACATCGCGCGCCGTCGCCCCCGCGCCGCCAAGCGCCGCGCCGCACGGGTTGGCGTGCTTGACTACGCACGCCGCGCCGCGCTCGAACCGCGCGAGTTCCGCCAGCGCCACCGCCAGCTCCAGCGCCGCGCTGCCGTCGGCGAGATTGTTGTACGAAAGCTCCTTGCCGTGGATCTGGCGCGTCTGCCCCGGCGCATCGCCTGGAATCACGCTGAGCACACCAGCATCACCATCGCGATACACCGCCGCCGCCTGGTGCGGGTTCTCGCCATAGCGGAGCGTCTGCGCCAGCGTCGCGTGCAGCTCAAACACCGCTGGCGCCGATGCCCCGCCATCGTCGCCCGCAAGTCCAGAACCCAAAGCCCCAGGCGCTTCGCCCGCCGCGCCCTCTTCCGCCATCAAATACTTCGCGATCGCACCGTCATACGCCGCGGTCATCGCGAACGCCCGCGTCGCCAGCAACCGGCGCGTCGCGCGCGACGTCGCCCCCCCACTGGCGTTCAACTCCGCCATCACCTCTGCATACTGCGCCGCCGACGTGATGACCGCGACATACTCGTGGTTCTTCGCCGCCGAGCGCACCATGCTCGGGCCGCCGATATCGATATTCTCGATCGCGTCCTGTCGCGTCGCGCCCGCCTTGGCAATCGTCGCCTCAAAGGGGTAGAGGTTCACGCACACCAGATCGATCGCCTCGATCCCGTGTGTCCGCATCGCTTCAACGTGCTCCGCGTCATCGCGCACCGCGAGCAAGCCGCCGTGCACCATCGGGTGCAAAGTCTTCAGTCGCCCGCCCATCATCTCCGGGAATCGCGTCACGTCCTCGATCGGCGTCACCTTGAGCCCGCCATTGCGCAGGGCCTTGGCGGTCCCACCCGTGCTGACGAGTTCGACGCCGTGCGCAGCTAGCGTGCGCGCAAACTCGACCATTCCCTGCTTGTCCGATACGCTCAGCAGCGCCCGCTTCACCTTGACCAGGTCGCTCATCGACACGCCTCCGAGCCGCGCCCGATCACTTGGTCACAAAGCGGCTGATCTGCCCCTCGTTCCACAGCGCGTACAGGTCGCCATCAACAAACGGCACCACCCGCAGCTCTTTCAGCCCGGGCAGATCGACCGTCGCGATGATGTCGCCGCGCAGCGGCTCAACCACCGACGCCCGCGCCCCATCCCACACGATCACGCGCCCCTTGCGAACGCCGATGACCGACCCGCTGATCTTGCTGTTCAGCCACGCCTGTTGCCCGTTCGAGGCGTCCAGCGCCATCAATCCCTTGCCGGGCACCTGCACGAAGACCTTACCCTCGGCAAACGACGGCGAGCTCGTCAACTGCGCCTCGGTCCGCACCCGCCACAAGGGCGAGCACGTCTGGTCATCAAACGCATACACCGACTGATCGCGGCTCACCACAAAGAACCGATCCACACCCGCCACCGCTGGCGTCTCGATCGCACCAAACACTCGCGCACGCCCCAGCGCCGAACCCACCTCCGGGCTCAGCACGACGACATCGCCATTGGTCGACACCACCGCCGCCGCCCCGTTGCGCAGCAGCGTCGGCTTCGCGACTACGCGTCCGCCGATCAGATACTGCCAGCTCGTCACACCGGCGCGGGTGACGTGCGCAACCACGTGTCCGGATTCGGTCCCGAACAGCAGCATGCCACCGACGTTCAAGGGCTCAGTCCGCACCACGCGTCCGAGCGTCTGCACGACCGGCTTGCCGCGGGAGTTTAAAACCGCCTGCCCGAGGTCAGCCGTGATCGGCAGGATCTGGCCTTCCTCAATCAGCAGGATCGTCTCGCTCGCCTTCACAACGCCGACGAAGTTCGCCAGGCCATAGCCCTGAAGCTGGGCCCAGCGGATATCGCCGGACCTGGGCGAGATCGCCGTAAACGCCGCGCGATTGTCGCGCGCGATGATGACGTTATCGAAGATATCAACCGCTTCCAGGGTTGAGCCCGGCTGCACCGCCGCGAAGCTCGTCCATTGAAGCTGATAGCCCAGGGTCGAATACGCCTCGAACGGGATCGCCGCCGCCTTGCGGACGGGCTCCTTCTCGCCATCGAGCCACCTAAACCACGTGGTCGGGTCGTACCAAGTGACCTCCGCCTCCGCGGGCGTCGTCGCCTCGTCGCCCTCGGCACCACTGGCCGTTGTGGGCGTAGCGGTGGTAATCGTCGTTGCGGGGGCGTCGTTCGAGCCCTCCTCGCAGCACTGGCAGCCGCCCAGGCCTAACGCAGCGCCCAGCAGAATCAGGGCGGGAACTCGTGCAAACAGTTTCAACTCGACCGGCATGACGCGGCTCCCTGATTGTCTCACCCGAAACGAGGCGTGGCAGTATGCGAACTCTGGCCCGCGGCGTCAAGGCGGACGCCGCCGCGCAACTCCGTAAATCCCCCACCCCCCACCCAGACCGCCACCCGCACGCCGCCAGCCCATTCCAACATCCGACAACCTTTCCAGTCGTGTACGCTGTGGCGGGCTGCAAACATACGCAGTTGAAGCGAGGTTCGTCGAGGTTGACCTTCATGTTCACTGGACTGGTGCAATCTGTCGGGCGCGTGGCGCGGGTCGAAACGGTGGACGCCGGGCGGCGTTTGACCATTGACGCGGGCCCGTGGCAGCACCGTCCGTCGGTCGGTGATTCGATCTCCGTCAGTGGCTGCTGCCTCACCGTCAGCACCATCGATCCCAACGCGCCGCAGCGCTGGAGCTTCGTCGCGATTCCAGAATCGTTGCAGAAGACCACTCTGGGCAATCTTTCAGAAGACTCGCCGGTCAACCTTGAACACGCCGTCTCCGCCTCCACCCTCCTGGGCGGCCACATCGTCCAAGGACACGTCGACGGCGTCGCAACTGTCCAACACATCAACACCGACGGTCAATGGCGCGTCACCCTCCGGCCTGAGCCGTCTCTCATGTCTTCTATAATCTCGAAGGGCTCCGTGGCGCTGGATGGTGTCTCGCTCACGATCGCGAGTGTGGACCTCGCCGCGGGGACGTTTGACGTCGCACTGATTCCTGAAACCCTGCGGATGACCACCCTGGCTAGGTGGGTTGTGAGCGGACGGGTCAATATTGAGGCGGACATCGTGACCAAGACGATTGTGCAAACCGTTCACAGTGTGATGGCCCAGATGCGGCAGGGAGGATCGCTCTGAGAGTGATGGGGGTTGATCCTGGGATGCGGCTGACGGGGTTTGGCTGCGTGGAAACGCCAAGGCGCGGGACCACTTTGCCGCTGACGCGCTCGCGCGACGCGGCTCTGGTCGACGCGGGGGTTATCCGGCTCGAAGTAGACCTGCCGATCGCCGACCGGCTGGTCCAACTTGAACGCGAGTTCGTCGCCCTGCTGGACGAGCTCAAGCCCGAACTTGTCGGCATCGAATCGCTTTACGCCCACGTCGAGCATCCGGCGACCTCCATCGTCATGGGCCACGGGCGCGGCGTGCTCTTGCTGGCAACCCGGCGGGCGGGGATCTCGCTGGTGGAGTTGAAGGCGACGGAGATCAAGAAGTCGCTGACCGGCTTCGGGCACGCCGGCAAGGGGCAGATGCAGGGGGCGATCAAGTACGAGTTTTCGCTGGCGGTCGAGCCGAAGCCCGCGGATGTCGCCGACGGGCTGGCCATTGCGCTGGCGGCGCTGCGAAGGCGGGAGTTGGCTTGAGGGGGCAGCATCTAAACTGCCCAACGCGGCGAAGTCATGGACAGGCAAGGATTATGCCGAAACCGATCCGGTGGCGTGCCGGATTGCCCGGCCCCACGCGATGATTGATCGCTCACACGCTTTTCTCTGAGGAGGTTCCTGATGTCGATTCGCTCCACGCTCGTTTGCACTGCACTCGCGCTGACGTTTTTCGCCGGCCTGGCGGCGGCTCAGCCGGGCACAGCTCCCGCCACCACACCCGCGCCGACGACACCCAAGGCCCCGGACGCTGGCAAGCCCGCGGACGTGAAGGCGCGCGAAGCGACGAAAGTCGCGGCGACGGAATCGCTGGTGTACATGGTCCTCTCTACGTCCGAGGGGGATATCGCGCTGGAGTTGGACGCCGCGAAGGCACCGATCACGGTGGCGAACTTCGTGGCGTACGCCGAGAAGGGCCACTACGACGGGACGATTTATCATCGCGTGATCAAGGACTTCATGATCCAGGGCGGCGGGTTCGCGCCGGACATGTCCGAGAAGCCGACCAACGCGCCGATCAAGAACGAGTTCACCAACAAGCTGTCGCACAAGCGTGGCACCATCGCGATGGCTCGCAAGGGCGGCTCGCCCGCGGCGGTTGACTCCGCAACCTCGCAGTTCTTCATCAACGTGGACAACAACGACGGGAGCGTCA
>JBBQMD010000003.1:0-111808 GCA_038328575.1 Phycisphaerales bacterium | reverse complement strand
GAGCTGGTCGGGGCCGTTGGAGTTGATACCGGCGATGCCGTCGAGGTCAACATCGAGGAAGTCGTTGGTGGATGAGGGAGAGATGAAGAAGTTCTGGAAGAGGGTTGCGCCGGAGATGTGAACGACATTGTTCTGGGCTTGAGCCACGCCGCAGGCGAGGCCCGAGGCCGCCACGAGGGCGGCGGCGATCAAACGATTCTTCTTCATGGGTCTCTCCAAGGAAAATGGACACAGAATGACAGACACAGCGGGCGGCACGCGCCGATCGCATTGATTCCTGACGGATCGACAGGCGGCCCTGGCCGCGCAGCGTTCGACGTTTTTTACGACCTCTCACCCGCGGCCATGCGGGGGGTTCTCCAGCCACGCCCCACCGAGCAAGGAAAAGGCGGTGAGCCTTCCCAGGCGGGGGCGTTCAGATCGAGTTACGGGCGGACCCTGGTGCCAGAGCCGGTGAGGCTGTAGACCTTGTCGCCCCAGAGCTTCTTTTCGACAGTGTCCTGAACCTTCAAGCGCTCGACGTGCCCATCGAGGAACGAGAAGTTGGCGGTGCCGCCCCAGCGCCCGCTGGCGCCGGGGTGGTGGCGGCCGACGGCGTTGAGGGACGAGTTGTTGTTGGCGATGGCGTTGATACCGAGTTGGTCAGAGGGGAGGATGGACGAGAGCTCGGGATAGGTGAAGCGCGGGACGGAGCCGCCGATGGGCTCGTTGTACACGTCAGAGCCGGAGGAAAGGCCGACGAAGGGCATGAGCGAGCGGTGGCTCTTGATCTTGTCGCCGTCGTCCTTGAGGGTTTCCCAGTTGGTCGAGTTGAGGAACTCGGTGACCAGGATGGTCTTGCTCATATTTGTGGTTTCGCTGTCCTTCACGAAACGATTGAGGCGGCTGCCGGCGCCGGCGAACTTGTTGCGCGGGAAGATCGCGGCGTTGCCGGTGTAAGCCATGCGCTTGACCTGGCGATCGCTGGGCGTGGTGGAGGGGGAGGTGCTGCCGATGTCGTTGGTCTGACCGGGCTCCCAATCGCGGGCGTCTTCGCCGGGGTTGGTGCGGGGTGCGCCGCCGTTCCAGACTTCGGGGCATTCAAAGGTATTGCCGGGGACGTTACCGCCGCTGAACAGGGCCCAGGACCAGTGGACGTAGCCGTTGCCCGGGGTGGGGTGGCCGTCCTGCTGATCCTGCACGCGCCAGGTGCCGGTTTCGGTGGTGTTGCCGTAGACGTAGGCGGCGGGGTAAACGCCCTTGTTGTCGGTGAGATAGATGGTGACACCCTGCGCGACGGAGCGGGCGTTGGCGGCGCACTTGATGGCCTTGGCTTCCTTACGGGCGCTGCCGAGGGCGGGCAGGAGGATGCCGACGAGGAGTGCGATGATGGCGATGACGACGAGGAGCTCGATGAGTGTGAACGCGGCGGATGAGGTACGGGCGGCGGGTTTCGTCAGCATGATGGTGGGTCCTGGCGGGCCTTGAGCGAGGGGAATCCGCGCTCACAGGGGGAACATTGCGGGAACGGAGGCAGTAGACGGCAGAATAATACTTGAGTCCCGCGCAGGCATCATCAAGGTTGTGTGGGGATTGAGTGAGGATTAGGAAGACGATAACGTAAAGTGTTTGCAGAACCATAACACGATCTTTGCAATGTTCGAGGCGGCGTAGCTTTGAGCCATGATGACTAAGCCTGTGATCTCGGGCACGAATCAGGCCGTGCAGGCTGACGATTTGAAGGGGGCGAGCGAAGCACCGAATCGGAACGCGCAATAAACAACCGGTGCCAACGACGGCACCGGGTGATAGAACCTTTGGATGAAGATTAAGAGTTTACGGCTGAGGGGGCACGTCGAAGTGATCGTCGTGGCTCTCTGTTGGCTCGGCGGGGTTGCCGCGAAGGGACTGAATCTTTTCCGGGTTGAGCACGCGGACGAGGCCGTCTTTGAGCAGGCGGCCGGCGAAGTTGACGATAAGGCCGAGCTCGAGATCGGCGGCGCGAAGCTGAGCGCGGAGGATGGTGCGCTCGGCGGAGCCGATCTCGGCGTAGCGGGCGAGGATCATGACGAGGAAGCGATCGGCGATGTAGAGGTCGGCGGTGGTGGTGCCGACGGACTGGCCTTTGTACTTCACGTCAAAGGCGTGATCTTGTTTGAAGGTGACGCCCTGGGCGGAGAGCTCTTCGCAGAGAGCCTTGAGGTAGACCTCGCGATCAAAGCCCGGGCCGATGGACATGTGGACGTCACGGGCGCAGCCGATGAGCTTGTGGCTGACAGCGGTGAGGGCGGGATCGAGTTCGGCGAGAGGGACGCCGCGGCGCTGGCCGCCGCCGCCACCACCACCGCCACCCCCGCCGCCGCGGTAGTTGCGATCGCGGGAGTCATGAGAGTCGCGCGGGGCGCGGGAATCGCGGGGATCGCGGCGTTGGTCTGATGGACGGTCAAAGTCGCTGGGCATGGAGATGCTCCTGTAGAAAACGTGGAAGGAGTGTGGGCTGAGTGCGGAACGCCGAAGCGCCGCGGGAGGAGAGTTTAGCCACGAATCTCAAGATCCTTTCACGCAGCGGGGGCCATGACGAGGGCAGCGTTTTGGCCGCTGAGGGAGCTGCTGGCGACTAGGAGGCGTTTGATGGGCGTGGGGAGGGCGGGTGCGGGGCCGGCCATGAGGCCTTGGACGGGATGGCCGGAGTTGATGCGGGCTGGGAGCATCTGCTCGCGGACGATCAATGCGCCGAGCGCCGCCAGGAGCCCGCCGGCACCGGCCATGCAGTTGCCGATGGCGGGGCCCATGAAGGCCAGCGGAATGGCGGGGAGGCGGTTTCCGAAAGCCTGGCGAAGGGCACCGGCCTCGCCAAGATCCGTGCCGGGGTGGCCGGAGCCGAGGGTGACGATGGCGTCGATTTCGTGGGGTTGGACTTTGGCGTCGTCCATGGCGTTTTGGATGGAGCTGAGGAAGCCTTCGTCGGCCTGGGTGAGGTCGAAGTTGGGGGGGATGCCAGCCTGGCCAATGTAGATTGGGCGGCGGCCGCTGTGGCCGGCGCCGAAGCCGATGATCTCGGCGTAGACGCGCTGGTTTCGCTTGAGGGCGGAGTCGCGTGATTCGAGGAGCAGGAGGCCGGCGCCCTCGCCCATGAGGGTGCCTGGGGAGGCGGGGTCGAAGGGTTTGAGGACCTGGCTGCCGTCGGTATGGTCGGCGGTGGGCGCGAGGCGGCCGGCGATATCCATGCGGAGCAGGCCCATGAGGTTGAGTTTGCTTTCGGATCCGCCGCAGAAGCAGAGCTCGGCTTCGGCGCGTTCGATGACGCGGAGGGACTCGCCGATGGAGAGGATGCCGCTGGCTTCGGCGCAGGTGATGGTGTTGGAGGGGCCGCAGGCGCCGTGAATGATGGTCACGTGGCAAGAGACCATGTTGGGGAGGTACTTGAGCATCCAGAGTGGGGTGAGGTTTTCCATGCCGCGGGTGCCCCAGCCTTGGAGGTCGAAGGCGCCTTGGGGGGTGCGGCTGGTGGCCATGGCGGCGGTGAGCTCGTCGGCCTCGGCGCTGATGAGGCCGGCGCCGATGTGGCAGCCCATCTGTGCGGAGGGGAAGGTCATGGTGGAGGCGCTGGCGGGATCGGCGTCGAGGTCGAGCGTGGAGCGGGTGATGAGGTCGGCATCGGCGACGGCTTCTTTGGCGGCGCCCACGGCGAGTTCGACATCGCGCGCGAAGACCTTGACCGCCTTGCGGTAGCTCTTGGGAACCATGTCTTTGGCGGAGAAGTTTTCGACCTCGGCGGCGAGGCGTGAGCGGAAACCGGAGGCGTCAAAGCGTGTGATGGGGCGAAGGGCCGAGCGGCCTTTGCACATGCCCTGCCAGAGGGCGTTTGCCCCGACACCGAGCCCACATAAAGCACCAAGACCGGTGATGACCACGCGCCGCGACATGAATCGAGCGTAGCCCGGCGGGGGAGGAATCAGGCGCGCGGGGTCAGGGGGCCGTGGCTGGCTCGGGGCGCGAGGTGGCGGGATCGGCGGGAGTGGGCGCGGGTTCGGGAGCGGCGGGTTTGGGGTCTGATGGAGCGGCGGGCGCGCGGGCGGGCTCGGGCGGGAGGCTGGCCAGGAGCTCGAAGGCTTTGATGACGCAGGGGTCGATTGCCGGGTCTTTGGAGCGCGGGCCGGTGATGGTGGAGTCGGGCTGGATCTTGTGGGCTTCGAGGCGCACGCCCTTGATCGAGACGTAGTCTGAAAGCGGGAACTGCAGCTCCCAGCCCTGACTCAGCGGCAGGTGGGTGCTGACGAGCACGGCGCCGGCGGAGGGCGTGCCGACCAGGGGCGCGGTGCGCAGCTCGCGCAGGGCGGTGGCGGCGATCTCGCTGGCGCTGGCGGAGTTGCGATCAATGAGGACCGCGACGCGCCCGGTGAAGCGGCTCTGCTGCTGGGCGCGGATGCGGAAGTTAGCGCGGGTCCAGTTGGCGATGGCGACGGCGTCGGTGGGGTCGCCCTTGGTTTGTTCCTGGTAGCGGCGCGAGAGGGTGCGGGAGATGTTGGTGCCGATGTCGGTGTCGCGCTCGAGGAAGAAGCTCAGGAGATGGTTGAGGTTCGTGACGCGCCCGCCGCCGTTGGAGCGGAGATCGAGGACGAGGAGGGTGACCTGCTGGTCTTTGAGTTGTTTGAAGAAGGATTCGATGGCGCGGGCGTCGTAACCGACGGAGAAGGTGGGGATGCGCATGACGGCGCGTCCTGGCGCGGTGGTGACGAGGGATTCGGGGCGGCGGGTTTGGAACTTGCCGCGGGTGACGGTGATGTCTTCGGTGGTGTCGCCATCGGCGCGGCGGACGGTGAGCAGGAGGGTGGAGCCCTCGGCGCCGGCGAGAGGCTCGGTGCTGACGGCGGGCTCGGAATCGATGCGGATGATGAGGTCGCCCTGGCGGAGGCCGGCGTGTTCGGCGGGGCCGCCTTCGACGACGTCCTGCAGGACGAGGCCGTCGTCGGTCTTGCGGGCGGCGACGCCAATGCCGACGCGTTCGGTGGAGCGGCGGTTGGTGGCGGTGAGGGGCGTGAGGAGACGGAAGTGGGAGATCTTAAACTCGCGCAGGGCTTTGTTGACGGCGGTGGAGAAGGCGCGGGCATCGACGGCGCGATCGATGGCGTCCTGGTGCTTAGCGAGGTGCTGATCGAGTTTGTTGAAGTCAACGCTGGCGGTGTAGGCGCGTTCGTCAACGACCTTGCGGAGCTGGTCGAGGACGGCTTGCTTGGTTTCGGCGGTGATGGGCTGGGCGAAGGCGAGGGTGCCAAGGACCAGCACGAGGGCCAGCGTGAGCCAGGCGGAGAACGCTCGCGGAGCGGTGCGCATGGGATGAGGGTATGAAGGAAAATGGAGTGGGGATGGGCGGTGTGGGATGCGTGGCAGGGAATGGCGGTCGATCATGGCGGGGGACGGGGTGATTGGCTAGCCTCATGTCCCCTTGTGCCGACGGCGGACGATGTGAGTTGTGATGCGGGGCGAAGCGGTGTCGGCGGGGCGGGGGCGTTTGGAGACGACATGCCGCGTGATATCCCGATTGGTAATGGCGACATGCTGGTGACGTTTGACGCGCAGTATCGCGCCAGGGACATCTATTGGCCGATGGTGGGCAAGTTCAACCACACGACGGGGCAGGTGCAGCGTTTCGGGGTGTGGGCGGATGGGAAGTTTGCGTGGATCGAGGACGACGGGTGGGTGCGGACGCTGCGGTACCGGCCGGGGACGCTGGTGACGGACGTGACGCTGGAGCACGCGGGCTTGGGGCTTCGGCTGCGGTGTGCTGATTGCGTGGACTTTCACGAGTCGGTGTGGCTGCGCCGGATGGACGTGACGGATCTCTCAAACGCGCCACGCGACGTGCGGATCTTTTCGCACCTGGATCTTTCGATCCAGGAGAACCCGGTCGGCGATACCGCCAACTATGACCCGGACACTGGCGGGCTGGTGCTGTACAAGGGCGAGCACTACTTTCTCATCAACGCGTGCGACTCGGAGAAGTGCGGGATCGATCACTGGGCGATCGGCACCAAACGCATCGGCTCGGCGGAGGGAACGTGGCGGGACGCGGAGGACGGGCAACTGGGGCGGAACGCCATCAGCCAGGGGTCGGTCGATGCGACGGTGGGCTTCAACTTGAAACTGGAGCCGGGCGGCTCGAACACGGTGAGCAGTTGGCTGATCGCGGCGCCGGACTACACGAAGCTGAAGAGCTTGAACAGGGTGATCCGCGAGCGGACGCCCGGGAAGTTCATCGGGCGGACGGACGCGTTCTGGAAGCTCTGGGTGCGCAAGGAACACGTGGACGCGAAGTCGCTGTCGCCGGCGGTGGAGGATCTGTTTGAGCGCAGCCAGCTTGTGCTGCGGACGCAGATCGACAATCGCGGGGCGATCATCGCGGCGAACGACAGCGATATCACGCACTTTGCGGGGGATCACTATTCGTACTGCTGGCCTCGGGACGGGGCGCTGGTGGCCTACTCGCTGATCCTGACGGGCCAGAGCGAGCTGTCGCGTTCGTTCTTTCGGTTCTGCGGGCAGAGCATCCATCCCAAGGGCTATTTCCTGCACAAGTACACGCCAGACGGCAAGCTGGCCAGCAGTTGGCATCCGTGGATGGTTGACGGGGTGCAGGTGTTGCCGGTGCAGCAGGACGAGACGGCGCTGGTGCTGTGGGCGCTGCGGCAGCACTTTCTGAAGTTCCGCGACGTGGAGTTTGTGAAGCCGCTGTACACGCCGCTGGTGGTGAGCGCCGCGAAGTGGATGGCGGAGTTTCGTGACAAGGAGGGGCCGTTCAATACGGGTCGTGGGCTGCCGAAGGCGAGCTGGGACTTGTGGGAAGAGCGGCGCGGCGTACACACGTTCACGGTGGCCGCGACGATCGCGGGGCTGGAGGCGGCGGCGGATTTCGCGGAGGACTTTGGGGACATTCGGCGTGCGGCGTATTGGCGGACGGCGGCGGGGGAGATTCGCAAGGGCTTGCTGGAGATCATCTGGAACGAGAAGGAAAATCGCTTTGCGCGCAGCGTCAAGCCGGTGTATGACGTGGCGGGCCAGGTGACGGGGTACGAGAGCGACATGACGCGCGATAGCGCGAGCTTTGCGCTGTTTGCGCTGGGCGTGCTCGATGCGCGCGATCCGATGGTTGAGGCGGAGATGGCGTCGATCCGCGAGCGGCTGTGGTGCAAGACCGAGATCGGCGGCGTGGCGCGGTATGAGCGCGACTACTACCACCAGGTGGAGCGCGACAAGACCGAGGAGATCCCCGGCAACCCGTGGCTGATCTGCACGCTGTGGCTGGCGCAGCACGAGATCGCCAAGGCGACGACGCTGGAAGAGCTGGAGAAGGCGGTGCCGTATCTGGAGTGGGCGGCCAAGCGGGCCAGCGCCAGCGGCGTGCTGGCGGAGCAGTTCAACCCGCACACGGGCGCACCGATCAGCGTCAGCCCGCTGACCTGGAGCCACGCGACGGTGGTGATCGCGGTGAAAGAGTACTTGCAGAAGCGCGAGCAACTGGAAGCGAAGGCGTGATGAGGGCGTCTCGGCTGCCTAGGGCGCGGGAGCGGCCGGTACGGACGTCGCTGGAGTTGTGGCATCGACCATGAGCAGGGCGGTCCAAGGCGAGGGGATGCCGAACTGTTGCGAGAGGGCTCGCGCTTCGGCCTGGAATGTTGGCAGCGTGGCGCTGTTGGCGTAGGTGGCCATGTCGCTGAGTTTGAGGCGGGCCCAGACCTGGGCCAGTGCGGGGTTGCCCTCGCGCAGGTCGGTGACGCCCGGGTTCAGGAGCATGAACTTCACGTCGGGGCCGGCGCGCGCGGTGACTGAAACGACGCTGGCGGGCTTGCCGAGCCAGCGGCCGAGGAGCATGGTGGGGCGATCAACGAGCAGGTCTGGGGCGCGCCGGGGGAGGACGTCCTGGCCCTTGGTGTCGTTAAAATCGAGGCTGACATCGATGAGCGTCGCGACGGAGTGAGCGCTGACGAAGGGGCGGATGACGGCTTCGATGTCGTGGGCTTGGTCGATGTGAAGGAAGCTGCCGCGGGCGTAGCGGGCGATGGCCAGGAGGATGGCGGTGTCGGAGGTGGGGCCGACGCTGACGGTGCAGACGCGGTTGAACTTGAGCGTGGACTCGATTTCGGCCAGCGCGTCGTGGGCGTCGCTAAATCGGGCGGGGGAGATGAGGAGGGTGATGCGTTGGAGTTGGGGGCTGCCGCGGATGGAGAGGGCGCGTCGGAGGGCGGGGGTGATTGTGTCGGCGCCTTGGGGCGTGAGGGATGCGAGGGCCTGGGTGATGCGGGCTCGTAGCGCGGGGAGGGCGGGAGGGAGCGGGTCGTCGGACGCGCGGGCATCGGCGGCGCTGGGGATGGATTCGCCGTCGCTGAACTCGACGCGCAGGCGGTCGCGGGCGTCGATGCGGGTGAGGAACTCGCTGGTGATTTGCGATGTGAGTTTGAGTTGCTCGGGGCTGACGGCGCTGGAGCGATCAATGACCAGCACCCACTCGATGGGATGGCGAGCGGTGATGGCGCGAGCGCGAGGCGGGACGAGGAACGAGGCGAAGTAGGTATCGCCCTGGGCGTCGGTGTAGGTGAGCATGCCGGGGCGGGGCTCGTCACCGGCGAGGCGGTAGTGCAGAACGAAGTCGCGCGCGGCGGGGCTTTCGCCCTCAGTGAGCGGGCCGGCGAGGTAGATCGTGGCGCGGGCGCGGGAGAGCGGGTTGTCGGCGGTGGCGCGGTCAACGCGGATGGCGTGCGACGAGCTGCGCAGGTCTTCGATCGGGACGGCGGCGTTCAGACGCACTGCGACAGCGAGTTGCACCGGCGACTGCGGGCCGGAAGGCTGAGCGTTCACGCGCAAAGGCACGCGAAGGGTGAACTCGTCGCGCTCCATGGGCAGGACGTGGAAGTATGTCATGTCGATGCTGATGTCGGACGCGCGGGCGGCGGGGGGTGGGAGCGAGATGCGAGCGGCGAAGCGGTTGCCCTCGACCTGACTCGTGATCACGGCGCGATGGCCAGCGAGGGTGGCGGCGTCAAAGAGGCGGGCGGCCTCAGCGCGATCGCAGATCACCGCTCGGATCTTGCGCGAGCCAAAGGCGAGTTGGAAATCAGTGACCGCGGCGTCGGGCGGGAGGTTGATGAGGTAGACGGCGTCTAGCGGCGCGCTGGGGTCGACCTTGAAGGACTGGCGGTAGGTGACCTGGGCGATGAAGCCGTCGATGCGCGCGTCAACGTTGATGGACGTGGCGGTGATTGGCGCGGGGCTGGAGCCGAAGCGAGCGTTTGGGTGAAGCGCGCCGGCGCCGAGGGAGCCGGGATCGCGCTGAGCGGGATCGAGACGGGGTTGGCTGGCGCGCTCGATGATCCAGAGTTCTTCGTTGGGGCCGGGGAGCATGCCGGGGATTGCGGGGAGCGTTTGCGGCAGGAGCGCGACGACGCCTGCTGCTTGTCTCATGGCGCGAGCGCGTTCGTCTTGCGGGAGCGTGGTTGTGCGCGAGAGGTCTTGTTGGTTGAAGGCGGGCTCTTGGTTGCGCTCGTTCGTGCTGGCGCGCGTTTCATCGCGGAGGTTGTTGAAGCTTGCCTGCGAGTTGACGGAGCTTGCGGCGGGCGGCGTTTGTGGGGGCGAGATGAACGAGTAGAGCGCGAAGAGGGCGCCGTCGTGGGCGGGCCTGCCAACGGGGACGTCGTGCGCCGGGGCGGGGGCGGGGGCGGGGGGGGGCGGGTTGCTTGGGAGGATGGGTTCGGCGCGGGTGGCGCCAGTGACGGCGGCCTCGACCGGCGCGGCGGGTTGGAGCTTGCTTTGAGAGTCTGGAGCGGGTGCGGCGGACTTGCTGTCGCCGAGCACGCTTCGCTCTGACGATGGAGCTTTGTCGGCCTTCTCCTGTCGCGAGCAGGCGCTGGGAAGCAGCGCGGCGAGGACGAGGGCGGCGAGCGTGGCGCGGAGCGCGAGGGCGGCGCGGGGAGAGCGTGTGCGGGGCGGGGGCGCGGGGGAGAGCGTGAGCGGTGTGGAGAGCATGGAGCGGGGCGTCATGCGTCATTCTCCGGGCGCGGTCGCCCGTTTCAAGTCAGCGCGGGGGAGCGGGTCGAGGCGATCGGCGTGCGAATCACCGGCGGCGATGACGGTGGCGACGATCATGCCCGCTTGGTGGGGGTTGGCGGCGAAGTAAAAGTGAAGGCGCGCGACGCGTAGGGGCGGTGATGGCGGAGTGGCGATGGCCGTCGGCTGAGCGGCGGGCGTCGTGGTGTTGGCGGTTGGTGCGCCGGCGGGGGCGGGAGCGCTGGCGGAAGCGGGGCGTGACGAAGATTTGCGGGCGGCGGGGGCGGGGGCGAGCTGGGGCGCGGCGTTGATTTGCACGGGCGGGGCGGCGCTGGCGAGCACGGGCTCGGCGATCGCGGCGATGATGACGCGGTTCTGCTGGAGCGCGGCGCGGTCGTAATACGGGGGCGCGCTGAAGGCGTCGTCGCCGCCTTCGACGCCGACGAGGCGGACGCCCTGGGGCGCGGTGATTTCGACTTGATATGAGCCGAGGCCGTGGGCCGGGGGCGGGAGCGTGACATCAATGGCGACGAAGGAGCCGGATGCGGGCGGGAGCGGCGCGGGAGCGGGCGCGGGGGCGGAGCCGGCGCCGATGGCGGCGAGCGCGAAGACGATGAGCACGCAGAGGATGGAGCGCGATCTGGTCATTGCGTGTCCTCCAAGATCCAGCGGAGGGCACCAAGGGACTGCGGCGTGGTGAGGGTTTCGTCCACAAGGAGTTCGAGCGGCGAGAGCTCGTGATGGGCTTCCAGGGCGCTAACGCTGGCGAGGTCGAAATCAATGAGCCAGAAGGCGGGCTCATCGGCGCGGGCGCCGCGCGAATCAACAGGGATCGAGAGACGCACGGCTCGCTGGGCGAGGAGTTTGACCTCGTCGCTAGTGAGCGGGGTCGCGCTTGCGCGGGTGAGGTTGTCGTTGCGCGAAGCGGAACTGAGGGTTGTTTCGAGCGCCGGGGCGAGGTCGGCGGTGGTGAGCGTGACACCTCGAGAGAGCAGGAGACTGAGGCGATGGGCGGTGACGATGTCGGTGCGGCCGGTGCGGAGCTCAGCGCGAAGGCTGTCGGCGGCGGCAACGTTGTCGAGCGTTGACCACGCGGGGACGGGAGCGTCGGGCGTGGTGGGCGGAGTGCCGAATGTATTGGTCGCTAAGGAGTCAGCGGCGCCAGCGGGCTGGGCGATTGGCTCGGTGCGTGTGGCGCGCTCGTCCTTGGCTTTGGCCAAGGTGGAGCCGGCGAGGTCCGAGGGCGAAGCGGGGCCGGACCAGGGGATGATGATCGCGGCGAGCGCGATCATCGCGGCGACAGCGGCGACGCTCGTCAGCCAGCGCGGGAAGCGGAACGGGCGCGGTGCGAGAGCGTCGGTGGAGGCGGTGCTCTCGGGGTTGACCAGACGGAGTGGGGCGGTTAAGGGAGCGTCGATGTTGCTGTTGATGTTGCTGTTGACGGGCGTGCCGGTTTGGCGTTCGATGAGATCGCGCATGCGCGCGTCGAGGGTGCTTGAGAGCGAAGGGCCAGCGCTTGCGCTGGCTGATGGAGCGGCGTTGAGCTTGGGCGGGGCGGGGAGGTCGCGGTAGAGTGAGGCGAGGCCGGCCGCGAGACGGTCGGTCTCGGCGCGCGAGAACTCGGGCGTCGCGTCATCGGGCGCGCGGGGCTCGGCTCCGTCGTGATGTGGGGTGTCTTCGGGCATGGACTCGGCTCCGTCGATCCTTCGTCATCGGACAGTCATGAAGGGCGATTGGGCAGGAAAACGTTCACAGAAATTGGGGGGTGTGGGGGCGGCGCGGACAGTTTCGGAGGACCTTGATATCTAGGCGGAATCGGCCTTCTCTGCGGCGCTGAGGCGTTGGGCGCTGGTGCCGAGGGTTGGGGGCGTGAGTGTGGAAGCGGGCGTGGGGTCGGTTTCGTAGCCGAAAAACCGCCGCACACCGGGGTCGGAGCGCATGGCGTTGATGGCGAAGTGCAGGCGGCTTTTGACGGTGCCCAGGGGCACGTGCATGGCCAGCGCGATTTCTTCGAGCGACATGTCTTCGACGAAGCGCAAGAGGACGACCTCGCGATGGATGGTGCTGAGCCCGGCCAGGGCGGTGTGCAGATCGCGAAGGCGGGCGTCGTTCATGGCCTCGGGGCGCGTGGGCGAGAGCTGCTGGTCCAGCGGATCGTGCTCATCGCCGGCGTGCCCGCTGTGGGCTTTGCAGCGGGCGCGGCGTTTGGACATCGCCTGGTGCGTCGCGACGGGGTAGAGGAAGGTCGTGAGTTTGGAAGTGAGCACGAATCCAGGGAACTTGCTGAAGAGGTAGGCGAAGGTGTCTTGCGAGGCGTCGAGGGCGTCGGACTCGTGATTGCAGGCGCGGATGGCGACGCGGAGGACGAAGTCGCGATGGCGTTCGTAGAGGATGGTGAAGGCGGTGGCGGCGATGGGGCCGCGGGCGCCGACGCTGTTGATGCGTGCGACGAGGGCCTGATCGTCAAGGGTGGTCAGTTGGTCGCGGGTCATCCGAGCCTGGGAGCGGTTGGGGGCGGTGGGGGCGAAGGGGGGGAGGGGTCGAGGGGAGCGGGGTTGGGCGGTCAACAGTGCAACTCGGCCTGAGGAATATACATGCGGGGGGCCTGAAGCGTTTCTACGCTTTGGGGATGAAGGGTCAAATCGCGCCGAGCGACCAATCGCCGCACATCCGGCCCAGTGTCTATGTGACGCAGGGAGTGCCCGGGGTTGGGGGTCGCCTGCGCGAGCACCTTGAGGACTTTATTGTTGAGGAAGTGCCGCTGTATCAGCCGACGGGCGAGGGCGAGCACGTGTACTTGTTTTTGCAGAAGGTGGACCTGTCCACGTCGCAACTGGTGCAGATCGTGGCGCGGCACTTCGGCGTGCCGATCGGGGCGATCGGATATGCGGGGTTGAAGGACAAGCGGGCGATCACGCGTCAGGTCATCTCGATTCACGTGCCCGGGCGGGCGCTGGAGGATTTTCCTTCGCTTCAGCACGATCGCTTGCAGGTGCTGTGGGCGGATATGCACGCCAACAAGCTGCGGCGCGGGCACCTGAAGGCCAACCGATTCGCGATCAAGCTTCGCGGCATTGAGATCAAGGGGGTCATCAACGCCAAGCGCGTGATGGACACGCTGGTGCGGGTGGGCGTGCCGAATCGCGCGGGCGAGCAGCGCTTCGGGTACTTCGCGAACAACCATCTGGTGGGGCGCGCGATCGTCCTGGGTGATGCCAAGGCGGCGCTGGACGAGCTGCTGCTGCCCAAAGCCCCGGAGCTGTACCCGAGTGGGACGCCGGACGGCTCGGAGGTCGGAGCGCGCGAGGCGTACGGGCGCGGCGACTTCAACGCGGCGTTCAGGCTCATGCCCCCTGGCGCGGCGGCAGAGTTCGAGGCCCTACGCGCGCTGTCGCGCGGGGCGACGCCGGAGCGCGCGGTGCGCGCGATCAACGCGACGCAGCGAAGTTTTTTTATCTCGGCGTTTCAATCCGGCGTGTTCAACAGCGTGCTGGATCGGCGGCTGATTGATGGCACGCTGGCGACCATTCTTGATGGCGACCTGGCGTACAAGCACGACAGCGGCGCGGTCTTCAGCGTGGATGCGCTCACGGCGGCGGACCCCGAGACGCAGCGGCGCGCAGGCGCTCTAGAGATCTCGCCCTCGGGGCCGAACTGGGGCTCGCGCATGATGCGAGCGTCGGGGCGGACGCTCGAGGTTGAGATAGGGGCGCTGAACGCGCATGGTGTGCGCGAGGAGGATCTGCTGGCGTATGCGCGGCGCAACCCGGATTCACTGGATGGGGATCGCCGGCCGCTGCGGGTGCCCTTGATGTACCCGGACGTGGAAGCGGGGGCCGACGAGTACGGGTTGTTTATTCGCTGCTCGTTTGAGCTGCCGCCCGGCGCGTTTGCGACGACGGTGATGCAGGAGATCATGAAGCCGGCGCTGGGGACGCGCGGGGCGGAGGAGTTGCCCGCGACGACTGGAGATGGGGCGTGAGCGCGAAGACGCTGGTGGTGTTTGATCTTGGGGGCGTGGTGGTGCGGATCTGCCGGTCGCTGAAGGAGGCGTGCAGCGCGGCGGGTGTGGAGCATCACGTCGAGATGCACGACGAGCGATTGGCGCAGCAGCGGCGCACCCTGGTGCGGCAGTTTGAGGTGGGCGCGATTGGCGAAGAGGAGTTCTTTGGGCGCGTTGCGGTGACCAGCGAGGGGCGGTACACGCTGGAGCAGTTTCGGGCGATTCACGAGGCGTGGATCCTGGAGGAGTATGCGGGCGTCGGCGGGTTGATCGACGATCTGCACGCGCGGGGCGTGCCCACGGGCGTGTTGAGCAATACCAACGCCTCGCACTGGCGACAGCTCGCGCCGCACGCGGAGATCGCGGGGCACCGTGCGCGGTTTGAGACGCCCGGCAAAGCGCGGCACCTGCACGCGAGCCATCTGCTCGGGCTCGCGAAGCCGGACGAGGCGATCTATCACGAGTTCTCGAAGCGAACAGGGTTCGCGCCACCAGACATCGTGTTCTTTGATGACCTGGCGGAGAACATTGATGGGGCGCGGCGCGCGGGGTGGACGGCGCATCAGGTGGATCACAGCGGGGACACGGCGGCGCAGATGCGCGTGATCCTTTCGCCACTTCTGCATTGAGTCGCGGCAGGGATGGCCGGAGGGTCCAAAATGAAAACGGACCCGACGAGTACGTCGGGTCCGAGTGGTGAACTGGGATGTTGAGCGCGAGTTTCAGGCAGCGCGGCTGCGGCGCAGCTTGGACATGTTGCGCTGGCTGGGCGATGAGCGCTTCTTCGGCTCGCTGACCAGCGCGTCAACCATGTCGATGGGCGAGTCGGCCCAGATGTCTGAGCCCATTTCTTCTGCGAGGCCCTCGGCTCGTGAGAAGACGCCAGCACCGACGGCGAACTGGAGGCTCTCGCACGCGCCGTTCTCGCGGATCTGCTCGATCATGGCGCGAATGCCTGGGAGGTCAGTGGGCGCTGAGGCGAACATGAGCAGCACGTCGGGCTGTTGTTCCTGGGTAAGGGCCATGATCTCGTCGGCGGCGACGCCGCCACCGCCGAAGGTGACGCTGAAGCCGGCGGCTTCGAGGAGGTCGACGGCCATCTGGGCACCAAGCTCTTCGCCTTCGGCGCTACCGCAGAAGCAGAGGACGCGGCGCGAGAGGGTGGACTGGGGCTCGAGCTTGGCGGCGGTCTGATCGACCAGGACGCGCAGGAGGCGCGAGGCCATGTGGAAGCTCATCTTGGAGAGCTGGTCGGCGCGATGGAGCTTGTCGAGCATCTGGAACGTGGGCCAGTAGAGCTCGGTGTAGAGGTCACGCGGGGTGAAGCCCGCGGCGTAGGCCTCGAGCACGGCCTTGCGTGCGCCGTTGCGGTCGCCCGCGATGAGTGTGCCAAAGAACCGCTCGTTGATTGCATCGTGTGACATGGAACTCGCTCCGTGACAAGTCTCTGGCCCGCGGGCGAGTTCCACTCACCGCAAGGCCATCATCAATACGCCCATGCTCCGCGGGCGACGTTCCTCTTCCATCGGGCGCAGGCGGACCGTCGTGTGAATCCGTGCACTGAATATGACGCGGGGTGAACACCTTCTGAAGTCGTGCTGCAAACGCGCAGAAACTGGTGGCGCGGCTTGGCGGCGGCACGCGGGGAGGGGGCGCGCTGGGAAACTGTGAACCGAGGGTGCGCGACGATTGCGCTGCCGAACGCGTTGTCCACAATGCCGCATCGGCGAAAGGCGCGACAAGACGCGGCGTGGCACGGGCGCTGGGCGGACATCACCCGGGGCGGCGGCAGGTTGTACACACGCAGACACCGAACGAGAGCGGGTGCTGTTCGATCTCGACGAAGCCCGTATCACGCAACATCTGCGCGAGCTGATCGCGATCGAGAAACGTGTCAACCGAGCGCGGCAGGTACTTGTACGCGCCCGAGCGGTCGCCGCTGATCCAAGTCGCGGTCAGCGGCATGATCTGGCGGGTGTAAAAATCACTCGCCCAACGGATCGGCGCGAAGCGCGGCTTGTCAAACTCGAGGATGACAAGGCGACCGCCGGGCTTCAAAACACGAAAAAACTCATTAGCGCTGGTGCGCGGGTTCAGAACGTTGCGGATGCCGAAGGCGATCGAGAGGACGTCAAACGATGAATCCGGCTCGCTGATCGCCATGGCGTCGCCCTGGCGATAGATGATGTGGTCGCTGAGCGGGCCGGGGCGGCGCTGGGCTTGCTCGATGCGCTTGCGCTCGGCGACATCGAGCATTTCCTGGGTGAAGTCCATCCCCAGCACGCTCGCGGCGCCGGCGGCGGCAAATGCGCGGGTGAGGTCGCCGGTGCCGCAGGCCATGTCCAGCACGCGATCGGTGGGCTTGAGGTTCGCGGCCCGCACCGCGAAGCGTCGCCAAGCTTGATCGCGCCCGAACGAATGCACGCGGTTATTGAGGTCGTAAGAGCCAGCGATCGCGGCGAACATCTCACGCACGCGTGCGGGCTTATCGGAGCGAGCGTGGGGGTTGGCCGAGAGCTCTGCGGCGGACCAGGCGGGAGCGGCTTGGACCGAGGGCACGCCGGGGTGTGCGGGCGAGTCGGTCGTGGAGTGTGTGGGTCCGGGGTTCGGCGCGTGACTCATGGGCGGCCTTCGTGATCAATCGTCCGAGAGAGGATCGTGATTCTTGTCTGGCGGCGGGCTCGGGGCGCGTGGAATTGTGGGTGCAAATGCAAACCGTCCCGCGTCGGGTGAGCGACGCGGGACGGGCGGAGAGTCATGCGCTGTGGAGCGGGCGTGGTGTCAATCACACACCCGGAGGCGGGCGATCTGAGCGGGGGATCAGTAGGCGTTGTACTTTGTGCCGCGGGCGTCGACGACGGCGTCGGGAACGTTGGCGCGGATCTGGCCGCTGGCGGCGTCGTAGACCCATCCGGCGGCGCCGCCGAGCGCGGCGATGAAATCACTCTTGCCCTTGTTGGGGCCGACCGGGAGGACGGGGACGGCGCGAAGATACGGGCCGTAGATGACGCCGGCGAGTTCGTCCTTGGTGTCCTTGAAGGTGGTGCCGGCAACGTTGGAGAACTGCGTGATGGCCTGGGGCGCATCGGCGAGGGTGGGGTAGGTTCCGCCGTGCTCGGCCTGGAACATCTCCACGGCGTTGCGGAGCTGTGTGAGGTTGGCGGTGAGGGCGGAGTCACCGGCGGCGGTGGCGCCGCGGCTCATTCGCGGGACGGCGATCGCGGCGAGGATGCCGATGATGACGACGACGATGACCAGCTCGATGAGGGTGAACGCAGCGAAACGGCGGGAAGGCGAGAAGCTCATTGGGGACCTCCGGTGATAGGGCCGCGACTGACTGCGGTCAATACATCATCGTCGATCCCCGGCCCCGATATCACCCTCGGCATCACCTGAACGGAGGGAGGCATGAATCTGTGCGGGCTGTTCCGGTTGCATGAGCGCGGGCCAACCGAAGATTCATCATCAGCCGTGCGTTGCGCACTCCGCGGCGGGCTGGAGGTTGATCGCTGGCGTGGAGTCGGGGGGTGTGAGGGCGGGCTGGGAGGCGCGGGCGCGATTGAGCTGGAGGCGGGCTTCGACGCCTTGGCGGACGAAGATCGCGGCGTCATTGTCGATGGCGGTGAGGACGTAGCCGTCGAGCGATTGGCCGAGTTTCAGAGTCCGGCCGTTGACGACGACGAGCTTGCCGGTGGGGCCGCCCATGACGGAGGTCAGTTCGTACTGGTGGCCGAGTAGCGTTCTGGGCGTCTCGTGCGTCTCGATCGGCGTTGGCGACGCGTTCGGCGGGCGTGCCCAGGCGGGCTGATCAAAGAGGCCGGTGGGGGCGGGGCGTTTATCGATTTGTTCGAGAGATCGCGAGAGCGCTTCAAGGCGGCTGGCGAGGGTGGGGTGGGGCACGCGGTCGGCCACCGCGCGGGAGGTGGTGGAGGGCGCAAGGTTGGCTGCGTCGGCCGAGGCGGGTGCGTCGGGAGTGCTGAGGGACTGCACGATCACGCCAGCCTGCGCGCTTTGCGGCCCGCCGGAGAGCACGAACTGATCGAGGCTCCAGATGGCCCCGGCGGCGGAGAGGACGGCGACATAGACCTTGCGTTCACGCGTGAGCTTCATGCCTGTAAGAGGCAATTCAACTTGAGTCGAGTCAAGGGATCCGGGTCTATGGCTTCAAGCTGGCGTTTGCCGGACCGGCATACCAGACAAGGTCGCACGAAAGCGTGGTGCGTTCGGGCTCGTTGTTCTCGGGCCCTTGTGCGCCGAGCTCCAGGCCGATGACGGCGATATCGGGGAAGCGTTCGTGCATGGCTTCGATGAAGCCGGTGATGCCGGTCCATTGGCCGCGGCCTTCGAGGCGGATGGGCAGGGCGATGAAGCGTGCGCCGGTCTTGATGTCGCCGGGCTGGATGCGTGAGAGCGTGACATCTCGATCAGACGCCAGGGCGGCGACGGCAGCGAGGCGGGTGTTGGCCTGGGTGATGGGATCCAGCGTGATGCGCTGGCGGGAGAGCAGATCGTGCGCGGCGCGAAGGCTTGAGCGCGTGCGGTCTGCATCGGTGGTGGCGCGGGCCAGCGCCGCCTCAGCGTCCGCGACGGCGAGCTCGACCTGGCGAGTCTCTTCGATCGCGTCCTTGTACGGGCGGACGCTGGCGAAGTAGACGGCGCCGGTGATCAGGGCGAGGACGGAGAACGCCGCGGCGTCGATCGCGATTGTTTGGGTGCTGGGCAAGAGGGAGGTTCGGACGCTGGCTGTCATGGCGCACCTCCGGCGGGTTCAACGAGTCTGCACTCCAGCGTGAAGCCCACTACCTCCCAGGTGCGCGCGTCTTTGCCGGAGCCGACGGTCTGCGATCGCGACTTGGATTCGACGAGTCGCACGGATGCGAAGACGCCAGAGCCCTCAAGTCGCAAAACGAAGTCGGTGACGGCGCGCTGCGTGCGGGCCTCGCCGTCGAGGCGCATGATGTAGGCGATGGGGTTGGTTTCGCTCTGAGTTGACGCGGGCTGAATGGCGTTGGCGGCGAGAGGGGCGGCCTTGGCGGGCCCGCTCATCGCAGCGGCTTCGGGCATGATCGGCTTGATCGACAGCGCTTTGAGGACCACGTGCTCGCCCTTGAAGCCCGCGATCGCGCGGAGCAAGAGGGTCCAGTTGGGGTGTACCGAGACCTCGCGAGCCGCGGCGACCTTGCGGGTCGCGACGCCCAGCTCCTCGCGGGCCTTCTGAAGCGACTGATTCTGCTTCTGCGTCCGCTCAGTGAAATCCGCCAGACGCTCCTTGTTGTCGCTCCCGACTCTCCCGGCGCTCCAGGCCAGCGCGCCGGTGCTCAGCGCGATCACGCAGTACACCACGCTGACAGCGGCCCACACGCGCGTGCGATCCGCACGCCTGCGGGCCAGCACCAGCTCCGGCGGCACCAGATTCACGCTTCTCACGCGGCCTCCTTCACGCTCGCGCCCGCGCCCGCGCTCAACGCCAGACCGAGCGCGCAGGTCAACTCGGGGCACACCACACCCCCCGGGCCGCCCGCAGACCCGACATCGGCGACCAACGGACCGGCAACGCGGCACTCGAGCGTCAGCCCCTCGCTGACAGCGCCGGCAACCGGAGCGCACCTTGCCAGCTCGCCAGTGATCAGCACGCGGTTGAGCGCCGCCTGCGGGATCATCTGTGCGACGTACGCGATTGACAGCCGCAGTTGTTGCAGCAGTTCCACGGCGTGGCGCGAGAGCGCCAGTTGGACTTGGGACAAGAGATCGAGGAGGCCGTCTTCGAGCGAGCCGCCGCTGGCGGTGCTGCCGCGCAGGAGGTCGAGGGAGAGCTGGCGGTCGGTGATGCCAGCCTTCTCGATCATGCTGACGACGCCGCGGAGCTGCACACCTTCGAGGCGGCGTTCATAGACCAGCTCGCCGCCAAAGACCACGCCGACCGAGTGGCCGGCGCGCTCCAGTTGCAGGATCGGCGTGAGGGCGTCGGGCACGTCGATGTCCGCGTTGCAGGCTCGCGCGACGGAGAGCGAGCGGAGATCGATCGCCTCAACGATCAGACCCGCGGCTTCCATGGCGCGGGTGAGGGCGGCGCCCTCGTCTTTCGGAAGAGCGGTGACGAGCCAGCGCGCGCCCTCGCCGGCGCGCTGCTGGAGCGGGAGTTCCCACGCCGCGAGCTGGAGACTGGCGGGATCGACCTTGTGCGTGCGTGCGAGCTCGCCGGCGGCCAGCAGCTCGATCGGCGCGCCGCTGGAGCGCGCGGGAAGCTCCATGACGCCCGTGAGGAGCCTTTCTTCCGGGGCGTTCAGGATGACGCGGCGCGTGCCCATGTCGTGCCGCCGGATCAGGCCGGCGACAAGAAGCGCGGTTTCGTCGAGGTCTTGCGACGTGCGCGGGGCGATGGCGCTGGCGATAACGCGACCGGTGCCTCCGGCCCACTCGGCGCGCACGCAGGTGACCGAGGAGGGCGTGAGGTCAACGCCGATGGGGGTGCGCGGGCGGGCGATTCTCACGGCGCACCCCCGGGGCCTGCGGATCCACCGCCGGCGGCGGTGAGATCAAAGAGCGGCAGGAACATGGCGATCGCGACTGCCCCGATGAGCACGCCCAGGACGACAAGGATGAGCGGCTCAAGGAGTGTTGTGAGCGACTTGATGATGAGCTCGTTGTCCTCGTCCATGAACTTGCCGACCTGGGTGAGCACCGGGCCGATCTGGCCGGAACGCTCGCCGGAGGCGACGGCCTCGACGATCGCCGGTGGGATGAGCGTGGAGCTGGCGAGTGTGGCGGAGAAGTTCTCGCCGCGGGTGATGCGGTCCTCAGCGTCTTCGAGGATCTTGGCGTACGCGGCGATGGTGGTGGCCTGGCGGGTGAGCTTGATCGCGTCGAGCAAGCCGACCTTGGCTTCAAGCAGCGCGCCCAGGACGCGGGCGATGCGCGCCGTAGCCAGCGAGCGGACGATCATGCCCACGCGGGGGGTGCCCATGAGCGCGGCTTGGAACGCCATGGCGCCGTGTTCGGAGCGGACGTAGTAGTAGAGCGCCACAGCGACGGAGATGACGGCAGGAACGATGGCGAACCACCATTGACGACCGAATGAGCTGACATCGATCAGGAGCTGCGTGCTGGGAGGGAGCGCGGCGCCCAGCGACTTGAAGAGTTCCTCGAATCGTGGCAGCACGAAGAGCACGAGGCCGATGAGCACCATCGACGAGATCGAGATCAGCGCGACGGGGTACACCAGCGCGCCAACCACCGAGCGGCGCATGTGGAGTTGTTGACGCGTGAGTTCTGCGAGATTGCGCAGCATCGAATCCAGGCTGCCACCCGCCTCACCCGCCTGCACCAGCGCGCGGCACACGGCGTTGAACTGGCGCGGGAAATGCTGCATCGCCTCCGACAGCGACACGCCCTCTTCAACCTTCTGACGCATCGCGCCCAGCGTGCGAGCCCAGGGGCCCGCGGGTGTCTGGCGCTCGATCGCCTGCAGCGCCTGCACTAGCGGCGTCTTCGCAGAGATCAGCACGCTGAGCTGGCGAGCAAAGCCCGCAAGCTCGGTGAGCGAGCCCCCACCTGCCCCACGCCCGCCGCCGCCATTGCTACCAGTCGCCGCGCCGATGCCGGCGCTGTTGCTCGCGCTCGGATTGACAGTGATCGAGCCACTGGCGGCTGTGCTGCGCGCTGTTCCGGCGGCACGGCTGAAGAACCCTGCACCCTTGCCGCCCTCGGCGATCGAGGTCAGCAGCACGCCCTGACGGCGCAGCGATTCGCTGGCCTCGGCTGCGCCGATCGACTCGACGACGCCCCGCACGGCCCGCCCGTTCATATCAAAGCCGGTGTACGCGAGCTTCACGGTGCGGCCCTGCCTTCAGCGCGAGCGCCGGTGAGGGCGGGCTGCGGCGCTGCGGGGGCGGTGGCGACGGGCGGTTTGGACGTTGATGAGGACGCGTACGCGGGCTTGGCATCGGCGCGAATGTCAGAGGGGTCTTCCTCAGCGGTGACGCGCAGGATCTCTTCGAGCGAAGTCTTGCCCTCTAGCGCCAGGTGCAGGCCCTCCTCGCGGAGCGTGAGCATTCCCTGCTGGCGTACCTTGGCGCGGAGCTCGTGGGTCGGCGCGCCCAGGTGGATCAGGCGGCGCAGCTCGGGTGTCACTTCCAGGACTTCATACACGCCCAGGCGACCGCGAAAGCCGGAGTCGTGGCACTGCTTGCAGCCGGCGCCGCGACGCAGCGGCTTGCCCGCGTGGGCCTCCAGCCCGGCCTCAACGAGGAGCGCTTCGGGCGGATAGGCGCGCGTAGCGCACGAGGGGCAGATCGTGCGGGCCAGGCGCTGGGCGACCACGCCGTTGAGCGCCGTGGCGATGAGGTAATGCTCGATGCCCATGTCCGACAATCTGGCGACCGCCCCCGGGGCGTCGTTCGTGTGCAGCGTCGCGAGCACAAGATGGCCCGTGAGCGCCGCCTGCATCGCCACCCGGGCGGTCTCCTGATCGCGGATCTCGCCGACCATGATGACGTCGGGGTCTTGGCGCAGGATTGATCGCAGCGCCCGCGCGAAGCTGAGCCCGATGGGCTCGTTGACCTGAATCTGGTTGATGAGGTCGAGCTGGTACTCGACGGGGTCTTCAACGGTAAGGATGTTGGTTTCCGGCGAGCGCAACAGGTCAAGTGCGGAGTAGAGCGTGGTGGTTTTGCCGCTGCCGGTGGGGCCGGTGACCAGCACCTGCCCGTGGGGCTTCTTCAGCACTCGCGTCAGCGTGTCCAGGCCCTGGGGCCGCAAGCCGAGGTCGGCCAGGCGGATGCGGAGGTTCGACTTGTCGAGGATGCGGACGACGATCTTCTCGCCAAGGAGCGTGGGCATGCTGGAGACGCGCAGGTCAATCTCGCGTCCCTCGGCGACGATGCGCACGCGCCCCTCCTGTGGCAGGCGTTTCTCGGAGATATCCATCTTCCCGATGACCTTGATGCGGCTGACGATCGAGGCGTGCAAGCCAGCGGGGGGCTTCATCAGATCGCGGAGCGAGCCATCGAGTCGGTAGCGGATGCGGGTGCCGCGTTTGTCGGGCTCGATGTGAATGTCGCTGGCCTTGTCGCGCACTGCTGAGAGGAGCGCGACGTTGACAAGGTTGATGATGGGCGAGCCGGCGACGAGCTTGTCCAGGTCTGTGGACGGGCCCTCATCGACCGCCTCGCGCTCGACGACCTCAACATCCTGCTCCGCCAGTTGCGTGAGGAACGCGTCGACATCGACATCGCCCGACGCGTACTTTTTGATGTACTCGACGATGTTGCTCTCGATGGCCAGCACCGGGCGGATCTGGCAGCCGGTGATCTGGCGGAGGCGGTCGATCGCGGGGAGGCTCTGTGGCTCGCTCATGGCGACGGTGAGTACGCCGCGGACTTTGAACATGGGCAGCGCGCACAAGCGCTCGGCCTCTTCGGGTCCGATGAGCTTGAGGAGCTGCGGGTCGATGAGGCCGTGGCGCAGGTGACAGCCCGGGACGCCCAGGCAGCGGGCGAGGGTGTGCACGAGGGACGAGGGCGTGAGGACGCCCTGTTCGATGAGAAGCTCGCCCAGCTTGCGCGAGGAGCGACGCTGCTCGCCCAGCGCGCTTGCGAGCTGCTCGGGCGTGAGGACGCCCTGCTTGACGAGTTCGTCGCCCAGCCTGGGCTTGGCGCCGGGGATCAAAGGAAGCTCCTGACAGCGGAGTTGACGTCCGCGAAATGCTCCAGCAACGGGTAGACCTCGGTGAGCTGGAGGACCTCGCGCAAGGTCTCGCCGACGGCGCAGAGCTTCATCGCGCCGCCGCTGGACGCGAGGCGATCGGTCACATCGAGGATCGCCTCAAGCCCGCGGCTGTCTACGTACGCGATACCCGACGCATCAACGACGAACCGCCCGCGCGTGCGCGCGATCAGCTCCAATGCTGCGGTGCGGAACGCTTCGGCGTCGGAGCCGATCAGCGGGCCCTGAGGGCTGAAGACCGTGACGGCGCCGTGTTGTTGTTCAGTGATTTGCAAGGTCAGACTTCAGTGCTGGGTCTTCAGTTCTCAACTTCGAGCGTCAAACTCCCGATCAGGCGCGATGACTCCTGCCTTTGCCTCGTGACTCGCGACTCGCGACTTTCATCCCGGCGTTACGCGGCCTTGCTCTCGGTCGCTACGGCCCCTGTCGGCAGCGAGAGTGTGAAGGTCGAGCCCTTGTTGAGCTGGCTGGTGATGGCGATGTCCCCCGCGTGAAGCCGCGCGATCTGGCGGGCCAGCGCCAGGCCCAGGCCGGTGCCGGTGATCTTCTCGACACGCTGGTCCTTGCTGCGATAGAAGCGCTCGAAGACGAGCTCCTGCTCCTCGGGCGCGATGCCGATGCCCGAATCGGTGACGTCGACCACGAGCTGGCCGGTGGGCGTCTTGACGGTGACGGTCACGTCGCCGCCGGTGGGCGTGTACTTGAGCGCGTTGCCGATCAGGTTGCCCAGCGTGAGCATGAGCTTGTCACGATCCGCTTGGATCACCGGGAGCTTTGGGGGCACGTTGAACGTGAGCTTGATCTGCTTGTCCTTGGCCTGGATCTGGAAGTCCTGGCGCAGATCGTCGATCAACTGTCCCAAGCGCGCATCGCCCATGTGCAGCGTCAGCGTCCCGGCCTCGATCTCGCTGATCGACAGCATGTCGCCCACCATGCGCTCCAGGCGTCGGCTCTCGCCCGAAACAATGTTCAGGAATCGCTGACGCTCTTCCGCCTCAAGGTTCGGGCTCTCCAAAAGCTCATCAAGGCACAGCCGCATGTTCGTCAGCGGGGTGCGCAGTTCGTGCGTCGCCTGAGCGATGAACGCGTTGCGCGAGCGATCGGCGATACGCTGCTGGGTGATATCTTCGATGATCACCAGCGCCAGCGGCTGATCCTTCGGCCCGATCGTGCGCATCGAGAATCGCGTCACGCTCTCTGGCTCGCTGGCAGCCGAGCCCGACCCGGTTGCCGATGGTGTGCTCGCGGAAACGCCGGCCTCGACGACCGCACGCACGCGCGTCTCGCCTCGCGCCGCGCTCATCGCGGCGTCGATCACGGCGCCATCGCGGATCACCTCGTGAAGCGACGCACCCGAGAGCTTTTCGCGCACGCATGACAGCATGATTGCCGCGGCGCCGTTTGCATACTTGATCCGACCCTGCGCATCGACCAGCATGACGCCGGACCACATCGCGTCACAGGCGCTGGCCAGATCGCCATCGCGGCGCGAGGGCTTCGCGGCGGTATCTCCGGCCTTGGCCACCATCTCAACCCGCCGCTGCGACGCCAGTTCGTCGATGATCGCGTTGAACGCCTTGGCGCGCGGGCCCAGCCGCTCCGAAACGCGCAGCGTGCCAGCGTCGCGCGTGCCGGTGGAGGCGACGTCCAAGGCGCTGGCGAGCGCGCCCATGCCACGGAGGGGTTTGCCAGCCAGGAGCACGAGCCAGGCTGTCAGCCCCGCGCCGGCGAGCGCCGCGACCACGGGCCAGAGCGAGGTCTGGCTGCTCTCGGCGAGGATCGCGCTGGCGGCGGCGGTGCCCGCAGTGGTGAGCGCGCAGGGCAGCGCCATGAGCCGCAGCATCGCCTCGCCTCGCGAACTCAGCTTGAAGACGTTCGAGCCAGTTGCCAACGGTCGCTCCTGTTCTTCATCGCATAGAGGAGTGAGAGGGGGGGTTGCGAGGCAGGCCGAAGTGTGAAAGGCGGGGCCATCGCCCGGGCTCGATTGCAGATGGCGTGATTGCCGGACGAACGAGATATCGGCGGCCCGCGCGGGCCGAACCACCGAGAACGGGCGCGCGGACTTAATATCCGCGCCGCAGAGCCGCGGGCGCGGGCGTTCTCGGACTTGAAGCGCGTGATGACTGATTTTCTCGGACTTGGGCCGTACGCTCAAACTCCCGCTCCAGCGTCTGTCCGTGCGCGACCACCACGCGAGCTCGACCATGAACCCCACCGCCACCCTGCTGGTCCCCGAGTTGCAGGAGCTTTTGCGCGCCAAGGCGTACGCCGAGCTGCGTGACATCCTGCATGATCTGCAACACGCCGACGTCGCGGACATCATCTCCGAGTTGCCGCTGGAGGACTCGATGCTGGCGTTCCGCATCCTGCCGCGCGAGGACGCTGGGCACGTCTTTGCGTACATGCCTGTCGAGCAGCAGGAGGAGTTGATCCGCGGGCTGGGCGAGAGTGGCTATGCGTTGGTTGAAGCCATGGATCCCGACGACCGTGTGCGTCTGCTGGACGAGCTTCCGCCGCAGGTGGCGCAACGCATCATCGCGTCGCTGAGCCCCGAAGAGCGCAAATCGACTCAGGCGATCCTGGGCTATCCGCAGGGCTCGGTGGGGCGTTTGATGACACCAGACTATGTGCGTGTGCGCCCGGATTGGACGGTCGGTCGGGCGCTTGAGCAAATTCGCAAGTATGGGCGGGACGCCGAGACCGTGAACATCGTGTACGTGATCGACCAGGACAACGTGCTCATCGACGATCTGCGGCTTCGCCAGGTGATCATGGCCGAGCCGGAGGCGCCGATCGAGTCGCTGATGGACCGACAGTTCGTGTCGCTGCGCGCTGGCCAGCCGCAGCGCGATGCAGTGGACGCGTTGCTGAAGTACGACCGCGTCGCGCTGCCGGTGGTGGACTCCAAGGGCGCGCTCCTGGGCATCGTCACCCACGACGACGTCGCCGACGTTGCGACCGAAGAGGCCACCAGCGACATGCACAAGATGGGCGGCATCGTCGCGCTTGACGACCCGCTGATGTCCACCAGCATCTACTGTCTCTTCCGCAAGCGCGCCCCGTGGCTGGCGCTGCTGTTCCTCTCCGAACTCCTGACGTCCAACGCCATCGCGTTCTTCGAGGACGAGATTCAACGCGCCGCGATCCTCGCCGCGTTCATCCCCGCCATCATCTCCAGCGGCGGAAACTCTGGCTCACAAGCCTCGACGCTCGTCATCCGCGCCCTGGGGCTGGGCGAGATCGGCGTGCGTGATTGGTGGCGCGTGCTGCGGCGCGAGATCGTCGTCGCGGGCATGCTGGGAATCATGATTGCCGCCATCGGCCTCGTGCGCATCAATGTCTTCGGCTTGTTCGGCTGGTTCCCGGATCCCGATGTCGCGCGTCACTACCAGGTGCTCGCCATCACCATCTCCGCGACGCTCCTGTGCGTGGTGATCTGGGGCTCGCTCATGGGCGCAATGTTGCCCCTGATTATGAAGCGCCTGGGCTTTGATCCCGCCGCTTCATCCACGCCGTTCGTCGCGACGCTGGTCGACGTCACCGGCATCGTCATCTACTTCACCACCGCGATTGTGATTCTCCGGGGCACGCTGCTGAGCTCCGACGCGCCGGACAAGAACATATCGCTGGAGAAGACCGTGCTCGTGCAGTCGCTGGACTCGTATCGCGACGGCGATGCTGAAGTCCACCTCACAGTCGCGACGCCCGAGCAGGCCGCCAGCGGCAACAGCTCGCGCGTCGTCATTCCCTCCAATGGCCTGCCGGCGTCGCGCGTCCCGCAGCCCGGCGAGACCTGGAAGCTGCACTTCGCAACACAAAGGGCCGCGACCGCCGAGCCGGCAACCATCCCGGCCTTGCCTTGACTGAATGGCCTGCCGCCGATCAGCGACGCTTCGCGATCGCATCGCCGTACTCGCAGGCTCCGCTGCGCGCTGTCTGACGCTGGGCGTTGACCAGTGTGCTAGCTTCCAACCTTCACGAACGTCCCTCGTTCGCGATCCTTGACGACGCCAGGGAACGCCAATGCCCTGCCGTGCGCAACGCAGTACACCCCCGGTGGCAGCACCGCCGTCGCGAACACCGCCTCGGTGAAGTTCTGCAGCGCGTCGCTGCGGGTCATCTCAAAGGGTCGCATTGCGCCGGTGAGCACGATCGGCACCGCCGGGTGCGGGATCGATGCGAAGAGCGCCTCGCCCGTTTGCTCCAGCGTATCGGTGCCGTGAAGGATGACGACGCCGCCCAGATACTTTCCCGTCAGCACGGCCGCCGAAACCTCACAGATCCGGCGGCGATCCTCATCGGTCATGTCCAGCGAATCTTTGCTCATGAGCTCGACGACCGAGATCGTCGTCTCTTCAAGCCGCAGCCTGCGCAACATGCGGCGCACGATCGACCGCTTGTTGTCCAGCTCCCCGGTCTGCTCGTCGTACGTCTTCTCGATCGTGCCGCCGGTGGTGATGAGCGTGATCTGTCGCATGGGCGATGATACTACAAGACGTTCGAGTCAGGCGCTGAGGCTTGGCGGCGCACTAGGCACCGCCGCGCACTGCCGCTCACGGCTTCGCAAGGTCGCGAACGACCTCCGTCAGGCCCTGCACGACGCGGCTCATGCGCTCGTAGTCCAGCGTCTCGGGCGTATCGGTGTCCTGGTGATAGTTCGGATTGCGAAACGGAGCCGTGCATGTGACCATGATCGCCGGGACGCCAGTCTGCCAGAACGCCCAGTGGTCCGACCAGCCGACGCCCTCAAGCTGGCTCGGGAGAGCGGCACCTTCGCTGGGAAACTGCGTCCGCTGGCGGAACGCGCTGATCGCGCGTCGCACCAGCCAGCGCGAGCTAAGGTCGCCGACGAAGCCGATGAAATCGCCGGTGTCGGGATAAATCTCGCCGAGCCCGGGCAGGGGGTATCTCTGCGAGCCGGCTTCGGTGCGGTAGTAGCCGATCGATTCGAGGCTGAGCATCGCGTACACCTTGATGCCGCGAGTCTGCAGGTCCTTCGCGTACACCAGCGAGCCCATGTTGCTGGTTTGAAACGTCGGCGGTTCCTCGTTGATAAACAGCACGAATCGCACAGTGCGAGCCTGCGCCGCGCTCGCCATGGATCGCGCGATCTCCAGAACGCCAGCGCAGCCGGACGCGTTGTCGTCGGCCCCCGGGGTGCCCTGGAACGAGTCGTAGTGCGCACCAATCACTACACAAGGCAGCTCAGGGCTGGTGCCGGTGAGCACGACTTCAAGGTTCGGCGTTCGCCCGCCGCGCTCCGCGAAGGTCTCGTTCACCTGCGCGTATCCAAACGCGAGCAAACGATCGCGCAAGTACTTCGCGCTCGCGGCCTGCTTTGCCGGAAAAAACAAGCTCCGCCCACCAAGCTCTCCCGCCAGCACGCGAACGTGCCCTTCCAACGCAACCGCCAGCACTCGCTGCTCCGGCGTTATCGCCGGGAGCGCACCACGAAACGATTGACCGGGCATCGACGCTCCGTACCACGTCAGCCCGAGCACCAGCATCACGATCGCGCCGAGCAGTTTCGCGATGCGGATCAACGCCCGCCGCGTCACCAGGTGACGCGTCCACCGGCGCTTCTGCTTGACGATCGCATTTACACCGCTGGCAGTCATCTCCGAACCGTTCGCAACGATGACCGGCTAAGTTCCACTCCAACTGCGGCTTGCGCAACTTCGCCACTCTGCCACGTCCCCGCGTCGCCACTTCAAGTTCCGTCCATCCGGCAACTCACCCTACCCTCCCTTCATGTCCCACCTGCTCGACGCGCTCGCCCGCTGGAAGCCCTTCCACGCCATCGTCCTCGGCGATTTCATGCTCGACGAGACCTGCTCCGGCGATGCCGATCGCCTTGCCAACGACGCCCCCGTCCCCGTCCTCCTCGTGAAACACACCGAGCAGCGCCCCGGCGGCGCGGCGAACGTCTGCCTCGATCTCATCGCGCTCAAGGGCTCGGTCGCCGCGGTCGGGCTCGTCGGCGCGGATCACGCGGGCCAGCGCTTGCGCGAACTGCTCAGCACCCATCGCGTCGAGTCGCGCTCGGTGCTTGAAGACACCGCCCGCCCCACGACCGTCAAGCGCTCGATCATCGGCCTGGCGCAACACCGCCACGCGCAGAAGATGTTCCGGCTCGATTACGAGTCGCGCGAGCCCGCATCGCCTGACATCACTCGCCAGCTCGTCGCGGCCTTCGAGCGCGAGCTGCAAATCGCACTGGCGCTCAAGCTCCCGGTCGTCGTCTGCATCGAGGATTACAACAAGGGCGTGTGTACGCCGGAGCTTTGCCGCGAGGTCATCGCGCTGAGCAACCACCACGGCGTCGAAGTCCTCGTCGATCCCGCGCCGATCGGCGATTACGCGAAGTATCGCGGCGCCGCATCCATCACGCCCAACCGCGCCGAATCCGAGACCGCTTCGCGCAACACCGGCCCCGAATCCGCCCGCCCCAGCGCCAAGCCTCGCGCCCGCACCGAGGACTATGCCGACATCGCCCAGCATCTGCTCGCGACGCTGGACCTTCGGGCCGCGGTGATCACGCTGGATAAATCTGGCGCGCTGCTGGTGGAACGCAATGCCGAAGCGCGCGCGGTGCCGACCACCGCGCGGAAGATCTACGACGTTACCGGCGCGGGCGACATGGTCCTTGCCGCTCTGGCTGGCGCACGCGCCAACGCCATCGAGTGGTTTGACGCCGTGCGCTTCGCCAACGCCGCGGCGGGCCTCGAAGTCGAAGAGTTCGGCTGCGTGCCCATCCCCCTCGAACGCATCCACCGCGACCTCCTGCGTCGCGACAGATCCGAGCACGGCAAACTGCGAACGCTCGAACAACTCAAAGTCGAGATCGACGCCCTGCGCCACAGCCAGGCAAGCACCAGCCTGCAAACTCCCGCGGGCAGCGCGCCAAAGCCCCCCACCGTCGTCTTCACCAACGGCTGCTTTGACCTGCTGCACCTGGGGCACGTCTCAACGCTGCAGCGCGCCGCGGAGCTTGGCGATTTCCTGGTCGTCGCCATCAACGACGACGCCAGCGTGAGAAAGCTCAAAGGGCCCGGGCGACCGGTGCGCGATCAATCCGAGCGCGCCGGCGTCATCGCGGCGCTGGAGTGCGTCGGGGCCGTGATCATCTTCAGCGAGGACACGCCGCAGCGATTGATCGAGGCGATCGCGCCCGACGTGCTCGTCAAGGGCGCTCAATACGACGAAGACTCCATCCCCGGCGCCGCCCACGTCAAATCTAAAGGCGGGCGCGTCGTCCTGGTCGATGTTGTCCCCGGACGCAGCACCACCAACACCGTCGACAAAATCCGCGCCACCCCGAACCCATAGCCGCTGCGACTGACACTCGCGACTCGCGACTCGCGACTCGCATCGCGCGACTCACTCGTAGCGCGCGACGATCACCGAGCAGTTGTGCCCGCCGAAGCCGAAGGTGTTGTTCATCGCGTACTTGATGCGCCGCTCGCGCGCGTGGTGCGGCACCAGGTCTACGTCCATCCCATCGTCCACGCTGTCAAGGTTGATCGTCGGCGCGATCACGCCGTCGTTGACTGCGTGCAGGCAGGCGATCATCTCAACCGCCCCGCTGGCCCCCAGCGCGTGCCCGTGCATGCTCTTGGTCGAGCTCATCAGGCACTTGCCGCCGGCGCTCTTGCGGGCATGATCGCCGAACAGCGAAAGGACCGCGGTGACTTCGGCGCGATCGCCCAGGGGCGTGCTGGTGCCGTGGGCGTTGATGTACTCGATCTGCGTGATGTTCAGGCCCGCATCGCGCAAGGCCCACTTCATGCTGCGCTTGGCGCCGGCGCCGTCCTCCGCCGGGGCGGTGATGTGATGCGCGTCGCAACTGTTGGCGACGCCGACGATCTCGCCGATGATGTTGGCGCCGCGCTTCTTGGCGTGCTCCTCGGTCTCCAGCACCATGACCGCAGCCCCCTCGGCCAGCACAAAACCGTCGCGATCCTTGTCAAACGGGCGCGAGGCCTTGGTCGGCTCGCTGTTGCGTGTGCTCAGCGCCTTCATCGCGCTGAACGCCGCGACGCACACCGGCCCGACGGTTGACTCAGCGCCGCCCACGAGCATGACGTCGGTCTCGCCGCGACGCATGGAGTACACCGCGTCGCCGATGGCGTGCCCGCTGCTGGCGCACGCCGTCGCGTGCGTGCTGGCCGGCCCTTGCAGCCCGAAGCGGATGGAGATGTGCCCCGCCGCGGCGTTGGCCATCAGCTTGGGCACCGTGAACGGGCTGACGCGGCTGGGCCCGCGATCGCGCAGCACGTTGGCGCACTCTTCCATCGTCGTGATGCCGCCGATGCCCGAGCCGATGATGACGCCGCAGCGCTCCGGGTCTTCCTTGCTGAAATCCACGCCCGAGTGGGCGACCGCCTGGGCCGCCGCCGAGACGCCAAGCTGCGTGAACCGGTCAACGCGGCGGGCCTCGCGCGCGTCCATCCACTTGGTCGCGTCAAAGTTCTTCACCTGACCGGCGATGAGCGTGTCCCAGGCGTCCGGGCCAAAGCGTGCGAACTCCTCGCCCTCGAGCACGGAAATTCCTGAACGCCCGGCCCGCATGGCTTCCCAGGTCTCCTTGGCGTCGAGGCCCAGGTTTGTCACTGCGCCGATGCCGGTGATCACTACCCGCACGCCATGCTTGCTCATGCTCATAGATTGCATCGTTGCCCCAGACATGGACCCAGACAACCGCCCAGCGAACGCCTCAACTCCCGGCCCGGCCGTCCATCTTGCACGATCCGGCCGGCGTCAATCCGCCGGGCGGACGATCCACCAATAAACAAACCGGCCGGCCCGCGGCCGACCGGTTCGATGCTCAAATCACCCGCAACGATGCGGGCGCGCCAAAGGCGACGTTCAGGCCGCCTTGCCCATGTTCGCCTTAATGAACTCGATCGCTTCGCCGACGGTCTTGATCTTCTCCGCCTGGTCGTCGGGGATCGAGGTCTTGAACTCGTCCTCAAACTCCATGACCAGCTCGACCGTGTCGAGGCTGTCAGCGTTCAGATCGGTCACAAAGTTCGTGGTGCGACTGATCGCGCCCTTGTCAGCGCCAAGCTGCTTCGCCACGATGTCGATCACTTTCACTTCGATTTCCTGCTCGGTCACGGATAGTTCTCCAGATGTAAGCCGCGCTGCTTCTCGACCAACTCGTCACAGTTTCGCAACCCGGCGCTCGGCATCCGTTCAGGAGTTTCCCCGAACCTCGCCAGCTCAAATCTAGCGGGCTCAGCCGTCATTGGCAAGCCCGACGCTCGCTTCCGCACCCTCTCTCCACACACCCCCACTGCGCCCGCTGCCTCAACACACGCCCTTCCCGGTTACGAACTTGCCTTTCGCTCTCGCTTCATCTGGCGCGGGCGGGGGATGCCGTAGCGATCCATCCGGCTCAGGAGCGTGTATGGGTTGATGTCCAGCTTTGACGCCGCGCCGCCTTCGCCGAAGACCTGATAGCCGCTGGATTCCAGCGCGTGGGTGATGTGCAGGCGCTGGAGCTGCTCCAGCGTCAGGTCTAGCAAAATGTCGCGCGTGGTGCTCGAGCGCTCCCCGCCGCCGCCGCGCGCTGTCAGGGCGTTGAGCGAGCCGCCCCTCACGCCCGGCAGCTCCTTCAATGGCGATTCCGGGAGCTCCACCTCCAGCTCGCTCCCATCGGCCAGCAGCGTCGCCCGCTCCACTGCGTTGGCCAGCTCACGCACATTTCCAGGCCAGGCGTACGCCAGTACGCGGCGCAGCGATCGCTCCGAAATTGTCAGCACCGGGCGCCCCATCCGCTCAGCGATGCGCTCGTGGATGTGCTCGACCAGCAGCCGCAAATCCTCCTTGCGCTCTCGCAAGGGCGGCACGTGGATTTTGAAGACGTTTAAGCGATAGAACAGATCCTCGCGAAACCGCCCGCGCTCCACCAGCCCGGCCAGATCGCGGTGCGTCGCTGCGACGAGGCGGACATCGACCTTCAGCGTCTCCATGCCGCCGACGCGCTCGAACGCGCCATCCTGCAGCACGCGCAGCAGCTTCGCCTGGCTTTGCAGCGGCAGCTCCGCGATCTCGTCCAAAAAAAGCGTGCCGCCGTCGGCCAGCTCAAACTTCCCCGCACGACGCTTGTCTGCGCCGGTGAACGCCCCACGCTCGTGCCCGAACAACTCGGACTCGATCAACGATTCCGGCATCGCGGCACAGTTCACCGCAATAAACGACTGCACCACACGATTCGAAAGCTGGTGTACCGAACGCGCCACAAGTTCCTTGCCTGCGCCGGTTTCGCCCGCGATCAAGACCGTTGCGCTCGTTCGCGCCACGCGCGCTACCTGGTCCTTCACGCGCCGCAGCGCTGGCGAAGCGCCCACCATGCGGTATGGATCGCGCGCCACGGCATCGCCCGCGCCGGACCTGTCTTCGCCGGCCACCTGAGCGTCACTCATCGCGGCCCGAAGCTGAAGCTGCTCAAGCTCCGCCACCCGCGCCCGCAACCTTGCCGCCTCCCCCTCGGCCACCACCCGCGCTGTCGCGTCCGTCAGCATCAGCACCCACGCCGCGGCTTCGGGGCCCTGTGCAGTCTCAGACCACACGTACGGGCGGGCAACGATGTCGACGTATGTAGTCCGGACAGAGCGCCGCACCGACACGCCGCGCAGCGTGGCCTCGCCGCCCAAGCTGTCCAATCGCTCAAGAAATCCGCTCACCCCGTCCAACCAGGTGGACAGCGGCAAACCTCGCGGCAGGCCGGGCGCGAGTACTGACTGCGGCGGCGTAGGCCCCCGGCTCAGTTCACTGTCGCCCAAAAGCGTCGCGGCGGCGGCATTTGCGCTCAGCACCGCACCCGTACGATCAGCAAACAAAACACCGACATGATTGGTGCCCGCAAGGCCTTGGAAGTGCAAAAACGAGTCCATGCCGACTCACCCAATCTTCTATAATTAGAGGAACGCCGGAAGATCACGAATAATGGTATCTCACTGTGGTATCAAAAACAATGGTGGATCATTGTTTTTATTGTGATATGTCACCGTAAGTGCGCAGATTTCGTCAGTGACGCGGCAATCGATCTCGGAAACCATCCCTGCCCGGTTGGCACCCGCCTTGCAAGTATCCTTTCGGTTTGGATTCGCCGGGGCAGCACATGTGCCCCGAGCCAACGCGGGATGAACGACGGACGAAGTGTTTCTGATCGCGGCCCTGCTGGTAGAGATTGAGAGTTCGATTCGGCTCGGGTCGGAGTCAGCGTTGAAATGTGTCGGGAAGTCGGTTGGGAGGCCGACCCTGACACGCGGCACATGGAGTGCGTTCGCCGAGAGGCGTGCGAATCGAGCGGCATGGCTGGTGAACCCGGGCCGCGCGACCTTGGGCGGGGACAATCGAACCTGGACGCTGTGTTGGCGTCCGAGAAACGAGGGTCGAGTGGACCATGTGGGCTGGTCCTCTCTCCCTCGCTTTCTTTTTTGCGGACGCGGCGGCGAGGGAATTTTCAAGGCGCGATTTGCGATTGCATGCCTTCTCGTGCTTACGCGGACGCGCGCCGCTGCGGAGTCGATCCTCTCGAACACTTATTCCGACTCGCGCCCCGCATTTCGCGTCGCGGGAACCAACACACGGTTGTTCTCGAACAATCGGGTGTCGATGTGAGGAGCGGGACGCGCTCTGCGTCTCGGCCCCACGCGTCGGGGCTTCTGCCGACGCGCTCCCGCAGCGACTTTGCCCAGAGCGGGCCTCCGATCCTTTCGGTCGGCGGTATCGCTTTGCGCACCAGGGTTACTTCACATGGCCAAGATGCCGCCGGAACCGGAAGCGTTTGCTGAGCGTGTCGCGATCATGCTTCGCCAGCTTCAGCCTGACTACGCAGTAGAGCTCACCGGCCCACGCGAGATGATCGTCAACGGGCGGCGCTTGGACCTGGACAATCTCTTCCGGCTCGTAAAGCACGATCCGAATCGCGGGCAGGAGATCATCGAGCACTATCTCGATCAGCTCTTCTCCGGCGAGGCGTCCTCGATCAACACGATGGGCTTCGATATGCTGCGGCACCGGGTGATGCCGCGCATCCAGCCCGCGGCCATCTTCGAGCATCTGAATCGCGAGCAGGTGGCGCACGTGCCGTTTGTCAACGGGACAGTGATCGTCTTCGTGATCGACATGCCGCAGATGACCGTCAGCGTCACTGCGGAGCAGATGATCCGCTGGCGCGTCTGCCCCGATGAGCTGGACGAGTTGGCTCGCGAGAACCTCCAGCAGCTCTCGCGAGAGATCGAACTGCAGGTGGTGACGAGCAAAGAGGGCGGGCGCGCGATCATCGTCGCGGAGCAGGACGGCTACGACGCCGCCCGCCTGCTGCTGGGCACGATGTACGACAAGCTCGCGCCACGCCTGGGCACCAACTTCTACGTCGCTACGCCGGCCCGCGACATGTTCGTTGCCATGAGCATCAACCCCGAGCCGTTTGTCCAGCGCCTGGGCAACCGCATCCGTGAAGACTACCGGCGCCTCCCCTACCCGATCACGCCCGAGTTCTTCCTCGTCACCCGCGACGGCGTCGCGGGCACCATCGAACTCGACGACGCGCAGAACGAGGCCGCGTGACCAAGGGGTGAACTCTCGGCCCTCTGCCTCCACCGTCAGCTCTCGGCTTGCATCGGCCTCTGGTTCCTGACTCGAGACTCGCGACTGGCGTCTCGCGACTTTCCCCCTGTCCCCGCTGGATTGAGAGAGACTCGATCCGCTCCCGGCAATTCCTCACACCCCGCGGCCTGTCCGGCCGCGCGGGTTGTGAAGGAACGGGTGAACGCCGCTGATCTGAAGGCTTCGGAATCGCCGATATCTGAAGCATGGCTTCCGATATCAAGCACATTCTCCGGCTCGATGTTCCGCTCATCGTCGTCCTCGGGCGGCGCGACATGGCCGCGCGCGACGTGGTGGCGCTGGCCCCCGGCGCGATCATCGAGATCCCCAAGTCCGCGGAGGAGGAGCTTGAACTTCTGGTGAACAACAAGTGTGTCGGGCTGGGGCGGGCGGTGAAGGTCGGCGAGAACTTCGGGATCCGCATGTCGTACGTGGGCGATCTGAAGAACCGGATCGAGGCCCTGGGCGAAGCGCCGCGAAGCCCGGACGAACGTTCAAAGCAGGAGCAGGACCTGGACGCGCTGGCGGAGTCGTTGCTGCAGAATCAGGGTTGAGCGGGGGAAGGGATCAAGGGATCGAGCGATCGGGTCGGCGCACCGGCGCGGTCGTGAACGAACGTGGGTGGCACCGAACGGTGCCGTCGGCTTCACCAGACAATCCATTTGCAAGTTCGCGGGGCTGGTTGGTTGGACCCGCTATTCTCTGGCCGCTGCGTTGACGCACGTCGTCGCGCGCACCTGGAGGCTTCGCATGCGGATGATCACGACCTCGTTTTCGCTCACGCTGGCCCTGACGCAGGCCGCCGGCGTCGCGCTGGCTCAACAGGCTCTGGTCAGCCCGCCCGCGCCGATGCAGGCTTCGGGCTCGACTCAGCCCGCGCCAGCGCCGAACGCGCCCTCCACGCCGATTCGCACCTCGGGCGAGATCGCAACCGCGCCGGAGCGCCTTGACGAGCGCGACTGGTCAGTTCGGATTACGCCCCGGGCCTGGTTCGTTGCCCCCGCGGGTGATCTTGAGCTCCCAGGTGTCGGCGGCCAGACCGTCACGCTGGACACCCTGAACCTGGACAGCACCCGCATTCAGCCCGCGGGCCAGGTGGATCTTCAATCCGAGCGCTGGATGATCGCGCTCGGCGGATCGACTAGCTCCAGCGAGACCGTCCGCGTCGCCCGCGCAGCCTTTCAACTCGGCTCAACCAGCGTCGCGGCTGGCCAGGCCTTCAACGCCTCGTTCGACTACACCACCATACAGGCTCTCGTCGGATATCGTCTCTGGGATTACAACCTCGACGCCCAGAAAACCGAAGACGCTGGCGACACACGCCTTAGATTCTTCGTCCTGGGCGGCGCGCGCCTGCACGATGTCGAAGCCTCGATCGAGCGCCCCGGCGTCGCTGGCACGCGCAGCGAGTCCTCGCTCACCACCGTCAGCCTCATCGCCAGCACCCGCCTGCAACTCATGTTTGCTCGCGACTTCAGCATCGAAGTCGACCTCAGCGCCGGCGGCCTGCACGATTCCTCCACCTTTGACATCAACGCGTGCATCAGCTACCAGCCCGTCGACTGGTTCGCGGCCCAGTTTGGCTATCGCCACCTCGAGGTGTCCGCCCAATCGGGCTCAGGCTCCAGCCGCTTCCAGTGGGATGGCTCGGTCGCGGGCATCTACGCTGGCGTGGTCTTCAAGTTCTAAACGGCGCGACGGCGACGCGATGCGAGCACTCCAGCGCTCGCAATTGCGGCGCTAGCTCTTGGCCCCAACCGCCATGACGTCGATGTGTTTGCCGCCGCGCTCTTTGCGGGCGGCTTCGATAATGCGCTCGGCGGTGCGGACGTTGGCCAACCCAGCCCGCGCGTCGATCTCCGGGCGGCGGTTGTGTCGCACCGCGTCGAGGAACGCCTTGATCTCTTCGACGATCGGCTCGCCCTCGTCGACTTGGAGTTCCTCGATCTTGACCAGCTCGTGCCACTTCATGTTCGAGAGGTCGGCGCCGTGGCGCAGGCTCTCGCGCACTTCGATCATCTGCTGCTCGTTGGCCAGTCGCCGGATCATGGTGCCGGTCTTCCCGCCGTAGTCGATCTTGACGTACGCGTTCTCGCCGGTGATGCGGGTGATGCGTTCGGTCTTGAGGGCCAGGCGTGAGCATGTGATGTTGGCGACGCAGGTGCCGGTGGGCAGGTGCCAGGTGAGGCGGGCGTTGCAGATGTCCTCGTGCTCGGTGATGACCGCGACGCCGCTGGCCTGGACTTCGTCCGGCTCGCGCCCGCCCATGAGCATGATCACCACGTCCAGATCGTGGATCATCATGTCCATGACCACGCTGGTGTCAACGCTGCGGAAGGTCATCGGGCTCACCCGGATCACCTCAATAAACCGCGGCACGATCGGGCTCGCATCGCTCTGCTCCTTGCGAAGTGCCCGCATGATCGGGTTGAACCGCTCGATGTGCCCGACCATCAGGATGCTGCCGCTGGTCTCCGAGGCACGCTTAATCTTCTCCGCCTCGTTCACGTCGCCCGCCAGCGGCTTCTCGACGAGGCAGGCGACGCCCGCGTTGAGCAGCGGGACCGTCGAGTCAACGTGATAGGTCGTCGGGACCGCGACGCTCACGACGTCAACCCCCGCTTCGACCAGCTGGGCCACGTCGTGAAAGTGACGGCAGCCAAACTGCTCCGCCAGGGCCTCGGCACGCTCGGGATTGATATCCACCACGCCGACCAGATCGGTCTCGTCAAGCTGGGCATAGACGCGCGCGTGATGACGCCCCATGCGCCCGACGCCGACGACGCCGGCGCGGATCTTGCGGCCCGCGAAGTTCTTTGGCGCTCGCTCGCTGTTGCTCGCGCCTGCTGCTGCGCCGAATGCGCCGTTGTTTTCGCTTGCCATGTCAGCCAACCTTTCCACGTCCGCCCCATGCGCGATCAGTCTTTCCGTCGTGTCCACGACGTGTTCGACGCAACGCCGTCAACCGATGCCGATTCCCGACAGCCGCCTACCGCTTCCCGTCTTTCCACATAGCCGATTGCCGATTGCCGATTGCCCAAACGATAAACCGTCGGCGCACGACTTGCTCGCGTGCCGACGGGTTCTCTTTTGAAGGGTCGGTCTGCGAGCAACGACCCGGTTTGACGTCCAGACAGCTCTTTACTTGGTCAGCGAGTCCAAGGCCTGCGCGAAATCGCGCTCCTGCTTGAGGCCCACCAACCGCGAGACTTCCTGGCCGCCCTTGAACAGGATGACCGTCGGGATCGCGGTAATCCCGTACTTCGCGGCGATCTGCTGCGCGCTGTCGGTGTTCAGCTTGCCGACCTTCACGCGGCCAACGTAGGAGTCCGCGACCTTGTTGATCGTCGGCAGCATCATCTTGCACGGGCCGCACCACTCGGCCCAGAAGTCGACCATCACCGGCTTGTCAGAGCCCAACACCTCGGCCTGAAAGTTGCTGTCCGTAAACTCAAGCACGTTTCCGGCCATACGTCACTTCCTTCCCACCTGCGTTCTGATGCCCGGGGCGAACGCCGCCCAAGGCCTCGAAGCGAACTCTATTCTGTCCGCTCTTTGGATGCCACAAACCGTCGAAGGTATCGGGCGGGCAGCTTGGGAGGACTACAAGCCGCAGACTCAAGCACCGAGCGCGGCCAGATTAATCAGGCCTCACCTCTCGCGTCTCGCGACTCGCCCCCCTCACGCCCACGCCGCGCGCAGGGCTTCGACGTGCGGTCGGACGTCGTGGACGCGGACGATGCGAGCGCCCAGCGTCACGTGCTTGACGCTCAGCGCCAGCGACGCGTGCAGCCGCTCGCTGGGCGGCGGCAGTTCGGGCGCGGGCGACGAGGTGGCTTCAGGGGCCGGCGCCGCGCTGTCCCACGACGCCGCGGCTGAAGCGACGAAGCTCTTGCGGCTCAGCGCGCTCATGATCGTGTACCCCAGGCAAGAAAGCTCCGGCGTGCGCCGGATCAGCTCCAGGTTCTGCGCCACCGTCTTGCCGAAGCCCAGGCCCGGATCCAAGACGATCGCATCCTGGCGCACGCCCGCCCGCATCGCCTTGACCGCACGCTCGGCAAGAAACTGCCCAACCTCATGCACCACGTCCCGGTATCGCGGGGGCGCAGGCGCGCCGCGCCGCCCATATGCGTGTGAAAACGCGTCGGCCCGCGGCTTGGCCAGCCGGTGCATCAGGATGACGCCGCAGGACTGAGCCGCGGCGAGCCGGAACATCCCGGCGTCATCGGTGCCAGCGGAGACATCGTTGATCGCGTCGGCCCCCGCGTCGATCGCGGCCGCGGCAACGCGGGCGCTGGTCGTATCGATCGTGATCAACGGGCGGATGCCCAAACGCGCCCGGCGTATGAGCGCGATCACCCGCGCAGTGCGTTTGATCTGCTCGCGCCACGCGACAGGCTCGGCGCCCGGACGCGTGCTCTCGCCCCCGACGTCAACGCCATCGGCACCGTCATGGATCATCTGCAGAGCATCGGCCGCGGCGTGCTCGTCGGACGTCAATCGCCCGCCATCAGAAAAACTGTCCGGCGTGACGTTCAGAATTCCCAGGATCAACGGGCGCGCTAGCGGAATCACACGCCGCTTTCCAACTCGCCAGTGCGGTTCGATCACGCCCGGTCGGCCCGACGTGTGCGGCGGGGCAGTCGCGGAAATGCTTGCCACCGTGTCAGCTTGTTTAACGCGCTTCAATTGCAAAGGCTTCACACCGGCTCTTTGAACTTCGTGCGTTTCACACCCCGAGCACGCCCGTTGGCATTCCGCGCGTGGCGCTCAAACTCGAGGAAAACGCTCGGCAAAAAAGAAGAGGCCCCGCGGCGAAAAGCCAGCGAGGCCTCAGGGGGGGGGTGCTGTGTTATGGACATACTGTACCGCGAAGTCTCTCGGCTGTCAACATTCCCTGTCTGGGGATCTCGAATGTCGCACACTTAGACGAAAGAACCCCCGCTTTAGGGGATTTCAAGGCTCATTTTCGCAGCTCATCGCTCACTCAGAACTTCGGCTTACTCGGCTTCTTGTCCGCCGGCTTCGCGTTCTCTGCGGGCTCGGGCTCGCCCATCGGCTCCGCGTCAGGATTCATCGCGGTCTGGACGGCTTTGGAGTACTCCGAGATGCTCCGGACCGTCGCGTGCGGGACGTAGATCGTCGCGCGAAGACCGCCCCCGGCCGGCGCGATCGCCAGGCCGATCGGCGGGATGGTGTCTGACGGCGTGTAGTCCGGAGACGCGCCGGCAAACATCGTCAGCAAGGGCGTGGCAGAGTTCATGATCGCCTTTGGCCCGATGTAGAGTTCAGCGACCCGACCCTCCGGGAGCTTGGCGCTGACGCTCTTCACCTGCTCGTCGGAGCTGAGCGACGAACCAGCCTTTGTGCTCAGAGCCTGGCCCATGAGTTCGCTGCTACGGCTGTAGGTCTGGAGGTAGCCGCCTTCGGTCTTGGCGATGTAGCCGGCAGGCCCGCCGTTGGGTCCGAACATGAACATCATCGCTTGGGCGGTGCCGGGTCCGCCGTCCTTCAGGTTGAGGCGGATCTCGTAGTCGTCAACCTTTACGCCGTTGACCTCGGTCTTGGCGGGGGTGTACTTCGCGGTCGCGAGCTTGGCGTCGGTCATTTTGACGAAGGACGCTTGAAGGTTCTTGATCGCGCCGTCGGGGTCGGCGGAGCTGACGAAGCTGACGGTGCGGGTCAGGATGCCAGCCATGATGCCGCCTGGGTTGAAGCCGATGGAGAACGACGCGCCCTTCATGGTTTTGAGCGACTGGGCAAGCTGCATGGGGTCGGCGCCGGCCCCCTCGGGCTGGAGCGAGGCGAGATACGCCCGCAGTGGCTCGCTGGAGACATCTAGCGCCCCCGCGATGACATAGTCCGCCTTGGGTAAGCGAGACATCAGCTCGCTTGTTTTACCCGAGGCCGAAGCGATCTTGGCAAACGTCGTCGCGTCGGTGAACGTCGCCACTGCGTCAGCCGAGGTGCCCACGTCATCGAGCTTCAGCCCGAAGACCAGCGAACGCGATTGCTCCACGAACGAGTCGATGAACGCGTTGAGCGGGGCCATCGCTTCCGGGTCGCCGCCCATCGCGGCCATGTTGTTCTTCATTTCCAGGCGCTGGCGCTTCAGGCCGTCCTGGATCGCCTCGCGCCCAGTCTCCATGTTCACCAGGATCACCACGTCAGAACCGTCGGCAACGCTGTTGGCGCCTTTGCTGACACGCGCGTTGTGAGCCGCGAGCTGGCCCTTCTGGCCCTTGAACGTTGTCAGGAAATCCTTGTTCTTGCTCACGGCGGCGTAGCCATCGCCGATGTTCTTGGCAAAGAGCTGCCCGTCGCCCGTCGTGATCGACTGCAACTCCGCGACACCATCGCCGCCCAGGGCCTTGGCGAACGCGTTGAAGTCTTTCACCGGCACGAGCAAGGCGGCGTTGCGCAGTTCCTCCGGTAGTTCGTTGCCGTCAGCATCCGTGACGGGCAGCTTGACGACCACGCCCACGGCGCTGTCGGTCTTGACGCTGTCGGCGATGCCGAAGATCTGCATGATGGCTTCGAGATTCATCTCATCAGCCGGCACGCCCATGCTGGCCGCGGCTTTCTTGACGCTCGCTTCCAGGGCGGTGGGATTGGTGACGACGATCGAGAGGACAGCGTCCGCGGGGATCCGGTCCATGAGTGGTGGCAGAGCGTTCGCGCTCCCGGCCAGCAGGAACAGAGCGGCCGCCACAACGCCGAGAGACTTGATCCCACGCTGCATATCGAATCCTTTCAGAGTGTTCGAGACCGGCCGGGAACGAACCCCGGGGCAAGCGCATCATCGCACCAGCCAAGGGCCAAATCCGCCGGGTGTCGGGGTTGCGATCACGACCGCCTCGCCCTGACATCCTATCGGCGTGTATATCGGACGAAGCGGTCACCGGTTTCACGCGCCAGACCCTCTTCCGGGTCGACCGACAGCCCCGGGAGGTCAAAGATGAAGCAAGAGCCAAGGGACAACCTGCAAGCCGAACGAGGCCATGGCGGGACTTTGGACTCCCCAACGCAGCGTTCGGCCCTGTGACCCCGGGCGTAATCGCCCTCCGCCATCCGCCCCCGACTTCTTGCTTGATCCCTTGTTCCATCAATCACCCGTTCCCGGCCTTCCCGCTTTCCCTTTTCCCCGATTGCCGGATGCCGATTGCCGGCTGCCAACTTCCCCCCCATGCCTTACCGCGTCTGCAAGTCGTTCCAGATCGAATCCGGCCACATGCTGTCGAAGCATCCCGGGCGGTGTCGTTTTCCGCATGGGCACAGCCGTCGGGTGGAGGTTGTGCTGAGCGCCGCGGCGCTGGACGATGGGGACATGGTCTGCGATTTCAAGGCATTGAAGCTGGCGCTGCTGCCGCACTTGGATGAGCTGGACCACGCCATGGCGATCAACGCGGCTGACCCGATGCGGGAGACGCTGGAGCGAGCCGACGGCCGCGTGGTGATCTTTGAAGTGGACCCGACGACGGAGGTCATGGCGCGCCGGCTGTTTGACATCATCGAGCGAGAGCTCGTCCGTGGCGGCGAGTATCGCGACGACCAGGGCTGCGTCTACCGCTTCCCCCCGGGGGTGCGCGTCGAACGCGTGCGCCTCAGCGAGACCGCGACCACCTGGGGCGAGTATGCGCGCGATGACGCGTGAGCCGGCCCTCGGGATGAAGCCCATTTCACCCTTCTACAGGCTTGAAAACAATCGAAAGTTGACACAAATCAAACGGTGGTGCGGCGCTTTGCCGCTACACTTGGTCCAGGCCCACTGAATCTCGGAGTCACCACTATGCCCAGCTCTACACCCGCCGCCACTATCGTGACCGCGCGGGCGCTATGCAAGGGCTCGGAGTGCGAAACTCAAGGGTTCCGCGTTTCGGTGTTCCCGAGCTTCGTGCCGGACCACTCAGACCCCACTGCGCGCCAGTTTGTCTTTGGCTATCGCGTGCGGATCGTCAACGAATCGACCGTCACCGCCCAGTTGCTCGCGCGGGCGTGGAAGATCGTCGACGCCAACGGGCGCGAAAACCAAGTTCGCGGCGAGGGTGTCGTCGGCCAGCAGCCCGTCATCGGGCCCGGCCAGGCGTTCGAGTATTCCTCGTTCTGCCACCTGACCAGCGCCTGGGGCACGATGGAAGGCGAATACGTCTTCCAGCGCGAGGGCGATGAGCAACACTTCAACGTCAAGATCGCGCGATTCTTCCTCGTGTCGATGTTTGACGCCGAGTGAGCGCGCCTGCGCTTCGTGGGGCTGTCCGCGCCGTGGCGTGCTGGCCTGGCGTGCTGTTTGACAACCGAGATGAGCGATCAGAACGCGTGAATCGGCGACTCGGGCGTTGCCTTAGCGATTCGTCTGAGCATCGGCTCGCTGACTGCAAAGCGGATCGCGGCCTCGGTGCCGTCAACCATGCGCGCCAGCGTGAACTCGCGGGTCGCGGTCGTGTGGGCGGCGCGGCTCATTTCCGCCAGGCGGGCGCGATCGCTAACCAGGTTGTCCAGCACGCGGGCCAGATCCTGCTCGTCGTTGTGCTTGAAGAGCTCGCCGTTCTCACCCGGGCGCAGGGCCTCGATCTCGGGGTTGTGGGCCTTGTAGTTATCGCCGACCACCGCCGGGAGGCCGAAGCCGAAGGCGTGCAGGAGCGAGAGGCCGACATTGGTGGGGTAGACGAACGCGTCGGCGCTCAGGAGCCAGGGCGCAAGCGCCAGATCCTCGTAAACAGCGCCGGTGAAAATGACGTGCTCGGTGAGGCCTAGTTGTGTGACCAGCGCCTTGAGGCTCTCGTCCGCGATGCCCGAACCGATGATCGTGGCGCGGATACCCGGGTGCTTCTCTCGCATAAGGGCCACCGCCTGGATCAACAGGTCCGTGCGGTTGTCATGTTCAAGGCGCGAGACGAAGACGAAGTGCGGGCCCTGGCCAAGCCGGTGCGCGGCTCGGAACGCCGCGAGCTCTTCGGGGCGCGAGAGCCAGTGCTGTCGCGCCGCCTGGACTTCGGTCTGGTCGATCGTGTTCTGTGCGACGAAAATACGGGTGCGCGGGTGACCGGCCCGGACCAGCTCGTCGGCGACCGAGTGGTTGTAGACGATGATCGCGGAGCTGAGCTTGCTGACGCTCCAGCGGAACCAGCGCTTCAGCGGGCTCTCCTGCTTGCTTGCGCCCTGGCCCCAGATGACCACGGGGATGCCCAGGAGCCGGGCTTTGATCATGTAGGGCAGCAGGCTGAGGTGGCGCGTGTTCCACCCCAGGATGACGACGTCACAGCGCTTGCGGCTCAGCGTGCCCCAAGGCAACGGGTGCCACTCTAGTTCCAGCGGCCAGGGAAAGAACCAGGTGGAAATGTGCGTTGCGCTGAAGCCCGAGGGCTCGACATTCTTGAGACGCTTGGCCGTGCCGAAGCAGACGTGCAGTGATATCTTGGGGCGCGAGGCGAGCTCGCGCATCACGGGGATGCGATACTTCGCCAGCGAGGGCTGCTGCATACAGACGCGGATCGTGCTCATGGACTGCTCCATAGTAACGATCGGCTGATCAGATGGAAGGAACCATGCCATCTTCGCCTTTGCGGTCGTCACGCGTCGCCTGTGGCGGGCGAGGTGACGGCCATGCCAGAGCGTAACGCGACCTCACGCCGGTGCTTGCCAAACCTGCGAAGTCTGCGCAAAGCCCCCAGGTTCTCAGTGTTTCGCCCGATGACAGATTGGGCGAGCTGGGAGTTCTCGGACGTTCGAAAGCCTCCCATCCCCATCAGGCTCGGGCCGATCACCTCGCGGCGTTGCACCAGCCGTCGTCCCGCCGCGGCTCGGCTATCGTCGGGCACAATGGCTTACTCCACACGTCGTCGCCCCCTCGGGCTTGGGATGATCGGGTCGCTGGGTCTTGTTGTGGCGCTGGCCTCGGGCCTGCTGGGCGGCTGTGTGCGCAGCGATCAGGAGAACGTCGCCGACGTGCGAAGCAACCTGATCGGCTCGTTTGATTCCTCCGCCCAAGCCGCGGCGGACCCGGAGTACCTCGCCATCACCCTGCACATGGCGGAGGTCTGGAAGCAACGCACCGACGGGCCCTGGATCTACGTCGAGCAGGCGCGGGCCGACCTTGCGAGCAAGCCGTATCGCCAGCGCGTGTACCGGCTGTCAGCGCTCACGGGCGGGCGGGTGAAGTCGGAAGTGTTTGAGCTGCCGGGGACGATGGACGAGGTCGTGAAGAACTACGCCGGGGCGTGGAAGCTGGAGCAGCCGCTGAAGGACCTGTCGCCGGAGAAGCTGGTGTTGCGTCAGGGCTGCGCAATCACGCTCTCGCGCGACCAGAAGACCGGCGCGTGGAACGGCGGCACCGAAGGCAACTCCTGCCTCTCCACGCTGCGCGGCGCAACCTATGCCACTAGCGAAGTCACCATGACCCGGACGATGCTCCATTCATGGGACCGGGGCTTTGACGCTGCCGGCACGCAGGTCTGGGGCGCGATCTTAGGGCCGTATGTGTTTTTGAAACAGCCAAACGGCACCGTCCTGCCGGTGGGCGCGGCGGTGACGGAGCCGGCACGGAGTTCACCCGGCACGACGCCGGGACGTGGATCTCCGCAGATGGATTCGATTCGGTAGTGGGCGCGGTTCGGCTCCGGGCGGATCGCGGGCATTACCAGCCGTAAACGGTTGTACACCTCGCGGCGGGCACGGGCCAGGGCGCAACCGGCGGCGTGGTAGCGGGGGGCCAAACGTTGGGGCCGGGGGGAGCGTTTCCAGGTGCGCTGCAGCCTGCGGCTCAAGAGTTCCAACTGCAGGTAGTCACTTCGTAAATGAAGCACCCGCCGGGGTTCGAAGGCGCATTTGAAGGGCAAGGGGTGATGTGAAATCGGCGCCGAGCTGTGCAGGTGCAAACTCCCGTTGCAGCGTTAAAGCTGCATCCATCGAGTGTCGGTTGACCAGGCGAGCTTCCCGGGAGCGTTCCCGCTGGGATAGGAGTGAGGGTATCGGTGGGTTTTACGGTTTAGGGCGTCCAAGCCAGCACACCATACGTCGCGGCTCCGCACTTGGAGAAAGCACGCATCTCATCGAGTACACTCGAAGTCTCAACGTGGTCGTATAGAATCGCACTGTAGATATTCTGCGGCGTTTCATATGCCGCGAGCTGCTCGACGGTGCCCTTCTGGCCATCGATGATGACGTAGCCCTCGTCGAGCAGAATGGCGATCACCGGCAGCGAGCCATAAACCTGAAATGCGTAGTCGAAGCGCTGTGTCCGCGGCTCGCGCCCACGGGCGGCGAGCCAATCTTGAATCTTGAACTCCAACTGGTCGGTCAGGCTTGGAAGGCCGGTGATCAAGGACTTCCATGTCGGCGTCTTGTCGCACGTCGACACCAAGGCCGGAAGCTGCGCATACATTTCGAGTACCAGTGCTTGAAGCGATGGAGTGTCGATGATGGGCGTTGGCTCACCTCCGCGCTGCATGAACGCCATCACCAGCGGATCATTCACACCCTCCGGTGCCATCTCGTCACGGTAGAACATCGACTTCAGCTTCAGCTTCTCGCTCGTGAGCTGGCCGTTTTCAAAGTACGCGTCGGCCCCCGAGTACGGCTCGTAGATCAGGTTGAAATGCTCGCTCGTGCCCTCTTGATTGGTGAGCGGACTGGTGATGAACTTGCCCTTGGTCATCGCGGCCTTCAGCAGCGCCCGCTTGGCGTACAGCTCTGTCTGGTCGGGGGTGGCTCGAATGATCTCCTGATCACAGTCTCGCCACGAAAGCACGTTGAGTTTCTCGAGCATGAACCGCGTGGCTCGCAGCGGGTTGAACAGCGCAGACTTCATCAGGTTCTCGCTGAACTCAAACTCCGAGGGCTGGCCCGTCTCGACGTAGTTCCAGTACCCCTCGGCCCACTGGTAGACCTCCCGCTGCTGCGACTCAGTGAGCCGGCCTTCGTAGAGATCGCGGATCGCCGGGTAGTTCACCAGCGGCGGATCGTCGGCTCGCGCACCGATGACAGGCAGGGCAACGAGCGCGAGACTGAGGATCAAAAACAAAGACGCCAGACGGGACACCGTGTTCATGGTGAGCCCCTCATCGCCGCAGCTTCGGCGAGGTGATTCCCGGGTCTACGTCCCGGGTCAACGTGCCGTGGAATCGTTAAAGTAACAACATCGACAATGGCGAGTCGTGAAATCCGATAAATGTGTGTGATTTCGTTGTGTTACGCATTGCACCGCCCCCTGTGCAGGGGCCTGCGGCGCAATGCCGGTTATCCGGCTAACACGATTTGGCACAACGGATGTCGCGTTCGCCAAACCTAGGGTCTTCTATAATTAATAACCCACGTGCGCCGGCGGCGTCAGGCCTTTGAACCCTTCGCAGAGGAATGCGAAGCGGGTGCCGCGGCTGCCGCCCGGGAGTTTGCCCAAGGGCTCGACGCGCGCGAAGCAGGCGCGCCAAAGCTCGGCTCGGTTGAACGAATCGACAACGACCGCAGGGCGATCGCGCAGCGCGGGCCAATCGGGGCGGTGGTCCGGCCAGAAGTCCTGCTGAACCCGCCGCCCGCCCACAAAGCTCGACGCGCACACCACCCGCGGCTGGCCCCGGAGATAGAACGCCATCTGGCTGGCCCGCCCGTAGTGCTCCACCATCACAAACGGCTCCAGCCCCGTGCGGGTGCGAAGCTCGTCAAGCCGCTCATCGATCGCGCGAGCCATGGTCTGCGCGCCGGTGAGGCGCCCGAGCGGGACGGCGCGAGCGGCGCTGGGCGAGACCAACGCGAGCGATGATTGCACCCAGTCGAGCTTGAGCGAGCCCAAGCCGGTGATGACGCCCAAGATGATGGTGGCGTGCCACGCCGCGAAGGGCCAGCGGGCGGGGCGCGCGTGCTGGGTGTGGGTCAAGCGCGTCGCGTGGATGGTGACATACACAGCGGCCAGCGGGATGAGCGACACGTACCCGGCGATGGCCCAGTTGCCCTCGGCCTCCTGAATCAGCGCGATCGCGAAGTAAAACACGACGATCGGCAGGGCCGCCCAGGTCAGCAGCGACGCGAGCGGGCGGGTTGAACTTGCGTGCCGGAAGCTCGCGGCCGCGACGACCATCAACACGCCAATTGGTCCGAGGATCGCAAGCTGCGCACCGGCAAACTCAGCGAAGTATCGAACTGACCACACCTCGCCGCTCGAAGCATTCGCGCCAGCCGCGATCAACGGCGGCGCCGCGACTCCGGTATCCATGTGGATGCCCAGGTGGCCCAGCAAGTGGCGGATGGTGGACCAATCGTGCTGCGCGTTCCAGATCAGCACCGGGGCGAGCCCGAGCGCGAAGATGAAGATCCCGAGGGCAATCCAAGGCGCGTGCGCCGGGACGTTGGTGGCGGTGGGTGTCAAGGCGGGCGCGGACGCGGAATCCTGTTTGTCATCGGTGCATTGCGTAATCACCGCCCGGCGCGAGCGTGCTCGCTGCCGCAGCGCGAAGATCGCCAGGCCGACCGGCAGCAGCAGGATCGTATACTTGAAGAGAAAACCGATCGCCAGCGCCGCCCCCAGCACGGGCCACGCGTGTCGGCGGCGCTCAATCATCGCCCACGCTCCGGCTGCGCAGGCCACCGACCAGCAGGCGACATATGGCCCATCAATCGTCGAGAGAATCGAGGTCACCTGGAACCCGGGCATGAGGGCGACGATGGCGCTGGCGACCAGGGCGCTGATGCGGATCGAGCGATCGTCGAGCCGCGCGGCTCTGGCGAGCATGGCTCCAAGGGCCGCGACGCTGATCGAGAAGACCGCGGCGCTCACGATCGCGACGCTGCGAACGCCCAGCATTGTGTCGCCCAACAGGTGCGTGCTCAGCCAGAGAGCCCAGGCGATGCCGGGGCCTTTGGTGTTGTAGCTCCACGCGAGGTTTCGCGACCAATCCCAGTAGAACGCTTCGTCCTCGACCAGGTCGTATGGACAGAGCCACGCGAGATAGATCAAGCGAGCCAGCAGGATCGCGCCGGTCAACATCAGCGCCGGTGCCAGCTCGCCGATGACGCGCTTGGTGGTGGCCGAAGCCGGGTCGCGATGTGCGGTCAGGCTCAGCATCATCGCAGCGAGAGCACGCGGTACTGGGCGTAGGTGAGTGAGCCCAAAGCGACGAGCCCGCCATAGAGCACCAGAAGACCCGGCGCGCCCCACGACGCCGTGGCCCGCTGCCCGCCACTGACCAGCAGCACGCAGGCTAGCGCGGGGAGGAAGCTCCAGAGGTAGACCGTGAGCGGGAGCGACGACGCTAGCCGCATGCCCATCACCGCCCCCAGCAGGACCATGAGGCAGCAGGCCAGCGACGCGGCGATGCGCTCGTGAAACTTGCTGAGGATCTCGCGCTGCGCGTCGCGCACCGTCGCGCGATAAGTCTCGACGGCGCGCAAGAGCTCGACATCGTCCGGGCGGCGCACGCGTTCGGCATCCGCCGCGTCGATCAGCGACTTTGAATCCTGCGCCAGCAACCCCGTGAGCCGGTCGATCGGCAGGCGGAGGTTGGGGATCTGATACTCGCGGATCACGCCGCCGGCCTGCTCGCCGCCGACGCCATCAGGCGAGACGCCAGCGGTCGCGACCTCGCTCATGCGGATGGTCAGCAGGCTGGCCTGAAGCTCGGGCGCTGGGGGCACGCTGATCCACGCGCGCCGGGCGCGCTGGACGCGCACGCGTCCGTCTTCGAGAACGGTGGTCACTTCGATTGGCGAGGCGCGTGATTGCAGACCGAACCCCGCGCCGTTCTCTGACGGGTTGGCGTCAAGGCCAGTGGCCTTGACGACGACGGTGCGCCCGTTCAGATCAGTCAGTGTCGTGCGCCCGTCGCGCACCAGCACGGCCCGCAGGTCATCGGCGACAGAGCGTTCGTTCAAGACCGATGCGGTCTGCCGGTGCTGGGCCATGACATCGCCCAAGCGGCGCGGATCGTCCTGAGCCAGGAGCATCTCGGTGAACGTCAGAAACTTCGGGTCGTCGCGAAAGATGCTGGGCACGAGAAAGCTCATGGTGCTCTCGCCAGCCTGGCCGGTAGCGCGCCCGGTGCTCTTGCCCAGTGAATCCTGCAGCCGCATGACCACGGTCATGGAGCCGGCCTTGGTGCCGGAGGCGTCGTTCGCAGGGGTGCCGGCGCCAGGCTCGCCCGCGCCGCCGCGATAGACCCAGACCGTGGCGCGCGAGGCGCTCGCTTCCCAGGCCAGCCCGCCGCCGGGCTCGCGCTGCACGACGACGACGCCCAGAAGATCAAACTTGTGGATGGCGTTGGTGCCGGGTTCCGGCTCGCCCGGGATGAACCGATCTGCGTAGAGCACGCGTTGCCCACTGGGCTCGACGAGCGCTTGCCCGCGCTCCACGCTGCTCTGGAGCATGCGCGTGAAGTCGCGCGTGATCAGCTCGTCCATCGATCGCAGCAGGCGCGGCATCGCCTGATCCGCTAGCAGCAAGAGCGCCGCAGACAGAAACAGCCCGCCCGCCAGCGCCGGCAGGAGCATCGAGCGGTGGCTAATCCCCCCGGCGTACACCGCCGTCAGTTCGTTGTCCTGCGCTAGACGGTGATACGACAACGTCGCGGCGAAGCCCGCCGCGAACGGCAGGGCGTACTGCAACATCGGCACGATCGCGTAACCCATGAATCGCAGCGCGTCCAGCGCGCTGAGCCGCCCATCGGCAAACGGCTTGATCGTCGTCGCAAAGGCGATCACGCACACCAGGATCGCGCTGGTCAGCGCCAGCAGCCGCCACAGCTCCAGCGAGAGCAACCTCCACAAGATGCTCGGGCGCGCGATGCGCATGTAGGGTGAGCGTATGAGGGCAAGGGCCAGCTTGCAGCGTGAGGCTGAAGGCTTGCGCCTTGCCTCACCAAGCCCGCACGCAGCGCAAGCGTGACGCTTCGGCGCCAGGCAGCGGGCCTTGGCGGAGGGTGTAGAGCGGGAGTTGGCGTGGGCAGTTGATGCGGAGGCCGGGCCAGAAGCCTTCGCCAACGCCGCGCGAGATGAGGCAGAGCGTGCTGCGGATGCGGAGGACGCCCGAGGCCATGGTGCCGGGCAGGTCGCTGGACGTGTGGATCGCGAAGCCGGGCGCGACGCGGATTTGCCCGGCGTGGGTGTGCCCGGCGATGACGATCGAGGAGCCCATGTCGGCGCACGCCGCGAACATGCTGGGCTGGTGCGCAAGCGTGATCGTCAGCGGCCTCGGCGTCTGTCGCGCGGGCGCGACGGGAAGTTCCAGCATCGCCGCCAGCGGGTCCTCGGGAAAGCTCAAGCCGACGATGCAAAGCGGCAGCGTCTGGCTCGCGCCCGGACCGCCACTGCGCACCGGGGGCGCGGCGTGATTCTCCAGCCAGGTGATCGCGTCGATGCGTCGGCAAAGCGCGCGCATCCGGTCGGTGTCGTGATTGCCGAAGACGCCATAGACGCCCAGGCGCGGGAGAGATGACGCGCTCGCGCCGAGCTCCGCGAGCAGCTCCACCGCGGCGTCCTCGTTCCCGACCCCGTCGTGATAATCGCCCGTAAACGCGACGATGTCCGCCGGGGTCTGACGCAGAGCCCGCTGCAACACACGAAACTGCTCATCGCGAGCCCGACGGCGCAGGTGCAGGTCTGTCGCGTGCAGGATCGAGAGCCCGTCCAGCGCCAGCGGGACATCGGGGTGTTCGATGGTGATCCGCTCGACGGGAGCCGCGTCCAGCGGCGAGCGATACGCCCAGTGGTCAATGGCGCGTGCGGGCAGTAGTGAGCCCCGCGCGGGCGGCGGTGTGGGGCTGAGCGTGTGCTCGCCAGCGCGCCGCAAGCGCACGAGCCCGCCGCTGACGGCGCGCAGAGATTCACGCCAAACGCCGGGGAGGTCGTCAATCCCGACGGGGGGGCGCTCGTTCGGCCCTTGGACGGACGGCGCGCGAATGGGTTGTGCTGGCCCGGCGAGCTTGCCCACAGTACACTCCGAGTCTCGCGGCGCGTTCACGTCCGAATGCGGCGCGGTATGCTTAATCCCCTGATTCCGCCTGCCCACCTCAACCGGCGGACGCTTCTGATCGTATCGACCAATCCCGGAGTGAATCGTCATGGCCAAGATGTTCTACACGCTCGAAGAAGCCGCCGGCAAACTCGGCGTCAGCTCAGATAAAGTCCGCGAAATGGCCTCTAGCGGGCAGCTGCAGGAGTTCCGCGATCGCGATCGCCTGGTGTTCAAGGTCGAGCAGGTCAACATGCTCGCCGGCTCCGACGAAGGCGAGGACAGCATCCCGCTTGCCGACTCTGGCGCTGAGATCGCCCTGGCGGTCGATGACTCGCGCAGCGGCTCGGGCTCAGGCTCGGGCAACGCCGCAGAGGCCAACACCAAGGACAAGTCCGGTATCTCGATCTTCGAGGGCGACGACAGCGAGGATACCGACGCCTCCGCCCAGACGCAGATCACCAGCTCCGTCGGCGGCCTCACCATGGGCGATCCCGGCGCCAGCGGCTCGGGCCTGCTCGATATCACCAAGAGCGGCGATGACACCTCGCTCAACGCTGGCCTCCTTGAAGACGTCTACCAGGGCGGCGGCGGTCGCTCCGATGATGCCTCCGCCGACGAGAACCCCGGCGGCGGGCTGTTTGAGAATACCGGCGTCGCCAGCGATGTCGGCATCGGCTCGGGCTCACCGGCCATGGCGATGATGCTCGCGGAGCCCTATGACGCGACCTGGTCAGGCATCGGCGGCGGGCTGGCCCTGGGCTTGACCCTCGTCGCCGCGGCGATGCTCAGCGTGGTAATCGTTGCCGCGATGGGCGTGAGTAACTTCGCGCTGACCGGCTTCCTCGCTGGCAACGTCATGGTCTCTGCGGCGATCTTCGCCGGGATCATCCTGCTGTGCGCGGGCATCGGCTTCGTGCTCGGCCGGCGCGGGTAAGCGGCAGGGGAAAGTCGCGAGTTACGAGTCGCGAGTCGTAAGTTGCGATTCGTGAGGTGTCGTGCGTCATCTGGTGAACCTGATCACTGACGGCCGAGGATTTATGTCATGCTCACCATCGACGTCCGCTACGCCGGCAACAAAAAGTGCGACCTTGTCCACCCCGCCGGGCCGACGCTTCGGACCGACGCGCCCAAGGACATCGGCGGCGACGCCTCCGCCTTCAGCCCCACCGACCTTTTCGCCAGCGGCCTTGCGTCCTGCATTCTCACCACCATCGCCATGTGGGGCGAGCGCAACGCGATCTCACTGGAAGGCGCCACAGCGACCGTCGAAAAACACATGTCCACGCCGCCCTCGCCGCGACGGATCGCTCGGTTGCCGGTGGTGGTGACGATCCCCGGCGCGGCCGTGCCGCTGGAGATGCGCCCACGCCTCGAAGCCATCGGGCACTCCTGCCCGGTCCACGCAAGCCTGCACCCGGAAGTGGACGCACCGATTGAGTATCGGTACGTGTGAGGAATAGCTCTCGCGGCAAATGGATCGTGGCGACGATCCGCCGCATGCGGACGCGTATATATAGGCTAAGTATGGCTTGTATTTACCGCACTTAGGATCATCCGCGATGGCTCAGAAAATCGACCTCTCGCCGCACCTCGTCGCCGCTCAGGGCATCGTCGCACGCTCCCAAAAGCGCATCGAGCCCACTGGTGACGGCGTCTCCGTCGGATCATCTCGTGACTTTCCGGGCGTTGCCGTCGATGCGGATACTGAGGCCGAGTGCCTGGCGATCCTTACCGATGCACGAGTGACTGCTGTCGCGCTCACCATGCACCGCGGCCAGCAACCGCCGACGCCTCTGATCGACGCGGACGTCGCCACTGAGCAAGTGAACGTACGCGTTTCCGCTCGTGAGAAGTCTCTGCTCACCGAGGCAGCCGAGCGCCGGCGCACGACACAATCTGAAGTCATCCGCAACGCCCTGCGGACACACCTTCGCTTGACGAGTGGCTCTTAAAGACCGCTATCCAAGCCCTTTCCCCGCCCCGATCAACCCATCTCATCGGCCTTGGCGATCTGCCACTCTTCGAGCTCGACCGGCGCCTGGCGGCCGAAGATCGTCACCAGTACGCGGACCAGGCCCTTCTCGGGAATGAGCTCGTCCACCGTGCCCTCGTAACCGGCGAACGGGCCTTCCTTGATCGTGACCGCCTCGTTCTTCTCGAAGACGAGCTTGATCTGCGGCATGTCCTCGACCTTCATCGAGGCCAACTGCATCTTCTCGATCTCGTGCTGCTTCATCGGCGTCGGGCGGCCCTTGGTGCCGACGAAGTCGCCCACGCCGGTCGTCTCTTTAATGAGGAAGAAGACGTCCTGCGGGATGCGCCCGTCGTCTTCGAGCTTCATCTCGACAAAGACGTAGCCGGGATAGAGCTTCTCTTCGGTGACCTTCTGCTTGCCGCCCTTGATCGTCTTCTTCTTCTCGGTCGGAACGAGGATGCGCCCGACCAGGTGCGACATGTTCTCGATCTGGACCTTGCGCAAAAGCGTGTCGCGGACGGACGACTCCTTGTTCGAGGCCACGCGCAGCACGAACCAGTTCATCCCCGAGCGGGTCATCGGCTCGGCGTTGCTGACGTAGGAGTTCTGAGCGATCACTTCGAGCGCCGAGGGGCGGCCCTTCTCGCCCGAAGCGCCATCACCGACCTGTAAGACAGCGGGGGCGGGGGCGTCGGTGGTCTTGGGGTTTTGAGCCTTGGCCATGGGTGATCCCTCTACGGTGAGCGGCGCGACCGCGGGTAACGCGTGATTCAGATTTGCAGGACATCGATCGAGGAAAACACCCACCGCAAAGTCAGGTCAAAGACAAACAGCGTCACCGACAGCGCCAGCGCCGCGATGATGACGATGAACGTCGAGCCCATGATCTCGCGGCGCGTCGACCAGTTGACGCGCTTCATCTCATAGTCAGTCGCGATCAGGAAATCGACGCTGCGCGGGCGCATCGCAGTGAAGAAGTACGCGAGGATCGCCCCGATCAGAATAACGATCGTGACCACAATCGCCTGCGCGGTCTGTGTCTCGAAAGGCGCGATGCCCTTGCGATCTGTCACGTCGGCGATTCGCTCGCCCCCGATGACACGCAGCGACGCGGTGCCGCTAGCATCCAGCGTGGGCTTGAGATCGACGACGTCAATAACCACCTTCTGCGCAATGGCGGATTTGGTCAATGGAGTGCGGAGCGTCGCGGTGCCGATCTCCGTCTGGCGGCCCTCGGCGTCGGCAATGCCCATCAGCGAGACGGTCGTCCCGCCCGGGACGTCTATCGGCGTGTTCTTCACGCCCATCTCGTACGTGGACTTGGGGATCTGCGAGACGAACGTCGCGGTCTGATACCACGCCCACGCGCCCACGGCGATCGTCGCCACCGCCATCAGCGTCGCCGTCAACACGCGCACCCAGTAGCCCTGCCCAGGTTTATAAATGCCAAGTGCCATAGGTATTCAAAGAAGAGAGGCCGGACGAGGGGTTTGAAGACGCCAGCGGTCTACATGCGACACGGGAACGCGAGTCATCGTCATCGGACAAGGCATTGAGGGCCAGTAAACTGACGCCAGAAAGCGCACGGCGACGGCTCGACCGCGTCTGCGCCTCGCAGTGAACTTGGCCTGCCCACGCGGGCCGCCGGGGTACGACCCGGAATCACCCGCCGCATCGGCGCCTCGGGAACTTCGAAAGCACGCCGGGAGGGACTTGAACCCGCAACCTGCGGATTTGGAATCCGCTGCTCTACCAGTTGAGCTACCGGCGTACAAACAGTGCTGAGTCCAAAGTGCGGAGTGCGGAGCGGAAGACACCTTGCGGACCACCGCTCAGCACTCTTTCATCACTTCCGCTTGATCTTGTGCAGCGTATGCCGGCGCAGCCGCGGCGAGTACTTCTGGAAGCCCGCCTTGAGCTTCTCAGCGATACCGCCCTTGACGTTGATCTCGGTGCGGTAGTTCAGATCGCCCGTTTCGGAGCACTGAAGCCACACGAACTCGCGAGCTTGGGACTTTCCCTTCGCCATACATCACCTCGTGCAAAGAGCCTCAGCCAAAGGGCGTCGGCCAAACCTGATTCCGTCACTCAACCCTCGTGTGCCCGGGCGATTCTGCCCTGACGCGCGACCTCACTTGGCAAAGCCGGCCCATCGGGTAAATGCCCGATGGGCCGGTGTGTTTCACGATCGTAGGCGCCGGTCCGTCGCGGTCTTTGGGGCCAAAGTGCCCCGCCATCCCGCCGAGAGGCTTCGTTCCTACTGCTTGACTCATCCGGCGCGATCGCCGAATGTTCTGAATCTCAAACCGATGTCGGCAGGGACTGCCGACCTGACTCAGCCGATGATCTCGGAGACGACGCCCGACCCGACGGTGCGGCCACCCTCGCGAACGGCGAAGCGGAGGCCCTTCTCCATGGCGACCGGCTTATCAGCGAGGTCGACAGTGAGGGCGACGTTGTCGCCCGGCATGCACATCTCAACGCCAGCCGGGAGCGTGACGCTGCCGGTCACGTCGGTGGTGCGGAAGTAGAACTGCGGCTTGTAGCCGGTGAAGAACGGCGTGGTGCGACCGCCTTCGTCCTTCGAGAGCACGTACACCTCGCCCTTGAACTTGGTGTAGCACTTGATGGAGTTGGGCTTCACGATGACCTGGCCGCGCTCGATGTCGTCCTTCTCGATGCCGCGAAGCAGCAGACCGACGTTGTCGCCGGCCTGGCCGGAGTCGAGCGTCTTCTGGAACATTTCGACGCCGGTGATGGTGGTGGGCTTGGGCAACTTGGCCAGGCCGACAACCTCGACCGCATCGCCGACCTTGCAGCCGCCGCGATCGATACGACCGGTGGCAACGGTGCCGCGCCCCTTGATCGAGAAGACGTCTTCGACCGCCATGAGGAACGGCTTGTCGACTTCGCGAACGGGCTCGGGGATGAACGTGTCCAGCGCCGTCAGCAGATCATCGATCGGCTTGCAGGCGACGTCATCGGCGGGGTTCTCAAGCGCGAGCTTGGACTGGCCGCGGATGATCGGGGTGGTGTCGCCCGGGAAGCCGTACTTGTTCAGGAGGTCGCGGATTTCCGACTCGACCAGCTCGATGAGATCGGGATCGTCAACGAGGTCAACCTTGTTCAGGAAGACGACCATGTGGGGCACACCGACCTGACGAGCGAGCAGCACGTGCTCGCGGGTCTGGGGCATGGGGCCGTCGGCGGCCGAGACAACCAGGATCGCGCCGTCCATCTGGGCGGCGCCGGTGATCATGTTCTTGACATAGTCGGCGTGGCCCGGACAGTCAACGTGCGCGTAGTGGCGCTTGTCCGACTCGTACTCGGTGTGCGACGAAGCGATCGTCACTGTCTTGTTGGAGTCACGAACCGTGCCACCCTTGGTGATCTCGGCGTAGGTCTTGGTCGCGATCTTGTACTTGACACCGGAGCGGACCGAGAGCGCGGCGGTGAGCGTCGACTTGCCGTGATCGATGTGACCGATCGTACCGACGTTGACGTGAGGCTTGTTACGAGTGAATACGCCCTTTGCCATGACTTTTACTCCAGTGAAGATGCGGTTCGGGAAAAGGCGGTGACGGCGTTCCTGAACCGTACCCGCGAGGGACTTGCTGAAATGAACCTGATCCCGGGGGCTTCCTGCCCACGGATGCTCAGGGAAAGCCGCTGGTGAGATTTGAACTCACGACCTCAGCCTTACCAAGGATGCGCTCTACCACTGAGCTACAGCGGCGGTTTGAGACCAAACCGTCGAACCAGTTGTCAGCCCTCACGTCGGGCGGCTCGCGGGGTCCATACGCCGCGAAGCCCGGACGCAATGACAGCCCAACACGACGATTGCCGCAAGGGGGGGATGATACCCCCCACAACCGCTCGGTCAACACTTCGTGCTCAACCGCCCCGCTCGGTTTCGGGCACAGTTGGGCAATCCCGCAGGTTGCCAGTTCCACGACCGCGTCGTTCAGCCCATCGCAGAAATAGCCACAAATTTGCAATTGGCTCAGGCCACGCGCTTTTTTCTGCGTTATTCTCACCGAGTAACATCCTTGCCAAATAGGAGTTTTCTCATGCTTCCCTGCCGAATCTCGCTCGTCGCCGCCTTGGCGTTGCTCTCCTGCTCCTCGGTTGCCTCCGCTCAGTCCAGCGTCTCGCTGGCCAACAAGTTCGCCTGGGGCGAAAACGTCGGCTGGATCAACTTTCGCGACGCCAACTCCAGCACTCAGGGAGTCCGCTTCAACCCCAACCTCGCGCCCTATTTCAGCGGCTTCGCCTGGGGTGAGAACATCGGCTGGATCAACGTCGGCGATGGTTCGCCCACCAACGGCACCGCTTACGCCAACGTCAACGGCACCGATTTCGGCCTCAACTACGACGCCGCCACCGACAGGGTCACCGGCTTTGCCTGGGGCGAGAACATCGGGTGGATCAACTTCACCGTCCCGGGCATCCCCTTGGCCCAGCAGCCCAACTACGAACCCACGACCCGGCGCCTGCGCGGCTACGCCTGGGGCGAGAACATCGGCTGGATGAACCTCGACTCCCTCGTCGACACCAAATACGTCTCCTTCGACTTCCGCTGCTCACCGGCAGACATCGCCGACGATCAGGGCACGCCGCTGCCCCCCTACGGCAACGGCGGCATCCCCCCGCAGGTGAATAACGGCGTGACCGAGGGCGACTACAACGCCTTCTTCGCCAACTTCTTTGACGCCTTCCCGGTCTGCGACATTGCCGACGACACCGGGCAGCCGCTCCCGCCCTTCGGCCTGGGCGGGCTCCCGCCGTTTGTAAACAACGGCGTCACCGAGGCGGATTACAACCTCTTCTTCTCGGTGTTCTTCGACGGCTGCCCCGTCTGAGCGAGACATCGCCACAGTCCGAGAACAAAGCTCGTCCGAGTAAAACGCCCGATTCTTCGAGCTGCGTTTTTCCTTCGGACGTCCCGGCATCGGCGGCGATGCGCGGATAGCCGCCCGAATCCTGCGTGATCTCGCGTGGAGCGCGGTGATTCGCATTCGAACGCGAGTTTGCATCAACCCGAGTGGCCAGCCGAGGGCCTGCGGTGCGCGAACAGAACGGATTTGCCCTTGCGGCTTTTCAAATTACCGGTATCTTTATGGGGCGATATGGATGCTTTCGGTCCGGAGTCGTGGCATTCTCTGCCATTCCTGACCGAAACAACCTGATCGCATCGAGCGTCGGGTGTGTCGCCTGTGCGGGCGTCCGGGCCTCGATTGTTCCTCTGTCCTTGGAAGGCCGACCATGAAAAGATACGTTCTCTCGACGGCGATCCTCGCCGTATGTGCTCTCGCTGGCACCGCCAGCGCGCAGTACAACCACCCGGCCTTCAACCTGAATGTCACGAACTTTGAGTGGGCCAGCGTGTCCATGAACGGGGCCGCAATCCCCGCCGCGACGTACACCACCTCGCGCGTGCGCTTCAACTGGACCGGCTCGATCGCCACCGCCAGCTCGGACGCCGGGTGGGCGCTGACCGACACCGCCTCCACCGGCGGATTCAACCTTGAGGGCAGCGTCTACGTCAACCGCGGGCCGGCCCCCAACTCCGCTGGCACCAGCACCCCGGTGCTGCTGGACTGGCCCCAGGCCACTTTAGATCTGAACTACCCCGGCTCTTCGCCGCTGCACTTTAACTATCGCCACACCTTTAGCGGCACCTCGGGCACCTGGAACAACATCCAGATCACCCTCGGTGGTGCCCTGCCCCCGCCCGCCCCGCCAACCAACGACGCCTGCGCGAACGCGATCAGCATCGCCGCGGCCAGCCTGCCCATCGCCATGCCCCCGATCGATGTCGGCGGCGCAAGCAACGATCCCGCCGGCGACCCGACGTTTGCCTGCGCGGCGAACGTCCGTCGCACGATCTGGTACACGTTCACGCCCGCGACCGACGGGCAGTACACCCTCTCGACCTGCACCGCCGAGGCCCCGGGCACCACCGTGACCGACACGGTTGTTTCCATCTACACCGGCGACTGCGCCGGCGGCTTCACCAGCGTCACCTGCGGCGATGACTCCACCTGCGGCACCCGCGCCAGCGTCATCACCACGCTCACCGCTGGCACCCCGTACACCATCGTTGTCGGACGCAAGGGCACCGAGGCCTCTCTCCCCCTGGGCGAGTCGGCAGTCTCTCTCTTTGTCGGGCCGTACACCGCCCCCATCGGCGCGCCGAACGACGATTGCTCCAACGCCATCGTGATCCCGCCCGCCGCGAGCACCGGCTACGCGTCTGACGTGGTGGACATCATCAACGCGACCAACATCAGTGAGCCCACCGCCTGCGCCGCCATCAACGCCACCGTCTGGTGGACGTTCCGCCCCACCGCCGCGGGCTCATACACCTTCTCCACCTGCACCGGCTCCACCGTCCCGGACACCGTCCTGGCGGTCTATAGCGGTGCGTGCGGCGGCCTGGTTCAGATCGCTTGCAATGACGACGGCGGCCCCAGCTGCACCGGCCTGCGCGCCAGCGCCTCGGCGATTCTCGTCGCCAACACGGATTACTACATCCGCATCGGCAAGTTCGGTGGCACACCGCCGGACTCCGGCGCATCGAACGTGCAGTTGACTATCACCAACTTCACCGGCGGCGTCACGCCGCCCACCCCTGCGCCCAACGACGCCTGCGCCGACGCCATCGTCGTTCCCGGCGCCTCCACCAGCTTCGTTTCTGTTCCCGTGGACGTCACGGCCGCGACCCGGGCCGGCGAACCCGACATCGTCACCTGCACCAACAACATTGGCTATTCGATCTGGTACAGGTACACCCCCACGCAGACCGGCGACTACACCTTCAGCACCTGTTCCGGCGACGCGCCGGGCAACTCCATCGCTGACACGTTTGTCGCGCTCTACAGCGGACCCTGCGGCAGCCTCGCTCAGGTCGCCTGCAACGACGACTTCGGCATCGCCTGCGCCACCGCGCGTGGAAGCGCTCGCGCCCGCCTCAACGCTGGCACGGAATACTACCTCCTGGTCGCACGCTGGGGCTCCAGCGCGCTCACCGGCAACAACAACACGCTGCAGTTCGCCATCACGAACTTCACGGCGCCCCCCACCGCCCCCGCCAATGACAACTGCGCCGGCGCAATCAACGTCAACACTCAGCCTGGTTTCGCCCTGCCGTTCACCTCCACCGCGTTCATCATGACCGGTGCGACGACCAACCCGACCGACCCCGCCTTCTCCTGCGCCGGTGCCACCGCCGTCGGGTACACCATGTGGTACTCGTACCAGCCCAGCACGACGAACGAGTACCTCATCTCGACGACGCTCTCGGATGCGCCGCTGGGCAACGTGCCGGACACCATCGTCTCCGTCTACACCACCAGCACCCCCGGCTCACCCTGCTCTGGCACCTTTACCGAGGTCGTCTGCAATGACAACGGCACCGGGCGCGCCCGCGCCCGGGCCACGCTCAACGCCGGCACCCGCTACTACTTCATGGTCGGTCGCAAGGGCGCCGGCATCCTCGGTGCCGCCGAGAACAGCTACCAGTTCTCCATCGCCATCGCGCCGCCCGCACCCATCTGCACGGTCCCCGAGGTCGAGCCCAATGATGGCAAGACCACCGCAACACCCGCCAACCTGACCGTCGGCCAGACTCTCTGCGGCAACGCGGCGGGCGAGACCGACTACTTCCTCGTCGGCACGCCCGTGGGCACCGCTGGCCTGACCCGCTACCGCCTCAGCCTCACCTCTGACACCCCGACGCACACCGTCACGCTGCGCGGCCTGACCCAGACCGCCGGCGCCGCCAACGGTGCTTCTGACGCGGTGCTCCAGGCCTCCCCCGCAGTCGACCCCTACGTTCAGTGGTACGCCGGAGGCAACAACGCCGACCCCAATAATCGCAAGCTCTTCGTCGGCGTCGCCGGCGGCGTCAGCGGCACCTCAGACTACGCCCTGACCCTCACCGCAACCCCGATTACGCCCGTCGACATCGCCGGCGGCAACCTCAGCGCCGGTACCATCGAGATCACCACCGTCGGCACCACCGGTGGTGCCCAGATTGACACTGACATCTGGGTCTACGACGGCAACTTCAACCCGATCCCCGACTTCGGCAACGACGACGAGCCCGGCACATTCAGCCTTGGCTCCTCTCTCTCCCGCACGTATGTCGCTGGCACCTACTACCTCGCCCTCGGTGCCTATCAGACCGAGACCAACCTCACCGCCGCGACCGACGACGACTTCCAGGCTGGCAATCTGACCGACTACCCGGGCGTCACCGTCACCAACATCACCACCCTCGCGCAGAACCGCTCCTTCCGCATCACCGATTCGGTCGGCCCCCGCGATGTCGCCGCCACCACCACCGAGGCCTACGAAGTCCTCTGGTTCAAGTTTGTCGTCGGCGCGGGCGGCACCCCCGGCCCGGCACGCTGCAACGCCGCGGACATCGCCAACGACTCCGGCCAGCCGATCCACAACTTCACGATCGCGCCAGATCCGCTCGTGCCCAACAACGGCATCACCGAGGCCGACTACAACGTCTTCTTCGCCAACTTCTTCGACGCCATCAACGTCACCGACATCGCTGACGACCAGGGCATCCCTCTCCCGCCGTTCGGCGCCGGTGGTGTGGCCCCCAACGTCAACAACGGCGTGACCGAAGGCGACTACAACTTCTTCTTCAGTGTCTTCTTCAGCGGCTGTTCATTCTGACGAAGTGCTGAGCGATGAGCAACGAGTGCTGAGTCGTCGGCAATCGGGATTCGGCAATCGGGATTCGGCAGTCGGCAGTCGGCAGTCGGCAATCGTGAATGTAATCCCAAGGCCCCGGCTCATCTGAGCCGGGGCCTTTTTTCGTCCGTCCTCGATGTGATGAAGAGCCGTCGCACGGGAAGCCTTCCCCACGCACGACCTCCGATCTCCCATGCCGTCCGCCCGATGCCTGCTACCATCATCCTCAGCGTCTCGGTTTCGGCGTGGGTCGGCCGTTCGCACGCTGTCAAGGTCATCGCACAATGCCACACGTCATCGCTGAGCCCTGCGTCGGAACCAAGGACACCTCCTGCGTCGAGGTCTGCCCGGTCGACTGCATCCACCCCACCAAGAACGAGCCCGACTTCGGCAAGACCAACCAGCTCTACATCGACCCCGGCACCTGCATCGACTGCGGCCTCTGCGTCGACGAATGCCCAGTCAAAGCCATCTTCCCCGAAGAAGATCTCCCGAAGGAATGGAACAACTTCGTCCAGGTCAATCTGGATTTTTACAAGGCGAAGTGAGTTCGCGTGCGCGGGCCTGACGGCTTGCGCGTCGAATCGCTCGCGGCGCGGGGGTGGGTTGCGGTCGGCAATCGGCAATCGGCAACGGGCAACGGGCAACCGGCAATTGGCACCGGGCAATCGGGAAACGCCGAAGTCGGCAGCAGGCAACCGGCAATCGTGGAAACCAAGAACCAAGAGCCTGCCACGGCCGCGTGACATCACGCGCAGAGTCCGCCCGCGCCTTTCCCGATTGCCGATTGCCGAATCCCGATTGCCGAATCCCGATTGCCGACTCCCCCGATTGCCGATTGCCGACTCCCCCGATTGCCGACTGCCGATCTCCCCCTCACCCGAGCTCCACCGGCTCCTCCTGAAAGCAGCTCGTCACCACCGGTCCCTTCATGGGATCGACGTAGACGTTGATCTCCAGGCGCACGCCGAAATCCGGGAGGTAGAGCCCCGGCTCGATGGTGTATCCGATGCCCGGCAGCATCTGGCGGTTGTCGCGGGTTTCGAGGTTGTCCAGGTTCATGCCGACGCCGTGGACTTTGGGGCCGGGGCTGAGCGAGTGGCCGGTGCGATGGCGGATGTGGCGCTGAAAGCCGGCGTTAATGAGTTCGGTGCGGGCCGCGTCGTCAAGCTGCCATCCTTGAATCGGCTCCCCGCGTGACCACGCTTCTTGCGCAAGTCGCAGCGCGCCGTCTCGGGCTCGGCGCACGCTGTCATACACCGTGCGCCGCTCGGCGCTCACCGGGCCGACGCAGCCGCACCAGGTAATGTCGCTGAAGATGTGCTGCTCGCCGGGCGTGCGGGCCCAGAGGTCAATAAGCACCCAGTCACCATGGGTGATTTCTGACGAACCGCTCTGCGCGACCTCGAAGTGCGGGTCGCCGGCGTGCGCGTTGACTGCGACCACCGGCTCGCCATCGGTCTGGAGCTCGTGCCGGGCAAACTCGCTGAGGATGTACTCCTGCACCTGGCGCTCGGTGACGCGCCGCCCGCCGCCGATCGCGCCGCGGATGAGCGCAAACGCGCCGTCCTTGATGTCCGCCACCAGCCCCGAAACGTGCGCGTGATCGCGGACCGCTGCGTCGCTCCAACGGGCCACGCTCGCTTGGATCAGATCCGCCGAGCTCACGACCTCAAGCCCCAGCGAGCGCACCAGCTCGACCGCACCCGCATCCACAAAGCTGACACCCGGCAACTGCCCGCCGGGAGAATACTCCATCGCAACCCGCGCACAGCCGGCGAGCATCTCGCTGAGCCCGGCTCGCAAGTCCTGCCATGACAAATAGACGCGTTTGGCAAACGAGTCCTTGTCAAACTGCGTCGCGTCGATGGTGTGAACCAAGGCCGTGACGTCGCCTCGCGCGGGGATGACGATCGCGAAGCGTCGCGTCGTCCAGCGCTTGCCCGAGGGTGCCGGGAAGAGCCGCGGCGTCACCGGGTTGCTCCCCCGAAAATCCCACAGCAGCCACGCGTCAACGCGACGATCGAGCATGAACGATTGCAGCGCTGCCAGGTCCATCGGCGATGCTCCTTCTTGCTACCGGCGAGGCAAACGCGGGCGCGTGCGATGAGCCCGCCCGCGCCGCGATCCGAGCGTACGCCGCGCCGCCCGCTGGATCAGACCCGTATGCTCAATGCGTGACCGCCGCGAACACCGCGACCAGCTCGCCACCACCACCACCCCCGCCACCTTCATCACCGGCGCCAGCGTCGAGCCCGCTCATCATCGCAGCGTCAGACATCAAACTCTCCCACTCCGTCTTCGCGCTCCCCTTCGCGCTCCTGGGCGCCTTCCTCAGCGCCGCCACCCCCACCACAACAGCCACCGCCGGCACCGCCCTCAGCGCGCCCATCGACTGGCAAAGGTTCACCGGCCAGCTCGCGCTGGTGATCGTCTGCATGGTGCTGGCACGCACCTGGGCGATGCTCGTGAACCGCATCGCCGACGCACGCTTTGACGCCGCGAACCTGCGGACGCGGGGGCGCGCTGTCGCCTCGGGCCGACTGAGCCGCGCGCAGGCAATTTCGCTGGCGCTCAGCAGTGCCGGCGGCTTCGTGCTGGCGTGCGTCGGCTTCCTGGCGTTGTTTGACAACCCCTGGCCCCTGGCGCTCTCGGTCCCGGTGCTCATGTGGCTGGCCCTCTACTCCTACGCCAAGCGATTCACCGCGCTCTGTCACGTGCTGCTGGGCTCGGCCTTGGCGATCTCCCCCCTTGCCGCGGCTCTGGCCATCAACCCCGCCTCGCTGGCGCACACGCCCTCGCTCTACGCCCTCAGCGCCATGGTGCTCTGCTGGGTCGCGGGCTTTGACATCATCTACGCCCTGCAAGACGAATCCTTCGACCGCTCCGCCGGCCTGTTCAGCATCCCCGCAACTCTCGGCGCCAAGAACGCTGCATACATCAGCCGCGGGTTTCACGCGCTCGCCGCGGTCGCGCTGATCGTCGCCTGGAAACTCGAGCCACACTTCGGCCCGCTCTTCCTCATCGCGGCCCTCATTGCCATCGCCTGCCTCTTCTTCGAGCACATCGTGCTCGTCCGGCGCGGGCTGGCTGGCCTGCCGCTGGCATTCTTCACGCTCAACGGCGTGGTTTCCTGCGTCGTGGGCGGCGCGGGAATCATGGACGTGCTGATGTAAAGCGCTACATGCCGCGGCGCGGATGCTCGGACGATCTGGCCGCCGGCCTCCTCGCCTGTCTCTTCACGGGGAAGTGTTGCGGCAGGTCCGCGAACCCTGGATCCACGCCCGAGGGGCCGATTTCTCGTCAGGATCGCACCACCGCAGTCGATTGTTTTCACTTTATTTTGAAATCAAACGACACGTTTCAACCGTTTCAGCGTATATTGAAAGTACGTTCGCGCCCGCAGTGATTCCGCACGCGATCCGCCGATGATTTAGCCTTGATGACCCCATGACCACCCCGCGCTCCAAGCCGTCGCTGACCATCGCCCAAGATCGCTTCATCGCCACATGGGGCCAGATGGGCTCGACCTGGGGCATCTCGCGCACGATGGCTGAGGTCCACGCGCTGCTGTTCATCACTGGGCGAGCAATGTGTACCGACGACGCCATGGAGCGCCTGGAAATCAGCCGCGGCAACGCCAGCATGAGCCTTCGGGCACTGGTGGATTGGGGTGTGGTCCACCGGGCCCACAAGCGTGGCGATCGCAAGGAGTATTTCGAAGCCACGGGCGACGTGTGGACCATGCTGCAGGCGATCCTGCGCGAGCGCATGAAGCGCGAGATTCATCCGGCCTTGGCGAGCCTTGCAGAGATCCGCGACGAGACGCGGGCCGGGGGCGAGGATGTTGCCGATCACAACCAGCGGCTGGACGACATGATCGCGCTGCTGCGGCTGTTTGACGAGATGGGGAGCAAGCTGCTGTTACTGGACGCACAACTGATGAAAGAGACCGCCCAGGCTCTGGCTGGCGGGATGGACGGGCCGGGCGGCCCCGGCGTGTAAGAAATCAAGGAGTGAGTGGCGGCGCCAGCCGGCCACCTAGCGCCTCCTCTTCCGATTTGGTCACAGGACGCACTCTCAACGGGTTCAACATGATCCAGCTCTGCGAACAACCAACCCTGAGCACTTCTCGCACAGAATGCCCGGAGATACTGACGATCCGTTGGACGATCGGCGCCGCGCCAGAGGATGGCCCCAGCGCGCTGGAGCGCACGCTCACACTCCGGCTGGACCTTCAGCGCGAAACGTTCGAGGCATCGTTGGGCGATGAGAACGTCTGCGCCGGCGGCTTTGTACACCTTGACGATCGCCAGCACGCGATGGTGCATCTGGATTGCGAGGGTGTCTTCAGCGCGACGATCGGACGCAATCACACCGGCGCGATCCGCCTGCTCTACGCTCGAACCTCACTGCTGACGCGACTGGGCATCCCCGGCGGGCGCGCCGATGCGCCGACGCTGCTCGCAGCGCCGGCAACTGAGAGCGCGCGTCAGGCGACACGTGCAAGCTGAGGCTCGCTCACGCTGGCCTGGGTTGCAAACCGCACCCCAATGGTCTGGGTCCCGCTGGGCCCGGTGAGCGCCCGGGTGACCTCCGCCGCGACGAGTTCTGAGCTTCGCACGATCGGCGAATCGTTCCACGAGATGGCGACATCGACGATCTCGCCCACCGCGATCGGGCGGTCCGCCAGCACCTCGATGAGCGCGCCGGTGACCGAGACGTTGCTGGTGCGAGCCGCGAGGAACCGCTGCGCCGAGCGGACGACGACCTTGCACGGGCGGGTCATGTTCAAGCGGGTGTGACGACGACGGTCGATGCTCATGCCGATCTCCTGAACGCTCGCGAGCCTCGGGGCTTCCGTCGCCCCCCACTCCCGCCATTGCAAACCCCACTCCCCGGCTATCGGACACAACCGCGCCAGACTTCACCAGCGCCCGCCAGCGCAGCGCCAAGGTCGCGCGGGAAATCACCTCACGCCAAACCCTCACGCCCCATCCCCGGCCCCCCAGGACGGCCCCTGCCTCCACCCCCGCGCACAAGTTACGCCACCCTCTCGATGACCTTACAATCTCGCGTGACCGACGCCTCCCCAGGTTCGCTGCCCGACCCGCTGTCATTGACCAGCGAGCGCTACGCCGACGCCTGCGTCGCGCTCCGCCTCCGCGGCGGGCGCGCCGGCGCGCTTGACCGCTACGCACGCGTCTATCGCCAGGGCATCACCACCGACCCGCTTGCCCCCGTCATCATCCCGCCCATCGCCCGCACGCACCAGAGCGAGAGCGAGGAAGGCACGACTGTCAAGTTCACCCAACGCGTCAGCCGTCGGCTTGATGGCCAGATGCCCGCCATCGCCCCGACGACAACCGCCAACAGCACCACCGGAGCCGTCGGGCTCGGCGTCATCCAAGCCACGCCCACCGACACGCTCGAAATCGAATCCGTCCTCATCCCGATGATCGGGCGCACGCGCGAACGAGCCCACACCCTGTGCGTCAGCTCGCAGGTGGGCTGCGCCATGGGGTGTACGTTCTGCCAGACGGCCCAGATGGGCCTGGTGCGATCGCTGACGACGCGCGAGATCGTGGCCCAGTGGTTCGCCGCGACGCACGTGCTGACGAAGCCGGACCCCGAATCGCGCGTCTCCAACATTGTGTTCATGGGCATGGGCGAGCCCATGGACAATCTGGACAGCGTCATCGGTGCCATCGAGATCCTCACCGATCGGCGCGGCCCCGAGCTCTCGATGTCCAAGATTACCGTCTCCACCGTCGGGCGCATCGACGGCATCCGCCGCCTGGCCCAACGCGTTCGCCAGACCGGCTGGCACCGCCTCGGGCTCGCGATCTCGCTCAACGCGCCCAGCGACGAAATCCGCTCCTCCATCATGCCGGTGAACCGCGCGATGCCGATGCGGGCCTTGCGCGAAGAACTTCTCGCCTGGCCTTTCTTCGGCGGTGCCCACCTGTGCCTCGAATATGTCTTGATCCCCGGTGTCAACGATTCGCCATTGCACGCCGCCCAACTCGCGGCGTTCGTCAACGGCGAAGAGTCTCTCGCCAAAGCACGCGACATCGCCATCGGCGAGCCGCCAGCGCTCTCAGATTCCGAGCGTGCGCAGATCACCCCACACAGCGGCGCCGCCTTGCGTGGCCTGGTCAACCTCATCCCCTACAACCCGCGCGAGGGCTCGCCCTGGGGCGCGCCCGATGAGGCCGACGTTGATCGATTCGTCGCCTGGCTCAAGGGCCTGGGCGTGTATTGCAAGCGACGCCGGACCAAGGGGCGAGATCAGATGGCCGCGTGCGGCCAGCTTGGAAATCTGGCGTACAAGCGCCAGCGCGCAAGCGCCGTCCTGATCGACGCGCCCGCGCCCGGAGCTGGCGCGTGAGCCCGCAGGCCTTGGCCATGGTCTTCCTGGGCGGCGGCCTCGGCTCCGTCTTTCGCTTCGCGCTGGTCTCGCTCATCAAGCCCGCCTCGCCCCAGTTCCCGCTCGGCACCCTCGCGGTCAATCTGCTCGGCTGTGCGCTCATCGGCGCGCTGGCGGGCGTGCTGCACGAATCGCCACTGGGGCGAAACTCAACGCTCTGGCTGCTGCTAGCCATCGGCGTCCTCGGCGGGTTTACGACCTTCAGCTCGCTGGCGATCGAAACCGCCGACCTGCTTCGCGAGGGACGCTACGGCGCGGCCGCGGCGTACCTCGCCCTCAGCAACACCCTGGGCCCACTGCTGGCGCTCGGGTGCTGGTGGGTAGTGAATCCGCTGGGAGGCGGGCGTACTGCGTAGCGCTTGGGGACGGAGCGTCTGCCGCCGATCGAGATGGCACCGCTCTCGCCGTCCGCAGAATGAAGCGGCGCTGTCCAGCATCGCGATAACATCACGCACACTCATGCCCTGCCTGCTGGCGCTGGCGCAGATGGAAGTTGACCTTGCGGACATGCTGAAGCGCCAGGTGGACCTTCGCAACCCCCTTCGAGGTGTCGCGCGACTTCCGCGATGAGGTAATCTCTACCGCGAGGCCCTTGCATGCCGCGTGACCCGGCCCTCGAACCGGCCGTCAATGCCTGGCCGCCCAAGTGACCGCACCATGCCCGGCGTGTGCGGGTTCGTCTCTTCACCTCAAGCCCGCCGCCCCCCCCACCCCCCGGACCGTGTACCATGCCCGGCATTCATGCTGGTTCTCAAGGGCATTGCGGTTTCTCCGGGCATCGCCATGGGCGAGGTCTTCGTCCTTGACGAGGAGCGACGACGCATACCGCGCCGGACCGTCCCCCTGGTCATGATCCCGCAGGAGCATGTTCGGCTCGAAGTGGCCCTGGAAAAGAGCAAGGGCGAGCTGCTCCAGCTGAATCAACGCACAAAGACCGACCTGGGCGACGAAGCCGCGAAGATCTTCGCGTTTCACCTGGGCATGCTCAGCGATCCTTCGCTCACCAAGCCCATGCACGCCATGATCGAGGCCGACGGGGTCACGGCCGAGTACAGCGTGTTCGCGGGGTTTCAGGCCCTGGTCGATCGCTTCAGCGCCATGAAGGACGCCGCGTTTCGCACCAAGGTTGACGATGTCTACGACCTGTCGGCCCGCGTGCTCAAGCAGCTCATCGGCGAGCACAGCAGCCGCGTCAGCCAGATCACGCGCCCCAGCATCCTCGTCGCGCGCGACCTGACGCCCAGCCAGGCGGCGAGCTTCAACAACGCCAATGTGCTGGGCTTTGTGACTGCCACCGGCGGCAAGACCGGGCACGTCGGGATTTTTGCGCAGGCGATGCAGATCCCAGCCGTGGTCGGGTGTAGCCGCGTGACGGAGCACGTCAGCGACGGGATGCTGGTGATCGCCGATGGCGACAGCGGCAGCGTGATCATCAATCCCGACGAAGCCACTCAGGCCAAGTACGTCCAGCTCAAGGAACGCGCGGCCCTGTTCGCGGTGTCACTCGGTGATCTGGCCCAGATGCCGTGCGTCACGATCGACGGCACGCCGATCGACCTGATGGGCAATATCGGCTCGCCGGAAGAGATTCCGGCGGTGGTCGGTAGCGGGGGTCAGGGCGTGGGGCTCTATCGCACGGAGTATCTCTACCTCTCGACCAACCACGAGCCGACGGAAGAAGATCACTACAACGCGTACATGCGGTGTGTTGAGTTGCTGGACGGGCGTCCGCTGACGATCCGCACGCTGGATCTGGGGGCGGACAAGTACGCGACGGATCAGGACGAGATCGACGCCGCAGAGCGAAACCCGATGCTGGGGCTGCGCTCGATCCGCCTGTGCCTGGCGCGCTTGCCGATGTTCAAGTGCCAGCTCCGGGCGATTCTTCGGGCCAGCGCGACGTCGCCCAGCGGCAGCGTTCGGGTGATGTTCCCTCTGATCACCACGGTCGAGGAGTTCCGGCGGGCGCGGTTCTTCCTGAACGATGTTATGGAAGACTTGCGGGATCAGGAGATCCCCTATGACCCGGAGATCAAGGTCGGGATGATGGTCGAGGTGCCGTCGGCGGCGATCATGGCCGATGTATTCGCCCACCAGGCTGATTTTTTCAGTATTGGGACCAACGATTTGGTGCAATACACGCTGGCGGTAGACCGCACGAACGAGGCCGTGGCAAGCTTATATAACCCTGCGAACCCGGCGGTGATCAAGCTGGTCAAGAATGTGATCGAGGCGGGCCGGAACGCCCGAATCCCGGTGTCGTGCTGCGGCGAGGCGGCGGGCGAACTTGAGCAGACGATGTTGCTCTTGGGATTAGGTTTGCGTACGCTCTCTGCGTCGCCGATGCACTTACCGGCGGTGAAGCGGCTGATCCGAAGCATCAGCATCAGCCAATGCGAGGCCGTCGCTGAAAAAGCGGCGAGCATCGATTCCGACGTCGCGGTCAGCAGGTACCTGCGTGACCAGACAAGGAAGATCATCCCCGAGGCCTTCGACGGACGTTCCGTCGACGAGTGATATTCGGTTGCGCAGGGCCAGTAGCCCGTCGCAGCCTCACTCAACTCAGGGAAACAACCGAGGGCGTCACGGGTCGATGGCCCGCGCCTCAAGAATGACCGAGCCGGCGTGAGCACGCGGGCGATTGCGGACAGGCGAGCACGGACCGTGCCGCGTGGAACCGCGTCTCTCGATTCCCACAAGCCCCCGGCGACAACTCGGCCCGACTCGCCCACGAGGGCCTCGCGCACTGCGGGGCGACGCGGGGCGGGCGGATGCGACGGGGTCAGCTTCGCACTCCGGATTGCCAAATCTGGAGCGCACGCTCCCGGCGCAGGCGCGAGCGGCGTTTCTTGAAGCCACCATCACCCTGACCACCCCTCACCGGGCGCGATCGTCGCTTTGGCCTGATGCTCAGGCGACGACCTCGGCCCACGCGGGCGGCGTGATCGCGGCCTCAAGAAAGCAGTCTCTATGAACACAACTGAATTGAACACCTTCGGATCTGGCGAGCAATCGCACGAGGCCGACGACTCTGCACACCTGGACGCAATGCCGATGGACGCAATGCCGATGGACGACGCCCCGGCGGCAAGCTCCGGCGGCGCGGGCGATGGCGATGGCGAAGCCGCGGGATCCTCTGGCGGGGGCAAGGCCAAGCCAAAGCCCAAGACGCGTCGCGGCAAGCGCGGCGGCAAGAAGAAGGCCACTAAGAAAGTCGCCCCCAGCAAGGCCGACAAGTCAGAGAAGCCCGCGAAGACGCCGGCCTTGGCGGCGGCCGACGACGAGCAGGATGACGACGATCTGGCGACCGAGGGCGAGGAAACCCCGGGCGCGGGCGATTCGGACGACGGCGAGGATTCGGAAGTTCAGGCCGGCGAGAGCGGCGCGGATGGGCGCGCGAGCGTGACGCCCGCGCAATCTTCGTTCATCGCGGCGCCGGGCCGGACGATGGAGGAATCTGCCTCGCGTCGGAACGAGACGTTCGTGAGCGAGCCGGGGATGTCCAGCGGGTCGTTCGCGGGCGAGGCCAGTGACGAGCCGGAAATGCTCGCGCCTGAACTCGCGGCTCCGTCGATGGCTGGCGGGGAGATCGCGACGGGGGAGATGGCGGAGGCGGGCGAGGTGAGCGCGCTGGTGGTGGAATCGCTGAACTCGCGTCCGGCGCCGGTGATGCCGCGCGAGGACGGGGAGCCGGTGGTCCACAGCGGGCCGATGGTGATCACGCCTCGGGTGGCGGAGGAAGATGAGGACGAGGCGGAGGCGGTGGAGCGGAGCGTTCCGGAGCCACGCGTGCGGCCGCGCCGGGCGGGCGGGAAGCGGCAGTTGCTGATCAACTATGTGCCGGGTGAGGAGTGCCGCGTCGCGGTGGTGCAGGGCGGGAAGCTCGAGGAGTTTCATAGCGAGCGCAACGACCAGATGAGCCACGTGGGCAGCATCTACGTCGGCCGCGTGACGAACGTGGAGCCGGCGATCCAGGCGGCGTTTGTGGACTTCGGCATCGGCAACAACGGCTTCCTGCACACCAGCGACTTGCACCCGCGGTATTTTCCGGGCGAGGGCTCGGGGACGACCGAGCGGGTGGGCAAGAAGGTCGCGCGCCGTGATCGTCCGCCGATTCAGGACTGCCTGCGGCGTGGGCAGGAGATCATCGTGCAGGTGCTGAAGGAGGGCGTGGGGAGCAAGGGCCCGACGCTGACGAGCTATCTGAGCATCCCCGGGCGATATCTGGTGATGATGCCCGGGATGGATCGCGTGGGCGTGTCGCGCAAGGTTGAGGACGAGGACCTGCGCAAGAAGACCAAGCAGATTTTGGATCAGCTCGAGCTGCCCGAGGGCTTCGGGTTCATCGTGCGCACGGCGGGGCTGGATAAGAGCCGCGCGGAGCTGAAGCGCGACCTGGCGTATCTCATGCGGTTGCAGAAGGACATGGAGCGGAGGCGGCAGAACGGGACCAAGCCGCGACTGCTGTATTCAGAGAGCGACCTGCTGCTGCGCTCGCTGCGCGACATGATGACCCAGGACACCGAAGAGGTCGTGATCGACAGCGAGCACGGCATCCAACGCGCCGCTCGCTTCGTGCAGATCGTCTCGCCCAGGACCGAGACCAAGCTCGTGCATTACACGGGGCGCACGCCGATCTATCACGCGTTCAGCATCGAGCCGCAGATCCGCACGATGTTCGGGCGAGAGGTGCCGCTTCCCAGCGGCGGGCGGCTGGTCATCGACGAGACCGAGGCGCTGGTGGCCATCGATGTCAACAGCGGCAAGCACCGCGACGCCAGCGACAGCGAGACCAACGCGCTGAAGACGAACCTGGAAGCGATCGAGGAGATCGCGCGCCAGCTCCGCCTGCGCGACTTGGGGGGGATCGTCGTCAACGACCTCATCGACATGCGCTACGCGCGCCATCGCGAAGAGGTGCAGCAGAAGTTCGCTGAACTGCTCAAAAACGATCGCGCCCGCACGACGCTGCTGGGCATCAGCGAGTTCGGCACGCTGGAGATCACGCGCCAACGCGTGCGCGGCTCGCACGAGAGCATCCACTTCCAAGCGTGCCCCTCGTGTCACGGGCGCGGGCTGGTTCAGCGCCCGGAGTCGGTCGCGGCCGACGCGCTGCGCGAGCTGGCCTCGCTGATGGACCACGACAAGGTGCGGCGCGTCGAGATGGTGATCCACCCGCGCGTCGCGGCGGAGCTGCTCAGCGCCAAGCGCAAGTCGCTCTCGCGGATCGAGAAGCAGTTCGGCAAGGTGCTGAGCGTGCGCCTGAGCGAGGCGGTGGCGCCGGATCGCGTGACGTTCTACGCGTATGACGAGCAGGGCGCGGACCTGGAGATTGAAAGGATGCCGCGCTTCCGGCTGGGTGAGCACGTGCTGCGCACGCTGCAGATCCCTGACGGTGAGATCGGCGAGGACGAACAGCGCGACGTGCCGCTGATCGACGAGATGGACGCGGTGGAGGACGACATTGTCACGAGCGATACCTTCACCGAGAGCGACACGGCGCTGCTGGAAGGCTCGCTGGATACCAGCGCGCCAAACTTTGTGCTGGAGACGACTGTTCGCGGCAAGCGCGGGCGTCGCGCCAGCAGTAGCGGCCGCGGCGGTAGCGGTGGTGGAGAGCAGGGCGGTCGTAGTGGGCAGGGCGTGCCCGTGGCGCCAGCGCCGGGCGTTCAGCAGCGGCCGCCGATCATCACCACAGGCGGGCGCAGCGGTCAACCGGCGCAGGGCGGCGGACGCTCCGCGGGTGGCGCAGCGGCAGGGCCGGGCGGGCAAAGTGGATCGGGCCAGGGCGGAGGGCGTGGGCAGAATGGTCAGGGCGGTGGGCGTGGGACCAGCGATCGCGGACCGGCGCGCCAGCAAGGGCAGCCGGGCACGCCGGCGGGCGGCGCGTCGGGTGGTCAGGGTCATCGCGGGGCGCACGCGGCTCCGCAGCAGGGCGTCGGGACGGGGGCATCGGGAGCGCTGGTACCGCAGGGCAAGCGTCCGGGGCCGCGCACGCCTTCGCCGACGGGCGGGCTAGCGGCGATGTTCCGGGCCGAGTCGTTCATGCCTTCGCCCACGGGCGCAGGCGGCGGTGCTGGCACCGGCGATGGCGCGGGCGTGCCGAATGATCAGCGCGAGGGGATGCCGGGCGATGGTGGTTCGCAGCGCGGCCCGAGCGATGAAGCGGGACGGGGTGCCGGCGAACGTTCCATGACTGACGGCCCGGGCGGCGAGGGCTTTGACGGTCCGCCCGAGCTCGGGCCGGATGGCCAGCCGCTACCGGGAGGCGGGCGACGGCGGCGGCGTCGGCGTCGTGGCGGTCGCGGTCGCAGCGGCGGCGGCGATGGTCAGGGTGGTGGTGGTGACGGTGGTGGTGGCGCTGGCCCGGGTGGTGAGCGAGAGCCGGGCGAAGGTCCGGGCGGCGGAGAAGAGTCGGGCCGGGGCGCGATGCCCGCGCGCTCGACGGGGCCGATGGGTTGGCCGCCGGCGCCGGGGATGGAGAATGTGCCGCCGCCGGCAGACTTCCTGGACGATGACATCGACGATCGCGCGGTGAACACGTCGTGGGGCAAGGCCGCGGGTGCGGCGCGGGTTGATCGAGGAGCGCCCGCGGCCGGGGGATCCGGAGCGGGTCTCAACAAGGGTGAAATCTCGGCGGGTAGCGAACTCGCGGACGGTCGCGAGGGCGACGGGCCGGACGGTGATGCCTCGCGCCAAGGCGCAGGCCAGAGTGACGAGGCGGGCGGTGAGGGCGATGGCGATGGCACGCGACGCAAGCGTCGTCGTCGTCGCGGCGGGCGCGGGCGGAACCGTGATGATGGTCAAGGCGGGCCGGACGAGTCCGGCGGGCCGGGCGGCGGTGGTCAAGGCCAGCTTCAAGGCCAGCTTCAAGGCCAAGGTCAAGGTCAAGGTCAGGGTCAGGATCAGGGTCAACGACAGGGCCAAGGTCAGGATCAGGGTCAAGGACAGGGCCAAGGTCAGGCTCAACCTCAAGGCGGTCAGGCGGATCGCGGCGGGCGGAGTGGCGGCGGGCAGCGCTCGGGCGGTGATGGGCGTGGCGGTCGCGGCACGACGCGGGGCGGCGGACACGGCGGCGGTCGTGGAGGCGGTGGCGGTGGCGGTGGCGGGCAGGGTGGTGGGGGTCGTGCGCCGGCTCAAGGCGGGTCGGGCTCTTCCGGATCGCCTGCGCCCGCTCCTGCACCAGCGCCCGCACCGGCGGCCAACGTGGTGCCGGCGGCGCCACCGAAGCGAACGTTGTACGCCGCGTTCAAGCGGCTGAAGCCGGGGCAGCTTCCGCGGGGCGGGCGTGATGAGTGAGGGAATAATCCCCCGAAGGAACGAAGCATGAAGCACTACGCCGACATCACTGTGCGAGACCGCCTGGACCAGATTGTGGCGGTGGTCGAAGGCAAGAATCGACAGAACCTGTCGGAGCGCGATGCTCGGGACTATCTCGCGAGGCTGGAAGCGGCGTGGCCGGGTCTGCTTCCTCAGTTTGTATTCGTGGTGTCGCAAGACGTTGGGTATCTATGGCGTCGGAGCGATCAGCGCTGGTGGGACGTGAACGTGCGAGATTCGCTCAGCGCCTGGCTGAGCTTCGACACGTCCTTGCCGCCTTCGAAAAATGCCCTTGAGCGGCGATTGACCGGAGACGCTTTCGACGCGGCGTTGTTGCTGTGGCTGCAAAGCTTGGCATCGAAAGAACACGCCGCCGACGGCGGTGAGCGAGTTCTGGAGTTTGCGGGGCTGATCGATGCCTTGCGCGGCTCGTCGTTTCGGTTGGAATCCGCCGCATGAAGGTGTATATGGAAACGAACTTCATTCTGGAGCTGGTGCTGCGCCAGGAAGAAGACACGGCGGCGATCGAACTCTTGGAACTCGCTGAGGCGGGAAGCGTGAAGCTGCGCATACCGACGGCATCGCTCATTGAGGCCGGGGCTGTGTGTCAGCACAGGAACGCGGATCGGGATCGTTTCGATCGGGTGGTCGCGGCGTTTGATATGCAGGGGCGGAGATCAGGCCATCTCCGAGATGCGACGCTGGCTGTGGATAAATCGCTCAGCTCATTTGCCGACGCGGTTCGGCGGGAAGCGTCAGTCCTCGACGAGGTGGCGAACAGGTTGAGTTTGCTGAACGCGTTCATCGACTTGAATGCCGGGATGATCTCGAGGGCGATGTTCCGGACTGGCGTTCAAGATCTTCGAATGCGGGATGCGGTCATCTTGGAGGCGGTGCTGAGTGACCTGAGCCGAGAAGTGCGCGACGACTCGTTCTTCGTCAGCCGAGATGCGGATTTCAGTGAGCACGACGTGCGAAGCGAGCTTCTCGCACTTGGGTGCGTTCAGGTCAGCACATTCAAGACCGCACTTGCCAAGATCCATCCGCGGCTTGGAAATGAAGGCGGAGCATGAGCACGACACGACGCATCATCATTCTCGGCTCGACCGGCTCGATCGGCACGCAGACGCTCGAGGTCATCGCTCACCTGAACGCGCTGTGCGCCCGGGCAGAGGCGAGCGTGCGCTACGACGTCGTCGGGCTGGTGGCTCATCGCAACGCCCAGCTGCTGGGTGAGCAGGCGCGGGCGTGGGGCGTTCGGGATGTGGCGCTGGCGTGCTCGCACACTGAGGGCGCCGCTCTGGGCACGCTGCCCGGCGCTCGCGTCAGGCGCGGCGCGGACAGCGCCGAAGAACTCGTGCGAAGCGTGGAATGCGACATCGTGCTGGCGGCGATGGTCGGCAGCGCCGGGCTCCCGGCGACGCTCGCGGCGGTGGATCTCGGGCGAGACGTGGCGCTTGCGAACAAGGAAACGCTGGTCGCGGCGGGCGAGCTGGTTGTGCCGCGCGCGGTCGCCAGCGGCTCGCGCCTGCTCCCGGTGGATAGCGAGCACTCAGCGATCTGGCAGTGTCTGCTGGAGGAGAGCCTGCGCGAGGACACGCGCGGCCGCGAACATGAGCGTGGACTCGAACGTGAACAGCGCGACGCGCGCGGGCCGCGCGGGGGGTTGCCGGTGGAGCGGGTGTGTCCGCCGATGCGCTGCGGGAACGCTGTCGAGCGGATCGTGCTGACGGCCAGCGGCGGGCCGTTTCGATCCTTATCGCGCGAGGCGTGTTATCACGCGACGCCGGCGCAGGCGCTGAAGCACCCGACGTGGACGATGGGCGCAAAAGTGACGATCGACTCCGCGAGCCTGACCAACAAAGCGTTCGAGGTCGTCGAGGCGCATTGGCTGTTTGCGCTCCCGGCTGAGAAGATCGGCGTGGTGATCCATCCGCAGTCGATCGTGCACTCGTTTGTTGAATACGCAGACGCGAGCGTGATCGCGCAGCTTGGCGCGCCGGACATGAAGACGCCGATCCAGCTTGCGCTGTGCTATCCGGAGCGTCCGGTGGGCGCTTCCAAGCGGCTGAACCTGTTGACGCTGGGAACGCTGGAGTTTTTCGAGGCGTCGGTGGAGCGGTTCCCGGCGCTGGGGCTGGCGTACCGCGTGATTCGCGAGGGCGGGACGAGCGGAGCGATTTTGAACGCCGCGAGCGAGATCGCGGTTGGGGCGTTCCTTGAGGGGAAGATACCCTTTGGGCGGATGCCGGAGCTGGCGGAGCAGGCGATGGACGCGCTGGGCGTGTCGCCGATTCGCGATCTGGCGGACGTGATGCGGGCCGACGGCGCGGCGCGTGCGTTCACGAGGCGAGCCGCGGGGCTGGAGGCGGCGCCGGTGGGGGTCTGATAACGGTCCCAGATGCGCGATGGCGCGAGAGTCACACGGAGGTTGTCGTGCAAGCACCGTCAGCGACACTCACCCAGATCGAGCAACTGATGAGCGCGGGCAAGCTCGCGCAAGCGCGAGCGGCGGCGGAGCGCCTGGCGCAGCAGTTTCCCGAGGATCCGGTGACGCACGACATGTATCGTGCGACGCTGATGTCGCTGGGTCAGGCGCGACTTGCGCTCTCGCCCGCGAAGCGGGCGGCGGAGTTGTGGCCGGATCACGCGGGGTGCCAGGAGAGCGTCGCCTGCGTGCTGAATCATCTGGGCGAGGACGAGGAAGCGCTGGTGTATGCCAAGCGCTCGGTTGAGATGGACCCGCGCACGGGCAAGTTCTGGGGCGCTGTCATCAGCTCGCTGATGCGGCTGAACCGGCTGGTGGAAGCGGAGGAGTATTGCCGTCGCGGGCTGGAGTATTTGCCTCAAGAATGGCAACTGGCGCAGATGCTGAGCTCGACGCTGCTGGAGCAGGGGCGCGCCAAGGACGCGGAGGAAGTGCTCTCTCGCATGCTCTTTGACGATCGCGCCAACACGCTCGTCGCGGCATTCCTTTGCTCGGTCTCCAACTATCGCGTGCCGCCAGATCGCGACAAGCTCATCCAGCAGCACAGAAACTTCGGACGGTTGCTGGACATCTCCGAGCGCTTCCAGAAGTTCACGCACGCGCGACCGATCGTCACCCCGGGCAAGCCCACGCCCGGCCGCGGCAAGGACGGGCGCCTGCGCGTGGGCTTCATCTCCAGCGACCTGCGCTCGCACTCGGTGACGTTTTTCCTGGAGCCGATCCTGCGCCAACTTGATCGTTCACGCTATGAGATCGTGTGCTACCAGACGCTCATGAAGTCCGATGACACGACGCGCCGACTCCAGGCGCTGGTCGCGGCGGAGCGGCTGCCCGACCCGGACAACCCGCCGGCGCTGAACGAAACGGGACCGACGCGAAACTGGCGGAAGGTGACGACGACGGATTGGTCGGCGTTCGCCCGCCAGATCGTGGAAGATCGAATCGACATCCTGTTTGACCTCAACGGCCTGACGCTCGGATGTCGGCCCGACACGCTGAAGATGCGTCCGGCGCCGGTGATCGTGAACTATCTGGGCTATGTTGCGACGACGGGGATCTCGACGGTGAACTATCGGATCGTGGACTCGATCACGGACCCGCCGGGGTGCGAGGACGCCGCGACGGAAACGCTGCTGCGGCTGGATCCGTGCTTTCTGTGCTATCAGCCGGCGAAGTGGGCGCTGCAGACGGACCCGACGAAGATGCCTTCGCTGGACGGCGGCGTGGTCTTCGGCTCGTTCAACAACTTCATGAAGTTCAATGACGAGCTGGCGCAGGTCTGGGCGCGGTTGCTCGACGAAGTGCCGGGCTCGAAGCTCCTGATGAAGACGTCGTCGCTGAAGGACGAGGTCGTGCGGCAGACAACGCTCAAACGATTCGAGCGCTGCGGGCTTGACCCGGCGCGCGTCACGCTGATGGGCACGACGAAGTCGTCAACCGAGCACCTCACGCAGTACGACCTGATGCACGTGGCGCTGGACACGTTCCCGTATGCCGGGACGACAACGACGTGCGAGGCGCTGTTGATGGGCGTGCCGGTGGTGACGCTTGCGCCGCCCTCACCCGGCGCGATGCACGCGCACCGCGTGGGCGCGAGCCTGTTGACCGGCGCGGGGATGGGCGAGCTGGTCGCGACGACGCACGACGAATACATCGCGATCGCCAAGTCGCTCGCGAACGACCACGCGCGCTTGCGCGAGCTGCGGGGCACGCTGCGCGGGCGACTGCTGGGCTCGGTGGTGTGCGACCAGAAGGGCTTCTCGCGAAGGTTTGAAGGGGCGCTGGAGCGGATGTGGGATGACTTTGCGCAGGGGCGCGTCTGAGGACGAGTGATGCCGGTGCCGCCGGGAATCCTGAGCCAGTTTGAGCGGGCGCTCAAGGAGAATCGCCCGGCGCAGGCGGTGGCCCACGCCCTGCGCGCTGTGGCCCTGGACCCGGGCGACGCCATCGCTGTGGACATGCTGCGGACTGCGCTCTTTGCCAGTTCGCGATATGAGGAAGCGCTTGTCAGCGCTCGGCGCGTGAACGAGTTGCTGCCGGAGCACGCCGGGTCGTGGGCGTCGCTGGGCTTTGTCCTGGCGCGGCTGAGCCGGCACGCCGAGGCGGCGGAGGCGTTTGCAAGGGCGGATGCGCTGGACGGCGCGACGCCGAGCTACGCGATCGAGCGCATCACGGCGTTGATCCACGCCGGGCGACTCGTCCACGCGGAGCACGCGGCGCGAGACGCCATCTCTCGCTTCGGCTCGAGCGCTGAGATCGTCTTCAGGCTTTCGACCTCGCTGTGCGAGCAGGGGCGGACGAGCGAGGCGACGGGCGTGCTCTCTGACGCGCTCTTCGACGAGCCCGCCAACGTGCAACTGGCGCTGACGCAGTGCAGCATCGGCGTGTACTCCGACACGATCACGCCCGATGCGCTGAGCGCGATGCACCGGAACTTTGGGCGAGTGCTGGCGGACAGCGTTGGTGGACAGTTTCGCGGGCCGGCGGGCGGGGAGAGCGGGCGACCGCTCAGGATCGAGTTGGCGCAAGCGATGGGGCGTGTCGGGCCGGGTGGTCGGAGCGGGCTGGGCGGTCGAGGCGAGCGCGGCAGAGTGCGCGTCGGCATCATCAGCGCAGATTTCCGGGCACACTCGGTGGCGTGGTTCGCTCGCGCGGTGCTCGCGGGCCTTGATCGCGAGCGCTTTGAGACGCTGGCGTACTCGACAGCCGCACGTGTAGACAGCTCGACCGAACTGTTGCGCGAGGCAACCAAGCGTGCTGGCGGCATCTGGACACGTTGCGCGGGGATGCGCGCCGGCGACCTGCGCGCACGCCTCATGGCCGATCGCGTGGACCTCCTGATCGATCTGAATGGCCTGACCGAGGGCGGTTGCTGGGAGTTGCTGGCGCAGCGGGCGGCGCCGGTGCAGTGTTCGTTCCTTGGCTATCCGCACGGCACGGGGATCGCAAACGTGGATGTGCGCCTGGTGGACGCGTGGACGGATCCGATTGAGCCGCGGGTGGACGGGTGGCACGTCGAGCGGCTGATCCGAATCGACGGGTGCTTCCTGTGCTATCGGCTACCAAGTGCTGAGGAGTTGCCCGCGTGTGAACGTCGCGGGCGTTTGACACACGAAGCGCGCGAGGGGGAGATCGTGTTCGGCTCGTTCAATCGCTTGGCGAAACTCAGCGGCCGCTGCAAGCGCGTGTGGGCCAAGCTGCTGCGCCTTGTGCCGGGCTCGCGCCTGGTGATCAAGTCTGGCACGCTGGCAGACGCAGTGGCGGCGGCCATGGCACACGAAGACTTCAGGTCGCTGGGCATCGACTCGGCGAGAGTCGAGATTCGCGCCGGATCCCCCAGCGCGTTTGATCACCTGTCGCAGTATGCCGACGTGGACATCGCGCTGGACACGTTCCCGTATGCCGGGACGACGACGACTTGCGAGGCGCTGATCATGGGCGTGCCGGTGATCACGCTGGCACCAGCGCCGGAGCGCGGGGGCACGCATGCCCATCGCGTGGGCTTGTCGCTGCTCAACGCAGTGGGGCTTGAAGAGTTTGCTGCGTTCGACGAGGAGGCGTTCGTGCGCATCGCAACGGAGCTGGCGGCGGACTCGTCACGGCGCGAAGAGCTTCGCGTGTCGCTGCGGGATCGCGTGCGAGCGTCTTCGCTGTGCGATGAGCGGGCGTATGGAGTCCGCCTCAGCAACGCGCTGGCGCGGGCCTGGAGCGAAACACTGGCGCGCCGCGGCGCAACTGCGCGGAGCCACTGACAAACTTCGCATGCCTGTTCCTCCAGCCATTCTGAGCCAGTTTCAACAGGCGATGAGCCAGGATCGTTATGCGCAAGCGCGTTCGCTGGCGGATAGAGCGGTGGCGCTGACGCCTGACGACGGGGTGGCGCACGACATGTTGCGCTCGGCGCTGGTGGGGCTGACGAACTATGCGCTCGCGCTGGTGTCGGCGCGTCGGGTGACGGAGCTGATGCCGCGGCACGCGGGGGGATGGTCTAGCGCCGGCTCGCTGCTGGCGTCGCTGGGGCAGAAGTCTGAGGCGGTGGAGTGTTTCCGGCGGGCGCTGGATCTGGAGCCAGACAAGGTCGGGCATCACGTCGAGTACGCGACGGCGCTCATCAACGCCAAGAAGCTCGTGGAGGCGGAGAAGCACATCCGCGCGGCGCTACACCAGTTTCCCAGCGACACGCCACTGGTCTTTCGACTCGCGGCGACCCTGGCCGAGCAGGGCCGCCCCGACGAGGCGGCGCTGGTGCTGGGCGATGCGCTCTTTGCCGATCAGGCGAACCTGCACCTGGCGATGTCCATGTGCGCCAACAGCAACTACGGCTCTGGAACTGATCGCGCCAGCATCATCGCGCGCCACAAGAATCTCGGGCGGCTGGTGATGCTCGCCGACCCGCGCATGCCCCTCAAGCACACGCCCCCGAAGCCCGGGCCAGCGCCGGGAAACCTTGGCGCGCCGGGGCGCGGCAAGGACGGGCGCGTGCGCGTTGGCTTTCTCTCCAGCGACCTGCGCGAGCACTCGGTGGCGTGGTTTATCGAGCCGGTGCTCACGTTTCTGGACCGCGCTCGCTTCGAGGTCGTGTGCTACGCCAGCGACCCGCGCGAGGACGGCGTCACGCGACGGCTGCAACGCGCAGTGGCGCTGGGGCCCGGAGCGTGGGAAAGCCAGGAGCCGCCGCCGATCCCCGCGGACAACGCGCCGCCCAAGGGCTGGCGACGCGTCGCGATGATGGAGGGGTACAAAGCGGCGAAGGTCATCGGCGATGATCGGATCGACATCCTCATCGAGCTCAACGGGCTGACCACTGGTTCGCGCTGGGACACGCTCCGCCTCAAGCCCTCGCCGATCCAGGTGACGTACTGCGGGTACCCGCACACGACCGGCCTGCCGACGGTGGACTATCGGATTATCGACTCGATCACGGACCCGCCCGGGACGCTTGCGGAATCCGCGGCGGTGGAGAAACTGATCCGACTGGACCCGTGCTTCTTGTGCTATCGGCCACCACACGGCGAGGATGCGCCGCCGCCGCGCGGCGCGGGCGCGCCGCCGGAGGCTGGCGCGATCATGTTCGGATCTTTCAACAACCTCACCAAGTTGAGCGAGCACACGCTGAAGACTTGGGCCAAGGTGCTAGATCGTGTGCCTGGCTCGCGCTTGATGCTCAAGGGCACGTCGCTGAGCGATGGCGCGGTGCGCGAGTTCACGCTTGGGCGGTTATCGAGCGCGGGAGTCGATGCCTTGCGCGTGGTGCTGCTGCCCGGCGCGCCGACCACGCGGGCACACTTGGAGCTTTACCAGCGCATGGACATCGCGCTGGACACGTTCCCATACGCCGGGACGACGACGACGTGCGAGGCGCTGTTCATGGGTGTGCCGGTGGTGTCGCTGGCACGCCCGTGGGACGCTGGCGGGTGTCATAGCGAGCGCGTCGGCGCGTCGCTGCTAGCGTCGGTCGGCGCGGCTGACCTTGTTGCCTCCGACGTGGAGCAATACGTCGAGATCGCGGCCCGCCTCGCCGGGGACATTTCACGCTTGCGACGTGAGCACGAAACGCTGCGCGGCCGCCTGCTGGCCTCGCCACTGTGCGACGCCAAGGGCTTCGGCAAGCGCTTCGGCGACGTGCTGGAGGAGATGTGGCGGAAGTGGGCGAGAGTGTGAGGGGGACGGCAATCGGCAATCGGCAATCGGCAAACCACAAGCGCGCGATGAGCAGTGCGGAACTGAGGCTGGGATTGCTACGCCGTGATGATTCGGTCGCGCCGGGCGCGGAAGGCGGCGTAGAGAATGAAGCCGAAGGGCAGCCACCAGATCAGGTCGTTGGTGATGATCGTCCAGCCGAACTCTATTGGGAACGTCTTGTTGATGAGCGCGGCCTGCACGAACCCGATCGGCCCGAAGACTTTGCCCAGCAGGCCCACGAGAACGATGGGCCAATGCTTGAGCGGGCTGGTCGCGGCCGCGAGGTAGCCGATGCCGAAGACGCCGATCACCATGCCCAGGCACTGCCAGATCGCAAAGCCCGTGTCATTGGGCCACTGCGCCTCTGGCACGTTGAGCAGTTCAAACAACGCTTTGGGCATGAGCACGACGAACGCGCCCCATGCAAGGTTGTATACCCCCGCAAACAACATGCAATAGGGCATCCACGGCTTCGTGTACGCGAGAGTTGATGTCATTCGCGTGGAGCATATCAGATTGCGGTGACGACGTCGCCATCTCGCGACAGAATGTGATTCATCGACGCAGGCGGGCTCACGGCGCGGCCGGGGTGGGTGCGGGGACAGCCGGCGCGCCGGCGGGATTCGGCCCCGGGGCTTTACGGGGGCGGGCCTTGTCAGCGTCGAGCCAGCGCTGGCGCTCTTGCGGGTCCAGCCGCTGCTCCAGGAGCCAGGCGACCGCGTCGTCCAGGACCGAAGCGACCATGAGCGTGTGGCCCTCGTTCGCGGCTTCGCGATACTCAACACTGAACCCCGCGGCCTTGGACGCCAGCGCGGCGGCCTTGAGCGTCTTGGCCGACGCGATCGGGTCCAGCTCGCCGGCGTAGATCAGCATTGGCGCCACCGGGCGCGCCACGGGGCGCTGGAGCCCACCGGCAAGGCAAGCGACGCCGGCGACCTTGGTGATGGAGTTGCGAGCCGCGAACGCCCCGGCCCCGGCACCCATGCTGTGACCCAGGACGTAGACGCGCTCACGATCAAAGTCGTACATCGTCGCCAGATCGTCGAGCAACGCGTCGAGCGCTTTGGGCGATGCGAAGGTCATCAGATCAACACGCGGGGAGACGAGGATGAAGCCGCGCTGCGCTGCGAGCGAAGCGAGCTTGCCGTTGCCGTAGGCATCGGGGAACATGTTTTCGTCGCCGCCGAGGCCGTGGAGGGCGATGAGCAGGGGCGCCTTGGGGCCGGGCGCGAGCGCGGGGGGCGCCAGCGTGGTTAGTGGTGCGATGATGCGGGCCGGCAGCGTGGACTGGCCGGTGGAAAGCAGCACCCACCAATCGCCAGCGCGCGACTTGAACGGGTCCATCCCGGCGGCGATCTGGTCCAGCTCGGCGTTCAAGTCGATCACGTGGCGCGAGAAATCGAGCATGAACTCCGAAGAGTTGTCGGGTGAGGGGGTGTCGGTCAGCAGGCTCGCGCGCCCGAGCACGCGGCGCGCCGCAGTGGCCAGGACCGGGCGCTCCTGTTCGTTCGCGGCTTCGAGCGCCTGCGCACGCTCGGTGATCAGGGCACGGTCGGCCGAGGGAGCGCGCGAGGCGATGACGATGCGCCCGATGTCAACGGGTGCGGCGCTCGTCTTGGTTTGAAAATCGACGCTCACGTCGTACACGCCGGGCGGAGCGCCTGCGAAGGACTTTGGCAGGTCGATCAGCAGCTCGGCGCTGATCATGCCCGCGGGCTCGATGGTTGCCTCGGTCCGGAGCGATGCGGATTGCCCGCCGCCGGAGCGCGTGAAGCGGACGGTGATCGGGCGCTTGACGGGAGCGGCGAGGCCGGCGCCAGCGCCGGCGTCGTACATCGATGTGAGCGTGACCTTGGCGGTCGCGAACGCGTCCAGCGCGATGACCTGCGGGTCGCACGACACGCGGAGCGATCGCGCGAGCTGGCGATCGGAATCAGGACTTGCGGCGCCCACCTTGTCGATGAACGCGTGCAGTTGCTTGATGACGTCGCCATAGCGCCCGCTGAAGAAGGTCATGGTGAGGGCGTCGAACGCCTTTGAGTTCTCCGCCCGCTGCCGGGGCGTTTCGTCGCGCGCGATGCTCAGGGCGTGCTCAAGCTGGAGGAATACGCGCGCCAGGTCGGCGCGCGTGGGCGTGATCGGCGCCTGAAACTTCGGCGGCGAAGCGGGCGCTGCTGGCGCGATCGGGGGCACGAGGGCCGTAGCGGGGGTGATGGCGGGCTGATCGCCCTGGGGTGGCAGTGAAACTGGTGCGGGCGGCTGGGCCCACGCTGTGCTCAGCGCGGCCGCGAGGCTGAGAAGCGTGGCAGCAACGATGACGCGGCGTGTGCGTGTGGCTTTGCGCGGGGGTAGGAGCATGGCCGATGATACGGGATCGCCCCGGACATCCGGCTCGCACCGCTGGCGCAGAAGATTTGATCACGTTGCGGCGGCCGATCAGCTCAGTGCTTGGCGACAGGCACAGCCTGGATCGACCCGGGGCGGATCTGCGGTTCGAGCTGGGGGGTGTATTTGGCGCCGAAGAGCGCCGGGCCGGTCATTGGGTAGATGACCAGCAGGATGACGCCGGCGGCGCTGAGCAAGCCAGCGATCCAGCGGCCGTTGACGTGAACGGGGCGGACCTGAGCCGCGGAGCCGCTGAGGTCGGGCTGTTCTAGGAGTGGGTAGCCGGCGAGGCGGAGGTAGTAGACCGCGCCGATGGCGCTGTTGATGCCCATGATGATGACCAGGGTGTAGTGGCCAGCGCCCATGCCGGCGGTGAACAGCGGGAGCTTCCCGAAGAAGCCCAGCAGAGGCGGCAAGCCCAGCATGCTGGCGGCGCAGATCACCATCGTCCAGCCCAGGACCGGGCGGTTGATGCAGAGCCCGCGGATGTCGTCGAGCTGATCGACCTCTTCCATTGTGCCGTCTTTGCCCGGGCGCTGTAGCGAAGCGACGACCGCGAACGCGCCGAGGTTCATGACGCCGTAGACCAGCAGGTAAAACAGCACGGCGGCGATGCCGCTGCTTGAGAACTCACCCGGGCGGGCGCCGGGGCCGACGATGACGCCCACGAGCATGTAGCCCGAGTGCGCGATCGAGGAATAGGCGAGAATGCGCTTGATCGATGTCTGGAGTAGCGCAAGCGTGTTGCCGACGGTCATGGTCAGCACCGCCATGATCCACAGGACGGTGTGAATGCTGGGCGGGAGCGTGCCGGCGGGATAATCCGCTGAGGGGATCCACGCCAGCGTGGTTGTGAGCAGGAGGATGGAGACGAAGCCCGCGGTCTTGGGCACGAACGCCAGGAAGGCGCTGACCGGGGCGCTTGCGCCCTGGTAGACATCGGGGGTGTAGAAGTGCATCGGCACCGCGGCGATCTTGAACGATATGCCCACGATCGCCAGGATCATCCCGACGATGCCCAGGGCGTTGATGCCGCCGGGGCTGGCCATCTGCTGAGCGAACACGCCCTTGATCTCAGCGAGGCCGGTCACGCCGGTGGCGCCGTAGATCAGCGCGAAGCCGTAGAGGAACGTGGCGGCCCCCATCGCACCCAGGAAGAAGTACTTGATGCCGGCTTCCATCGAGCGGTTGCGCGAAGTCGAGATCGCGACCATGATGTACGTCGGCAGAGAGACGAGCTCGAGCGCCAGGAAGAGCCAGATGAGGTCATCGGCCCCGCAGCAGAGCATGAGGCCCATGAGCGAGAAGAGGAAGAGGGCGTAGAACTCGCCGCGCGTGGCGCGAAGCGGATCAAAGCGGAGGGCCCCGCGCTCGATATCGGCTTCGTACTGGCGGTCGGCGGTGCCGGCCAGGACGAAGATGAGCAGGAGGCCGACAAAGGCGGTGAGGACCTTGCCGTATTGCGCGATGTTGGGCAGTGCGTGAGCGGATGGGTGATTCGTGGTGTATGCAAGCAGGCCCGCGGCGATGAGGGCCGCGGCGCTGATGGGCCAGCACAAGCGCCGGAGCTGGGCGCTGCCGCTGAGGCCGACGATCATGACGACGCAGGCCCCGATGAACAGCGTGATCTCGGGCCAGAGAGTCTGGAGCTTCTCGATCACGGGCGGACCTCCGTTGGCATTGCGGGTGCGGAGGGCGTGGACGGGGGGGTTGATGCGGGCGGCGTCGCCGGGGCAAGCGTGGGGCCGGGCTCGGTCGCCGGTGCGCCCGGTGCGCTGAACAACTGGCGGTCACGCTCGACGCGCAGGCGCGCTTCGTCGTCGCGAAGAGTTTGGCGCGTCTGCTCGAAGAGCCGCACGTGCTCTTGCACGTTGGGCATGACCATGTTCATCAGCGGGCGCGGATAGACGCCCAGGGCAAAGCACAGGATCGCCAGCGGCGTCAGCGCCAGGATCTCTCGCCTCGTCAGGTCCGCCGGGAGCGTGTGCTCGCTGTGCGTGCCGTGCGCATCGTGACCCGGTGCGTGATGATCCGAGTGGCCGGGTGGCTCTTTGAGCGGGCCGAAGACGACGCGTCCGACCATGTACAGGATGTAGATCGCGCCGATGATCATGCCAACGCCGGCCAGCGCGCCGTACCACGGGCCCAGGCCCGCGCCCTGCATTCCCGGGCCCAGGCGATAGGTGTCGCTGGCCTGAAACGCGCCCATGACGCAGAGAAACTCCGAGACGAAACCATTGAGCCCGGGCAGGCCGACCGAGGCCATGCTGAAGAAGACGGTGAACGTCGCCCAGATGGGCATGCGGGCGGCGAGGCCGCCGACCTCGTGCATCGAGCGCGTGTGATATCGCTCGTACATGAAGCCGATGCAGAGGAAGAGAGCCCCGGTGGAGAGCCCGTGGTTGATCATGTAGAGCACCGAGCCCTGCAGGCCGGCGGTGTTCAGCGCGAACATGCCCAGCATGCAGAAGCCCAGGTGGGCGACCGACGAGTATGCGACGAGCTTCTTGACATCCGTCTGCACCCAGCAGATCAGCCCGCCGACGAGGATCCCCAGGATTGCCAGCATGCCGATCAGCGGCGCGTGGGCGATGGTCGCCAATGGCGTGAAGGGGACCGCGAAGGTGAAGATCGCGTAGGTGCCCAGCTTCAGCAGCACGCCCGCGAGCACGACCGAGCCGGCGGTCGGCGCTTCGGTGTGGGCCAGCGGCAGCCAGGTGTGCAGCGGGAACAACGGAACCTTGACGGCGAAACCGAGCATCATCGCGCCGAAGACCCACGCCTGCGTCTGCGCCGGCATGCGCTGGGCGCTGCTCATCAGTGTCGGGATGTCGAACGTCCAGCCTCCGCCAGCGGTCAGCGTCGGCGCGATCTGTGTCGCGTGGAACCATGCGACATAGGCCAGGCCGGCAAGCGCGATCACCGAGCCGGTGAAGGTGTACATGAAGAACTTGACGGCCGCGGCCTTGCGGTTGCTGGAACCGAACAGGCTGATGAGCACGAACATCGGCACGAGCGTGAACTCGAAGCAGATGTAGAAGATGATCAGGTCCTGGGCGCAGAAGACACCGTACATCGCGCTCTGGAGCACGAGCAGCCAGCCATAGAACGTGCGGACGTGCTGGTTGATGGCGGTCCAAGAGCCGAGCACGCAGAGCGGGCCCAGCAGCGCCGTGAGCGCGACCAGCGCCATCGAGAGCCCGTCGATCCGCAGGTTGAAGGCGATGCCCAGATCCGCGAACCAGGAGCCGTGCGACTCGGTGATGCGGATCATCGCTGGGGCCGCGGCGTTGGTCGCATCGGCAAACCACGGGTGCGATGCCAGGAGCATCCCGACCGGCACCATCGGCGCCAGCGTGCCCAGCAGCGCGATCCACGGCACATGCTTCTTGGACACCAACGGCACAAGCGCAGCGGCTACGAGCGGGATGAGCATCAGCGAGAGCAGCATGGTGGTTCTGAAAGCGGCAAGGCAGGAGACTTGGAACCGAGGACTGGAGACTTGGGACTGAGGACTGGAAGCGTGACGCGTGTGTTTGGCTGGCGTGCTTTGCTGAGGCCTGAGGGCGGACGGTTAGTTCATCGCCAACACTGCAATGAGTACTACCAGTCCGATGCCGATGCCCATGGCGACGGCGTAGGAGTTGACGATGCCTGACTGACTCGGTCGCACGCCGTGGCCGGTGGCAAAGGGAAGCGAGCCGGCGAGGTTGACCACGCCGTCAACCAGGAGCTTGTCGATGATGTGGAAGATGTGGGCAGCGACCAGCAGCGGGACGCGGATGGTGAAGTTGTAGATCTCGTCAACGTACCACTTCCGGCGGGCGCCGGGCCCGAGCATGCGGATCACCGGCCACTTCATCACGGCCTCTGCGCCGGGGCTGGTGGCGGCGACGGTGCGCCCGCGATAGTGCAGCAGATAGGCGATGAAGATGCCCAGAAGCGCCAGGGCGCCGCTGACGAAGTACATGGCCTTGTGCGGATCGAAGCCGAGGAACGTGCCAAGTTCGGCGTGTGCGCTGGGGGAGGGAAGATTGGCCGCGGTCGTGTCGGCGCGCGTCGCCGGGGCGTGGCCATCAGCGGCGGTGCCGGAGATAGCGGTGTTCTCAGTGAGCGGGTCCGCGTGCGGGGTCGCGTGCGACGCGTCGTGATGCTTGCCCGGCGCGAGGTACGCGGCGCTGGAGTTCTTGAGCATCGAGCCGGTCCAGCCGTGGTCCTCGGACTTGATGAAGTACGCACCCGCCGCAGCGAGGCTGGCCAGCGCCAGGACGACCAGGACAAAGTTGATCGCCCAGCCCGGCGCATGCGGGTGGAAGTCATGTTGGCCCGATGCATCGTGATGGCCCGCCTCTCCGAGGCGGGTCCCTGCGCTCCCGGCCTGCCCATGCCCAGCAGCAGCATCCGCCGACGCGCCGTGCCCGTGACCATCCGCGTGACCGTGGTCATCGTGCGCCGAGTGAAGTTCATCGCCCGGCTCATAATGCTGCGGGCCGACGAAGACGCGGAAGAAGACGCGAAAGGTGTAGTACGCCGTGATCAGGGCGGTGACCAGCAGGAGCCAGCCGACGAGGCTCGAGCCGAGGATGGTCTCTTCCGGCGTCGTGAACGCCTGAGCGAGGATCATGTCCTTGCTGAAGTAACCAGCCATGCCGGGGATGCCGGCGAGATTCAGGCAGCCGATGAGCATGGCGAGGCCGACGATGCCCCAGCCCTTCATCCTGGCGACGCCCGAGAGCTTGCGCAGGTCGAGCTGGCCGGCGAAGCCGTGCATCACGGCGCCGCAACACAGGAAGAGCGTGGCCTTGAAGAACGCGTGGGTGAAGACGTGGTACGCCGCCCCCGTGGTCGTCAACACGCCCAGGCCCGCGAACATGAAGCCAAGCTGCGAGATCGTGCTGTAGCCCATGATCCGCTTGATGTCATACTGGGCCATGGCGATGGTCGCGGCCCAGAACGCCGTGATCGCGCCGGACCAGGCGACAAACGACAGCACGAGCTTCACCTCGTCCATCGTGAAGACCGGGTACATGCGCGCGATCAGGTAGACGCCAGCGGTCACCATCGTCGCGGCGTGGATCAGCGCCGAGACGGGCGTCGGGCCTTCCATCGCGTCCGGCAGCCAGACGTAGAAGAAGATCTGGGCGGACTTACCAAACGCGCCAGCGGTGAGCAGAATCGGGATCACCCACTGGGCCCAGTGACCCCCAAGGGAAACCCCGGCCGCGGTCTTGCCGTCGTGGATGGCTTGGAAGATCTCGCGATACTCGACGCTGCCGAAGACGGCGAACGTCGTCAGGATGCCCATCAAAAGCCCTAGGTCGCCGATGCGGTTGACGATAAAGGCTTTTTTGGCGGCTTCGACCGCGACGGGCTTCTTATAGAAGTATCCGATGAGCAGGTAGGAGCAGAGGCCGACGCCCTCCCAGCCTAGAAACAGCAGCAGGAGGTTGTCACCCATGACCAGGCAGGCCATGCTGAAGACGAAGAGGCTGAACGCCGCGAAGAAGCGGCAGTAGCCGGGGCCGACGTCGTGAGACATGTATTCACTGGCGTAGAGCGCGATGAGGGCACCCAGGCCGGTGACAAAGAGCATCCAGAAGCAGGTGAGCTGATCGATGTAGAGCGAGAAGTTTGCGGCGAAGTGCTGGCCGGGCCCGGTCCCCCAGCGGAAGTTGATCCATTCATAGCCGAAGGAGACGTAGTTGGCGGGAGCCGCGGTGACCTGTTGCCAGACCCAGACCGTGATGCCGAAGGCGACGGTGAGGGACGCGACGGTGATGTACGCCGGGAGCTTGCTCTTCACGCGGAAGATCGCGCAGAACATGATGAGCACGACGCTCAGCAGGGGCAGGAGCGGGATGAGGAGGGCGGTCTGGGTGAAGGGCTGTACGCTGCCGAGCTGCGTGGCGATAGTCCCGGGAGTGCCTGACGCGATGGCGGCGGGCTCGGAGCTGGCGCTCAACACGCCGGCGCAGAGGCCGTTCATCCATTCGAGCTGGGTCAGGGTTTCAATCACAGCGGCCTTTCGGAGGCAAGGAGTCGAGGGATCGGGGGAAGGCAGGGGAACAGGGGGCAAGGGGCAAGGGGCAGGAGGGGGCATGGGGCAGGGGGCGTTTTGGATGTCTATTCGCGACTCGCGACTCGCGACTCGCGACTCTTGACTAGCCCTGGAGTTCGGTCCAGCGAGTGCCATCGAGGGTTTCTTTGCGACGGAAGAGCAGGATGACCAGGCCGAGGGCAAGGGCGGCTTCGGCGGCGGCGACGGTGAGCACGAAGATCACGAAGCTCTCGCCAGAGTGATTCAGGTGAAAGCGGCTGAAGGCGATGAGCGCGATGCCAGCGGCCTGAAACATCAGCTCCGTACACAGGAACATGATGATCAAGTTCCGGCGTGTCATGAAGCCGATGAGGCCGATGACGAACATCGCGGCGGAAACGGCCAGATAGTGGTAGAGCGTCACGCCGGACATCAGTTCCGGGGTTGGACCCTGGGCAAGGGTGAGGATCGTCAGATAGTTCAACGCGTGCTCCCGGCGGCCGCGCCTTGCGCCTCGGCGGGCGAGACGAACGGGGCCTGATCGCCCAGGTGCTGGCCAAGGTCAGAAAACTGCCGGAGCTTGGCGGCGGCCTCGGCCCGGGCGGCCTCGTCCATATCCACCTTCTTGCGGCCCAGGATGGTCGCGCCGATCATGGCCATGAGCAGGATGACGCCAGCGATCTCGATCGCGCCGGGATGGGCATCGATCAGGTCGAACGCGACGCCCTCGGTGTTGGAGAGGTAGAGGTCGCTGGGCCACTGCGAGCGCGGGAGCACCCGCATGGTGCCCTTGTCATCGGTGAGCACGAGCCAGCCGTCGGCGCTGACGCCGGTCGCCAATGTGGGCTGGGCGTTAATGGCGTAGGCGGGCTCGCCCTGATGATTGCGGGGCATGATCAAGGGCCACTGGTCGGCCTTGATTACGTTCGCGGCCGCGAGCACGTCGCGGACCTTGTCTGACGCGAGGGCCAGGCGCTCGCCGGGCTGGATCAGCGGCTTGCCGTCGGGCGTTTTGGCCTCGCGAAGGGCTTTTTCGACCTTCTTGGGCATGACCGCCAGCGGCTGCTCGCGCACCATGGCGGCGGTGTTCGGCGTCAGGCCCGAGGAGCCGACGGCCAGGGCGGTGGTCAGCCCGCCCAGGAGCACAAAGCCGGCAATCGTCGCGATAACCGGCTCGCGCGAGACGCGGTCGTACTCGTTCAGCGCGCCCACGGCGTCGCTGGTGGGTCCTTCGGTCGCGAGCATGATGACGAAGAGATAGGTGATTAGGATCGCGCCGGCGTAGACGATGACCAGCGCGAAGGCGAGGAACTCGGCCGAGAGCAGCAGGTAGAGGCCGCAGGAGGCCAGGATCGTCAGCACGAAGTAGAGCGCGGCGTAGACGGGGCGGGCATGGGTGATGACCCGCAAGGCCCCGCCCAGGGAGATGAACGCGAAGACGTAGAAGTGAATGTTGGGGATTTGGTCCGGATAGCGAACCCCGAGGCCGATGAAGAGGGCGCCGAGGGCGATCGCGGCGACCAGTGCGCCGAGGATGAACGGGCTGACGCGTTTGCGGGGCAGGGCGAAGGCGACGCCCAGGCCGCCCAGCGCACACGCTCCGTAGAGAAGGATCGGACTGACGAGCAGGTCCACCAGTTCGCTCCCGAGATCACCAGCCGCCCAACACGAATCGAACACGCCCGCTTAGCGGCGGCGCGGCAAAGGTGCCGAGCAGCCGCCAGAGAGGTCGGGAGGATAGAGCGTGCGGTGCAAGGGTTCAACCGGGGACGGGTGTTCGTGATATCCCGGCGCTGGCGCGGGCGAGTGTGCGTGCGCTGTACGGGCTCGACTCAGCGGAGACTTAGCGTGACGGGGCAGCCGAAGACGGCGAGGCTTATTCCGCTGGCACCGGCGGCAGATTCAGCAATCGCGTGAGCAGGGCGTAGGTGTTGCCTTGTGCGTCGGTGAAGAGGCGGACGGGCTCGGTTTCGGATTGGAGCCAGCGTTCGAGGCTGCCGCGGGTGAGGCGTTTGTCGTACCAGCCGGAGAGCTGGAGGCGTTGGAGCTCGGAGAAATCGATGAGGACGTGGGTGACGTTGTGGCCGAGCTGGGCCTTGGCGTCGCGTTGCAGGGCGGCGGTCCACATCGCGGGGTCGTCGGGGCGGGCCTCGATGGCGTCGCACATGGAGCGGGCGTCCCACGTCGTGTGGTAGGCGGTGGGCCATTGCCAGTAGAGCGGGGTGGCCAGGCCCAGGAGCATGACGCTGTCGCCGGGCTGGAGCGTGAGATTGGTGAACTGGACCGGGCCAAGCGCGGCGTTGATCGAGGCGAGCTCGGCGGGGTCTTGGGTTTCCAGGGCTTGCTGGCGGGCGGACTCGCCGGTGAACGCGCCGATGCCGCTAACCAACACGGCGTTGGGGCTGTAGCCCGGGCGGGCGCCGGCGACGAGGTATGTGCGCACGCACATGACGCCGCCCAAGAGGCTGACGATGGCGAAGAACGCGGCGCCCATGGTCCAGGCGGTCTTGGGGAGGAGGCCTCGGGAGTTTGCGCGATCGCGCAGGCAGAGGCCGGCCGCGACGCCGATGGCGCTGGCGAGCGGGACAATGAGGGGCATGAGGAATCGGGATTGGGCGTGCGAGAAACCGGCCCACCAGATGATGGCGATGATGACGCCGACGGTGGCGAGGGCGAGGGTCCAACGGTGGCGGGCGGTGCCGCGAAGCATGATGAGTGCGGCGGCGCAGACGCTGGCGGGCCAGAGCGCGGCGAACTGGCTGTGCCATATTCCTCGCGGCTCGGCGCCGAGAGATGTCGCGTCAGGCGTGGTGCTGACGAGCAATCGCAGCGATTCGACAAAGCCGGGGCTGGCGTGAGCGCCGGCGAAGCGTAGGGCCTGCTCGGCGGACCAGTGAGCAGTGCCGAAGATGCTCGTGCCAGCGGGGAAGATGGGGCTGCCACTGGAAAGCCAGTTTCGAATGAGGGGCGGGCCGAAGGTGATGAGCCCGCCGATCGCGCCGGCGAGGAGTGCCGGGAGGAGGGAGCGGCCCGGGGTGGTGAAGATCAGCGCTAGAGCCGCGGTGGGCACGCAGAGGAACATGGCGGTGGGCTTGCATGCGCAGGCGCAGCCCATGAGCAGGCCGACCAGCGCAGCGCGTGCGATTGGTGAAACGCCCGGGCGCGGTATTGAGGCGACCAGCGCCGCGGCGAAGAGCGCGAGCACGGCGCCTTCGTTGTACATCATCGAGCCGGTGACGACGACCCAGGGTGTGCAGAGGACGATGGAGGCCGCGAGGTCTCCGGCGAGGCGGGCGTGTCGGGCGCGGCGGGCGGCTTCGGGGGAGGGCTCGGGCAAGGTGTCGGCGAGGGTGGCGTCTCGCGACGATGAAACAGTCGCCGATGCGGAGACGTGCAGGAGGATGCGTCGGACCAGCGAGCCGGTGAGGCACGCGGCGATCAGCACGGTTCCGGCGTGCAGCATCTGGCAGACAGCGAGTCCCCAGCCGTCGTTGCCCAAGAGGCCCAGGGTGTTGCTCGCGGCGGGGGTTGGCGAAGCGATTGCGCCGCCGGAGAGGGCGACGTGGATGAAGAGGAACGCGCCTTCCATGTATGAGGGCAGAAAGGAGTAGACGTTGTGTTCCAGGGGCCAGAGGCGCCCGGGGCCGTGGGGCGCTGGGCGGGCCCATTCGAGGGCGAGCTGCGCGTGGTAGCTGAGCGTGTCATAGCCGCCGGCCTCGGTCTGCCAGAGCCAGCCGGGGGGGCTGAGGGCGGCGAGGAAGAGGACGGTGATGCCGAGGGCGGCGGGGAGGGCTGCGATGGAAAGTGCGGGCACGGGCTCGCGTTCGCGAACGTGGGCCATGAAGGCCATGAGGGCGGAGGCCAGGCCGATCAGGATGACTGCGAGCGCGACGTACTGGGCGTTTGGCCCGCTGAGCAAGCCGAGGACGCCCAGGGCATGACAGAGCCAGAGCATGATGGCGAGGCCGACGCCCCATTGCAGGGCGCCGCCAGCGGGGGCGGCGGCGGCGGTGTTGCGGTGAATGAGACGAAGAAGCGGGTGGGCGAGGCCCCAGCCTGCGAGGAGGAATGCGCCCGCGGCCAGTGGCACGCTGAGCCCGCGTTCGAGCACGCTGAGGATGCTGACGGTGGCGCTGGTGGGCGTGAGCCCCTGGGTGCAGAGCAAGAGCGCGCCGACGAGGACGAGCAGGAGGAAGAGGGCTCCCCAGACGTGGCGCGCGGCGCGATGCGAGGCCGGGCTGAGGGTGTTCACGAGAGATCCTTGCCGCGGGTGAAGATGGGAGGGGCGAGGCGGGCTGGAAGACGCCTTGGTGCTTCGGGGCAGGTAGCATACCGCCATGACCAGCGAGCCTGAGCTGCGGATCAGCGAGCCGATCTGTGCGGTGTTCCGGCGCCAGCTCCGTCGCGAGGGGCTGAAGTACACGCCCGAGCGGGCGCGAATTCTCGATGCGGTGATGGGGTTTCAAGGCCCGTTCGAGGCGGATCATCTGATCGAGTCGCTCAAACTGGCGGCGGGGAACACGCCGGCGGGCGAAGCGCGCGTGAGCAAGGCGACGGTCTATCGGACAATCAAGCTTCTGCAAGACGCGGGAATCCTGCAGCAAGTGCTGTTCAACGCGGACGTTGCGCACTATCAACTGGCGTATGGCGAGCAGCCGGTGGGGATTCTGGTCAACACCGACACGAACGAGCTGACGCAGTTTGATGCGCCGGAACTGGGGGAGATCGCGCGGCGCGAGTGTGCCCGGCGCGGGCTGGTGTTGCAGGGGCAGCGCCTGGTGATCTACGCGACGAAAGCCTGAACCCCCGAGCAAGCGAGCCGGTACCATCGAGTGACGTGGCGCAAACGCCCCCACAACCCGGCTCGGGAATCTCTGCGGGCGGTGCGCCAGCGGGCGGTCCTCGTCTGCCGCTGGGCGATGCGCAGCTTTACCTGCACCCGCACACGCTCTCGCGCCTGGGCACGCTGGAACTGCGGGCGAAGATGATTGTCGAGGGTGTGATGAGCGGCGCGCATCGCTCGCCCTATCACGGCTACAGCGTCGAGTTTGCGCAGCACCGCCCGTATGTCGCTGGCGACGACATCCGCCACCTGGATTGGAAGGTCTACGGGCGCACCGACAAGCTGCAGCTCAAGCAGTATCAGCAGGAGACAAACCTCGACCTGGTGATCCTGGTCGATTCGTCGGGATCGATGCGCTACGGCTCGCGATCGTTTGAAGACGCCAGCGGCGCAGGGCGGAAGAAGAGCCCGGACGGAAGAGCGAACTGGAGCAAGTACGACCACGCGACGGCGGTCGCGGCCGCGATGAGCTATATCTGCTTGCAGCAGGGCGATCGCGTTGGGCTGGTGAGCTTTGCCGACGAGGTGCGGACGTGGATGAAGCCCAGCAGCGCGCAGGGCGTGTGGCGGCAGATTGTCGGGGTGCTCTCGGGCGCACCGGTGGACCGGCCGACGGACCTGGTCCGCGTGATCGAGCAGGTGCTGGCGAAGCTGACGAATCGGTGCCTGCTGGTGCTGATCAGCGATTTGTTTGAGGACCCGCAGAAGATCCGCGGGGCGTTGAGCCGCGTGAAGTTTCGCGGGCATGACATGATCATGGTGGAGGTGCTGGATCGCGCCGAGCGGGAGTTTGATCTAGAGGGCGAGGCGCCGTTTCAGGGTCTGGAGGGGGAGGCGATGGTGCGGGTGGACCCGCGGGCGATCCGCGAGGCGTATCTGGAATCGCTGAACTCGCACCTGGCGCAGATCGAGAAAACGGCCCGCGGCTTCGGCTTTGACTACATGGTGATGTCGACGCACGATTGGCTTGGCCCGCCGCTGAGCGCGTTTTTGGCGGCGCGGGATGCGAAGATCGGGAAGATGAAGCGGGGGTAGGGTTCGGAAGTCGCGAGGGGCGAGGGGCGAGTTTCGTATACAGGCCGCGGATTGTGCGGTGCCTCTGAGCGGTGACTCTTGGGTGCCAGGTTGGTTTCTGGTCTTGGGTTTCGGTTGGTTTCTCAATGTTTCTGATCGTCTGTCTGTTCCTCGTGCCCTTTCTGCATCCTCTCATCCTGGTCTCCGGCTTGCTCGCCATTGGCGTGCCGATTCTCATTCATCTGTTGATGCGGCGGCGGCGCCAGGTGGTGATGTGGGGTGCGATGCGGTTTGTCATGGAGGCGTATCGCAAGACCCAGCGACGTCTGCTGCTTCAGCGATGGCTGCTGCTGGCAACACGCTGCTTGCTGCTGGCGGCGCTGGCGGTTGTTTTGGCCCGCCCGTTGATGGGCGGGAGCGCGGGCGCGGGGCGGGGCGGGCGGACGCTGCACCTGGTGGTTGATGATTCGATCGCCTCGGGCGTTCGGCGCGATGGCGGCAGCGCCCTGGACGCGCAGCGGACGCTGGCGATCAAGCTCATCGACACGCTGGGCGAGGGTGATCGCGTCTCGCTGTTTGGCGCAGGCGGGCCGGCCTCGCCACTGGTGTGGCCGGCGAGCTCGAATCTCTCGGGCGTGCGCGAGGTGCTACGCGGGCTCAGGTCGAACGATTCGGCGGCGGACTTGCGATCGCCACTGAGCACGATCAGCGCGAGCATCGATCCGACAGCCCCCGACGCGGGCCGCACGACGCACACCGTCTGCCTGCTCTCAGAGTTCAGCAGCGGCGCGCTGGATCTGCGCGGCGCACCGCCGAAGCTCGGGCCGGGCGTGCGAGTTCTGGCTAGCGCCCCGGCGTCATTCGCGGGCGGGAACGTCGGCATCGCGAGCGTCACTTCGTCGCGCAGCGTGCTCTTCGCGGGAGACGCGGCGGGAGCCTCGACCATCACCGTCACGCTCGTGCGCTCCGGCTCAATCGTCAACGAAGCCGGCGCAAGCGATGTGCGTCTGGCGCTTGATGGGCTTGGCGGGTCAGGCGCGGCGGGCGACGCGGCGCTTGGGGGCGGGCGCGTGCGGTGGGCGGCCGGGCAGCGCATCGCAACGCTGGCGGTCGCGGTGGATGATCTGGCTCGACTCGCCAGCGGACAGTCCACGCCGATCGTGCGCGCCAGCATTGACGGCGACGCGCTGAGCGCGGACAACGCGTTTCGGCTGCCCTTGAGCTCAAAGACGGCGCTGCGCGTTGGGCTTGTGGGTGAGCCGCCGGTGGCGTCGCGGAGCGGCGCAGGGGGGAGCCCGGGCGACGCGTTCAGCCCGATGCAGTGGATCGCGGCCGCGCTGCGCCCGACGGATTCGGGGGGAATCGAGCTGGAAGAGATCGATGCGCTGGGGCTGGATACGCCGCGCTTGGCGCGGCTCGACGCGCTGGTGATCACGACGCCCGACCGACTGGATATCGCTGCGTGGGTAAGAGTCAACAACTTCATTCGCGCCGGTGGGCTGCTGATCTTCACGCCCACGGCGGGGTTGGCCTCGCACGAATGGGTCGACACGCTTCGGCGGGCGCTGCCCGTGGGGTGGACGATCGATGTCGGCGTCAGCGATCTGAGCACGGTGACGACGCCGGCGCGAGTGTCACCGGCGGGCCCGAGCGATGACCCGGCCGATCCGAGCGACCTGCTCGGCTCGGTGCGGCGCGAGATGGACGACCTGACGCGCAGTGTCACGGTGACTCGGATGCTGAAGGCGACGGTCACGCGTGCGGAGGGCGAGGGTCGTGCGAGCGATGGCATGCCCGGGGCTGCGAGCGCGAGCGTCACCGGAGCGAGCGCTGGTGCGACGGTGTTACTGCGGCTGGCCAGTGGTGAGCCGCTGGTGATCAGTGGCGGGCTGGCGAGCGCGAATGTTGCACCGGGCGCAGTGGGCACGAGCGGCGCATCGACGGGTGCCGGTGATCAGGGCGGTGAGGGCGCGGGCACGGGTGAGAACTCGGGGGCGCCAGGCGCGGGACAAGTGGTGTACATCGCGACGGCGTTGAGCGCGGCGTGGACGGATTTGCCGTCGAAGCCGCTGATGGTGCCGCTGATGCAGGAGTTGGTGCGACAGGGAGTATCGCGTTCGCGACCCGCGCAGTGGAGCGTCGCGGGGTTGAGCCCGACGCTGCCAAGCGGCGCCAAAGAACTGCGCTCGCTAATGGCACGCGAGGCGCAGCCGGATGCGCTGGCGCTGACGCCGCCCTCGATCGATCCGAGCGGCCGCTTGGTGGACGCGCTGCGCGACAGTGCGGTGTATGACTTGATCTCTGCGCGAGGCCAGTCGATGGGTCGCCTGGCGGTGAATCCGGACGCGTCGGGGGCGCGGCTGGATGCGCCGGAGCGCGCGGCGCTGGTGGCGTGGTTGGGGAGCGCGCTGAGTGATCCGGGTGCGCAGCCGGTGTTGATTGATCCGGCGGGCGGCGCGCCCGGCGCGGGCGGGCCGGTGTCTGCGGAGCGTGCGATGGCGATGCTGAGCGAGCGCGCGGAGCGAGCGGCGAGCGGGCCGTTGTGGCTGTGGATTGTGCTGGCGCTGGCGGGGGCGGAGTTGCTGCTGGCGCGATTGGCGTCGATCTCCGGCGGCTCGATGAAGTCGGGGGCGGGGGGGGCAGGCGGGGGCCGGGGCGCTCGCGAGGTGGCACCCGCGTCGGGTGCTTCGGCGCCGGAGGCCAGCCAATGAACGACCTGACCAACTGGCTGTTGCGACTTGAGACATTGCGACCCGGACAAGAGGGCGTGTCATTTACGCTCACCACGAGCCCGGAGCCCTGGCAGTGGGCGCTGATCGTTGCGGGTGCGGTGGGCCTTGCGGTGTGGTCGTATTGGCGGCTAGAGGGCTCGGGGCGGTTGCGCGCGGTGCTGGCGATGGTGCGCGCTCTGCTGCTGGTGCTGGTGGTATTTCTGTTGTGCGGGCCGCGGCTGGTGCAGCCGACGGAGTCGGTCGAGAAGGATTGGGTGCTGGTGCTGGTGGATCGTTCGGGGTCGATGAAGATCGCGGACGCTGGGGATGTTGGAGGTGCGGGCGGGGCGGGTGCGGCGGCGGGCGGGCTGATCACGCGCGAGGAACAGTTGCGGGATGCGCTGGGAAAGAGCCGCGAGTTTTGGGAGCGGCTGGGGGCTGAGCGGGTGGTGGTGTGGCTGGGCTTTGATGCCGGCGCGTTTGAGTTGAAGCCCGGGCGGCGAGATGTGGGCAACACGGCTGATCTGAAGTCGGCGTCACCGGTGGCGCTTGAAGCGCCGACGGGGCGGCGCAGCGCGATCGGTGGCGCGATCGAGGCGGCGTTGAATCGGAGCGCTGCGCGCCCGCTGGCGGGGATCGTGGTCCTCAGCGATGGGCGCGCGACAGACCAGATCTCGCGCGCGACGTTGCGGCGGCTGCGGGCTGATCGCGTGCCGATCTTCAGCGTGCCGCTGGGCTCCAGCGAGGCACGGACGGACTTTGCGGTGCGAGGTGTCGAGGCGCCGTCGTCGGCGTTCGCGGCGGACATCGTGCCGGTTCGCGCGCGGGTCGAGCGGTTCGGCTCGCTGAGCGCCGGCGCGCGGGCCACGCTCCGGCTTGTGGATGAAGAAAGCGGGCGGACGATCGACGAACGCACTGTGCGCTTTGAGCCGGGTCAGAGCACGCCCGTCGGCACCAACGCCAGCGGCGAACTCACGCTCACGGCGCGACCGGGCGCGGCCGCGACCGGCGCAACGCCGCCGGATCGGGCGGGCGAGCGGCGCTGGAGCGTGCGGCTCATCAGCGAGACGCCAGATCTGTTGCCGGAGAACAACCGAGCGGAGGTCGCGATCACGACGTTTGACCGCCCGCTGCGGGTGCTATATCTGGATGGCTACCCGCGCTGGGAGTATCGCTACCTCAAGAACGTGCTCTCGCGCGAGAAGTCCGTGACGTTTGCCAGCACGCTCCTGGCGGCGGGGCGTCGCTACTTGCAGGAGGGGAGCGAGTCGCTCGAAGCGATCCCGTCAACGCCCACAGAGTGGGCGCGGTTTGACGTGATCATGCTGGGCGACCTGCGCCCGGATGTCTTCACCCAGCAACAGCTTGCGCTGCTGCGCGATCGCGTGAGCATCGGCGGCGCGGGGCTGATGTGGATCGCTGGCGAAGGGGCGGTGCCCACGGCGTGGCGCTCGACGGCGCTGGCGGATCTGCTGCCGATGACGTTTGGCGCGGGCGATGCGAGCGTGCGCTCGTGGGATCAGGAGGTCTATCTCCGTCCGACCGCCAGCAGCGAAACGCTGGGCGTGTTGCGATTGCAGGACGACCGGCCCTCGTCACGCGGGGACGCGGGCTTGCCAGATGCGAGCGCCACGAGCGCTGGCGGCGCGCTAGCGCTGTTGCCGTTCTGGCCGGTGGAGCTGAGCGATGCGAGCAACACCTGGTCGCGTTTGCGATGGGTGCAGCGGATCGATCCGGCGAGTTTGAAGCCCGCGGTGGAGATACTGGCGGTGGTCGATCCGGTGGGGATTGGTTCCGCATCGAGCCCGGCGGGGGGCGGGGGCACGAGCGCCGGCGGCGCACCGACGCCTGCGCTGATGACCATGCGCTTTGGCGCGGGGCGAATCGTGTACGTCGCGACCGACGAGATCTGGCGCTATCGCTACGGGCGAGGCGAGGCGTATCCGGAGCGGTTCTACTTGCAGCTCCTGCGGTTCCTGGGGCGCGACTCGGTCGGGCGCGCCGGTCGAGCGGCGATGCTCACGGTTTCGCCTCGACGCGCGAGCGTCGCGCAGCCGGTGCGCGTGAGTGTTCAACTCGTCGATCAATCGCTGATCGACGCGGCCCCCGCCTCGATCAGCGTCCGCGTTGACGCGAAGGCGCGTGATCCGGGCGCGCCTCCGGGCGCGAGTCCGGATGCGACACCAGAGGCGGGCGAGAGCGTGACGCTCTCGCTGCGCCCCGAGGGCGGCGGGGGCGGGGCGGGGGGGGGCGGCGCAGACGCGGGGCGACGGTCCTATGTCGCGACCTGGATCCCCGGCGTGCCCGGGCTTTATCGCGCGAGCCTGATCGATCCGCTGTTCAGCGGCCTGCCCGAAGTGGTGACGTCGGACGCGGAGGTGACGTTCCCCGATGACGAGATGCGTCAGCCGGAGGCCGATCATCCGTTGCTGGCACAGCTGGCCAGCGATACCGGCGGGCGCGTCGTTCCCGCGGCGGATCTGGCTTCGCTGGGCACGCTGCTGCCGCGACGGGAAGTTCGAACGTCGTCGCTGGGCCAGGAACACCCACTATGGGACACGCCCGGCGCGTTGCTGGCGATCATCGTGCTGTTGACTGTGGAATGGGTAACGCGAAGGCTGATTCGGCTGCCTTGATCTGGACATCAAACAAGTTGCGAACTGCTGAGGTGGCTGGTCAAAGATTCCGCTGAGTGAGGCGTGATTGTGAGTCGCTAACCATGATTCAGGCGTTCGCGCGCGAATTGGACGAGAACTGGCGACCAACTGGGACGATACCGTGTATGACGGTTTCCACGCGACGATTGCGGCGCGTCGCCAGCATGAGCAATCTCAACCTTGTCGGGCCGTTGTTCGTATTGATGATGGCACCCTTTGTCGCGTGGGCTGCGTCGTGTCCGAGGCGGGACCAAGCCGCCTTTGCCGGAATGCGTGAACGATCGGACGCCCGGGCATCTGAGCACTGGTCATGACGAACGAACCTTCCACGCCGACGCCCGAACCCGTTGACGCTCCATCGATCGAGCAGGTCAGCCTGCGCTTGCGCCGGCTGGCTCAGGGCGCTCGCGCCATGCTCATTGTGCAACGTAGCGGCTGGATCATCGGCGGAGCGGTCAGCGCGATCGCCGGCGCGGCGGGCGTGGACTTCGTGCTTCGTTCGCCGGGGTGGATGCGCGGGACGATCCTGCTGATCGGCCTGGTGGTGTTGGTTGTCGCGATCATCCGGCGCGTGTGGCCCGCAATCTGGTTTCGTCCGACTGAGAGCCAGATCGCGGCGCGAATCGAACGCACAGAGGTCGGCGTCGGCTCCGGGCTGGACAACCTGCTGGCCAGTGCAGTGGAGCTCTCGCGCGATGGCCGATCGCTGGACCCGCTGGGGCGGGCCTTGGCGGCACCGGTGATCCAGAACGCGGCGCGCCGGCTCGCGTCGGTCAACACGCGGACGGTGCTACGTCCCGGCCCGGCGGTGTTGAGCGCGTTCGTCGCAGTGGCCAGCGTCGTCGCGTCGATGCTGGTGATCGGCGCCAGCCCGATGTGGACAGGAATCGCGCTGCGTCGGACGCTGACGCCCTGGGCGGATGTCCAGTGGCCCAAGCGCACGGTGCTCGCGAATGTAGTGGGCGAAGAGGTGCACGCGCTGGGCACGGCGCTCTCGCTGCGGGCGGCCCTGGTGCGGTCCACGCGTTCGCCCGAGACCACGAGCGTCACGGCACACTTTCGCCTCATCGGGCCGGACGGCACCGGCGAGACCCGCACCGGCGAACTGACCAGTCAGGGGCGGACGGTGCAGGCGATCGCTCCGCAAGCCGACGGATCACCCGGGCCCGCCAGCGGCACGCTGATGGAACGCTTGATCGAGCCGGCGCTGCTGGCCCCGGCGCGCGCCACTGCGGCGCGATCAGCGACGTTTGGCGCTGTCGGCGCGACGGACGCGAACACGCTTGAGTACTGGTTCACCTCCGGCGATGATGAGACGCGCCCGGTGCGGGTGCGGCTGATCGACCCGCCGGCGGTGGTGTCCGCGAGTGCGAACGTCCGGCCGCCGGCGTATCTCTCGGGCGCGCTTGCGGGCGCGCTGCGCACGGTCGATCTGGGCAGCGGCTCGGATGGTCGAGCGGTGTTGAGCGAGGTGATCGCTGGTTCTCGCGTGTCAATCGCGATGAGGTTCAACAAGGCGCTGCCGCGCCCGAGTGTTGGGGAGTTTGAGCGTGTGCTGGGGGCGGAGTTTGCAGTTGCGTTTCGAGAAGCCGGTGAACTGGCGACGGCTGAGTTCGCGGGCGAGACGTGGACGCTGACGCTGCCGGTGGCTTCGTCGTTCACGATCCGCGCAAGCCTGCGCGATCAAAATGGTGTTGCCTCCAGCGAGGAAGCCGCGTTCCGCGTTGAGGCGCGCGCGGATCAGCCGCCGCAGGCGACGATCACGCTGCCGGCGCGCGACGAGGACGTGCTGCCAGATGCAAAGGTCGATGTCGCGGGCGAAGCGCGCGATGATCTTGGCGTCGCGTCGGTGTCGCTGGAATCGCAAGTCGCCAAGCGTCCCGGCGGCTCGAGCGGCGCGCCGCCGGAGCCGGTGGGCGAGGCGCGGGTGATTGGTCGCACCGAGCCTGAAGCGGCGGGCGGCGCGCCCGTGCTGGCCCTGACCGCCGCGAGCAGCATCTCGCTGAGCGAGATGGATGTCGGCCCGGGCGATGAGATCTGGCTCGCGGCCCTGGCGACGGACATCTACTCGCTTGACGGCCAGACTCACCCGCCGTTGCGATCATCGCTGCGCCGCCTGCGCGTGATCTCGCGCGAGCAACTCGTTGAACAGCTCTTTGGCCAGCTCGAGTCGGTGCGCCGTCAGGCTGATCGCTCGCAGGCCGATCAACGCAAGCTGCTGGAACAGTCGCGAAACACACCGCCCGGGGATCAGGCGTCGTCGCAACAGGCGGCAATCTCGGAGCAGGTGCAACAGATGGCACAGGCGGTGGCGGAGGTGTCGCGGAAAGCGGCTGAAGCAGACCGTCCGGACAAGCCGCTGGATCGCGAGCTCGGCGACGTGGTGCGCAGCGCCGAGCGCGCGGTTGATCAGGCGGGCGATGCGTCGCGCGAAGCGCAGCGTTCGCTGGGCGAGGCCAAGCGATCACGCGAGGCCAAGGACACGAAGGCAACCGAAGACGCGGAGCGCGCCTCGCAGCAATCCCAGGAGGACACGGCTCAAAAGCTCGAGCAGCTCTCGCAATCGCTGGATCGCGGGCGCGACGCATTCGCACAGAAGCGTCGCACGCAACAACTGCTGACGGACCAGCAGGAGCTTCGTCGCCAGACCGGCGAGCTGAGCCGCGAGACCGCCGGCAAGTCGGCCGAGCAGCTCACGCCGGAGCAACGAGCCGCGGCCCAGCGACTGGGGCAGGAGCAGGAGTCGCTCGCGCGTCGAGCGGAGGAGTTGTTGCGCTCGCTCAAGGAGAAAGCGGAGGAGCTGTCGCAGAGCGATCCTGCGGCGAGCGAGGCGCTCAAGCAGGCGGCGCAGACCGGCGAGCAACGGGCGCTGGAGCAGCTCTTGCAGCAGGCGGCGCGACAGATCCAGCAGAGCCAGCAGCAGCAGGCCCAGCAGCAGCAGCAGAAGGCGGAGCGGACGCTCAGTCAGATGCTGCAGCAGCTCAACGAATCGCAGCGCCAGCGCGACGCGGTCTTGCGCCGCCAGCTTGACAGCCTGGTGCAGACGCTCGAGTCGCTCGTCAACCGTCAGGCTGCGGAGCTGGCGACGTTTGAAGCTCGGGCCGCGGGTGACGCCAACGGGCTGAGCGGGCTTGATGCTCCGTTAATTCAACTTCGCATCGCGACGCTCGCGGCGAGCGAGGAGGCCCGCGCGGTTGATGCCGCCGCGGCTGAAGCGCCGGACGCCAACGCCGACACGCCGAAGCTCGCGGACATCATCCTGCAAGGCGCGGCGCGCCAGGCCTCGGCCATCGGTGCGCTGCGCGCCACACCGGTGGACATCCCGATGACGCGCGCGGGCGAGACCGATGCGCTGGGGCTGTTGCGTGAGGCGCTGGAGGTTGCCAAGGCGGCGCAGGAACAGTCCAAGGACGAGGGTCAGCGCCAGCAACGGGCTGAGCTGCGCAAGGCGTATCAGGACGCGCTGGCGTCGCAGCGAGCGCTGATCGAGCGATCAACGACGACGATCGACGCGCCGGCGGACCGTCGCCAGCGAGCCGCGGCACGCGCCATCGCCGACGAGCAGGATGCGCTGGCGACCACGCTTGCGGACCTGAAGCGCGCCAACCAGGAGATCACCGACTCGCCCGTGTTCAACCTTGCCCACGAGATTATCGACGCGTCGTCGGCACGGGCCGCTTCGTCGCTGCGCGAGACGACCATCGGGCGCGTCGCGATCATCAGCCAGCAGAGCGTCGAACAGACGCTCATCGCGCTCGTCGCGGCGCTTGACGACGCGGACAAGCCCGACGAGTTTCGCGAGCAGGAGCAGGGCGAGCAGCAGGGCAACCAGCCCGGCCAGCAATCGCCACCGCCGCTGCTGCCGCCGCTGACGCAGCTCAAGGCATTGCGCGAGTTGCAGGCGGGCGCACTGCGGTTTACCAAGCAGGCCGAGGCGTCCGGCGCAGACGCGAGCGTTGCCAAAGAACTCACCGAGCAGGCGGCCCGCGTGCAGAAGCGGTTGAGCGAGGAAGCGCAGCGCGTGATCGACGAGCTGAACAAGAAGCAGGGTGGAGGCGAATGATGACTCGAAACGAACATGGAGTTGGAGTGATGCTCGCGGCCTGGTCGCTCGCGATCGTTGGCGTTGGCGCTGAGTTGCGGGCGCGGCAAGCGACGCCGCCGGCGTCAACGCCGCCGGTCTCGGCGACTCCTGCGCCCGCCGTCAGGTCGGACGCTCCGGCGTCGCCGGCTGCACCGGCCGACGCGCCCGAGAAGGCGGATCCCTCCCTGGATGAGCTCTTGGGCCTTCCGTCCGCGGCGCCGAAGCCGACGGCAGATGGGGCAGCGCTTCCGGCGCGACGCGCGATCGACGAGCAGCTTCGTTCGGCGAAGCCGGAAGATGCGCTGAACGAGGCGGTAAAACTGATGGGCGACGCGGCGGCGCGGCTGCAGGATCCGGGCGACGTTTCGCTCGCGACCCAGCGCGTGCAGCAGGAGATTCTGGACAAGCTTGATCAGGTGATCGCGGCCGCTCGCAAGCAGCGCCAGCAGCAGAGCAAGCAGCAGCAGAAGCCGAAACCCGACGATCAGCAGCAGTCTCAACAGCAGCAGCAACAGCAGCAACAGCAGGCTCAGCAAGAGCAGCAAGCGCGCGAGCAACGGGCCCGGGGCGAGGGCGAGCGGAAGGAACTTCCCGGTGCGCAAGCGGCGCGCCTGAATCCGGGGCTGGACGGAGCTCGCGCCGGCTGGGGAACGCTGCCAGCCCGGGTGCGTGATGCGCTGCTGCAGGGTTCTGGCGAGAAGTTCTCGTCGGTCTATCAGCAGATGACTGAGGACTACTACCGTCGTCTGGCCCAGGAGAAGAAGTGATCCGCCCGACGCGACGATGAACCTCACGACGATCTCCATCTCGACAACGCTGCTGGCGCTCCACGCCCTCGGGCCCGGCGGCGCGCCGCTGGTGACATTGGGTCGCGAGCCCGCGAGCGGGTCGCGCTCGCTACGCGCCGTGGTCGCATTCGCAACGGCCCAAGCTCCTGACGCGCCTGGCGCGCCTGACCCGCCGGTCGCTCCAGCGGCGACACCAACCGCCCCACCCGCGACATCCGATCCAACTGCTCCGGCACCGGCATCACTGGCACCGTCGGCGACCGCGACGCCGCCCGGCGCTCTCCCACGCGCGACGATCGACGAGGCGCCGGCGCGCCCGGATGGCATGGCTCCTTCGGCGCAGAACACGGCGCTCGAACGCGAGATCACCCCGCAACTTGAGAAGTCGGTTGACCGCGGGCTCGCGGCGCTGGCGGCGATGCAAAACGCTGACGGCTCATTCGGCGCCGGTCGCTACGGGCGAAACGTCGCGGTCACCAGTCTCGCGTGCCTGGCGTTCCTCGCTGACGGGCACGCGCCGGGGCGGGGCAAGTACGCCTCGATCGTCGAGCGCGGCTTGGAGAACATCCTCTCTTCATCAAACGAGACCGGCCTTATCGCCGGCGATTCGACCTCGTCGCCCATGTACGGCCATGGGTTCGCGACGTTGTTCCTAGGCGAGATCTACGGGATGACCGCCGCGGGCGGCGAGACGCCCCAGGCGCGGCGCGTACACGCGGCGCTGGTGCGGGCGTGCCGTCTGATCGAGCGGACACAGAACGATGAGGGCGGCTGGCGCTACAACCCGGTTCCCGTCGAGGCCGATATCTCCGTGACCATTACGCAGATCATGGCCCTCCGCTCGGCCCGCAACGCGGGGATTGAGGTGCCGAAGACGACGATCGATCGGGCGGTGGAGTATGTGCGCAAGTGCCAGAACCCTGATGGCGGGTTCATGTATCAACTGCCCGGTGGCGTGTCGCTCTGGCCGCGCTCGGCGGCGGGCGTTGCGTCGCTCTACTACGCCGGCGTGTATCAGGACCAGGCGATCGACAACGGGCTGAAGTACTTGCTCGATGCGGCGACACCGGGGAGCCCCGCTCGCGTCGAACAGCACTACTGGTACGGGCAGTACTACGTGGCACAATCGATGTATCTGGCCGGCGGCAAGTATTGGGCGACGTGGTGGCCCGCGGCGCGCGCGGAGCTGATTGATCGCCAGCTCTCCACCGGCGCGTGGGCAGATCCATCGATCGGCCCGGCGTATGGCACGTCGATGGCGCTCATCGTTTTACAGATGCCCAAACGCTATTTGCCGATCTTCCAGAAGTGAGTCCTGCTGATGCCGACGACAAAGCCCATGAATGCGCACGGCATCCGCGGGCATGGCCCACAGCGCC
>JBBQMD010000002.1:0-117391 GCA_038328575.1 Phycisphaerales bacterium | reverse complement strand
GGCCGATGCCCTGGACCGAATCACCGGGTTGAACGCCGTGCGCTTTGACTGGACCGCCGATGAGGCCAAGACCCGCGGCTTCACCCACGATCTGGGCTTCATCGCTGAGGATGTCGCCAAGGCCTTCCCCGAGGTTGTCTTCCGCGATGACAAGGGCGAGGTGATTGGCCTTGACTATTCCCGCATGTCGGCCGTGGCGGTAGGGGCGATCAAGCAGCTCAAGGCCGAGAATGAGCAGCTCAAGGCACAGAGCGCTGAGCTCAAAGTACAGAGCGCGGAACTCAAGCAGCGGCTGGACGCTATCGAGACGATGCTGCAGAAACAGGCAAAGTAAACTTCGGCTCCGAAACGACTCTCTTGCCAAATCGAGCGGCGATTGAGTCGCCCCCCGAAAGCCAGAGTCGGTTGCACCAAAAAGCGAGACGTGGCACGACCCCGCTGCTCGCAGCGGGGTCGCGTGCTTTTTGCCTCTTTAGCGCGCCCCGCTGGCACCGATGGCCGACGTGCAGCCGTTGCGGTACGCTTCCCGCGACTGTTTCCCACAGGAGGAACTCCGTGATAGCCGTTGTCAGCGTCTTTGCCGCGTGCGTTATTTACTCCATCGTGCGCTACATCGTCTTTGCGCCCAAGAACCTTGAACACCTGCCAGTCTTCGTCGTCAACAAAGGCGTCTCGATGGCAGCGGTCATCTGCTTTGGCCTCGCCTTTGCCGCCCAGCTTCGCCAGTTGCGGCGGCTGAAGCAGTTGGGGTCGGGCGCCGCGCCGACATCGCCGGCCGGACCCGGTACTTCGACCGCGCCCGCATTTTGGTTCCGAGCCGGGGTCTTCGGCGCAATCTGGCACATTCCCATGTCGCTCGTCGTGCTGCGGCCCGCCTACTTCCCAGAGTTTTTCGTGCCCGCTGTAGAGGGTGGAATAGCCAGCGGCCGCATGAGCTTCGCCGGCGAGCTGATCTTTTGCTTTGGCGGCCTCGCCGCGGCGACGCTTTACCTGCTGACACGGTCATTATTTACCACCCTGCAGCGGTGGAAGCTGTCACTGGCCGCCATGCTCTGCTTGCAAACGCACCTGCTGGCGCTTGGCTACTCCCGCGGCCTCAACATCAATGCCAGCCACGCTTACTTGCCGCCGATGTGGCTGATCAGTGCAGTGGTGGTCTTCATCGGGCTGATCATTCTGTTGCTGACCAAGCCCAAGGCAGAAACGCCAGCACAGCCCGCTGCCTAGCGCCAGCCGGGTTCGCCGGGAGATGATGGCTGGTCGGGCGGGGCTTGACTTGCCCGGCGGGCGCCGCATCATTCGCGCGAGCATCATGCGATGATGGCGCTGGCGCGTGCCCCGCAAACGACAACGCCCCCCAGCGGCGGCCCCCGCGACCAGCAGATCGCGCCGGGTCATGGCGCCTGAAGTGAGTTGAACAGCAAGGCGGTTGGTGGTAGTTGTACCGTGTTTCCTCATAGACGAGCGAGGTCAGAACAAAGTTTGCATTGAGGGTCTGTATCTAAACAACTCCGGGCATCAAAAGATGGTCGATCGAGATTTGTTGACCGCTCAGACGGTTTCCTCAATGAAGGGCGAATCACGACGGGTTCACCCGGTAGACATCACGAATGCTCGCATTGACTTGAACGCACTTCGTGCGCGCTTGTGCCCCGTGTTCGCCAACCGGAAAGGCTTTTCCCATGACTTACCAGCCCCCCTCCAAAGACACGCTCGCCTGCATCAAGGACTGCGGCGAGTGTGCCGCCATCTGTACCCAGTGCGGCACGCACTGCCTGCACATGGGCGGCCCGCACGCCTCCCCCGAGCATCAGACCATCATGCACGACTGCGCCGAGATCTGCGGCGTTGCCGCGTGCTTCATGGCGCGCGGCTCCCACCACGCTGCCCATATCTGCAAGGAGTGCGTGGAGATCTGCAACCAGTGCGCCGAGTCGTGCGACAAGCTCGCCAATGGCGACGCGATGATGAAGCAGTGCGCAGAGATGTGCCGCAAGTGCGCCAAGTCGTGCGAGGCGATGGCCAGCGCGGCGGTCTGAGTCCCGGCGACCAGCTGCCGGTCGCGCAAATCATTTGCATGGTCGTGCGGAGCAATCGAACAGACCATCCGAATTAACGAGACGACCGGTCTCATCAGCCGATCGTCCGGCCAACTATGCCGGACGGTCGCTTTGCGAACTGGAATGACGATCAGATTGAAGTGGCCGCCCGTTCGAGCTTTTGAAATGTCCTCCTGCGCGGCGTGGATCCGCGTTCTCCCGAGCGCCGGTTTGCCGGATGGTCTACGGGCAGAGTTGACTCGTGGAAAATGGCCGCACAACCGCTCTTTGACGTTGTCACGGAGACAAAGAGAGGAAAGCGCTTCGATACCTCCTAAGTTTTTTTTCTTGCGTTCACCTCGTCGGCTGCGGGAAAGTCTTCTCTCGTCCGGGCGCATCGAGTTAGCGTCGCGGCGTTGTCATCGGGGAAGCGTCTGGCGGGTCGTGTGCGGCAGGAAGAAGCCAAACTTTAAGCTGAGACAGGATCGTTGGGCATCCTCTCGCAGATTCCAAGAACATCCGGCGAGTGCTCTGGACTATGCTGGACTCGCCGGAGGAAGAGGTTTGATCCTCGCCACCGGCGCTTCAATCACGATCGTGCGATCGAGCCGGGCTTGCAGCACGCGGGGTTGTCCAGTGTGCCGACCGGCGAGTATGTCCGGGATCTCTGTGGAAATTCGGAACATTTCGTCGGCATGGCGGAAGACGATCTCACCAGCCTCGGGTCAGGCCGATGTTCCGGCCGCGCCGCGTGAGCAGCGGCCAGCCAAAAGAGTAGACGTGCTTATGGTTCAGCTGGCCTGCCCTGCTAAAGTGCAACGCGACCCTCAGCAGATATGGCCTTCGGCCAGCCAAGGTCAAAGCTCTTGGTCTGGTGAGGGCTTAGGGGCTACGACTTGGCGCGGCTTCCTGCTCGTACCACGCGCGGCTGAACTCAATCTTGGCGGGTGGGTTGCCGGACGATCCGTTGAACCAGGTTGGACATTGCCAAGACCTGGGAAAGAGGGTGATGGTTGGTTCGCAAGCGCTGCCGGTTCCAGGGATCATCGCGGCGAGCTGGCTCTATCTCGCAAGGCGGTCAAAGGCACAGAGCGCCCATTGGACGAACAGGCCAGCACCAGGCGCGCAGAGCGGCCGGAGGATCGATCGTGATACCTAGAGACCTATTCGACAGACTAAACACGCTTGCTCGAACGCCGCTGCTGCTGGTGGCCTCCGACTATGACGGAACCCTGGCGGAGATCGTCCACGATGCCGCACGAGCGGTCCCGAACGCGGATGCGATTAAGGGCTTGCGGGCGATTCGAGCGGTGCCCTGGACGAGCACCGCGGTTGTCTCAGGACGGTCGGCCGCGGATCTTGCCGCGTTCCTTGGTTCCCTTCGTCCTGATTACATCGTGGGCTCACACGGGGCGGAGTGGCAGCAGGTCGGCGTGACACTCAGCACCGACGAGCGAGATCGGCTGCTCGAGGTCGCCAGCAGGATCTCCGCGGTCGTCGAGCGCTGGCCCGGGCTGAGCTCTGAGCTCAAGCCCGCCGGTGTCGCGATGCACGTTCGCACGGCCGATCCCGCGGTTGCGACACGGGCGATCGAGTTGGCCATAGAGAACTGCGGATCGATGGCGGGTGTCTACATCCGTCACGGCAGCCAAGTCGTCGAGTTTATGGTCGTCGCCGCGAACAAGGGTGACGCTGTTCGACGTGCGAGGAACGCTGCCGGTGCGACCGGTGTGATCTTCATCGGCGATGATCTGACCGACGAGGACGTCTTCAGGAGCCTGACGGCCGAAGACCTGGGGATCAAGGTTGGAGAGGGCGAAACCGCGGCGCGGCACCGCGTCAGCGGCGTTTCCGACGTTGCGGAGATCCTGCGGTTGCTCGCGTCATCGCGGGCTGAGTGGGCAAGCGCTCGATCGCTGGTGCGGCTCGATATGTGCGCGGTGCTCTCCGACCAGCGGACGGCCGCAGTCGTCTCGCCCGGGGCCCGCATCTCTTGGCTATGCGTGCCTCGTCTGGACTCCGCGGCCCTTTTCGCAGAGCTTGTTGGCGAGTCGACGGCGGGAGTGTTTGAAATCGCACCGGCCGAGGGCGGTGCGCCGCTTCGCTGCGAGTACGACGGTGATTCGTTCGTCTTAGTGACCGAATGGCCGGGGTTGCGCGTGACGGACTATCTCGATTCTTCAGCAGGAAGAGCCTTTCAGAAGGCTGGTCGCGCCGACCTCATCCGCGTGATCGAAGGAACGACGCCCACTCGTATCCGCTTCGCGCCGCGCCTGGATTACGGCCGCATTGCAACGCAGCTGCGCGTCCGCGAGGGTGGGCTGGAAGTCCAAGGGTCCAACGACCCGATTGTCCTGCGCTCCAACGGCGTGAGTTGGACAGTTTCAAACGAGGGCGTTCATCACACCGCTGAAGCGGTCGTTCTGCCCGCCTCGGGTGCGCTGGTGCTCGAACTTCGGTACGGCACCGCGAACCTTGCCGCGACGATCGAGGGCGAGCCGGAGCGGCGCGACCAGAACCGTCGATTCTGGTCTGGCTGGGCCAAGTCCCTCAAGCTGCCCTCAAGACACCCAGAACTCGTCAAGCGCAGCGCCTTGGTGCTCAAGGGGCTTTGTTACGGGCCAACGGGCGTGATCGCCGCCGCCGTGACAACCAGTCTTCCCGAGCAGATCGGAGGTTCCCGGAACTGGGACTATCGGTACTGCTGGCCGCGCGATGCGGCCATGGCCGCGGCCTCGCTGGTTCGGTTAGGAAACACCGGGCACGCGATGAAGTTCCTGGATTGGATACTTGAAGTCGTTGATCGCTGCGAGACGCCTGAGAGGCTTCATCCGATCTACACGCTCTCGGGCAACCACTTGCCTCCAGAAGCCGAGCTTGGACACCTTGGCGGATTCGGGCAGAGCCGACCCGTGCGGATCGGAAACGCTGCCGCGAACCAGGTACAGCTCGATGTCTTCGGACCAATCGTGCATCTCGTCGCGCTCTTGGCAGAGCGTGGCGCTCCGATAGCCCCTGACCACTGGCGGCTGGCACGCGCCATGGTGCGAGCGGTCGCGGCCAGATGGTCCGAGCCCGACCACGGCATCTGGGAGATGCGACTGGAACGCCGGCACCACGTCCACTCAAAGGTCATGTGCTGGCACACCGTGGATCGAGCCCTCGTTGTCGAACAGGTGGTGTGCGGCACACAGAATACAGACTGGATTGCACTTCGTGACAGCATCCGCGAGGATATTCTTGCTCGCGGCTGGAACTCGCACGTCAGCGCATTCACTGGTGCCTATGGACAGGACTATCCCGACGCGGCGGTGTTGAAGATTGGCCTCACCGGATTGATCAACCCCGCCGACCCACGATGGGCTTCGACCGTCGATTTCATTGCAAGGCGACTCCGAGACGGGCCGACGGTTCGGCGCTACGACATCGACGACGGGCTCGACGGCGGCGAGGGCGGCATGCACATCTGCACGGGCTGGCTCATCGAATCGTTCCTCACTCTGGGACGCGTGGATGAGGCGGTCCGGCTCTTTGATGACTTTGCTGGTCTCTTTCATGGCCCCGGAATCCTGACCGAACAGTTTGACCCGCAGACCGGGTTCGCCGTCGGCAACCTCGCGCAGGCGTATTCACACCTGGCCTTCATCGACGCGGCGGTCGCCCTTGATCGAGCCCGTTCGTAAATGCAGACGGAGCAACACATGTCACAGCAAAGCCACCCATTCTCGTCGAGGTCTCTCCGCTTCGGCTTGGTCATCGCGACGCTCTCCTGCATCGCCTTAGGGTTAGTCTTCTGGTTCCTGGTCAACGTCGAGCACCGGCAGGGCCTCGACGATCTCACCCGACGGGCCCAGCTTCTAGGACACCGCGTCACCCCGATGGCGCGACTGGCGCTCGAAGGGGATGACTCGCGCATCGCCGAGGTCATCGGCGATCGGTTCGACGGGCACTCGCGGCTACTCGGCATGGCGCTCTATCGCCCAGATGGAAGGAGGATCGCGGGCGGAGAAGGACTCTCCGAGTTCGCCGATTCCGTTCAGGAATCCGTCAAGAGTTCGCTCGACACCAAGGCCGATTTCAGCGAACTACGCCGTGACCGCATCGGCAGCACGCACGTGCTCGTCCAGCCGGTCACAGACGCAACGGGAGATCTGAAAGGAGCGGTCGTGGTGCTGCACGACGCGCTGTACCTGGAAGACCGCATGACGCGGGGCATCTTGCGCGGCATGCTCTGGTCGCTGAGCATCGCCGCAGCAATGTTCTTCATCACGACGGGCCTCGCATGGACGCTTTTCGAACGCCCGCTGCACCTTCTGGCGCAGTGGATGCGACGGCTGCGGTTCGGAAACACGCCCGAGCTGCCGCCGCGCGGCCTGCCAGTGCGCACACTGGCCGACGAAACCGTGCATCTAGCAGCGTCGTTTCGAGCCGCACGCAGCAAAGAACGCGACGATGCGCAGGAGATTGTCCGCTCCGATAAGGCTTGGACCCGCGATCGACTCCGGGCGCACGCCATCGACGCGCTCGGAGGCCAGTCGCTGGTTGTTGTCAGCAATCGAGAGCCCTACATGCACCAAATGCGAGACGGCAAGCCCGTGCTCGTTCGCCCGGCCAGCGGGCTGGTCACCGGCCTCGACCCCGTGCTCCGCGCTACCGGCGGGCTGTGGGTCGCCCACGGCGCAGGCGATGCCGATCGCCAGACCGCCGACGCCGCAGGCTGCATCCCCGTGCCGCCCGAAGATCCCCGGTACACGCTCAAGCGAGTTTGGATCACTAAAGAAGAAGAGCAGGGGTACTACTACGGCTTCTCGAACGAGGGTTTGTGGCCGCTCTGCCATCTCACGCACGAGCGGCCCACCTTCCGCGCCGGGGACTGGGAGCAATACGTTCGAGCCAACCAGCGCTTCGCCAATGCCGTGCTCGAAGAGATCGGAAGCGAGAGGGCCGTGGTCATGGTCCAGGATTATCAGCTGGCGCTCGTTCCTGGCATGCTGAAAGCGAAGCGCCCGGACCTGCGCGTGGGCCTCTTCTGGCACATCCCCTGGCCCAACGCCGAGGCCTTCCGCATCTGTCCGTACCGCGTGGAACTCCTGCAGGGCATGCTCGGCGCGGACCTTCTTGGATTCCACCTTCAGCAGCACTGCAACAACTTTCTCGAGACCGTCGACCGCATGGTCGAAGCCAAGCTCAACTGGGATCACTTCTTAGCCGAGCTCAAGGGACACACGTGCTTGGTGCGCCCATTTCCCATCAGCGTGCAACCCTGGTCTGAGCGCGGCGTCGCTTCACCCGCTTCCCTCGAGTCCCAGATTGCGATGCTCCGCCAGCAACATCAACTCGACGGTTGCATGGTCGGCGTGGGTGTTGATCGCATCGACTACACCAAGGGCATCGCCGAGCGCTTCCGCGCGATCGCGCACCTCTTTGAGAAGCATCCTGAACTCAAAGGTAAGTTCACGTTCGTCCAGCTCGGCGCCCCCAGCCGCGTTCACATCCCGCGTTACCGAGATCTGGTCACGGACCTCGAACAGTTGGCCGACGCGATCAACTGGAAGTTCGTGGATACGAGTAGCGCGTCAACCGCCGGATGGAAACCAATCCACTTCCTGGTGGACCATCACGAGGGCCCGGCTGTCTACGCCTTCCTCAAAATGGCCTCGGTCTGCATCGTCAGTTCGCTACACGACGGGATGAACCTGGTCGCCAAGGAGTACGTCGCGGCCAAAGCTGAGGGGGCGAACGAGGATGTGGACTCCGGCGGCATTCCCGAGGGTGTACTGGTGCTCTCGGAGTTCGCCGGCGCAGCACGCGACCTGCCCGAGGCGCTCATCATCAACCCCTATGACACCGAGGAGTTCGCGGCAGCGATCCATCAGGCCATCACCATGGATGCCAAGGAACGCCGCCAGCGCATGACCCGGATGCGTTTGCGCATCGAGGAGTTCAATATCTACCGCTGGGCCGCGGACTTCCTGACCACACTGTCGCAAACCAAGGACAAGGCGCAACCCGGCCCTGCGATCGACACGCCACGCGCGTGATTGTTCACCTCAAGTTTTCATCTTCCAGCGCTATGGCAAGAACTGGCAGCCACGAAGCGGGAAACGAGAGCGATCGCCGATCGGACCGACCGTCAGAAGTTTCTTCTCGGTTCAAACCCTGTCACTCCCCCGGTCCCCGACCACTACTTCTTCCAACGATTCGAATCGTGAGTTCGACCGCTTCTAAACTGCATCCCCCCTTGGACCATCAAAAAAAGCCCCTCGTTGTGGTCAACGAGGGGCTTCAGTCTGAAGAAATCGGGGCGAGAGGATTTGAACCTCCGACCTTTTGGTCCCGAACCAAACGCGCTACCAAGCTGCGCTACGCCCCGGAACTATCAAGTCAAATGGTAGGCACCAGGAGCAGTCGGGTCGGGGCGAAGTCGCAAAGTTCGACGAGATTCTGGATTGGTGGGTGACAATCGCCGTTCGTCAATCCCTCGCCCGCTGTCGCGGCGTTCACTGCGCGCTGGTACCGGTGTCTGCGGCGAAGTTGGGGCGGATCGAGTAAACGTTGTCGCCGCGGGTACCGGGGTTGCCGTCGCGCCCGCCAGAGTAGAAGTATGCGCGAGCGCCCGGGCTCGTGCCCTCGTCCCCGTCACCAGTCCAAGAAGACTGATATCCGCCAGCCGACGGGTCAAACGGCATCGCGGCGCGCCGGAAGTTGGTCGCCTGCGCGCCGCCGTTGGCGGTGGCGATGTCGAGCTTCAGGTTGCCGCGTGCCACCGAGACGAAGGCCGCGGCGCCGGGGGCGGTGGGCCGGAAGCCGTTGCCGTAGCCGCCGTCGTACTTCGGGTGTACGAAACGAATCGGGCGATCCCAGCCGTCAAGCACGGTAATCATCGCGATACGGGTGTCGCTCGGGGCGGCTGCCAGTCGCTCGAGCGGATGAGTAAACCGCGTCGAATAGTCGGCCATGTCCACCGAAATCACACGCGACGGGTCGATCCCTCGGATCGCGGCGTCAATTGCTTCGGTCCTTCGAGCGCTCGCCAAGAACAGCGCGAGGCTCGGGAACGCTGGCGAAGTGTTGGGCGACGCGCCGAAGTCCTCGACACAGCGCCCGTCAATCAAGGGATAAGCCGCGCCGCGAGAGTCCAGAAAGTCTGCCGGGAACTGGCCGGGCCGCTCGGTCGCATAGGCGGTCAGGGCGTTGTCCAAGACCGCGAGCGTTGCCTGCGTCTGGCGCGCCCGCCCCGCGTCCGCGACGCTGCGCCCGATCTGCAGCACGATCAGCATCAGAATTGCGATGATCGCGATGACCACCGCCATCTCGATGTACGTGAACCCGCGCGCGCGGCCGGGGCAATCAATCGACGCACGCCTGGTTCTTTGCATAGTCAGCTCCACCAAATGCTCATCTCGCAACCATCGGTTCACTCGCGACACGCCGAGAGCGCTAAGTCGACCGACCCGCGCCCCCATGACGTTTCTTCCCGGCATGAGGATACGCGATCGCGTCTGCGGCGCGAGCGGGCGTCTTGAGCCTTCGACCATGCCCATACGCAATCACTCTCTGCGTGGTTGCCCCCGTGAAATCACAACGCCAGACGCCGAGGTGTCTGCCGCTGTCGTTTCACCGCGAACGTACCTCGCTCGGGCTTTGTCAGGTCGTGCGCTCACCGTTCTTTCCCGCTTCGCCGTTCTCCATTGGCGGCGGAGACACCTGCGCCTGCGGTGCGGTCGATGGGTTTGCGGGGCGCGTTGGCGGCGTGTAGTAAGGCGACTCCCCCGCTGGCGCCGCGCCGGGCATCGCGATGGTCTGCGCGAAGCCCCGCGTCGGCGCGGCGGAGACCGGGCGAATGCCCGCGCCGCGCACGGCGCCTCCCATCGCCGAGGCTGGCTGGGGCTGCGGTGCCGGGGGCTTGATGCTCACCTTGAAAATGTGGTCCGTCACGCGATCACGCATCTGCTCCAGCATGTCGTTAAAGAGCCTGGAGCCCTCGCGTTTGTACTCAATTCGCGGGTCCTGCTGGCTGTAGACGCGGAAGTTGATGCCGTCGCGAAGCTGATCCATCGCGTAAAGATGGTCCTGCCACATCGGGTCCAGCACGCCGAGCATGATGGTGCGTTCAAAGAACATCAGCTCGCCGCGGGTGATGGTCTCGACGCGCGAGCGGATCGCGTCGTCGCGTTCCTGGCCTTCAAGATAGCGCAGGGTCTCGGGCGTCTCGGCATCGAGCGTGGTGGTGATGTACGCCGCGAGGTCTTCGAAGGACGCCTTAATCTTGGCCTCGCGATAGATGCGATCCACCCGCTGCTCTGCCAGGGCCTTGGCAGAGGACTGGATGAGCTCGGTGCGGATGTCCATCGGGTGCTTGGTGAAGAGCTGCTGCGGCGCCCACTCGACGCCGAATCGCTGCCGCACGTTCTTGAGAAAGTTGATGACCGCAAGCTGCGGGTCTCGGGCCCGCTCCGCGAGCATGGCCTCCAGCAGAAACTCCACCGGGAACTCGGTCTCCCGCTTCTTGTAGAGCGCCTGGGCCTTCTCCAGCACCAGCTTGGTCACGTTCTGCGGGCCGTCAACGCTCACGGCCTTGACTTCCGCGGGCGTCACCTTGATATCAAACTTGCTCTCGACCCAGCGCACCAGCTCGCGCACGCCGTGATCGTCTTCGAGGAATCGCGCGAGCGCGCTCAGGTCGATCGCGTCCACCTTCGCGTCCACCGCGTCGCCGATGCGGTCCAGCAGCGCGCGACGCCCCTTGGCCGCCAGCTCGCGAAGCTCCCCGGCCCGGATCTCGTAGCCGAAGCGATCCTGGACCCACTTGGACAGCCCGTCAGCATCCAGATGCTCGTCGTCGGGCCCCGGCTCGCCCTGCTCTCCCTCGGGTGCCTCGCGCGACATGTACTCACCCAGTGTGATCGCGGCGTTGTCCCGCCACTCCTCACGCGACGTGTTGCGGATGTACTCCTCAACTTCCAAAACGCTCAGCCCGCGCAGCCGGTTGGGCACCAGCGTGCACTCCGCCTGGTTCTTGGCATAATCCGCGATGCAGCGGCTCGGATATGTGCGATCCAGATAGTCCTCGACGGTCACGCCGGTCGTCTGGGCGATGTAGTCAAAGAACAGCGATCGCAGGTCGCGCCCTTCCAGCACGCGCTGGCGGAGCCCATAGAACCCGCGGCGCTGATACTCCATCACCTCGTCATACTCAAGGATCTGCTTGCGGCGCTGGAAGTTGATCTCTTCCACCTTGCGCTGCGCCCGCTCGACGCTCTTGCTCAGCATCGGGTTCTCGATCGAGTCGCCCTCCTTCATGCCGAACCGCGCCAGCATGCGGCCCACGCCGTCGCCGCCAAAGTACTTCATCAGGTCGTCCTGCAGGCTGATGAAGAAGCGGCTGGAGCCATTGTCACCCTGGCGACCCGAGCGCCCGCGGAGCTGGTTGTCGATACGCCGCGATTCGTGGCGCTCGGTGCCAATGACGTGCAGCCCGCCCAGGTCCTCGATGCTCGTGAACCAGCGCAGGCGGTGCAGGCTGAAGCGCCCGTTGCGATCAAGCTCAGCGCGCAGCTTGTCGGCCGAGGCCCGCGCGATCTCCTTCTCACTCAGCCAGGTGTTCTGCGTCGTCCAGTGGCGCAGCAGGCGCAGATCCAGCTCCTCGGTCTTGACACCCTCGATCTCTCGCTTGGGAACGCCAAGCTCAGTCGGGGCCATCTTGCGGAAGATCGCCTCGCGAAGCTGCTCTTCGGAGCTCTCAAGCGTCGCCTCGCGCGGGGCGATCGAGCGCCGCAGCCAGTGATCAAGCAGGCCCTGTCGCGTCACCTTGCCGAGTTTGATGTCCGTGCCGCGACCGGCCATGTTGGTTGCGATCATCACCGAGCCGAGTTGGCCGGCGTTCTCGACGATGTGGGCCTCGCGCTCGATGTTCTCCGGCTTGGCGTTCAGCACCTCGTGCTTGATGCCGTACTTCTTGGTGAGCATCTGGCTGAGCAGCTCGCTCTTCTCGACGCTGGTCGTGCCGACCAGGATCGGCCGCCCCATGTCGTGGAAGTTCTTGATCTCGTCAACGATCCGATCCCACTTGTCGCTCTCGGTGAGGAAGATGATGTCGTCAAAGTCGCGCCGCGTGACGGTCTTGTTCGTCGGGATGGTCACGACGTCCAGCTTGTAGATGTCGTGGAACTCCTGCGCTTCGGTGTCGGCGGTGCCCGTCATGCCCGCCAGCCGCTTGTACATCTTGAAAAAGTTCTGCACCGTGATGCTGGCGACGGTCTGCGTCTCCTGCTTGATCGGCACGTTCTCCTTGCACTCCATCGCCTGGTGCAGGCCGTCAGACCACTGCCGCCCGACCATCGGGCGACCGGTCGAGACGTCGACGATGATGATGCTCGGCTCGACGCGCCCGGTCTGCGGGTTCTCTGACGGCGCGACGATGTAGTCCTTGTCCTTCTGATAGACCACGTGCGCCCGCACCGCCTGCTCCAGCAAGTGCGGCACGTCCATGTTCTCGCCCACGTAGAACGAGCCGATCTTGGCGACCTTCTGCGCTTCCTCAATGCCCTGGTGGCTGAGGTGGACCGTCTTCCGCTCCATATGCACTTCGAAGAACTGCGTGTGCTTGGCGCGCTGCGCCTCCAGCACCGGCAGCTTCTCACGCCCGATCTTCAGGCGGTCCTGCAAGGCCGGAATTCTGGCCTTGTCGCGAGCGTTGCGGATGTCCCCCTCCAGCGCCTTGATCATCTTCTTCAGGTCGTTGATGTCGTCGTCGCACTGCTGCCACGGACGCTGCTTGGCGTACAGGTGCTTGGCCAGCATGTCCGCCACCTCGTAGCGCGGGCGATACTCGTGGGCCTGCCCGCTGATGATCAGCGGCGTGCGGGCCTCGTCGATCAGCACGCTGTCAACCTCGTCAACAATCGCGAAGTCGCGACGGCGCTGCACCTGCTGCTCGACCGAACGCTTCATATTGTCGCGCAGGTAGTCGAAGCCGAACTCCGCCGTGGTGCCGTAGACCACATCGCAGAGATACATCTGCCGCTTCATGTCCTCCGGCTGCTGGTGCTGCGGGTGGATCGCGCCGACCGTGAGCCCGAGCGCCCGGAAGAACGGGAACGTCCAGTCGCGGTCGCGCTGCACCAGGTAGTCATTGACCGTCACGACATGAACTTTGAGGCGCTCGACGCACGCCAGGAATGTCGCCAGCGGCGCGACGATCGTCTTGCCCTCGCCGGTCTTCATTTCGCTGATCTTGCCCTCGGACAGCACCATCGCGCCGATCAGCTGCACGTCAAACGGGCGGGCTCTGAACGGCGGGCGGCTCTCAGGATACAGCTCGCGGACGTTCTCGTAGATCGCGTTGGGAATATCCACCTGCTGCCACGCCGGGATCGGCCCCTCGCCGCCCAGGAACGGCCCCACCGAATCCACCGGCGGCGTCGCCTCCATCTGCGCACGCACCTGCTCGTACAACTCGCGCACCTCTGGCTTCAACGTCGATGGGTCAAACTTCCGCTCCGGATCAAAGATCTTTCGGATGCCGACGCCCCGGTCCATGCCCTCTCGCGCGGCCGCAAACGCGTCGATCATCAGGTCAAACGCTTTCGCACCCTTGTCCAACCGCTCGCGCAACGACTTCACCTCCAAGCGCAGCTCCGCGTCCGTCATCGCGCGGTACTTGGGCTCCTGCGCGTTAATCTCGCTCACGCGCTGGAGGTAGCGCTTCACGAACCGGTCGTTCCGCGAGCCGAGGATGCGGTTCAGGATCGGGCCGATGATCGGGATATCTTGCTTTGCCATGGTTTACCTTGATGGTCAGGATCCGCGCCGGAATCCGGCACAGTCAGCCGCAGCGGGCACGCAGGTGCGTCTCGCCACGGTCTGCTCGTTCTGTGAAATTGATTCGTCGCCGCATCACCTGAAGATGACACGCGACAGCCGCCGTTCATTGTTGCTCAGCCACGAATGCCGCGCGCCGCTGCGATCGTCGCGACCCGCTCTCGCGATTCGCTCACGCCGCCAGCGCATCAAATTCCGGCGGCGGCAGGCAGCAACGCCCCGCACGCACCAGCGCCGCCAGCCCGAGATCACCCCGGCACTGGTCAAGACACCCCAGCAAGCCGTCACCCCGCCCCTCGCCTCGAACGAGTTCCCGCAGCCGGGCAAACTCTGGATCGGGCTTCTCCTCGTCCACGCGGCGCTGCGACTGACTCTGGCGGCGAACCTCCGGCAACACCATCCGCGCATCAAGCTCTGCGCTCCGCGTATTCAGGGCGTGCCCGTCGTGCCCTAGATTCGGGCTGGCCGATGCGACGATCGCCACCAGCATCAAAATAACCACCCCGCCCAACGACTGTCGGGAGAGCGCGCGATCAATCTGGCGGAGCTTGGGCATAGGTGGTCAGATGGTGACCAGGGCAGAACGCTTCACACTCGGAGTATATCGCCCGGATTTGCCCCGATCGCGATGAAAGTGGAGAGCCGAACCATCCGGGTCCGATATCATCAACGCGTTCGGGCGACCGCGGCCCACGGACGGGCCGCCGCTTCGAACGCCAGACGCCAAGGACATGCCATGCTCGTCACGCGCCAAGTGCTGCCTTCCACGCGATGCTCGCTCACCCACAAGTTCGTCATCGACGGCTTCGAAGGGTACCTCACCGTCGGCCTCCACGACGACGGCCGCCCCGGCGAAATCTTCATCAAGATCAGCAAAGAAGGATCGACGCTCAGCGGCATGTGCCAGGCCTTCTGCCGTGCGTTCTCGCTGGCGTTGCAGTACGGGCTGAGCGTCGAGGAAGCCGTGGTCCGGTTCAGGGGCATGCGATTTGAGCCGATGGGCCCAACGCAGAACCCCCAGATCCCCGAGGCTTCGAGCATCATCGACTACGTCGCACGGTTCCTCGAGCAAGAGTTCGGGCAGCGGCGCGTCTGAGCGTTTCGACCAACGCAAACAACCCCCCTTTGCGAGAGTGCGCTGTTGGAATAATCTGGCGCCGCGCAGCGCCCGCCCGATACACTCGCGCCATGAATGCTCTTAAACGTTTCGGCGTCAAGCCCGGCTCAAAGTTTGACATCCGCGCCTTTGACTCCGGCAACACCGCGGAGTTCAAGGACAAAGAAGCCGCGTTCAGCACGGTCGAGCAGAACTCCCGCACCCTGGCAGAGATGCAGGTGCGGCTCTACGCCGAGAACACGCGCTCGCTGCTGATCATCCTTCAAGGGACGGACACCAGTGGCAAAGACGGCACCATCCGACACGTCATGACCGGCATGAACCCCATCGGCGTTTCGGTCGTCGCGTTCAAAGCGCCGTCGTCCGAAGAGCTTGATCACGACTTCCTCTGGCGCATCCACAAAGTCTGCCCGCGCAAGGGCGAGATCGCGGTCTTTAATCGCAGCCACTACGAAGACGTGCTGATCGCCAAGGTCCGCAAGCTCGCGCCGCCTGAAGCCATCGAAGCCCGCTACCGGCAGATCAACGAGTTTGAGCGTCACCTCGTCGAATCCGGCACCACGATCCTGAAGATCTTCCTGCGCATCAGCAAGGACGAGCAACGTGGGCGACTCGAGGCTCGCCTGCGTGACCCGCTGAAGAACTGGAAGTTTGAAATGGGCGACTTGGAAGAGCGCAAGCTCTGGAATCAGTACGAGCTGGCTTATCAAACCGCCGTCACGCGCTGCAGCACCGAGCACGCTCCGTGGTACGTGATCCCGGCCGATAGGAAGTGGTTCCGCAATCTGGCGGTATCGCAATGCCTGGTCGAGACCTTCAGCAAGATAAATCCGAAACTTCCAAAGCCCTCGCGCGATTGGAGCAAGGTAAAGGTCGTCTAAGCCCTTCGCGTAGACGCCCACGCCCGCCTCGCTGCCCATTCACAACCACCCGCCAGATCACCACGCGCACGCCGCCGCGCGTGCTCAACGTCGCCTGCGCTCCACCGCCCGCCTATAATCCCCCTCAACCAAACGCCTCGGCGAGCGTGAACGTCACGATCATGCCGGGGACGGCCTGATGAACCCATCTCGGCCTTCACTGGTATCAATGCCGATCGATTGATCGGCAAAGGAGTCGTCGTTTTCATGGCATTTCCAGCCCTCGGCCTCGCCCCCGCCATTCTCCGCGCACTGCTCGAAGAAGGCTACGAAAAACCCACCCCCATCCAAGCACAAGCTATCGGTCCGGTCATGGAAGGCAAGGACCTTCTCGGCTGTGCCCAGACCGGCACCGGCAAGACCGCCGCCTTCGCGTTGCCGATCCTTCACCGCCTGAGCTCGGCACCCGTCGACAAGTCGCGGCGCGGCGCCGCCATCCCGCGTGTGCTCGTCCTGGCCCCGACGCGTGAACTGGCCAACCAGATCGGCGAATCCTTCGCCACCTACGGGCGACACACCGGGCTCACCCACACCTGCGTCTATGGCGGCGTCAGCCAGATGCGCCAGGTCAAGGCCCTGCAGCGCGGCGTCGACGTCCTCGTCGCCACGCCCGGCCGCCTCATCGATCTCATGGAGCAGCGCCTAGTCAACCTCTCCGGCGTCAACATCTTCGTCCTTGATGAGGCCGATCGCATGCTCGACATGGGCTTCATCCAGCCCATCCGCCGCATCGCCAGCGCCCTGCCGACCACGCCCGCACGCCAAACGCTGCTCTTCTCTGCGACGATGCCGCGTGAGATCATGCACCTGGCCGACTCGCTGCTGAAGAACCCGATCAAGATCGCAGTCTCGCACGTCGCCTCGGCCGCACCGCTCATCGAACAGTCGCTCTACATGGTCCCGCGGATGAAGAAGGCGCTCCTGCTTCGCATCCTCCTTCGCGACGAGAGCATGTCGCGCGTCGTCGTCTTCACCAAGACCAAGCACGGCGCAGACAAGCTTTGCAAGCACCTGGTCACCGCCGGGGTCAGCGCCGTCGCGATCCACGGCAACAAGGCCCAGAACCAGCGCGACCGCGCACTGGATGCCTTCCGCATCGGCCGCACCCGCATCCTCGTCGCGACCGACGTCGCCGCGCGAGGCCTCGATGTTGACGCCGTGAGCCACGTCATCAACTACGACCTCCCCGTCGAGCCCGAGGCATACGTCCATCGCATCGGCCGCACCGGGCGCGCGGGTGCCACCGGCCAAGCCATCTCCTTCTGCGGCGAAGACGAACGCGACCAGCTCCGGCGCATCGAGCGGATCACGAACAAACGCTTGGAGATCACGCCGCTGCCGCCCGTGCCCGAAGACCTGCTCACCTTTGCTGAGGAATCCTCAGTGCGCGAGCCGCGCCCGGCCCCCCACTCCTCGCACCCCGGCCGCCCGGGTGGTTCACGGAGCGCCGGCTACGCCGCTCGCAGCAGCGAGCACGCGCCGCGTCAGCCCCACTCCCCTCGCGCCGAGCACCACACCCGCGCCGCCCCCGGCGAGGCCGGTTCGACCACCGCCGCCCCGCGCGCCGGGCATCGGGGCGAGGGCTCCGGTCGCACCTCACAGGCTTCCAAGGCGCATCGCGGCGCAGGCGGGCCCCCCGCCGGCTTCGGCAAAAAGCGCATGAAGCGCCGCTATTGAGCCGATTATCGAATCGCGGCCAGCCCCGCTGATGCGCGAGATCTCAGCCATCGAACCAAGCAACGCCCGGCGTTGCTTTTTTTCATTGATCGTCGCGCCCGATCGGGTCCGCGCGAACCTTGCTTCGCGCAACGCCGTCACCCGACCTGCCAGTTCATCCTCACCGACGCGCTCGCACCCCCGACCGCGTGCGCGAAGTACACCATCGACAGCCCCGAGATCGCGGCACGTTGTCGCACGTCATGCCGATCGCCAGTGAACAGAAATCGCCGAACGTCGCACCGAGGCTCGCGATCCTGCACGCCGTCTCGCGACGCGTGCGCGATGAAGACCGTGCCCACCGGCTTGGCATCGCTCCCGCCCTCGGGCCCAGCAATCCCGGTCACGCTCAGCGCATCGGTCGCGCCCGTCATCCGGACCGCCCCCAGCGCCATCGCGCGGGCCACCGGCTCGCTGACCGCCCCATGCGCTTCGAGCAGCCCTTGCTCGACGCCAAGCGCCTTCGCTTTCATCTCATTGGCGTACGAAATGCACCCGCCCAGAAACACCCCGGACGACCCGGCGATGCTCGTCACCAGTTCGCCCAGCATGCCCCCGGTACACGACTCCCCAACGCCCAGCGTGCGATCTCGCTCGCGAAGCAACTGGATCACGCCCGACGCCAGCGCCGCTTCGCCTCGTGCGCCAACGCGCCCGCGCCCGCCCATCACATGGCTCCCCAGGATCGCGCGGACTTCCTGCTCCAGTGCGTCCAGCTTGGCCCCCGCGATCAGCGCCGAGTCGCGGCTCTGGATTCGCGCGCGCAACGTAAGGATCCCGCCGCTGGCCGTCATCGCCAGTAGCGGCTCACCGGGCGACGGATCGCGCCGCGTCAAATGCGCCAGCCTCGTCGCGGCGTCAGACTCCGGCACCGCGAGCACGTGCAGCAAACGAGTCTGCGTCGATATCGCCGGGTCCGTCCGCAGGGCCGGCACCACGTAACTCATGAACATCGGCTGCAGCTCGCGCGGCGGCCCGGGCAAGCAGAACACATCCGTGTCCCACGCAGCGCCCGTACGCGCCGCGGGCACCGTGACGTGCAGCCCGGCCGCCGTGCCGTTGGGGTTCGGCAGGCAGTGCGCCGATCGAGGCCGCATCGCCTGCCTCGCTTGTCGATCGGTCATCGTGCGATTGCGTCGCGCCAGCATGTCGGTCAGCGCCCGCAGCGCCGCTTCATCGACGACGACCTCTTCGTCAACAAGTGCCGCGAGCGCGACGCGCGTCAGGTCCGCGTCCGTCGGCCCAAGACCGCCGGACATCACAACCAGTGGCGATCGGCGCGCTAAGCGAGCGACTGTCTCGCGGATGACCGCCGCGTCATCGGGCACCGTCGCCTGCTCAACGGGCAACACGCCCGCCCCCGTCAACGCGTCGGCCAGCCAGGCCGCATTCGCATCCACGATCTGCCCGAGCGTGACCTCATCGCCGGTTGACAAGATGCACGCCGAACTGTGATAAGCGGGACTCATGCTCCGGGCAGCGTACGCCCGCCCGCCGCCCGGGCAAAGTGCGCGCCCGTGAAGCTACTCCACCGATCAACACAACGTCGGCCACATCCGCGATCACGATCGCGCCGCGCAAGCAAAGACGCCGCGACCGGGAACACCGGTCGCAGCGTTGAGCTTGATTCATTCGCGCTGCCGTGAAGCCTCGCGTTCAGGCGGCCTTGCGGGCGCGGCTGGTCTTGTTCACGCTGCTGGCGCGGCTGGTGCCGTTCTTGTTCGTGCGGGCGGTCTTGCCAGCAGCCTTGTTCGCGAACGCGAACGAGTAGGTCGTGCTGCCGGTGGTGCCATTGGTGGTTCCAAAGCCCTTGACGCTCTTGACAACGCGCTTCGCGGTCTTGGTTTTCGTGCGAGCCTTGCGAGCCGTGGCGCTGGCCTTCGTGCCGCGAACGGTCTTCGAGGCGGTCTTGGTGCCGGTGCGGCTGGTGCTGCCGTTCCGCTTCGTCGCCGTGCGGTTCTTGAGGGTGCGAGTCGTGCGGTTCGTGCGAGTGGTGCGAGTCGTCGTCATGTTTTGAACCCTTGTCTGTTCGGCACGCGGCCGAAGTGTGTGTCGTCGCGCTCTGCGCGCCGTCCGGCCCGTCCATGGGCCCGGTTGACCAACCACATCGACGCGCCAACGTCGCCAGTTCAGCGCGGCCCCAGAAAATCTGCCGAAATCATCGCGAGCCGACGCCCACCAGCCGAGTTACCCTCTGCTTCGCACGTGAATAAAAGGACCGCCCCGTTGCCCCAACCGCTCGACAACTCCGCCTGGCACCCCGAAAGCTGGCGCTCCCGCACCGCCACCGATCCCGCGGCTCGTATCTTCGCGGCGCCATACGACAACGAAGGCGCAGTCGCGTCGGTGAGCGCTCGTCTGCGTGACCTGCCCCCGCTCGTCACCAGCTTTGAGATCGAAGCGCTCAAAGCGCAACTCGCAGAAGCCGCGCAGGGCAAACGCTTTCTGCTCTGGGGCGGGGATTGCGCCGAGAGCCTCGCCGACTGCCGCCCCGCGATCATCACCATCAAACTCAAAATCCTCCTCCAGATGTCGCTCGTTCTGGTCTACGCGACAAAGAAACCCGTGGTCCGCGTCGGGCGCATGTGCGGCCAATACGCCAAACCCCGCTCCACCATCACCGAGACGCGCACTGTCAACGGGCAAGCCCTCACGCTCCCCAGCTACTTTGGCGATCTGATCAACCGCGCCGAGTTCACGCCCGAGTCGCGCCGCCCCGACCCCGAGTTGATGCTTGAGGGATACAAGCACGCCGCGCTGACGCTGAACTTTGTCCGCTCACTGCTCCACGCCGGCTTCGCCGACATTCACCACCCTGAGTACTGGGACCTCGGCTTCCTCCAGCGCGCCGCGCTCACGCCCGACGTTCGGCGCGAGTACGAACTGCTCACCTCACGCCTCCTCGATGGCGTCCGCTTTATGGAAGCCGTCGGCGAACGCGGCTTTGAGCAGCTCTCCGCCGTCGACTTCTTCAGCAGCCACGAAGCCCTCAACCTCTTCTATGAGAGCGCCCAGACCCGCACCGTCCCGCGCCGCACCGGCCACTACAACCTCAGCACCCACCTCCCCTGGCTCGGCGAACGCACCCGGCGCCTCGACGGCCCGCACGTCGAATACCTTCGCGGCATCAACAACCCCATCGGCGTCAAGCTTGGCCCCAGCGCGAACATCGACGACATCCTGCAACTCCTGGACACCCTTGATCCGTCGCACCAGCCGGGCAAGCTCGTCCTGATCCCGCGCCTCGGGGCCGCGAACGTCCGGCGCGTACTCCCGGGATTCATCGAGGGCGTGCGCCGCGCCGGGCGCTCCCCGCTCTGGGTCTGCGACCCCATGCACGCCAACAGCATCATCACCCGCAGCGGGCGCAAGACCCGCTCGTTTGACGACATTCTTCGCGAGCTTGACGATTCGCTCACCGTCCACGCTGAGACAAACTCGCGCCTGGGCGGAGTACACGTCGAGATCACGGGCCAGGACGTCACCGAGTGCATCGGCGGCGTGATGAACCTCAGCGAAAACGACCTTGATCGAAACTACGACACGCTCTGCGATCCGCGTCTGAACTACGAGCAGAGCCTCGAGCTCGCCTTCCGCCTGGCCCGCCGGATCAACCCGGGCTGATCGCCCGCTTCGCCCATATCATCGGCGTGCTCCAGATCGGTCATGTCAAGCTTGCGACGAACCTCCTCCTGGCCCCCATCGCCGGCTACTGCGACTTGGCGTTCCGCCTCGTCGCCCGCCGCCAGGGCGGCGTTGGCCTCGCGTGTACTGACCTCCTCTCCCCCCAAGGCCTCCTGCGCGGCACCGCCAGCTCGCTTGACCTCGCACGCACCAACGCCGAGGACAAGCCCGTCGGCATGCAGCTCTACGGCGGCATCCCCGAGATCATGGCCGAGGGCGCCACCTGGGCCGCCGAACACGGCGCGACCATCGTCGACATCAACATGGGTTGTCCGGTTGACAAGGTCACCAAGAAAGACGGCGGTTCCAAGCTCCTCTGCATCCCCGACACCACGATCCAGATCGTCCGCCAATGCGTCCGCGCCCTGGCCCCATACAACATCCCGCTCACCTGCAAGATGCGCCTGGGCTGGTTCAACGATCAGCCGATCGCGGAAAACCTCGCCCCGCGCCTGATTGACGAAGGCATCACCGCCGTGACCATCCACGGGCGCACCACCGAGCAGAAGTTCATGGGCAACGTCAACCTCGACGGCATCGCCCGCGTCGTCGACGCCGTCGGGCGCCACTGCAAGGCCCCGGGCCACAGCGTCCCGGTCATCGGCAATGGCGACGTTCGCGAAGCGCCCGACGCGCTGGCGATGATGCGCCGCACCGGCTGCGCGGGCGTGATGATCGGGCGCGGCGCGCTCAGCACGCCCTGGCTCTTTCGCGATTGCTGGGAAGTCATCAACGGGCGCGAGTGCCCGCCCGAGCCCACCGTCCACGAGAAACTCGCGATCATCCGCCAGTACATGGCGTTCATGCTCGAGTTTCGCGACGAGCGCTACTGCATGTACCAGATCCGCCGACGCATCAGTTGGTTCGGCAAGCGCCTCGGCACCGAGACCGACTCCCGCGCCCGCCCCGTCGGCTGTCGCCCGCTCAAGGAAGCCGTCCGCGCCGCCATCACCCCGGGCGATGTCGACGAAGCCCTCGACAGCTTCGAGGCCGGCGGTCTGCGCGGCGGCGGCCTCGAACTCGCCCAGACCGCCGAGGCCTGACGCTCAGGGCGTCATCGCCACCGACTTCACACGCACCGAAACACCCGCTGTCAGGCATGCCGACGTCGCGCACGTTCCCGCGTTGAACGCCCCGCTCTCACACCCCGGCGATGCCAGCATGCACCGCGCAAGCTCCTGCGCCCGGTCATCGGTCATCGGCAATCGACTGCGCGGCCCCTCCACCCCCACCACCAGCATCCGCTCCGCTGGATTGAAGCACAGCATCGACATCGCGATCGATTTCAACTCATCATCGTGAATCTCGCTCAGCGCCCGACCCTGAAACACGCCCGCCGACCAGTTCACGCAGCGAAGACTGCCGTCGGGGTGCCCGACGATCGCCAGTAGCACCTTCGCGTTCGGCTCCAGCCCCTCCGCACCGACCTCAACTCCAGTATTGCTATCGACTACCGCAGTCGCGATTGCCGGCGTCGCGTGCGTTGGTACCGCGCCGGCGCTCTGCGTCCCCGCCCCGCCCGGCACAACTCGCGCGCCGCTGAGCATCGCTCCCGCCACGATCGCGACGCTCGCCGCGAGCAGCGCCGCCCCGCCCGCGGCGAACCATCGCGCCCGCCCCGACCAACCCACACGCCCCGGCGCAAGCAATCGCTCGACCTCATCAACCTCGTGCGCCGCAAGCAGCAACGCCTCAACCTGGTTCTCGTTCAAAGTCCTCATCGTCGTAGCCCCGTGTTTGTCCGTGTCAGATCCATGGCCGACCCCCACTCACCCCTGCCCGCCGCCCCGCTGACAATCCAAAACCTCACGCCCCACCGTCCAGTGATTGGCGCACCGGGCCCGCGCGCTCGCCCGCGTCAGCCCGATCGGCGATACGAAGACCAATAGCCCGCGTCGGGGCAGGTTCTCTGTTCAGGTGAGCCGCGAGCTTCTGGATCGCGGCGCGTTTTCGGGCGTTGGCGGTCGAGGGCGCAACGCCGAGCTGGGCCGCCAGCTCCCGATCCCCCAGCCCGCGCGAGACCAGTTGCAACACGCCGATCTCCTCCTCGGTGAGGTCAGCACCGGGCGCATCGCCCCGAAGCGCCGCGCGCACCTGATCCACCGCTTCAGCCCGCGCCGCTTCCTCACCCAGGTCAAGACCCTCCGGTTCCGGCCATACGCCCCGCTTCGGCCGGTTGGCCTGCCGGGTAAACTCAGTCGCCGCACCGCGCGCGATCGTGTGCGCCACGCCGTGGACAAACGTCGTCATCGACGACCTCGCCGGGTCATAGACGCCCGTGGAGACCGCCTTCCACGCCGCGCTCCACGTCCGCTGGACCAGATCCTCCGCAACGCTCGCGCGGCGTCCGGCGCCTGCCATGAAGAACCGCAGCGTCCACGCGTGCAGCCGGTCGTGCGCCGCGATGAACTCCGCGCGTAACTGATCCGACTCGGCGCCGTCGTGCCGGCCTTTGCCCCCCGCATCGCGTGCGCGCTCAGCGTCGCTCTCCCCGCTCACTTGCTCACGCCCGTCCATCGTCCATCACGATACAGCGGGCGCGCCACGTCCACGTCAAACGTCAGTGCCACCGACTCCGGCGACGGGTCGCGCAGCGGCTCCCCCTGATCAACCAGATACTGCGACGACCAGAAGCGGTGGATCCCCCGCAGCAGCGCCGCCTCCGTTCGCAACTGCGCCGCCAACTCTGCATCGCTGAGCTTCGGACCGGGCATCCCGCCGCAGGTCGCGCACAGGCGAATCCGCACCGGCGTCCCCGGCCCGTCCGTTCGACTCACCGTCCGCCGGTTCCGACACTCCGGACACGTGGGCCACTCGTCGACCCAGCGTCGCAGCGTCTGCACCGCGTTGACCTGGCCATCGGCGTTCAGCACCGCCTCGTACACGCGCAGGACCTTGGCAACGTCCGCACGATTCAGCAGCGTCTCAGCACGCCGCCCGTCACCAGTGCGCGCAAACCCCAGTGCCTCTGCGAACGCGAACGCAGCATCATCCGTCGGCTCGATCAGCGCCAGACGCGCCCTGCCACGCGTCGCGCCCGACGCAATGTCGGTCTGAAGCACACGGGCAGAAGCCGTGAGCCAGTGACGCTCGCGCTCATTGCGCGCTACCGAGCCCAGCCCGATGATCGCGCTGATGACCAGATCCTGATCTCCTCGTTCCGGGACGCCGTGCATCGCCAGCACAAAGAGCTGTCGCGCGAGCCCCAGCTCGGCCCGGGTCCGCGCCTCGGCGCTCACTTCCTCAGCCAGCAGAAAGTACCCCAGCGGTTCCTCTGGCGTGAGCGCCTTCAGCCGCGCACGCAAATCGCGCACGCCCAACTCATTCATCCACGCGTCCGACCCCTCCGCCACCGGCGCGCGCGAACTGGCCACCGCCGCACGCTCCGCCGATGGCGCAATCGACCCGCGCACCGCGCTGGGCATCAACACCAAACACGCCGCGACAATCGCCACCAGCGCCGCCCACAACCCGTCGCGCGCGCCCCGACTCCAACTCCTCTGTGCGGGCGTCAACATGCTGGACAACGACTTGATCATCATGCAACTCCCACGTCTTTAACCGCCGACTCATGGCGTGAGCGGCACGCCCGGCGTTCCCGCCGCGCCGGCCCCTTCCTGGATACCCGTCGCCGCCCCCGTCGCCGCGCCCGCCGAGGCTTCCGGCACGCTCCCCTTCCATGGTTGCGTCATGATGCCCATGCGCTCGGCCCACACTCGCGAAATCCCCTGCTCCACCACGCGAAGCTGCGCCAGGATGGATGTCGCCTTGCGTCGCGCGATCCCCGCCTGCGTCAGATTCTCAAGCAACGTCGAAACGCTCTCGGGCCGTTCCGATGCCGCGATGTACGAAAGCAACTCCAGCAGCGTCACCTGCTCGCCGGCAAACACCTGTATCGGCCCGAGCGCGACCACGCGCCGCGCCTGCCGCCGTCGCTCGATCTGGTCCAGCGACAACCCCAGCGCCTGATTTGGCACAAGCCCCGAAGCCTGCGTCCGCAAGGTCGCGCCGAACTGCTCAACTGCGCGCAGCAGCTCGGCAGACGCTTTCTCAACCTCCGGCGTCTGCACAGACGTGATCGACACCATCCCGCCGTACGCCTCTGCCATCTGCACCATCGCGCTATCCACGCGCCCCGCCCACGTCTGGCTCGCCATCTGCTCGATCAGCCGCTCGACTAGCGCCCTGCGCATCGCAAACTCCCAGCGATCGCTATACACCGGCGGCACCGTGCGAAACGTCATCTGCTCCACCAGCCGCCCGATCGCCTCGCGCCGCGGCGCTTTAGAAATCAGCTTCAACAACGCGTGCGTCATCTGTGCCGAAAGTGCAAAGTTTGGAATCGCCTTCATCGCCGCCGCGCTCAGCTCCGGCGGCGAGCCTGCAAACGCGATCTCAACCAGCACGTCCGCGTCCAGTTGAGCGATCTGCGGCGAACGATCCTGCAGCTCGCGCACCCGCTGCAGCCGCACCGCCACCGACCGATCGCCACACAGATATCGCGCCGCCCACGAGTCGTCGCCCAATGACCCAACGCCCACCAGCCCCGGCGCCTGAGACGCCGGGTTGAACGGCACCTCCGCCGGCGGCTGAAGCCTCGACGCAATCTCGATCCCCTCGTCGATCCGCCCCGACGCCCGCAACACCGCCGACTGGTTGAACTGCGCAGCCATAATCGCGTACGTCAGGTCGTCGCCCCGATCCGGCCCTGGCTCATCCAGCACCATCCTCACCGCCTGCGTCCAGCTCTCCGTCCCCGCCCCGGAGCGCCCGACGCCCGCGAGCGACCACGTCGAGACGTACGCATCGCGGATCGCCGCGCGCTGCTCACCCGTTGCGCCCAGTGGCAGGACAAACGAGTCATCCAGCCCATCCACCCGCGCTAACTTCACGATCGCCGCCGTCACCAGGTGCAGCCGGGGCGTGCTCACCCGCGCATCGCCCAGCCACAGCGCCAGCCTCCCACGCGACTGGTCCAGCCCGTCCCATCGAAGCGCGCGGCTCACGCCCAGAATCGCCCGATGCGCCGCCGGGCTCTTGGCGGGGTCCGGCCCGTCAAGCAACAGCCGCGCAAGCGCGTCCACCATGATCGCATCAGATTCCGATGGCGGCCCGCCCGTCACCGGACTCGCATCCGGCGTCGGCACCTCCGCTGGCGACACGTTGCGCACCACCTCCACCCATCGCGATAGCACCGCCTCGACCGCTCGCCCGTCGTTGGTATCTGAACGCTGCGCAATTCGCAACGGGATCAATCGCAGCGCCTCAGACATTCCGCTGGCAAATCCCGGCGCGCTCGACGGCCGCGCACCGCCCAACACACTCGCAAGCCCAAGCCGCACGCCCTCAAGCGCAACCCCCGGCAACTCCCGCTCACGCGACAACCGCCAGAACGCCCCCGCAGAAAACGCGATCTGCTGAATCGAACTCGGCGTGATCCCCTGCGCAGACTTCTCATCCAGGCTCACCGGAGACTCGAGCATCCGCAGCACCTCGCGCAGCGTCGCCTCGTCCTCCGCGGCTCGATACACCAGCTCGACCACCGCCTCGCCCACCGCGACGCGATCCCCCGCAGACATCGAGTCCCAGGATGACCCCGCCGCCACCAGCGCGCTCTGCGCCGATTCAATCGCCTCGTCCTTCGCATCGTTGATTCGACCCGCCGCGGCCGTCAACCGGCGCGAGATGTCCCCCGCCGATACCGCGCTCCCGGTCTGCATCGGCTCAGACACCAGCGGCGCCGGCGCCGCCACCGGAACATTGCTTGCCGATCCCTCGCCCGTCACGCCGCCCGCCGCCGCGCCCGCCCCGGCGCCCGCAGTCACACCAGCGGTCGCCCCGCCAGCGCCCGAGCCCGCGCCGCCGCCAAATGGCGTCGTCAACACAAACACGCCGCCGACAATCAACGCCAACACCGCACCGCCGATGACCAGCCCGCCCATCAGCAGCCGCGCCGTCGGATCCGCATCCACCGGCCGACGCGCGACCAGCTCGCCGCCCGCACGCGGCGATCGTTCGTCAGCGTCATCGCCCCGCTCCGACGAAGCACGCTCACCCACATGCAAGCCACCGTGCTGAGATTCGAGCGCCGCGCGCGAGCGGCGCGGATGTGTCTGCGGAGCCACCGCCACGTTCCCGTTGCCCCCGCTCGCCGCCGCCGCCGGCCCGTCACCCGCAATCGCCAGCGCAATCACCGCCGATATCTCCGTCGCCGGCCTCCCCGCCGCGGCCAGCCGCATCGTGATCTCGCTCATCGCCCGGGGAGTCGGCCCGCCATGCTCCGCAAGCACACGCCGCGCACTAGCCACCAGCGGATCAATGGGCACGCGCACAGCCGGCGCGACGCTCGCCCCGCTGGAAGCCAGCCGCGCCGCACTCGCCGGCGCAGGCGCAATCATTCGTGTTACACTCGACGCAGCCGCCGCCCGGCCATCAATCGGCGGCAGCCGCGGCGGCACCACCGTGTCCCCCAGCAACACTCTCGACGAGGCGTTCTGTATCAACCGCCGCATGTGCTCGCCCTGGGGCGAGCCAGCCATCGGGTGCGCCGCCAGCTCCGCCAGCTTCCCGCGCATCGCGCCCAGCACAACGTCCGACGCCACCGCGCCGCCCGGGCGAAGGCCCAGCAGCACGCCCGGCGCATCGGCCGACCACGCGAAGGCGACCTCCGGCCCCTCGAACATCGCGATGACCTGGCGATCAAGGTCGCCCCGCTCGCTCACCGCTGCGCTCCGTTCTGGGCCCCGGCCCCACGCGCACTCTCCGCCGAGACTCGCTCGATATCTCTCCGCATCGCTTCATATAGCTCGCGCAACTTCGAGCCCCAGGGCGAAGGCCCAAACTCCGGGTACAGCACCGCATGCTGGATCATCACGCGCGCCGCCTCCGTTCGATCGTCCTTCATCGTCAGTCTGATCGTGTGATACTTCGCCTCAAAGAAAGCCGGCGTGCCCGCGTCGTACGCACCCGCGAGCGTGCGCCACGCGTCCAGCGCCGCCGAGACTTCTCCCACCGCCTCAGATGCCTCCGCGACCCGCCGCAACGACTCCGCCGACGCCGGCGCATTGGCCAGCACCAGCTTGTCCAAGTCCAGCGACCGCCGGACCATCGCCTCTTCGCTCGAGCCCCGATAAATCTCCATCGCCGCCGACGCGACCGACGACCAGAGCGAGATCGTCGCGCCCTCGGGCTGCGCCTGCGCCAGACCAATCTGTTCGATGACGCGTTCACCAAACCGCACAACGTCGCGCGCCGCAAGCACTCGATTCGCGTCAGGCTGAGCGTCCGGCGCAGTCTTCGCCATCGCCCGCAACTTTTCCACCGCCCGAACATACATCGCCCGCTGCGCTGCGCTGGCAAATCGGCTGGCACGCCCGGACCCGCCCTGCTCCATTGGCGTGTCCTGCCAGCGCTGCAAGCGGTCGGCCAGTGATTCTGCCTGCGCCATGTCACCACCGGCCAGCGCGATCTGCATGCGCCGAAACGCCAGCTCGTCCTCGTAGCCAGTGGCAACCTCGCCCTGAAACTGAAGCACGCCGCGCAGAGCGTTCAGCACGCCCTCCGCCCGCGCCGCGCCCGGGGGCGTCACGCTCAGCAGCGCGTCGAGCAACTGCCGCGCCGTCACGCTGAGTCGTTGCGTCGCGTCCTTCGCCGCCGCCTTGTCGGGGCCCACCGCGATCTTCTGGTCCATCGCCAGCACTTCTTCACCGACACCGACAAACCGCGACGCCGCGAACGATCTCGAGCCCGCGCCCGACGCGCGATACACGCGATAAAGCAGGCGTGAAATCTGCCGGCGCGCCGCGCTATACACCGGGTCATCCGGCGGCACGCCCATCAGCACCCCGATCGCCTCTTCATCCTTGATGCCGCCCGCGTCGGCGCGTCGCAGCAGCAGCCCCGCCGCGCGCCCGCTGCGCGGATACGTGCGCAGGAAAATCGCCGTCAGCTCGTCGGCCCGCGTGCCCCAGAGCGCCGCATCGCCGCTGAGCACGCGCGAGCCAACGTCCAGCGCCACAATCGCCAGCCAAGTGGACTCCTCTGCGCACGCCAGGTCACGCGCCGTCTCACACAGCTTCCCCGCCGCGATGAATCGGTCCGCCGCCTGACCGAAATCCCCGGCGTGAAACAGCGCCCGCCCCGCGAGCGTCACCGCTTTGGAGCTCGCGTTCAGAAACTTCGTCGAGTCCGGCTCTCGCACGCTGAGGTCGAGCATCCCCGCCGCCTGCCGATAGGCATTGGCAACGCTCGGATCGTCGGTCGGCTGCTCCGGATCCCTGCCGGTCTTCTTGTGCGCCGCCAGAGCGTCCTCATACAGCCGCACCCCGCGCACGTAGCTCACGATAAATCCAGAGTCGCCCAGCGGCGCCGTGCCGAATCGCTGCGCCAGGTCAATCACCTGCGCGATCTCCTGCCTTGCCACCAGATCGCCCATGCCGATCTTGGCCAGGCGTGCCACGCGCTCATCACCCGCGGGCGTCGTTCCGCCGCCGGTCCGCAGCGCCACCACAGTCAGCAAGCGCGCCGCGAGCGTCGGCAACGCCGTGCTCTCGCTTCCTTCGCTCTTGCGAGCCCGCTCCACGGCGCTCAACAACTCATCCCACCGGCGCGCGCCCGCCAAAATAGTGATCCGTCGCGTCAACAGCGACTCGCGCACGCCCGCCGACAGCTCCGGCTCCGCATCGATCGCGTCCATCCATCGCACCGCGTCGGCATGACTCCCAAGCAAGCTATGGCACAACGCAACCCCGAGCCCCGCTCGCGCCATCTCCTCGCGCCGAAACGACCGATCCTTCACCGCCGCATCGAGCGAAGGCCCTTCGGCTCGCGCGTTCGTCCGCCCAAGAATCCACCCAAACGACCGCAGCGCGTCGCTCGCCGGCGTCGCTTGACCCGAAAGCATCGACTCGTAGTACCCCGCCCACCCCGCGTAGTACAGCGCTACCGCCCGCAGGCGACGCGTGTCCGTCACCTCGTCGCGCACCGCCGACGCCTCGCGCCCAAAATTGTCCGACTTCTCAACGATGTCCGTCCGGCGTTGCAGCTCGACCGCCAGCCGCTCGAGCTCTTGCCGATGCGTCCGCATCGAGCGCTCAACCTCCGCTCTCTCCTCCTCATTGATCAGCGCCAGCCGCCACCGCTCCGCACTTTCCTCGCTCTGGGCGTACTGCGCACGCACCAGATTGATCCGAAGCTCAAACGTCAGCGAGTCCGGCGCCTGCTTCACCAGGTCATGCGAGCGCTCAAGCCAATACGCCCGCTCCTCCGCCGTCTTTGCCCGTGCCAACAGCTGAACGTACAGCTTCCCCAGCCGCATGATCAGCGGCCCGCGATCATCCCGCCCAGTCGTGCTAAGTTTCTGCGCAAGCTGTTCTGCCAGCAGCGACTCAAGCCCCTGCCCTTGCAGGTACTGCTCAAGCTGGTCCGAAGCCTCCGCCGCCGCAGGCTTCTCCGCGATCTTCGGCGCCGCCCCCAAAGTGCTCTCGCTCCACCACGCCCCGCAACCGCAGGTGATCGCCGCCCCTAACACGATGGCGCGCACCGTGCGCGTTCTACTTCCCCGCGACATAGCTCACCTTTGAGAACCCGACATCGCGCGCCACCTGCAGCGCCGTCGCCGCGGCTCCGACCGTCACATCATCCGCCGCCCGAATCACGATCCCCGCGTCCTTCGGCAGGCTGAGCAGCACATCGTGAAGCGACGCCCGGTCGCCCATCACGCGTGAGCCGATCACAAACCGCGCGCCCGCTTCCTCCCCGCCAGTACCGCGCTCCACGCGAAGAATCTGCGCCGTCAGCGCCGAGCCCTGCCCGCCGCCCCTGCGATCCGCCGTGATCGCAGTCGAAAGCTGGCTCTCCGGCGAAGCGATCGTGCCGGCAATCAGGAAGTACAGCAGCAAAAACAAAACTACATCGACCAGCGCGATCAGTGGCAGCCGAATCACATACTCGCCCTCGCTCGCTCGCTTGAAGTTCACGGCGCACCCCCGCCCGTGTCGCTCGGCCCCTCGCCGCTGGTTGATAGCTTCCAGGTGCGGATCCCCGCCCGGGCCAGATCCCCCGCCAGGCGATTGACAAACAGCGCCGGCGCCGCGCGATCCGCCCGCACCGTAATCTCCAGATCCGCAACTTTCCCCTCTTTGGCCGCCTTTGCCACCACCGCCAGCGCCTCGTTCACCACCGTCTCGCTCGTCGCGCGCCCCTGGCCCGGGATTGTCATGCTCCCGTCCCGCGCGATGTCCACCATGATCGATGTCGCCGACACGCGCCCAGAGGGCGTCTCGCCACGCTCCTTCGGAAGGTCCACCGCCGCGGCCATCGTCTTCGTAAACACCGTCGAGAACGTGAAAAAGATGATCAGCAGAAAGACCACGTCGATCATCGCCGTCAGGTCAAAGTGGATCTCGTGATGTTCCGCCACGCGTTGAAACTTCATGGTGCCCGCGTGCCCCCTGTGTGGGCGTTCAACCAACTCTCACCCATCTGAACTCGCGCGCCTTCGCCAGCGCGCCCACATCACCCACCCCGCCCGCCTCCATCACAACGACACCGCCGCCGGCGCCGGCGCTCACGCCGAACGCGCCGGCATCGCCGTTACTGGCACCCCGCCCGCATTGACCGGTCGCGCCAAGCCCACCGGGCTCGCCGCACGCGCCACACTGGGCACGACCTGCGCCGCCGGCGAACCGGGCGCCTGAAGCGGCGCCACCAGCGTCTCGGCCTCTTCGCCCACCAAGCCAATCACGCGCGTCGTGTGCCGCCTGAACATCGCATAGAGGAACGTACACGGAATCGCCAGCAGCAGGCCCTCAGCCGTGCACACCAGCGCGATCGACATGAACTTTGACAACTCGCTGGAGCGCGCCGCGCCCTCCATCCCGCTCAGGGCGCCGAAAGCGCCGATCAGACCGATGACCGTGCCCAGCAGCCCGAGCATCGGGCCAACCGCCGCGAGCATGCCGATCACGTTCGTCGGTCGATCCAGCACCTCAAGCTCGCGCGACGCCGCTTCCTCAAGCTTCGTACGAATCTCAAGCATCCCGAACGGGCTCTTCTGGGCGCGAGTGAGCCCCGCCGCCATCACCCGCGCGATGAAGCTCGCGTTCTCCGGGCGACGTGCGTACTCGATCGCTCCCTCGATCTGTCGAGCGTTCAAGTATTTCGCCAGACCCTCCACCACCGCCCGCGGCATCAGTCGCTCACGCCGCAGCTCAATCAGGTTCCAGACCACCATCGCCACCGCCACAAACGAGAGCAGCACCAGGACGTACGAAATTAACCCGCCCTTGTGAACGTAGCCAAGCAACGACGTCGACTCCACGAAGCTCTTGGCCGCGCCGTCCTGGGCCGCCATCAGCATCCCCGAGAGCTGTGCCAACTCGCTGATCAACACTGTGTTCGCCATAACCGCCTTTCAACACGCCGCAAACCCGGCGCGTGGATTGAGAGCACTGCTTCGGCCCGTTCGACACCGACACACCATTCACCTGGGCGCACTATTCTCGCCGCCCTCCGGCGTCGCCGCCGGAGCAGATTCATCCGTTGCAAAGTCTCCAAGTCGTGAGTTCAAGTCCGCCGTCAGGCGCGCCGCGCCCTCGCTATCGCCCATCTGCTTAAGCGCCTCGATCGCCTCGCGCAGACAAATCGCAGCCAGCCACGGCACCTGCTCGCCGAATCTCGCCGGCACGTGCAGCAGCGACACCAGCGCCTCGCGCCTTGACCGCAGATCCGTCTCCAGGAGCAGCGACCGCCCGATCGCCGCGTGCACCCATGCCTCCTGCCACGACGACATTGTCTGCGCTGGTGCGACCTCTGAATCCGCAGTCCGCAACTTTCCAATCGCCAGTCGCTGCTTCAGCGCGCCGCGGGCCTCGGCACGCTGGGCCGACGTTCCCACCCGCGCGACCACGATCTCTGCGCACAGGCGCACGCCCGGGTCCGCGCTCTTCATCATCTCGATCGCGATCGGCTCCGCAAAACCGCCGGAACTCTGCGCTATCTCCCCCGCGATCGCCGCTCGATACAGCTTCGCCAGCTCTCCCGTGCTGCCAGCCCGTCGCTCCGCCGCCGCCCACGTGTTCAGCGCGTAAATCGCCGGCAGCGCCCGCGCGCTCGCGGCGTTCGAAAAGATCGGCGGCAGTTGCACGCACAGGCCCGTTCCCAGGTCCGTCACGCCCACGCCGCTCATGGATCCGCCCACCCACTGCTGTTGCCCGGGCGGCGTCTGGCCCGCCGAAACGATCACCCCGCCCAACCGCCCGCCCTCTTCCTGGGCCGCCCTCCACGCCAGCCACGGCTCAATCGCCGCCGTCGTCCATCCGCGATTCAAGCGGCATCGCAACGCAGCCTCCGCCAACACCGCGCCCGTCGGCCCGCCCAAACCCGGCCACCCCGTGCCGCCCGCACCAGCTCCCGCGCCGGTACCACCCATGATCGAAGCGTACAGCGGCTCAATCACGCGCTCGCCCATCACAAAGTCGCCGCGCTCGATCCGCGAACGCCCGCGCCACAGTTGCTCGCCGATGGGCAAGAACGTGCCCGCCAGCGCCGCCGCGCCATCAATCGTGCGAATCGTGTCCCACCCGATCGTGCGATCCTGAAGCGTGCCATCCGCAGCGGCGATGCGCACGACAAGGCCCGCACCCGATGAACTGACCGGCTCGCCATCAACCGTCCCGGTCGTTGACCGCAACGTGACCTGCACCCGCGCCGCGGACCCCGTGCTCGAAGTCGCAGGAGCCACCGGCAAGCCCGGTGCCTGAGCCGCCAACACCGGCCGAACCGGCGTCGTCGGTGCCTCGCGCAGCGTCGCATCGGCGCCCGCGCCGCGCGCAAAAACCAGCCCCGTCAAACCCGCGATGAGCACCGTCAACGTCATGGATCGAGTTTCCATCATATCTGATCGAGTCAAACTTCCCGCCGCCTGCCAACCGACTTACAACAACCGCGCTCCGCACCGCCCTACTTCACCGGCCCCGTGACGTGCGTGTAGCTCCCGCCCGTGTCACGCCCGATCTTCCGAAGCAGGATCTCACCATCCCGCGATACAAACGTGATCGACTGCACCGGCACCCGCCCCGCTGCGCGGCACATCATGATGATGCGGTCAGCATCCTCCGGATTAAACTGGCCGTCGGTGAGAAAGTACACAGAGTCCGGGCGCGGGCGAAACTTCCCGATCGCCAGCCCGAACGCTGGCAAGGGCTCCGTCCCGCCGAACGCCTCGATCTTCATGACCTCCTTGATCATCTCGCTCTTGTTCTTCGGCGTCGCCTCGATCCACCGCTCCCGCTTGCCGATGATGTCCGGCGTCGAGTTGAACGCGATGATCAGAAACTGCGCCGTTTCCGGCAGCGCGTCGATCGACGACGCCAGTTCCCTCTTCAAGGCCTGGATTTTCTCGCCTTCCATCGAGCCCGAGTTGTCCACGATGTACGCGAATCGCTCGCCCTTGGAGACCACGTCGAAGAACTTCGCAGTGCCCCCGCCAGCGCCGCCCGTCCCCGTACCGATCCCGATCCCCGTCCCCGAGCCCGCGCCGCCCAGCCCATCGCCGATATCGCCGATGTCCCCGACATCCGTCATGCCCGACCCGCCCGGCAGCTCGATCTGCACGTGCGTCTCAACGTCCACCGCCATTCGCTCTTCAACCCCCGGCGCCAGCGACGGAATTTCGGTCGACTCCATCGCCAGCAACTCGGTCTGTGAGATCGTCGCCACCTGCACCGGCCCGCCCGGCCCGCTCCCGCCATCCCCACCGCCCAGCCGCACGTGTACCGAATAGCCGACCAACCCGAGCAACACGTGCACGATCAACGACATCACGCACGCGACAACGCTCGCCCTCGTTGCCCAGCGCATGATCGCTCGCGGCAGTGGCTCGCGCTCACCCACCACGCTCGCGCCCGGACTTGAAAACAGCATGCTCACGCGCTGCAAACTCCCGGCAAAGCCCTCGCTAGACGTCGCCACAACACCTCACCCCGCCTCCGCATGACACCGAACGCCCGAGAATCATCGGCTCAAGCGTGCCCACACTCGCATCCGGGCCGACAGTTCGACCCCGTTCATATCCCAGACACGTCCCTGCGTAATCCACGACACACGCCGGACGCTCCACAGTGTATCGCCCGAGCCGCCGATCGCAGGCACCAGCCGCGCCGCCCCAAACGCGGCCGCGCTCGCACGCGCCGCGATCTCCACTGGCGTCTGTTCGCACCCCCACCGTCCGGGGTTGCCGCGCACCACCAGATTCATCGCCGCTCGCAATCCGGCATCGCTCGCCGGAGTATCATCGCGAACTGAGCTTCGCGCCGCTCCCGCCGCGTCGCCGATCAGTGAGGTATCTCCGATGAGCAGCGTCGAAACCGCCCCCCAGCCAGGCACCTCAAGCTCGACGCCGCCCCGCGCATACACCCGAGTCCTCCTCAAGCTCTCCGGCGAATCTCTGGGCGGGGCCGGCCAGCAAGGGCTCGATCCCAAGGAAATCTCCGTGCTCGCCCGCGAGGTCAAGCTCGCCAAGGCCACCGGCGTCCAGATGGCCATCGTCATCGGCGGCGGCAACTTCATTCGCGGCGCCCAGATGGCCCAGATCGGCAACATCCATCAGGCCACCGCCGACCAGATGGGCATGCTCGCCACCATCATCAACGGCCTTGCGCTCAAAGAGGGCCTCCTCGCCGAGGGGCTCGACTGCCGGGTCATGTCCGCTGTCGAAGTCAAAGCCGTTGCCGAGCCGTTCATCCGCGGGCGCGCCCTTCGCCACATGGAAAAGGGCCGCGTCGTCATCCTCGTCGGCGGCACCGGCAACCCCTTCTGCACCACCGACACCTGCGCCGCGCTCCGGGCCCTTGAACTCGACTGCCAGATCATCCTCAAGGCCACCAAAGTCGACGGCGTCTACACCGCCGATCCCCGCAAAGATCCCACCGCTCAGCGCCTCGACACCATCTCCTTCACCGACGCCATCCAGAAAAACCTCAAGGTCATGGACATGACCGCCTTCACGATGTGCCAGGAAAAGAACCTGCCCATCCTCGTCTTCGATTTCCGCCCTCAGGGAAACATCCGCTCCGCCGTGCAGGGGATCGTCACGGGCACCACCGTCAAGAACACCTGATCAACCGTCTCCGGCTTCGCGCACTTGTTAGCAAGGGACTTATCTATGGATGCCGACACGATTCTGCTGGAAGCCCAGGAGCACATGGACAAAAGCATGGAGCATCTCAAGCGAGAGCTCAAGGGATTCCGCACCGGGCGCGCTAGCCCCGCCATTCTCGATCTCGTCCGCATCGACGCCTACGGCAGCCAGAGCGACATCAAATCCCTCGCCTCCGTCTCCGTCCCCGAGCCCACCCAGCTCTTGGTCAAGCCCTTCGACGCCAGCATCATCGGCGAGATCAAAAAGGCTATCGAGTCCGCAGGGCTCGGGCTGAACCCCATGAGCGAGGGCAAGCAGCTCCGCATCAACATTCCCCCGCTCTCAGGCGACCGGCGCAAGCAACTCTCGACCCTCTGCAAAAAAGTCGCAGAGGAAACCAAGGTCGCGCTCCGCAACTCCCGACGAGACGCCAACAAACACGCCGACACCCTCGAAACCGCGGGACACGTCGCTGAAGACGATATCGAGACTCTCAAGACCGAGATTCAGGACCTGCTCAAGAAGTACGAGACCGAATGCGACACGCTCGTGAGCGCCAAGCAGAAGGAAATCGAGACGGTCTGAGCAGGCCCGCCCCACCCGGCAAACGATCGCGACACTCCCCGGCGCGCAATCGCGCCGCTCTGCGCACTCACTCTGGCAGCCCCAGCCACTGCCCTAGATCGAGCGCCACCCGCCCCGGCTCGATCTGCCAAGGCATCATCGGGCGGGGCCACGCTGACCGCACGCCACGCGCGTCCACGCGCTGCATGCCCACTCTCACCAATCGTCCCGCCTGCACACTCGCGGGGATCGGCACCCACGCCGACCACGCCGCCGGGCGACCTGCGCTCCCGTCTTTCGTCACGACCCTCACGCCCTGCACCAACCTGCCCCGGTCATCCACCGCGCGCCCGTCGGCACCCACGCTGATCGTTGCGCTCGTCTCCCCACGCGTGCCAAACCTGAGCGTCACCTGATCCTCCACCCGCACCGCCCCGGCCCCCTGCCGGCAATCGACATACACCAGCCACTCGCCGGAATCGTTCGGTCCCCCGCCCCGAGCCGCGCCCTCGCCCGGCTCCGCAAAGTACACCCGCGCCGTCGTGCGCCACGCCTCCGGAAGCGCAGCCCCCAGATCCCCCTCCATCGCGCCCGAGCTCGCGCCTTCGCCACCCGGAAACTCCAGCCGACCCGCAAGCCACGACTCGCTCGTCCAGTCCAGCAGCAAAGGCCCAACATCCAGCCCGGGCGGGCGCACCCCCGCCGCGCCTGTGACCACCGCCATCGTCGCCGACTCAATCCCCACCCGCACCGTCACACTCGCCACCGCGCCCGCCTCGCCACCGCCCGCCCTCATCAGCGGCGTCAACACCTCAACCCCCGAAAGTCCCGCCACCGGTTCCACCACATCCTCACCCGTCGCCAGCCGAACTCGCGCCAGCGCCGGCGCTGTGCCGAGGTTTGCAAATCCAATCCGCCCGCGTGAGCGCGTCCCACCGGGAGTAGCGCTCGCCGCGTCGTCGATCACCCACATCACCGAAGCGCGCTGCGACGCGACAAACTCCTGCGCCACCCGAATCAGCCCGTCGCGCCCGCGCTCGGGGTCCAGTAGTTCGGCGCAAAGCCAATACTCCGACGGCTCCTGCGCGTTCCACGCCGGGATCGCGTGGGTCTCGGTCCGCACGATGCGAAAGAGCTGCTCCGTCATCGCCTGAGCGATCGCACGATCCGCGCGATCCAGCCGTCCTATCGCCGCCAGCCAGCGAACGCCCACCTGCTCCGCAAGCTCGCCCAGCACCGTCTCCGCCGAGGCGTCGCTCCCCTCGGCAACCTCGATCGCGGGCGTCGGCGCATTCAACACGCTCAGCACGGCCCTCGCGCGCCAGCGATCCATCGGCAGGTTCGCCAGCGCCCCGCACACATTCAGCGCCGCCGACGCGTCAACACCAGGCGCCAGCCGCGATCTGACCACCTGATTCACCAAAGCCCGCCCCTGAGCGATCAACTCCGCATCCACCCGTCTCAGCGTCACTACGCGCTCACCCAATCGCAGCCGACTCTCGCCCAAGCGTGTCGGGTCGTTGACCACACCCGACACATCAACGCGGAGAAACAGCGACTCACCACTCTGTCCACGCCGCGCGGCGTCGCCCAGCGCACCACCCTGCCCACTCACGCCCGCCCTCACGCCCGCATCCAAAACCTCACGCACCCCCCACACCGGCACCCCCACACCCCCAGCCCCGGCGCGGCTCCACCACCGCCCCCACCGCGCCCCCGCCGCCCCTTCACCCCCCACCCCATCAGGCCCCCGCCGCAAGAACACGCGCACCACCCGCGCCTCCACCGGCGTCCCATCCACCGTCACCGTCCCCAACACCAACCCCCCCACACCTTCCTGCGCATCATCCCCCAGCCGCACAAAAATCGCCCTCGCGCCGGGCCAAAGCTCCACCCGGTCCGCATCCACCGACTGACTCGCCACCCCACGCGCCGCCGGGCGCGCCTCGATCGGCTGCGCACTCGCCGCGCTCACGCCCACCGGCGCAGCCAACGCGCCCAGCATCATCAGCATCCCCACGCCAACCCGCCGTTCTAATCTCCACCTTGACATCGAGAACCACTCCGCGCGAAGGAACCGCGATCACCACAAGATTCTTGCACGCCGGGCCAAGTCAGTCGCGCCGAAGGCCGATGGAAATAACAGATTCGGACCGGCGACGTCTCCGCCGCTCTCCGCGCCCCCCACCACCGCCTCGACCTCTCCGGAGCCTCGCGATGATCTGCACCACCACCAGCGGGCGCGTCCAGTTCAAAACCTTCCTCCCTCGCGCCCTCTCCGTGGAGCTCGTCGGCGACTTCACCGATTGGCGCCGCGCCCCGGTCTCCATGCGCCGAGAAGACGCCGGCTGGTGGGTCGCCGAAGTCAACATCGACGCCGGCGAGCATCACTTCTGCTACCTCATTGACAGCTCCGTCTTCGTCGCCGATTACGCCGCACACGGCGTGAAACTCTCCACCCAACGCGGTTGGATCTCCCGCCTCAGCGTCGACTCGCACGTGATCTCCCGCGGCCAGCCCATGTACGCCGCCTGAGCACTCACTCCAACGGCTGACCCGCGGCGCCACCCGGCCCTGCCGCGTCCCCGACCGGCTTTGCTGCTCCATTCCGCGCACTCAAAATCGCGCGGATCAGATCCTCCGGCAACTTCGGATACGTCTTCTTGTCGCACTCCTGGCAGCCCCCGGTCATCTCCACCGTCTTGCGATACGTCTCCATGAACGTACGACAGCACGGGCACACCGCAAGGTGGCTCTCGAACTCCACGCGCTGCGACTCCGGCAGCGAGTTGTCCAGGTAATCACACAAAAAATCAATGCAGTCGCGGCACGTGCTCACAGTCGTCCCTCCGCCATGTGAGGGTCGAGCAACTCACGCAGCGCCAGGCGTGCGCGATGCAGCCGGACTTTCACCGCCGTCTCGGTATCGCCCAAGAGTTGCGCCGCCTGAAGCGTGCTGAGCCCGTCAACGTCGCGCATCATGATCACCACGCGATACGCCTCGGGCAACTTGTCGATCCCTTCCATCACGAGGCTCCGCGTCTCCTCCGCTGACAACTCCGCGCCGTTCCCGCCGCGCCAAGGCGACGGGCTCCGCTTCGCGTGCCCATCCTCGCCAAACGACGGCAGCAACGACTCGATCGAAGCCTCGCGAATCCGCCCCGACTTTCGCAGCCGCATCAGCGCCGCGTTCACCGTGATCCGGTGCAGCCACGTCGACAGCTTGGCCCCGCCCTCAAACGTCCCAATCGCGCGAAACGCCGAGATGAACGCGTCTTGCACCGCCTCCTCAGCCTCGGTTTCGCTCCGAACCACACGCCGCGCCACCGCCAGCATGCGCGGCCCAAAGTCTCGGATCAGCTTCTCATACGCGCGGTTGTCGCCAAGCCGCAACGCCTCGATCAAAGGCTGCTCGCTCGCGTCAACCTCAACCGACAACGGCTTGCTGCTCGGCACAAACTCAGCCTTCGCGGCATCGCCCATGACGAACAGGATAGCGCTCGCCGCGCACAGCCCCTTGACCACCCGCCCGCCCGGCATCTTCCGCCTCCCTCCCTGCTGCCGCCGCTCGTCACTCATGCCGTTTTCGATGATCACCGTCGCCCTCAGGTTTCTCCCCAATCTCGCACGCCGCGGCGCAGGAAACAGCCTCGCGGAGCCGCCGCCCCATTTCCGAGCCCTCGCGCTCAAGCCGCGCGACTCCGCCACTGAGATTCAACTCCATCGAACGTACTCTTGCGAGCAATGCAATCGCCCGCTCAACGCCCCTGCGCCGTCGTCCTGCTCTCCGGTGGCCTCGATAGCGCCACCGCTCTGGCCATCGCTGTCCGCCGCGACGCCATGCTCTGCGCCACGCTCGCCATCGACTACGGCCAGCGCCACCGGCACGAACTGCAAAGCGCACAGCGCGTCTCCCAACACGCCGGCGTGACCGATCATCGCGTCATCCGCGTTGACCTTCGCGCCTTCGGCGGCTCCGCTCTCACCGCCGATATCGACGTCCCCAAAGACCGCGCCGTCTCAGCGATGGACGACATCCCAATCACCTACGTCCCGGCGCGAAACCTGATCTTCCTCTCCCTCGCCACCGCCCTGGCCGAAACCCTCGGCGCCAGCGCGATCTACCTCGGCGTCAACATCGTGGACTATTCCGGCTACCCCGACTGCCGCCCCGAGTTCGTGCGCTCCTTCGAGCACGCCGCCAACCTCGCAACCAAGGCGGGCGTCGAAGGACGCACGCTGCGCGTGGTCTCGCCGCTGATCGCAATGTCCAAGCGCGACATCATCCTCGTTGGCGTCTCGCTGGGCGTCGATTACGCGCTCACCCACTCCTGCTACGACCCCATCACCCGCTTAGACGCCACCCTGGCATGCGGACGCTGCGACTCCTGCATCCTCCGCCGCGACGGCTTCGCCGCCGCCAAAGTGCCCGACCCGACGCGCTATGCGACCTGACGCGGACCGCAAACGCAAAGAGCCCACGAGCGCCGTGCCACTGATCCGGCTCTGCGGATCAGTGCTCGCCCTGGACTCAAATTGCTCAAGAGCACTGAACGCGAGCCGTTCAGTGGCACGCGAATCTCGGATCGAGTCTCGAGTCTCAAGTCGCGAGTCGCGAGTCGCCAGTGATGCTTTGTCGTTCGGCCCTCGCGTCTCGCGACTTCCCCGCCCTCAGCCCCCGCCGGGGTTCCGGCTCAGATACTCAAACTCCAGCGGCTCAAGCTCGCCAGCCAAACGCTGGCGTTCGTCGCCCAGCTTCGCGCACTTGGCCGGGTCGCGCCAGACGTTGGCATCACCCAGCGCCACGTCGATCTCTTTGATCCGCGCCTCAGCCTTGCTGATCCGTTGTTCGATCTGCTCGGTCTTCAATCGCGCCAGCGGGTTGTTCGAGTTCGAGTTTGTGTTCGAGTTCGAACTCGCGTTCGACTTCGCCTGCGACACCTGGCGCTTCTTCGCTTCTTCCGACGCTTTCCGCTGCCGTTCAGCGTCGTCGCGCCTGCGCTTGTCGTCGCTGTCGCGCTGCGACTGCTCTTTCTTCTCCAGAAGCTGTCGCTCGTGCCATTCGCTGTACGAGCCGTTGAACACGACCACGCCGCCGTGCCCGTCAAAGATCAGCAGGTGGTCGCAGGTCGCGTCGATGAGCGCGCGATCGTGCGAGATCAAGAGCAGCGTGCCGTCAAACCCAGCGTCATCGTCGCCCTCTGGGTCCGGCGCCGTCAACGCATCTTCCAATCGCTCCGCCGACGGGATATCCAAGTGGTTCGTCGGCTCGTCGAGCACCAGCACGTTCTTCGCGCTGGCCAGCAGTCCTGCCAGCACCGCCCGCGAGCGCTCCCCGCCGCTGAGCAGGTGCATCTGCTTCTCTTGCTCGTCGCCGCTGAACAGGAACGCCCCAGCCAGGTTGCGGGCCTGCTGCTCGCTGGCCTGCTGGCCCGGCGCTTCCTTCAGAATCACCCGCTGCAAATACTCCCACACCGTCATGTCGGTCTCGACATGATCGTGGCTCTGCCGGTAATACCCGACCTTGACATTGGCCCCGAGCTTGACCTTCCCCTCGTCGGTCTCCTGCTCGCTCAGCAAGCACCGGATAAGCGTGGACTTGCCCGCGCCATTGGGCCCGATGATCCCCCACCGCTCGCCGCGGCTCACGATCACGTCCAGATTACTAAACAGCGTCTTGATGCTGCCGTTGTCGTTCTCGTACGCCTTGCCGATTCCCCGCGCGCTCACGACAATGTCGCCAGTGCGTTCGGATTTTGGCAACACCAGCCGGAACGCCTCGGCATCCATCGGCCGCTCCAGCGAGCTGGATTCCTTGGCCCGCGTGAGCTTGCTCAGGCGTCCCTGAGCCTGCTTGGCCCGCTGGCCAGCGCGATAGCGCCGGATGAACGCCTCTTCCTTCTTGAACTGCGTCTGCTCGTTCTGAAACGCGCGAAGCTGCGTGAGCCTGCGCTGCGCGCGAATCTCGCGAAACGCGAGGTAGTTGCCCGGGTAATCGATCAGTCGCGCCTGCTCGACCTCGATGATCCGATTAACCACGTTGTCAAGCAAGTATCGGTCATGGCTCACCATGATCACGGCCCCCTTGAACTCGTCCTTCAAGAACGACTCAAGCCACAAGCACCCGTCGATATCCAAGTGGTTCGTCGGCTCGTCAAGCAACAGAATGTCCGGGCTCTCAAGCAGCAGCCGCGCCAGCGCCAGACGCCCCTTCTGCCCACCGCTGAGGCCGACCACCGGCACCGCGAACTGCGCGTCGGTAAAGCCCAGACCGTGCAGCACGCTCTCGATCTTGTGATCAATGCTGTAGCCGCCGGCGTTCATCATCTCTTCTTCGAGCCGCACCTGCGTCTTCAAAAGCTTGTCAAGCTCGGCGCCCTCGGCGGTCCCCATCTTCTCGAAGACCTTGTCCAGCTCCAAGTGCAGCCGGTGCAGTTCCGCAAACGCGCTCTCCGCCGCGCCGCGCAGCGTCTCACCCTCAGGGAACTTCGGGTCCTGATGCAGATACCCAGCGCGGCAGCCCTTCGCAGTGCTCACCATCCCCGAGTCCGCCAGCGTGATCCCAGTCAGTATCTTCATCAGCGAAGACTTGCCGCAGCCGTTGCGCCCCACAATGCCGATCCGCTCCCCCGGCTCAAGCGACAGCGACACCCCATCAAGGACGATTCGCTCGCCATAGGCGAGTTTCAGGTTGGTCGCAGCGAGCACGGGCACAGGTCGAGATGATAGAACGCTCGCGCTTGCCGTTCGACGCCATCACGCAGGAATCACAGTCCGCTGAGCCAATCCGACGCCAGACCGATGCTGTTCGACGAGGCATCGCCCAGGTGCCAACTGGCAAAGCCCGCGTCCGCGCTCGCCTTCTCAACCCGCAGCGGAGCAAGCTTCAAACCGCGCTGAAACGTCCAGCCGTCTACCCCCGCGCTGCCGGCCCAGAGATATGGGCTGGCCCTTGCGAACAGGGCGCGGATCGCGATCGCGCCATCCATCTCCTCGACTTGGACCACCAGGCCACGAGCCACCGTCCGAACGCTGCCGCGCCCGCCGGAAACTTCGCCCGAATACGCCAGATACAGGTTGCGATGATTCTCCATCCGCTCCGCGGCGAAGCGGCGCGCCGCGGGCCGATCAATCCGCTTCATCACCCGAAAGCTCAGCAGCTCGCGCGCCTCGGGGTCGATCGGTTTCCTCGCCTCGCCCACTTCCCCGGCGACCCCCACCCCCTGCGCCGACGGGCGATAGATCAGCCAGTCGAAGTGAACCTCGCCATCCGGCAGCGTGTGCTCGAGCAAAACCATGCGCCCCGGAATCATGCGGGCAGTGTATCGCATCGGTCGATATCATGGCCGCTGGCTTACTCCGAAGGACTCTCAAAATGACCACCCGTCTTCTCCCCCTCGCGATCGTCTCCCTGGCGCTCCTGGCCTCCTGCGGCGGCCAAGGCCCCGTCAACGAGCGCTTCCGCGCCGATGAGGCCCTGCGCGGCGCACGCTACGACGAAGCCGTCGAGCGCTACGCCCGCTACCTCAGCCTGCGACCAGGCGAAACCGAAGCCCGAAACGCCTACGGCCGCGCTCTGCTGGCCCAAGGCGACTCCGTCGATGCGATCGAGCAACTCAAGCTCGCCCACTCGCAAGAGCCCACGAACCCGAAGTATCTGGACGACCTCTGCAACGCCATGATCAAGGGCAATCAGGTCGAGGAGATGTTCCGCCTTTTGCGCAGCTACACCGATTCAATCGGCACGGTTGACAACTGGATGCGCCTTGGCCTCTTCGCCCGCCGCGCCGGCGACCCGGACACCGCCAAGACCGCCCTGCTGACCGCCGCCCGCATCGATCGCGGCGTCTCCGTCGCGCCGCAAATCCAGCTCTACGATCTCTACTCGTCCGTCGGCGACAACGCAGAGGCCAACCGGCGCCTGCGCATGGCGTACTTCATCGACCCCAAGAACAGCGACGTCGTCACCCGCATCAAATCGTCCAAGGAACTTTCCGCTGGCCCGTTCTATGGCCTGCCGCCGGACGAACGCACCGCAACTGTGAACCCTTAACACGAATTGGCGACACGAAGCGGCTGAATTCTATAATCTCGGTTTCCGCGTAGTTATAGAAGACTGACTGCAAAGATCCGTCTCAAAGTCGCTTGACACACAGGCCAGGACCCTCTTACCATTCATCCGGATAAACGGATGAAGCGTTCGACCCGACACATCTCGCTCGTTGACTCGCTGAGTGCTTTGAGCGACACAGTCCGGCTGCGGTTGCTGCGCCTGCTTGACCGCGAGGAGCTGTCGGTTGGCGAGCTTGCCCGGGTGCTCCAGCTCCCCCAGAGCACCGTCAGCCGTCATCTGAAGCTCCTGAGCGAGACCGGCTGGCTGGTGTCGCGTGCGGAGGGAACCAGCTCACTCTACCGGCTGGTGATGGACGATCTAGCCCCCGAAAGCCGCGCGCTGTGGAGCGCGGTGCGTGGGCGGCTGGACGATCCGGAGTCGCCCGAGCTCGGCGAAGACCTGCGTCGGTTGCAGGCAGTGCTCGAAGACCGGCGGCTGGACACGAAGGCGTTTTTCGGGCGCGTCGCGGGCGAGTGGGATGAGGTCCGCACGGATCTGTTTGGCGGGCGGGTGACGTTGCAGGCGATGCTGCCGCTGTTGCCGAAGGAGTGGGTCGTTGCCGATCTGGGGTGCGGCACCGGCAACGCTTCGGAACTTCTGGCGCCGTGCGTGTCGCGCGTGATCGCGGTGGATCAGAGCGAGCCGATGTTGAACGCCGCGGCTCGTCGGCTGGGGGCGTTCAAGAACGTCGAGTTTGTGCGGGGCGATCTGGAGCAGCTTCCGATCAAGGACGCGACGGTTGACGCTGCGGTGTGCGTGCTGGTGCTGCACCACATCCCCGAGCCGCAGCGTGTGTGCGCCGAGATGGCGCGGATCCTCAAGCCCGGCGGCGTGGCGCTCGTCGTGGACATGATCGAGCACGACCGGGCCGCGTATCGCCAGACCATGGGGCACCGCTGGCTGGGCTTTAACGCGCCGGAGCTGATCCGTATGTTTGGGTCCGCGGGGCTGGTGGAAGTGCGGTTGCAGGCTCTGCCGTCCGATACAGAGGCCAAGGGACCGGGCCTCTTTGCCTGCACCGCTCGAAAACCTCCAGCCGCGTAACCGCCGCCCACCCAACCCCAGACCACCGCAACGACCATCCACGCGATTTGAAACTCGCGTCGTCGCCTCCCCCAACACCCCGATTTCCTCTCAGGAGTTTCTCATGACCACGGTTCCCAACGTCCGTCCCTCCAAGGTTTCTCTCCCCACGGTTGACAAGGCCAAGAACGGCCTGCAGTTCAAAGTGGCGGACCTCTCGCAGGCTGAGCTTGGGCGCAAAGAGCTGCGTCTGGCTGAGCACGAGATGCCCGGCCTAATGGCCCTGCGCTCTCGGTACAAGGGCCAGAAGCCTCTGGCCGGCGCGCGGATCCTCGGCTCGCTGCACATGACCGTGCAGACCGGTGTGTTGATCGAGACGCTGGTTGAACTTGGCGCCGACGTGCGCTGGGTGAGCTGCAACATCTTCAGCACGCAAGACTCGGCCGCGGCGGCGATCGTCGTCGGCCAGCATCTGGGCGGCACGCTCGATGACCCCAAGGGCATTCCGGTCTTCGCGTGGAAGGGTGAGAGCCTCCCGGAGTATTGGTGGTGTACGAACGTCGCGATGGTCTGGCCGGACGGCAACGGGCCGAACATGCTGCTGGACGACGGCGGGGACATCACCCAGCTGGTGCACAAGGGCGCCGAGTTTGAGAAGGCCGCGAAGGTCCCGGCGTTTGATGAAGCCAACGACCCCGAAGAGTGGGGCGTGATCCTCGACCTCTTGCGCGAGGAGCAGGGCAAGAACCCCGGCAAGTTCACCAAGTTCCTCAAGGCCATCAAGGGCGTCAGCGAAGAGACGACCACCGGCGTGCATCGCCTGTACGAGATGGTCAGGGCTGGCACGCTGGCCTTCCCGGCCATCAACGTCAACGACTCCGCCACCAAGAGCAAGTTTGACAACCTCTACGGCTGTCGCCACTCGCTGGTTGACGGCCTCAACCGCGCCACCGACGTCATGCTGGGCGGCAAGGTCGCGGTCGTGCTGGGCTATGGCGACGTGGGCAAGGGCTCGGCACAGAGCCTGCGCGGGCAAGGCTGCCGCGTGATCGTGACCGAGATCGACCCGATCAACGCCCTGCAGGCGGCGATGGAGGGCTACGAGGTCAACGTGCTCGAGGACGTCGTGGCCACTGCGGACATCTTCATCACTGCGACCGGCAACAAGGACGTGCTCACGCTCGAGGTGATGCGGCAGATGAAGGACAAGGCGATCGTGGCGAACATCGGCCACTTCGACAACGAGATCGACATGGCTGGCATGGCCAAGGCCAAGGACGTGACGCGCGTCAACATCAAGGCGCAGTACGACGAGTTCGTGTTCAACAAGGGCACCAAGGGCGAGAAGTCGATCCTCGTCCTGGCCGAGGGTCGCCTGATGAACCTGGGCTGCGCCACGGGCCACCCGAGCTTCGTCATGAGCTCGTCATTCACCAACCAGACGATCGCGCAGCTTGACCTGTGGCTCAGCGCCAACAACAAGCCCACGCTCAGCGGCGTGAAGTACACCGAGAACAAGGTCTACATCCTCCCCAAGAAGCTCGATGAAGAAGTCGCCCGCCTCCACCTTGAGAAGCTCGGCGTCAAGCTCACAAAGCTGACGCCGGCGCAGGCGGCGTATCTCAACGTCTCGGTCGATGGGCCGTACAAGCCCGAGCACTACCGCTATTGAGCGGGGTCGCGAGGACTGCGTCGCGAGTCGCGAGTTGCGATTTGCGAGTGAGGAGTCAGTGAAATAGTGCGCGGCGAGCCCGCGCAAGAACTGCATCGAGGGCCCGCGATCGACTGATCGCGGGCCCTTTTCCGTTTGTGGGTTGGCGAAAGATTGGCTATGCAAGCTCACCGCCGCTGTGATCCGTGAGCCACCGCGTGTTCTTTTGATGACCTTCCCAGTTTTTTGCTCGCCGGGGTACGTTTACTGGCCGATAATCCGCTCTTGCCCGCCCACGAGCCGGGGGAGGCAGATGTTTGGTATACCTATATGGGTAAAGATAGCCACTTCACTTCGGAAGCTGATTCTGCGGGGGTCCACCGTCGCACCTTTGGTGACCATTGGGCGCTGCGGCTTGGGCTGCTAGTGGTGTCGATTGCGATCGGTTCACTGGTGATCGGCGTGTACCACGCCCGCCGGGTGGTTCCGGAACAGTTGGCGCTGGGGGCGGCGGTGCAGATTAAGCCCGGAATCGTGGACGGGGTGCCCATCAACGCCCATTCGCCGTCGGATTATGCCCGCGTCTATACGCGCGGGCCGGCTGCGCCGATCGCCTCACCTGCGAGCATCCCGGCGGCGACGCCTGGCGGCGAGCGCTGGCTGCTGCTGGGCAACTCGCAGCTCCACTCGATCAACCAGCTCCGCGCCGGCGACGAGATCGCGGCGTATCACGCCACGCGGGACGCAGGCCTGCCAGTTTATTGCCTCACCCTTCCGAACGCGTCACTGCGCGAGCAGGTGATTGTGACTGCGTGGGCGATGAGCGTTCAGCCGCCGCGGGCGGTGATCGTGCCGGTGGTGTTTGATGACCTGCGCGAGGGCGATCCGCGTGAGCAGTTGGCGAAGCTGCTCGATGAGCCGACCCGCGTGATGTTGGGCAAGTCTGCGGAAGGGACACGGGTTGTGCATGAGCTAGCCAAGCTCAAGGGCGCGGGGCATAAGGACGGGCAGGGCACCGAGCGGGCGCACGAGTCACTCCAGCAGAAGAGCGAGGCCTGGCTCGACAAGCAGTTTGACAGCGTGTTTCCGGCATGGCGCGATCGCGAGCAGTCTTACGCGCGCCTGATGGCGGATGTTTACCAGCTTCGCAACGCCGCGCTGCGGATTGATTCGAAGACGAAGCGCCCGATCATCAAGGCCCGCAAGCAAGAGAACATGGAAGCTTTGCGCGAGATCATCAAGTTGGCCCGCGATGCCGGCGCGGCGGTGGTGGTGTACGTCGCCCCCATTCGCTGGGATACCGAGCCGCCCTACGTCATGACTGAATACGCGGAGTGGAAGACCGAGGTCGAGCGTCTGTGCGCCGATTCCGGTGCCAACTTCGTCAACCTGGAGCGCCTGGTTCCCGACACGCTGTGGGGGACGCTGGGTGGCGAGGTGGACTTCATGCACTTCCAGGGCCCGGCCCACGAGATGGTCGGGCGGAAGCTCGTCGAGGTCACACGCGACGCGATCAACCGTACCCCGCTCGAAGCCGCCCCGAAACGATGAGATCTGAACTTCAAGACCGAGCGCGGCAGACACCCGCTCGGAGGTTCGACTGACGAAGGACCGGCCGGACTGACCACATGCTCTTCAACTCACTGACCTACATCCTGTTCATGCTGGCCCTGGTCCCGATGGTGGTCTTCGGCCCGGCCTGGCTCCGCAAGACGGTAATGCTCGTTGGCTCGCTGGCGTTCTACGCGTTCTGGCGTGTCGACTTCCTGGCCCTGATCGTCCTCAGTGCGTTCATCGACTGGTACGGCGGGATGCAAATCGCCAAGTCGGACAATCCGACGGTGCGGAAGGCATGGCTGGCGGTCAGCATGGTGATGAATCTCACCATCCTCGGTTTCTTTAAGTACACGTATTTCGTGGTGGGTACCACGCAGAGCATCTTCGCGGTGATGGGGCTGCCGTTTGAGGTGACCCTGCCAGCGATCCTGCTCCCGCTGGGAATCAGTTTTTACACGTTCGAGTCGATGAGCTACACGATCGACGTGTACCGGCGCGTGACGCCCACCGTGCCGAGCTTCGTCAACTTCCTGACGTTCGTCATGTTCTGGCCGAAGCTGGTCGCGGGCCCGATCTTCCGCACCAGTGAAGTGGTGCCGCAGATGGACAACTACCAGCGTCCCTCTCGCGGCGAGGTCGTCTACGGCCTCGAAGAGATTCTCCAGGGACTCTTCAAAAAGCTGGTCCTGGCCGACAGCATCGCGCCCCTGGTCGATGCCGGATTTCAGCAACCTGTCGGTCAGATGGGGATGCTCGATATCTGGACGCTCGCGTTCTTGTTCGGCTTCCAGATCTACTTCGACTTCTCTGGGTACTCATCGATCGCGCTGGGCTCATCTCGCGTGATGGGCTTTCACTTCCCGCGCAACTTCAACTGGCCCTACTTGGCGACCAGCCCGCGAGAGTTCTGGCGGCGCTGGCACATTTCCCTCTCGACATGGATCCGTGACTACCTCTATCTCCCGCTGCAGGGCGTCAAGTTCCGCGGCACCGGTCAGGGGTACGTCAAGGGCGAGGAGACCACCGCCTCCAACGACGACGCGGGAGAGGCACGCCGCACCTTTGCGCTCTTCGCGACGTGGTTCATCATGGGGCTCTGGCACGGGGCGAGCTGGACGTTTGCGCTCTGGGGCGTCTGGCACGCGGTGCTCGTGCTACTGCATCGCTTCTCGGAGCCGGTCCGCGAGCGGCTGCCGCTGCCGGTTCGGATCGTCGGCGGATGGCTCTGGACGGTGCCGCTGGCGATGCTCGGCTGGATCTACTTCAGGGCCGATGGGCTCGAGAAGGCGAACACGATGATCCTGCGTGCTTTCGACATCTCGACCATCGGCACAATGTCGCTGCGCGAGAACGTGTACCTGGTCACAGCGCTGTACATGGTGGGATTCCTGCTGGTCGCCGGGGCGTGGAACCTCAACCAGCGAAAGAAAGTCCCGCTCTGGCTGCGCAACGTCGTGATCGCGCTGTCGGGCGGCGTGATGTTCTTTACGGTCTTCATCATGCTGCGGCACACCCAGACGTTCATCTACTTCAACTTCTGAAGTGTGCCCGCCGGGCGCGTCGATCGCTCGCTGCTCGCGCGGGCGGTGTGGTATGTCGCGTCACGCACTGCGTGATCGGCAGGACGCCCCGGCCGCTACACTCCGCTCCTTATGGAACAAGGTCTGGAGGCTCTTCGTGCGGGGATTGCGTCGGTCTTTTTGGGGCACCCCGAGTCGATCGATCGCGTTCTGGCCTGCCTGCTTGCCCGCGGACATTGCCTGATTGAGGACGTGCCGGGGGTGGGCAAGACCGTGCTGGCCTCGGCCCTGGCCAAGTCGATTGATTGCCCGTTTGGACGCGTGCAACTGACGCCGGACCTTTTGCCCAGCGACATTCTGGGCGTGAGCGTGTATCGGCGCGAGCAGGATCGCTTTGACTTCAAGCGCGGGCCGATCTTCGCGTCGATCGTGCTGGCCGATGAGATCAATCGGGCGACGCCACGCACGCAGACGGCGTTGCTGGAGGCCATGAGCGAGGGCTCGGTGACGGTTGACGGGGTGACGCACGAGCTTCCGAAGCCGTTCATGATCGTCGCGACGCAGAACCCGACGGATTTTCAGGGCACGTATCAGCTCCCGGAGAACCAGCTTGATCGATTCCTGATGCGCATCAGCGTCGGGTATCCGTCAGCGGCGGATGAGGCGCGGGTGCTGGAGCTGCGCCCTTCGGCGCGCAAGTTGGGGGAGCTGAGGCCGGTGATTGATGCGGCGCGGGTGGTGACGCTGCAGGAGCGGACGGACAACGCGCGCCTTGATCGCTCGCTGATTGATTACATCATCGCGATCGCAACGGCGACGCGGGTGCATGAGGCGTTGCAGCTTGGTGTGTCGCCGCGCGGGTCGCTGGCGCTGGCGCAGGCGTCGCGGGCGTGGGCGGTGTTGCGCGGGCGCGACTATGTGATCCCTGAAGACATCCTGACCAGCGTGCAGCCGGTGTGCGCCCATCGCGTCATCTCGCGCGGCTCGCTGGCCGACGGCACGGCCGACCAGACCACCGCGATTCTGCGCGAGATCGTTCAGCGCGTGCCCAGCCCCGCGTGAGCCCGGTCAGTTGGTGCGTACATACGCGCTCGATGCTCGCCGCGAGCTTTACCAAGTGACAATCGCTTACGAACCGACGATCGGCGGGACCGGCCCGGCGGACGGCTCCGGTTTGATCGCGTCGCTCGGCGCCGACGCCGGCGGCGGACACGCACCGTCCGGGCACTGGGCGATCACAGACTTTGAGTCAGCGCTGTACGTGTACAACACGCCCTGCTCCTCCGTCTTGGTGATTCTGTGCGAGCCGTCGCAGAGCGGGTAGCTCTGTGACAGGCCACAGGTGCAGATGGAGATCATCTTGCCGGGGGCGATGGTCGTGGGGTCGATCCGGTGCGGGCCGGTGGAAGTCAGGCGGACGGTGCGTGCCATGGTGGATCGGTTCCTGCGCCGGGGTGCGAGGAGGCGGGGGGCGGGGGGCGGGGGGCGGGCGCGTGAGTTGTGAGCTTGTGAGAGATTGATTCAGGCGGTCATTCTTCGGTGGTGAGCTTGCCGTTCTCGATCACGTACATGCCCAGGAGCCAGCCGGCGTCTTCGAGCGGGTCGATCTTGAGCACGCCGCGAAGCGTGCCCTGGTTGCTGGAGCGCTGCGAAGGCGTGGGTGTGGTGGCGAGGCGGACTTCCACGGCGTCGTAGGGCGTGGGCGGCATGCCAATGCAGCAGCCATCCCACTGGCTGAGCATGACGAGCATCTCGCGTGGGGACGTGCTGGTGATCGGGAAGGCGACGAAGCCGGAGATTCGCACGTTGGTGTTGTCGAACATCGAGAGCCGCGCGGGGATTTTCTTGAGGCCCTTGCGCGGCGCGTAGGTTTCCTGGGCCGAGACCAGGAGCTCCCAAGGCAGGCGATATGGGTCGGCTTCGGTGCCCTTGCCGCGCACGATGAAGCGGTCGTCGATGAGCATGGCGCCGTCGTCGCGTTGCACGACGCGGGCACCGGAACTGGTCGTGTCGCTCTGGACCGCCTTGGTTTCCGGTGCGTCAACGGGCGTGGCGACGACGGGCTTGCTGATCTCGCCATCGGCTGAGCCCAGGAGTTGGTCGAGTTCACGAGTGATGGCCGCGGCGGCGTCGGTGGCTGGCGCCGGGGTGGGATCTGCGGACGTCGTTGTCGCTACGGGGGGGGGCGGCTGAGGCGACGGTAGAGCGGGCGGCGGCGTGGGTGAAGCGAGGGGCTCAGGCGCGAGCGGTGCGTTTGGAACTAGCGCGGGTAGAGCGGGTGTAACTATTGCGTCCGCGGCGGTCTGGATAATCGCGGGCGTGGCCAACGCGGGCGCGGCTGGTTTGGTCGCGTGTTCACCGGCAGGCCCGGGCATGGCGTCTCGCGCGAGGGCGGGCGGCTGAGGCGAAGCCGACGTGGGCGGGGCGGTGCGTTGCCAGACCAAGACGCCGGTGATCGCGGCAAGCAGCAGGATGATGGACCAGAAAAGTCGCACGTGATGCTCCCCGCGCGGCCGGTCGCGGCCGCGATGAACGATGGTAGACGTCGCGATCGGTTACCCAAGCGGACGCAGGCTGCGGATCACGCTGACGCGATACGCGCTGATGGCTGGCAGCACGCCCGCCAGCGCGCCGAGCAGGATGGTCGCGACGCCGATCACCAGCAGCCACAGCGGGTCGATCCACGGATCGATGTAGAGGCCGGTGCGCTGCAGCATCGCGCTGGAGGCGACACGCATGGCGACGACGGCGAAGGCCGCGCCCGCGACGGCGCCGAGCGTCGCGATCAGCGCGGACTCTGTGAGCACAAGGCCAACGATGCGCCCCCGCGTCGCGCCCAGCACGCGCAAGACCGCGATCTGACGCCGGCGCTGGCCCATGCTGCTGTACACTGCGAGCATCACCGAGACGATGCTCGAGATGAGGACCGCGATGCCGATGGCCAGGATGATCTGGTCGATCGAGCCGACGATCTGCATCAACGCCACGATCTGGTTGTTGGGCAGCGCGGCGGTGATCCCCGGCGCACTGCGCATCTCGCTGAAGAACGATCCGATGATCGCGTTGGTGCGACAACGCACATACACCGCGTTCACGGCCTTCTCTTCGGGTGTCAGATTCTCTATACGAGCGGGCTTGGGCGTTGGCTCAGCTGCGGCTCGCGCCTCCTCGGCGTGCAAGATCCATGACGCCTCGATCGGAAAGAACACCGCCCGGTCGTGAGGCGAGCCGGTGGGCTCCAGAATCCCGACGATCACCAGCGGATGGTCGTCGTGGACGTGTGCGCCGTCGCCCATCGCGCCGCCTTCTTCATGGTCGTGCGAGTGATCGTGATCGGCGTGGCTGTGGTCATGATCGTCGGACTTGGTGCCGGGGGTATCGCCGGCGACGGCGGCGTGGCCGCGGTTGCTCCAGCCGTGGGAGATAAAGATCTCGTCGCCGACTTGAAGGTTGGTGAGGCGGGCGACGGTGTCGCCCAGGACGACCTGCCAGGTGGCGTCAAAGAATGCGCCTTCGCGGAGTTTCCAGGGCACAGCGTCGGCGGGCTGGAATTTCGCAAAGAAGTCGTTGGTGGTCGCCATCGTTTTGAACGAGCGGAAGCTGTCGCCGGATTGCACGGGGATCGCCCATTCAACGCGTCGATCGCGTGGACGGGCGCCGGGGCCTTCGGTGTCGTTGGTCAGGCCCAGGCGTTCCAGGTCGCTCATCAGCAGCTTGCGCTGTGGCGGGTTGGCGTAAAAGACATTGTTGAGCACGCTGGAGAGCGGCGACGCGTCGGCGGAGATCAGCACGTGCATGTTGCCGGTGCCGCGACGGAAGGCGTTGCCCGCGTGCTCACGCAGCGAGAATAGAACGACGAGCAGCGCGACGGCGATGGCGACCGACAACGCGGTGATGATCGTCGAGACGGCGTGCGTCTTGAGGCTCTTGCGGACGATGGACAGATCGGTCATGCTCATGGCGCGGCTCCGACTTGGGGCGCGGGCGCGCTGTTGAGATCGGCCAGCGCGATGCGTCGCTCGAATCGCGACACAAGCGAGGGATCGTGACTGACGCAGAGCAGCGCGGCCCCGACGCGACGGCAGCTTCCCTGGATGACGTCCATCGCGTCCTGCGCGTTGTCAGGGTCAAGGCTCGCTGTCGGCTCGTCGGCGAGCACGAGCGCGGGCGAACACGCGACCGCGCGCGCGACCGCGACGCGCTGCTGCTGGCCAACGCTGAGCTGCTCGACGGGCGAGGCCGGGCTCGTGATGCCAAGGGATGAGAGCAGCTCCGCGGCCCGCGGGCGATGCTCGCGGGGCGGGATGTCGCTGAACATCATCGCGACCATGACGTTCTCCAGCGCGCTGAAGCCTTGCAGGAGGTTGAAGGTTTGGAAGATCATGCCCAGATGACGACCACGAAAGTGATCGCGAGCCCCGGGCGAGAGACGGGTGATATCCGTGCCCGCGACCAAGATGCGCCCGCCGGAGCCGTCGATCAGGCCCGCGACCAGGTGCAGGATTGTCGATTTGCCGGAGCCCGAGCCGCCGGTGAGGAGCACCTGCTCCGCGGGGGCGAGTTGCAGCGACGCGACCGACACGCCGAAGCCCGAGCCGGAGTAGCGGAAAACGAGGTTCTCGATGCGCAGCGGCGCGGCGAGAGAAGCCGAGGCGGCGCCAGGGCCGGGGTTTGCTGATGGATCAACACCGGTTTGAGGGGGGCGGGCAGGCACGGGTGGAGTGTACGGCCCACATGCACCCGGGATGCACCTGCGTCTGCCAAAGGGCGGCCGAATCGGGGCGGGGGCTGGCCGGTGGGGCGCGCAGCGTGCAGGGCCAAAAAAAAGCGCCGGGCGCGCGTGGCGACCGGCGTCTTGTCAATACGGGCGAAGGGAGTCGAACCCCTAACCTCCTGATCCGTAGTCAGGTGCTCTATCCAATTGAGCTACGCCCGCGGCTCGAAGCGAAGGTTAGCACGCTGGCGGCCGATGGCAAGCGTGCGCTTGATCCTCGACGCCGGATGCTCTATTGTTGCCCCCCTCCCCCACTGCCTTTTCCGCTTCATCGCGGCACGGACAGGTTTCGGGATGGATCGCCCGCATTCGCGCGGCGGAATGACGAACCGGCTCCCTCAGGAACGACATCGATATGGCCCACTCACTGTCCGCCAAGAAGCGCATCCGCCAGAACGAGAAGCGAAACGCCCGCAACCGCTGGCGCAAGGCGACCATGCGCGACGCCATCAAGGATCTGACGGACAAAATCCTGCACGCGCCGCTGGTTGACGCCGAAGCGGCCCTCAAGGTCGCAGCGCAGGTGATCGATCGCACCGCTCAGAAGGGCACGATCCACAAGAACCAGGCGGCCCGCCGCAAGAGCCGCCTCACGGCTCGCATCGTCGCCCGCAAGAAGGCCGGCATCACCGGCATCCCGCCGAAGAAGTGATCTACCTGGCACGCGGGTTCGGCGCGGCTCGCGCTCGCATCGGCACCTTGAGCTCTTGGTCACGCACCACAGGCGTGAGTGAAGTTCGATTGGAAACAAATGAAAAGCCCTGAGCGATGTCGCTCGGGGCTTTTTTCTTTGGACTCTGGGGCCGCGGCTTGCTTGGTGTCGAGCCCTCGTGCCTTCGGCTGTTCCCTGACGGCCGTGGGCGACCGCTGGCGGCCGACCGGGCGACTTTCTCAGTCCACGTTTAACTGCTCGAGGGCCGCGTCCAACTGATTGCGTGCCGTGTCGAGTTCGGTCCGGCTGGCTTCCTGAGCGGTGTTGAGCTTGTCGATGTCGGCCTCCTGCTTGTTGAGCTTGGTCAGGAAGTTGCGGTAGGTGTCGGTGTTGCGGTCCAGCGGCTGCATGACTCCGGTGATCCGCGATTGATCGCTCTTGAGCGTGTTGATCTGCTGCTCGCGCTCGTTGATGACGCGTTCAATGTTCGCGAGATTGGCCTGTCTTGCGAAGAGGTCTCGCATCGCGGTCAGCACCTTGTCGCTCACGCGCCCGTCCTGGCTGAGCCTCATCAGCGTTTCCATCGGGTACGCGTTGATGCCGATGATCTGTCGGTCCACGCGCTCCTGCGTGATATCGATGCTGACCTGCTTGCCCGCGTCGGCGCTGACATCGAAGCGGTAGGCCGTCTGCGTCTGCTCACGAGGCTTGAGATCGCCCTTGAGGGTGTAGCCTTCGAACTTCGGGTGTTCGAGGACGATGGTGCGCCCGCGCTTGAGGTCTTTGTTGGCGAAGGTGTACTTCATGCCGTGTTCGGAGGAGATAGTCTGCTCCAGCGAGCCCTTGACGATGCGGATCTTGTTGACGGTCCCGCGCGTGACGGGCTCGGTGGTGACCGCGACATCCAAGTCTACTGCGTACGCCAGCAGGCGCTTATCGCCCGGGGCGATCTGGTTGACCGTTGCATCTCCGGCGTATGCGGAGCCGTCCATCACGCTGAGGGGTCCCGGCAGGAGTTGCATGGAGGATGAGTTAGTGACTTCTACGCCGCGCATCGGGTGGTCGGCGCGATCGGCGAGGTTGAAGATGCTGACGCGGCGCGCGTCGACGTTGGCGGTGAGGAGCGGGATCATCGCAGAACGCTGGCGCTCGATGGTCACGGGGTTTTCCAGCTCAAACTGGAAGACCTCGCCGACCTCGCCAGCCTTGGTCTGCGGGCGCGCGGCGTAGTCGACCATCTGCTCGGGCGTGATCGCGGCGCCGTCTACGTCCTCTGCGTCGATGAACTGAGACGTCGTACCAAACGCCTCGTTGACCGCCGGCCGGGCCGTCCGCCCAGACTTGTCTTTGGCGGCCTCCTGCTTGCTCTGTCGGAAAGGCGAACCTGCCGACGCTCCGGGGCTTCCCGACGAAGGCGGGCTCGCCGGAGAGGGCGCGCTGACCGATGCTGGCATCAGCCCGCCCTCATACGTCCGGGGCATGACGCCCGGCACCGTCGGCACCGGCACCTCCGGACGCGTGACATACAGCGGCTCGTACAAGTCCATGCGGAACGAGACCGGCCGCCCGCTGACCAGCGAGAGCTTGACATTCGACCAATCCTGATCGGTCGTATTTTCTACGATCGCCCAGCCCTGCAGCACGCCCTGAGGCGACGGCTTGCCCTCGCCAGCGGGCTTAGGGTCGGCATCGGGCAGCACCAGGCGGTAGCTGGTCTTCCACACCGGCGTCGCGTGGACGTACGTTATCGCGACCTGTCGGCTGCCCGTGCCGGCGACGGTGACATCGACGACCTTGGTGCGCTCGGTGCGGCTCTCTGAGAGGGCCGCGAGCGCCTTGTTCAGTTCTTCGGCAAGGCCTTGGTCGGAGATCTTAAAGTTCAGGATGCTGGGGACCGGCACAGCGCGAATGCCCGTGCCGGTGAGCAGGTTGACGATGGGCGTCTTGATGATGGCCGGACGATCGCCAGCGTTGCCGGTGCTGACGGGCATATCGCGCGTTTCGACGCTCAGCACGCTGCCGGTGATGGTGGCGTCGGCGGTTTGCAGGGAGACTTGCGAGCCGCGCAGGCGCTCGAGCAACACCGGGAGGCTGGGGTTATCGCCGATCTGGATGCTGAAGCTGGAGAGGCGGCGCGAGAGCGGGTCCTTGCTCGGGTAGCTAACGCTCTGGACGCGCCCGCCGAAGTCCAACACTTGCAGCGATTTGAGCACGTCGTTGATCTGGTCGGTCTCAAACTTCAGCGAGAGCTGCGAGTCGCCGTTGACAGTGCCCTGGCGCTGAAAGTGCCCGACGCCAGAGCGGTAGAGCGTGACGCGCGAGATCGGCAGCAACTCCGCGGCCTTGGCGGCCGGCGCCAGGGCGAGCAAGAGGGCTGTTGGCTCATCGATGTTCTGAAACGGGCGAAGTGTTGCGCCGGAGGCGGGCGTCTGGGCGAGCGAGAAGCCCGGAGTGATCAGGAGAATCGAGAGGGCCAGGCCACTGAGGCAGACCAGCGTGCGAGGGCGGGCGGATGGGATGCGGCTCATGGTGTGCTCCGAAAAGTTGTGAAGAGATGTACACGATACCCGATGCGCGTGAATCGACCCAACAGTCCACACGTTCGCGGGACATCCGCGATGGAGGACTGTCGGTCCCGGGAAGGGTCGGGGGGTCGGAGTAGGCGGGACAGCGGGTTCAGGGCGCACGCGCCATGAAAGGTTCACTGAAGGCGCTGGTTTGTGGTTTCTGGCGCGGCCACATGCCCAGCCGGAGGTCATATGATTCCTGGCCTGTCCGGCCTCCTCCTCTGACCGACCGGGCGTTCGGAGTGCAGATGCAGTTACCGGTATTGCCGACGCCCAATCGACCGCTCCCGACGCCGACACCCGAAGCCCGGCCAGTCGCGCCGGACGTGCAAGGCCTCAGCGAAGCGCTGGCGCGCACGATCCGCGGGCAGGTGCGATTCGGCGATCATGATCGAAATCTCTACGCCACGGACGCTTCGCTCTACCAAGTGATGCCGATCGGCGTGGTCGTGCCCGCGGATCGCGCCGATCTGGAAGTTGCGGTGCGCACGTGCTTTGAGCGGGGCGTGCCGATGCTCCCCCGCGGCGGCGGCACGTCGCTCGCCGGCCAGTGTACCAGTCACGCTGTGGTGCTTGACACTTCTGCGAACCTGCGCGATATTCGCGAGATCAACGCGCAGGAGCAGACGGTGTACGCCGAGGCGGGAGTCGCGATCGACGAGATCAACAACGAGTTGACCCGCCGCAAGGTCAAGCTCTTCTACGCCCCCGACCCCGCGACCACCGCCCAGGCGACCGTCGGCGGCACCATCGGCAACAACGCCAGCGGCTCACGCTCCGTGAAGTACGGGCGCACCGTGGACTCTGTCCTGGCGATTGACGCGATGCTCTGCTCTGGGCACGTCGCGCGGTTTGAGCCCGGCGCGGGCGCACGCGATCCCGTCGCGCTCAAGCTCGCCGACGGCGTGATCCAGATCGTTCGCGAGCACGAGGCGCTCATCCGCGCCCGCTACCCCAAGACGCTCCGGCGCAACGCCGGATACGCGCTGGACATCATCCTCTCGCAACTGGACGCAGGCGCGACGGCGCAGACGCTCAACCTCGCGCCGCTGCTCTGCGGCAGCGAGGGGACTCTCGCGATCACGCTGGGCGCACGCCTGCGTCTCTTCCCGCAGCCGGTCGCCAAGGGGCTCGCGCTCCTGAGCTTTGCGAGCGTTGACGAAGCGATCCAGTGCGTGCCGACGATCCTCACCACTTCGCCCAGCGCCGTGGAGCTTGTGGACGACGTGGTCATCGAAGCCGCGATGAACAACTTTGAGTGTCGCCCGTTTGTCGAGGCGTTCCCAAAGCTTGAAGGTGGGCGCTCGCCGGCGGCGGTGCTCTACGTCGAATATCACATTGGCGAGACGAGCGGCGGATCAGCCGGCGCGACGCAGAAGCTCGAAGCGCAGTTCGCGCGGCTGCGGCCGCTTGTCGGCAACGCGCCGATCCGCTTGGTCAACGACGCTTCGGGCATGGGCAACGCCTGGAAACTCCGCAAGGCGGGCGAGCCGCTGCTGCATGGGCTTCCCGGTGCGCGCAAGCCGCTGACGTTTGTCGAGGACAACGCAGTGCCGGTGGAGAACCTCGCGCGATTCGTGCGTGAGTTCCGCGCCATTGTTGAGCGCGAGGGCACCCGCGCCGCATTCTGGGCCCACGCCTCGGTCGGCGTCTTGCACGTGCGCCCGATGCTCGACCCCCGCAGCTTGCCGGACAAGGAAGCGCTGCTGCGCATCGCAGTCGAAGCCGCGGATCTGGCCAAGGCCTGCGGAGGCGTGATGAGCGGCGAGCACGGCGACGGGCGCGTGCGCGGGCCGCTGCTGGAGCGGTTCTACGGCCCCGAACTCGTTGCCGCGTTCGGGCGCGTCAAGTCGCTCTTTGATCCGAGAAATCTGCTCAACCCCGGCAACATCACGCAGCCGGGGCCGATCCCGAGCATGTTGGAGCAAACGAGAATCCAGCCGCGGGCGGGCGTTGACGTGCATGCGCCGAACGTGCGGACGTATTTCGACTACACGTCCGACGAAGGGTTTGATCACGCGATCGAGCGGTGTAATGGTGCGGGCGTCTGCCGCAAGCAGTCCGGCGGGGTGATGTGCCCGAGCTATCGCGCCACGATGGACGAGCGCCACAGCACGCGCGGGCGGGGCAATGCTTTGCGTCTGGCGATCACCGGGCAGCTCCCGGGCACGAGCGACGAGGCGGCGCGCTGGCAAGACCACGAGACGAAGCGCACGCTTGATCTGTGCTTGTCCTGCAAAGCGTGCAAGAGCGAGTGTCCGAGCAACGTCGATATCGCGAAGCTGAAAGCGGAATACACCGCGCAGGGGTACAAGGTTGCCGGGAGCGTGCCGCTGAGCAAGCGACTGGTGGGTCACGTGCGGATGCTGAACCGGGTGGGCGCGATCGCACCGGGGCTTGCCAACTGGGTCAACGGGCTGGCGCCGATGCGTGCGCTGATTAACCGGGTCATGCGGATGCATCCAGAGCGATCGATGCCGCGATTTAGCCGGAGCCTGTATCGAGTGTGGGCGCGAGGCCCGGGACGGGCGGCAGGCGGGGCTGGAGTGGGCGGGGCGACCAGCGGCAAGCGGCCGCGCGTCGTGCTGTTTGCGGATTGCTTCACGACGTACAACGAGTCTCGCATCGGCGTCGCGGCGCGGGCGGTGCTGGAGGGGCTGGGGTATGAGGTGACGCTGCCGCGCGTCGGGTGTTGCGGGCGGTCGATGATCTCGGTGGGGATGCTGGAGCAGGCCAGCGCGAGCGTGGACGCTACGTTCGCGCAGTTGCGCGAGGCGGTGCTGGACTCCGATGTGCTGGCGGTGCTGTTCGTAGAGCCGTCGTGCCTGAGCGCGATCAAGGACGACTGGCTGACGCTGCGCTGCGCGACGGAGCTTGCGATGCGCGAACGCTTGGCGCACAAGAGCATGCTGGTGGAAGACTTCATCGAGAAGCGCTGGAGCGAGCACCCGTCGCGCGAGTTGGCCGACTCGATCCTCAAACGCGCGGGCGAGACGGGAGGCCCCGCGGTGCTGCTCCACACCCACTGCCACCAGAAGGCACTCTTCGGGCCGGAGTCGTCTGTCGCGCTGCTCCGGCGCGTGCTGGGCTCACGCTTGCATGTGCTGCCCACCGGCTGCTGCGGCATGGCCGGCTCGTTCGGCTATGACCGCGACAAGTTCGAGCTCTCGATGCGAATCGCGAATCTCACGGGCGAGGGCGGCGTGCCCGGCGGCGGCGTGATGCCGTTTGTTCGCAGCGAGCCCGACGCGACGATCCTGGCGACCGGCACAAGTTGCCGCCATCAGATTCATGACGCCAGCGACCACACGCGTGCCGCGGCCCACCCGATCGAGTTCCTTGCGTCATTGATGACGGATGCATCGCCGATCGTGCCCCGTTAAGCCGGTCAACCGCTTGCGCTCACTCTCCATTGCGGCGCTTCGCGAAGCGACCGATGAGCGCGCTGGCCGCTTCGTCGGCGGCTTTGGCGCCGGTGCCGGCCTGATTGACGCACACGATCACGCCGAGGTTCCGCTCAGGTGCCATCCACGCGACGCAGTACCACATGGTGTTGCTGCCGTTGTGCGTGAGCGCGAGGCCGATGTCGCCGGGGTTCTTTCCCTTCGCCCACGGACGCTGCGTGACCGACCAGCCCATGGCGTAGGTGTTGTCCTTCGGAGCGATCGTCGGGGCCGCGGCGTGCAGCTTGCGCCACGACTCGGGCTTCAGCAGCTCGCCGGGTCGTGACAACGTTCGCGCGCCACCAGGCTCTATCGCGACGCCCGGCGCCGGCGCGATGTCGTTCGCGGGCGCGGGCACCGGATTGCGAAGCATGGCTTCGCCATCGAGGTGGGCCGCGATGTACCTGGCCCAGTCGCCGATCGTCATATGGACGCGCCCCGCAGGGCCGATCGCGCTGGGGTTATCTGCGCTCAGGCCCGGCTCCATCGGCGTGCCCAGCGGCAGCACGTGCCCTCGCGACTGATCGACCACAGGCTTCTCGCCCGGCTTTGCGTCAGGCGACGCCACGACACCCGGCGCGCCGAAGCCGGCGCTAGTGATCCCCAGCGGCGCGAAGACCTCACGCTGCATCAAGTCTTCCCACGTCGCGTCGGTCATTTGCTCTGCCATCAGGCCGGCGACCGAGAACCCCGCGTTGGAATACTCGAACGCGCCGGGCTTGGTGTTCGGCGCGCGGCTGGTTATCGTGTCAAGTATCAGGCGGCGAGCCGCGGTATCGGTGCCTTTAAACCTCCAGAGCTTGGACCACAGACCGCCCTCTTTCAACTCGCCCGGAAAGCCGCCGCGATTCGTCAGCAGTTGCTCGAGCGTCACCGGCTTGTAGGCCGCGTGCATGTGGTCAAGCGCGAAGGGAAATGTTGTCGCGAGCGTCTGATCCCACGAGAGTTCGGCGCGATCCACGAACACGGCGCAGAGCGTCGCGGTCATGCTCTTGGTACACGAGCCCAGGTGCCAGAGATCGCTGGTGGTGACGGGCGTGGTGTCGCCTCGCTTGCGGACGCCGCTGGCACCGAGGGCGATAACTTGGCCATCCTTGATGACCGCCGCGGCCATGCCGGGGAGGTTGTGCCTGGCCAGCAGCGGCGCGAGCATATCGGCGATGTCAATCGGCGCGCCAGTGTCTTTCTCGTTCAGCTTCGCGGGCGCAGGTGCTGGCGGCGGCGCGGTCGGGCGGGCGATGGGCGCGTTCGCGTTGGGAGCGGGATCGTTGATCGCGGGTTCGCCCGCTGCCCAGCTCAAGGGCAGGAGGATGATCGTCAGCGCGAGCAAGCCCGGGAGGCGCGTCGTGCGCGTCGTGCGCGTCGTGCGCGTCCGCAAAAACGTGAACTCGCGATCGGGCGCGATGAGGGCAACTGATGGGGTTTGCTGCGTGTTCATTGCGTGAGTTCCAGTGCGCCGACAAGTTCACTGATTGACGTACACCCTTGGCGTTTGACCCACCGTTCAAGGCCGGAGCAGAGCGTGTAGGGCGTGCGCGGATCGGCGAAGAGCGCCGTGCCGATCTGCACGCCGGTTGCGCCCGCGAGGATGAACGCCGCGGCGTCTTCCCATCGCATTACGCCGCCGGCGCCGATGATCGGCGTGCGCGAGTCCTTGGCAACTTTTCGATAGACCTCGTGAACCAGCCGCAGCGTGACGGGGTGGATCGCAGGGCCGCTGAGGCCGCCGGTGATGTTTGAGAGCGAGGGGCGCTTCGTCTCCACGTCGATCATCATCGCGGGAATCGTGTTGCCGATCGTTAGCCCATCGACCCCCGCGCTGATCGCGGCCTGAGCCACGCTGACCATGCTCGGCGTCATCGGCGAGAGCTTGACCAAGAGCTTGCAGGCCTTCACCAGCGGGCGGACCGTGGCAAGAAGCTCCGTCAGCGCCTGCGGCGTCGAGCCGAAATCAGTGCCGGTGTGGACGTTCGGACACGATACGTTGAGCTCGATCGCTTGAAAGACTCCCCCGCCGGCCCCACCCCCACCCCCGCTGCCCGCGCTGGGCTGTGTCTGGCCGCCGCCGGAATCCGCGGCGAACGCGTCGACGTTGGCCGCGACTCGCGCGAAGTCGTCCACGCTGAAGCCAGCGACCGACACAAACACGCGGCACGGCATCGCGCGGGCCCGCGGCGCGTAGCCCGTGAGAAATCCGTCAAGCCCCGGGTTTGCGAGCCCGACCGCGTTCAACATCCCCGTTCGATTCGGCAGAATCCGCCACGTCGCGTTCCCCTCGCGCGGGTTCAACGTGATCGACTTGGTCGTCACCGCCCCCACACGCCCCAGGTCCAGCACGTCGCGCATCTCATCCAGCACGCCCGCAGTCCCCGCGGCGAGAATCACTGGGTTGCGAAGCTCAATGCCAGCCAAGTTGATCGAAAGCGACGATTCGTTCACGGCGTGAGCGTATCGCGCCGGAGCCAGCAACACGGGAGGTTGGCTTCCACCCCTGTTTTTATCGGCCGATCCCTCGATCACCCGATATTCCCAGTGACTGTCTGTCTATCCTCCCACCAGCCGAACCGGCATTGCAGGAGTTTGGTCATGACTTCAGCCGTGGCAAGGAGCGCTCAACTGTCTGGATGGATGGAAAAGTTCGGCGGGATGTTCAGTGTCGACATGGGTATCGACCTTGGCACATGCAACACGCTGGTGGCGGTGCGTGGGCAGGGCATCGTCCTGAACGAACCTTCGGTCGTCGCTGTTCGCAAGGGCACGAGCCAGGTCATCATGACGCCCGAGGGCCCGGCTGTGGGCTGGCGGGCCAAGGAGATGCTGGGCAAGACGCCCGGCGCGATCTCTGCGATCCGCCCGTTGAAAGAGGGCGTCATCTCTGACTTTGAAGTCACCGAGGTGATGCTGCGGTATTTCATCGACAAAGTGACCAACAGCCGCCGGAGCATCTTTGGCTTTGGCCCGCGCCTGGTCATTGGCGTGCCGAGCGGGATCACCGCGGTTGAGAAGCGAGCGGTGTACAACTCCGCTGAGCGGGCCGGCGCGCGGAAGACGTACCTGTGTGAAGAGCCGCTCGCGGCCGCGATCGGCGCAGGCCTGCCCGTGACCGAGCCGACCGCGAGCATGATCGTGGACATCGGCGGCGGCACCAGCGAGGTGGCGATCATCTCGCTGGGCGATATGGCGGTGTGCGAGTCGCTGCGCGTCGCGGGTGATGACTTTGACGAAGCCATCATCAACCACATGAAGAAGACGTACAACCTGCTCATCGGCGAGCAGACTGCCGAGCGCATCAAGATCGAGATCGGCTCCGCGGCCCCCGCGGGCAACGAGACCACGATGGAGGTTCGCGGGCGCGACATGATCAGCGGCCTGCCCCGCAAGACCGTCGTCACCAGCGAGGAGATCCGCGAGGCCCTGCAAGAGCCCGTGAGCGCGATCTGTGACGCCGTGACGCGCACGCTGGAGCGCGCCGAGCCCGAACTCGCGGCGGACCTCGTCGAATCCGGCATCATGCTTGCTGGCGGCGGCGCGCTGCTGCGCGGGATCAGTATCGTGGTCCAGAACGCCACCGGCCTGCCCGTCAAAATCGCCGACGACCCGCTCACCAGCGTCGCCCGAGGCACCGCGATCTTCCTTGACAACATTGATCTGCTCAAGAACCAGCTCGAGAACAGCCAGGACGGCTGAGCAGGGCTCGCGCGGCTTTGAATTGTGATTGTTCGTCCGGGCTCGCGACGGCAGAGCAAGAGTCTGGGTACGCTGCCACATCGCGAACGCGTTGACCCTTCCTGACCACGTTTCATCGCCACACTATGAACTGGAACCGCGTCCTCCTGGTGTCCGCCCTCGCCGCCGGGTTTGTGAGCGTGGCGCCATCGAAGTTCACGCCAGCATTTGGCCTGCGCGATGGGCTGCGGGCGGGGATGGAGATCGTCGCGCTGCCGGTGCAGGCGCCGATCACCTGGCTCATCCGCTCGGCGCGCGGATCTTCTGGCGGCGCGGGAGTTGACGTTGAGGGCGCGGCCCAGGCCCAGCTCGAAGTCCAGGAGTGGAAGAAGAACTACCTCGCGGCGTTGCAGGAGAACCAGTCGCTGCGCGAGCAGATCAACGCGCTGACACTCGCCCGCCAGTTGAACGTCTCGTTTATCACGAAGGAAACCTCGGCGCTCCCTGTGCTGGGCCTCAGTGACCAGCTCTTGCTCGTCCGCGGTGTGGCATCGCTCAACATCCCCACCAACGCGGTGGCGGTCGCGGATCGCGTACACCTGGTCGGGCGTGTAACTTCCAGCGACGCGCGCGTGACACGCGTGCAACCGATTAGCGATCGCGGCGCGTCGGAGATCAAGGGCGCGATCCTCGAAAGCGAACGCTTCGAATCCCCCGAGTCCACCAGCGTCATCAGCACCACCCTCACCACCGCACGCGTCCGCGTCAGCCTCAAGCCCACCGGGCGCGGCACGCTCAGCGGGCTTGTCTTCATCGAACGCAGCAGCGAGCCCGGCGCGATGCGCGTTCAGCCCGGCATGGTTGTGCGCCTGCTCGATGAATCCTGGGCGCCGCAAGACCAGATGCTGATCCTCGGTCGCGTCATCCGCGCTGAGGAAGCGCCGAACGGGCGCACGGTTGTCGAAGTACAGCCCGCGATTGACCCGTCTCGCCTGAGCTCGCTCACGATCAGGTTTTCTGGCGCGTCCGGGGGCGCGGACGCGCCGGTCGGCCCCGGCGCAGGAAGGGTGCGATGAACGCGCTGGGCGCCGGGCTTATCTTGTACATCCTGCTGGGGCTGGAGCTGGCGACGCGCAACGCCTTCGGCCCGAACACGGTCATGCCGTATTTCCTGATGCCCGGGATCGTCATGATCGCGATGTTCGCGCCGCCGGCACAGGCTCGCTGGACCGGCTTTCTGGCGGGGCTGGCGTTGGATTTGCTCACAGAGCGCAACCAGATCCCACTCGTCGGGCCGCACGCCTTGGCCGGACTCGCCGCCGCGTCCTTTGTTGTCACCATCCGCGGCATGATGATTCGGCGCTCCGCTCTGGCCTGGATCTTCCTGGCGGTCGCCGCCACCCTGCTGGCTCAACTCGTGCTGACTTCCATCCTGACCATCCGCTCCTGGACCGAGCCGACAATCGAGTGGAACGTTTGGCACGAACTGGGGCAGCGCACGCTCTCCAGCGGCTACACCGCGCTGATCGGGGCCGCGTTGTGGGCGATGCGCTCATGGCTGATGGCTCTGGCCGGGCTGTCGGACAAGTCGCTGCGATCCAGCTCGCGCTGGTGAAGGGGTAGGGATCGAGAGATCGAGGGCAGGCGAGCTGATGGTCGCGTTCTGGCGAGTGCCCGCTGTTTGCTAAATGTTGAAGCGTGAAGACCGAGCCGGACGGGGCCGCGCCCCGTTACACTCGGCCCATGGATCAGGCTTTGCTCTTGCTGTCGCTCATCCTTTCAGTCGCTGCGCTCGTGGCCTGTGGCATCATCGCAGCACGCGGCAAGCGATTGGTGCGCCGAGCCCGGCGTGCGGAAGTGATCGCCCACTCGGCGCAGGCCCAGCTCACGTATCTGCGATCGCGTCTCTACTCGCAAGCCGCAGAGTTTCGATTAACGCAGGCCAAGCTCGCGCCGGCGATGCCGATCGTCTTCAGATCGCAGTTTGGCGAAGACATGTTTCTCTTTGACCTGTTTCAGGGGCGTTCGACCGGCTTCTTCATCGAAGTCGGCGCATACGACGGGCTGTCGATGAGCGTGTCGTATGCGTTCGAGGCGATGGGTTGGACGGGGCTTTTGGTCGAGCCAACGCCCGCGCGGGCGGAGGCGTGCCGCGTCAATCGCCCGCGCAGCCGCGTGGTTCACGCGGCGCTCGGCGCGCCGGGCCAGCCCCCGACTGCGACGTTCCTCGTCGGCTCCACCCGCGCCCGCGCCAGCGAAGTCAGCGGCGGCGACATGCTCTCACACCTCCAAGGCAGTAGCGAGCACGCGTCGCGCTCGGACTCGGCCCGCCGATTCACCTCGATCACGGTGCCGCTGATGACGCTGTCTGAGGCGCTGGGCGATGTGCCCGGGCCGATCGACTTCGCGTCGATCGACGTGGAGGGTGGCGAGTGGGCGTTGATCCGGGGGCTGGACTTGTCGCGTCACCAGCCGCGTGTGTTGCTGGTTGAGCAGGGCGAGGGCCAGAGCGCTGGCGACGCCCCGCGAATCACCGGGCATTTGCGGGTAAACGGCTACGAGTACATCGGAGCGTTCATGGGCAGCGGCGTGTTTGTTCGGGGGACGGAAGCCGCGCTGCTGGCCCGCGCGCGTCAGTTGCTCCTCGCTTGCCCGCCCGCGTCGCACGCCTGACCGATGCACACCGGCTGGGGGCCTTGTGCCGCGAGGTCTGAAGCCGTAGCATCGCGACTTGATTCGTCCCGTGTCTGGATCCCGATCGGTTTGGAGTTGCGCCGTTGATCTCTGACCGCCCACTGCCGTCTGCCCGATCGATGCGCGTTGGCACCAGCGCGCTGGTGCTCACGCTCGTGTGCGGCACGGCGCTCGCGATCAACTCAGCCGCCGGTGCGCAATCGAACGCCGCGACGACCAACGCGACCCGGCCGAGGACACCTGCGTCTGTCGCGCCTGCCCTGAACACGCCCGCCAACTCCGTACCGGGCCGCGACTTCGGCGCGTTGCGGTTCCAGATCTCGCCGCAGGACCTGCCCTTGGAGTTTGCGGGCCAGCAGGCGTATTCCTGGCGCGAGGACGGCCCCGCAGGTACGCAGCGACTGCTGCTTCAGGGAGACGTGCGGATCCGCGTCGGGCTGTACAAGTTTGGCGCTGCGCGGGCGGTCGTATGGATGGAGCCGCTGGAGGCATCGACGCGCCGGCCCGGGCAATCTCTCTGGCAGGTGGCGATCTACCTTGACCGAATCGGCGACCCCAGCGCCGAGGCTGGCGGCGCCCAGACCGGCGACCGGCTGCTGCTCACTGCGATCGTCGATGGCGACCCGACGATCGCCGCGGACCACATCGTGCGCGAGCGAAGCACCGACCCGCTCGTACTTGAGGGCGAGGCGCGGCTCGCCGGGTTCCTTACCGCCGCGGCTGGCCCGACCGACGCGCTAGACACCGAGCCGCAATCCGCAACACCCGGCTCGACCGAGCCCGCGACGCCAAGCCTGCCGCCGGTGCGCGGGCTGATTCGGCCCGGCATGAGCCAGCCGTACGAGCCCGGCTCCCCGCTTCGCCGGGCCGCGATGCAAACCGGCGCTGAAGCCTCGCTCGCCGACCGCGTGACGCAGGACCCGCGCCCCAGCCTCTTCAGCGGTCGCGGCGTGGTCACGATCGCCGCGGGCGAACCCGTGCTCACCACCGACGCCGACGAACGCGTGCTCATCATCACCGGCGGCGCGATCATCCAGTACAGCGACTCGCGCGCCGGGCGTTTCCTCCAACTCTCGGCCCAACGCGCCGTCGTGTTCATGGACGCCGGCCCGCTGCAAGACCTCGCCCGCGCGCCGGCCGACAAAGTCCGCGGCATATACCTCGAAGGTGATGTCGTCGCCTCCGACGGGCGTTTCAACCAGCGTGCCAACCAGATCTACTACGACCTTCGCGCCAACCGCGCCACGCTCGTTGACGGTGTGTTCTGGACCTACAACGAATCGCTCGGTGTGCCGCTGTACGTGCGCGCAAAGCAGATCCGCCAGACCGCGGTCAACCAGATCGAAGCTTCGGACGTGCGGATTTCCGCCTCCGCGTTCTTCGAGCCGCTGCTCTCGCTGGCGGCAAAGGACGTCACGATCACGCGCGAGCCGCGCGGCGAGCAGAGCACACGCCCCGGCGACCGCACCGTGATCTCGGGGCGCGACCTGACCCCGCAGTTCGGCGGGCTCCCGTTCTTCTACTGGCCCAGCTTCACGGGCGACGTTGACCGCTTCCCGCTCAAGGACGTGCGCGTCGGAAGTTCGTCCACCGCCGGCGCCGGGTTGCAGACGCGCTGGGACACTTTCGGCCTGCTCGACCTTGACCCCAAGGCCGACGTGCGCCTCGATTTCCTGCTGGACGCATGGTTCAAGCGCGGCCCAGGCATCGGCTTTGACGGCGACTGGCGCACCACGAACCACACCGGCTCCGTGCTTGCCTACATGGTCCCCGACGATCGCGGCACAGATCAGCTCGCCAGCGGCGCGCGACGCGATCGCACCGGCGAGTTCCGCGGCATCATCCTTGCGGATGATCGCTGGGCCCTGAGCAAGAACTGGTCGCTCTTCAGCGAAGCGGCGTACGTCAGCGATGAGAACTTCACCGAGGCGTACTTCGAAACGGCGTCGCAGGATCGTCGCGAGCTGACCAACGCCCTGACGCTCCAGGGGATTGACGGCCAGGGCTCGTTCTCCGCCGACGTACGTCACAACTTCAACGACTTTATCGCCAACGAGTACCTGCTGCAGAGCCGCGGGTACAACGTCAGCAAGCTTCCTGAGGTGCGCTACACGCGCGTGGGTGATGATCTTTTCGCGGGCTGGATGCCCGGCCTCGTCACATGGCAGAGCGACTATCGCGTGTCGCGCATGGCGATGCAGTTCGTCGGCCCAACCGCGGCGGAGCTCGGCTTCGAGACCGCCACGCAGGCGCGCGAGGCCCTGGGCCTTCAGCCAAACGAATCCATCGAGGGTGCGCTGCTGGCGCGAGGCTTCACCAACCGGAACGTGATGCGGGCCGACACGCGCCAGGAAGTCGCGATCAATGTCGACTACGGCCCGATCCGGCTTCAGCCGTTCGCGGTCGGACGCGTCACTGCGTGGGACGACAAGTTCGAGGCCTTCTCACGCGGCAACGAGGACGCCGCCCGCTTCTGGGCCGCGATGGGCGTGCGCTCATCAACCACCATGCAGCGCGTCTACGACGGGGTCGAGTTCGCGGCGCTGGACATCTATCGCCTTCGCCACATCATCAACCCCAGCGTCACAGCGTGGGGCGCCGGGGCCAACCGCAGCCAGGGCGAGCTGCCCACGTACGACGAGCGCGTCGAAGCGCTCAACGAGGGCGGCACGATTCGCGCCGGCGTCGAGCAGATCTTTCAGACGCAGCGCGGCGGGCCCGGGCGATACCGCTCCGTCGACCTTTTCAAGCTTAACACCGACATCGTCTGGAGCAGCAACGACGCCGACCGCCGCTCGCCGTTCGGTCGCTTCTTTGACGACAAGCCCGAGTACAGCGCGCTGGGAAAGTACGTGACCGTCGATGGCGTGCTGCAACTCACAGACGCGACCGCGATCACCGGCTCGACAATCTACGACATGGAGCTGAACCAGCAGGCACGCAGCACCATCGGCGCGACGGTCGAGCAGTCAAGGGACTTCAGCACGTACATCGAGCTTCGGTTCCTCAACCCGCGCGACGCGACATACCTCGGCGCAGGGGCGGACCTGCGGCTCACGCAGTTGTACACGCTCAGCGCGCAGGGCAACTTTGACACCAACCAAGGACGCATCCAGACGATGGCGCTGCGCCTCTCGCGTGAGCTGCCGGGCCTGATCATCGCGGCGAAGATCGGCTACAACGACATCACGCAGGAGTCAACGTTCGGCTTCGCGATCACGCCGGTCGGCAAGGACGATCGACGCGAGAGCCTGCTGCGACGCCTGGGGCGAGACCAGATCGACAAAGATTTGCGCGGGCCCGGCGACGAGCCGACCCGGACCACGCTGCCCGGGGAGTGACGAGCATGAGCATCACGCGACCGCTTGGGTTCCTCGCCGCCGCGACTACTGCGGGCATCAAGCCCTCGGGCAAGCCGGACGTCGCTTTGATCGTGCGCGAGCTGACCGACGACTCCGGCGACACCGCGCGCCAAGGCACCGCCATGGCGTTCACGCGCAACCAACTCATCGGCGCGCCGCTGGTGATCGCGCGCGACCTGCGCTCACGCACGCTCAGGGGCGAGCTGGCCCCGCCCAGCGTCGTACTCATCAACGCGGGCAACTCGAACGCCGCGACCGGTCAGCAGGGCGTTGCCGATGCGTATCGCACGTGCGAGGTCGCCGCGAAGCTGCTGGCCCGCCCGGCAAACCACGTGATCCCCAGTTCGACGGGCGTGATCGGGCGCATGCTGCCGGTGCAGAAGATCGTCGACGCTTTGCCTTCGCTGGTGAGCACGCTTGCACGCGGCGACGAGGCGGACGCCGCCGCCGCCCGCGCCATCATGACGACCGACAACGTCCCGAAGGTTGCGCACCGCGAGTTGACGATCGACGCCTTCAACGTACGGCTCGGCGCGATCGCCAAGGGCGCGGGCATGATCGCACCGCGCCTGGATAGCGCGTCGCGGGCCGAGGCCCCGAGCGCGACCATGCTGGTATTCATCACGACCGACGCCGCGATCGACAGCCCGACGCTGCAGGTGGCGCTGGACAACGCCAGCGACCACTCATTCAACCGCATCACGGTCGACAACCACGCATCGTGCAGCGACACCGTGATCGCGATGTCCAGCGGCCTTGCCCCAGGCTTAACTGACACGCGCGGCGCGATGCCCTCCATCCGACCAAACACGCCAGCGTTCGAAGCGTTCAGCGCGGCTCTGTCCGGCCTCTGCGCCGACCTCTCGCACCAGATCGTCCGCGATGGCGAGGGCGCGACGCGAACGTTCACCGTCATCGTCAACGGCGCTCCTACCAACGACGACGCCGATCGCATCGCACGCGAGGTCGTCAACTCCCCGCTGGTCAAGTGCGCCGTCCACGGCAAGGACCCCAACTGGGGTCGCGTTGTCACCGCCGCGGGCAATGCCGGCGTCCCCTTCGACGCCTCACGCGCGAGCCTGACCATCGGCGATGTCGAAGTCTTCGCCAGCGGGCGGCCCATCCCCGAAGCGCTCGACGTGCCCGCCCTGAAAGTCGCAGTCGCCGCCGACGACGTCCGCTTCACGCTCAGCCTCAACAACGGCCCCGGACGCGGGTGGATGACCGGCTGCGACCTCACAACCGAGTACGTCCGCATCAACGCCGACTACACGACGTGACGACCGAGAACATCGCACATCTCCACGTGGCCACATCGCACATCAGACACGACAGTGGCGCGCGCCGGAATCGGATGTGCCATGGAGCGATGTGCCATTTGGCCATGTTCATCCGTCACAACCCTCACCACCCGCACAAACCGAGCTCTCCCTGACGCAGCACGCAATTGCGGTGGCGGTCGGTGGCCCGCGCCGCGGCTGGATACGGCGATTCACTGAACATCACCCTCATTCTTGGCGTCAATCTGCACGATCTACCCAGTGATAGCGCACCTGCTGCGCGCTCGCACACACTCTGCAGACCCGGAGTTCTCCCATGGCAACCACCGCAGAGGCCGCAACGGCCCAATCGATGCCCCCTTCCACGAAATCGGCGAAGCATGCGGGCACGCCCGCCGGTGACATCCTGCTCGACGCCGGCACCAATGAGCTCGAAGTGCTGGTGTTCAGCATCGGCGCCGGCAAGTTCGGCGTCAACGTCGCCAAGGTGCGGGAAGTCATCCGACCGGTCCCGACCGTCGAGTCACCCGGGCAACACGCCTCGGTGATCGGCATCTTCAACATCCGCGGTTCGGTCATCCCCGTCGTTGACCTCGCCAAGCACCTGAATCTGCAAAGGAAGTGGGGCACCGGCGACGGCGCACCGGAAGGGCGCGTCATCATCACGGAGTTCAACGGGCGTCGCACCGGCTTCATGGTCGATCAGGTCGAGCAGATCTATCGCATGTCCTGGAGCAAGGTCCGCCCGGCGCCCGACGTCGGTGCCAACAGCGCCAGCGTCAACAGCTCGACCACCGGCATCATCGAGATCGGCGGGCACCTGGTGCTGATGGTGGACTTCGAGTCCGTCAGCGACGCCATCCTCCTGCAGGAAAAGCTCCGCATCGAGAGCGTGCCCAACGACATGAACATCGATCGCGGCTCCAAGCGCGTGCTGCTCTGCGAGGACTCTCCCTTCATGCGCAATATCATGAGCAAGGTGCTGCGCCAGTCGGGATACTCACGCCTTGAGGTCTACTCCGACGGCCAGCAGGCCTGGGACGCGATCAACGCCGGCGGCGACAAGATCGACGCGGTGGTGAGCGATATCGAGATGCCGCGCATGGACGGCCTGCACCTGACCAAGCGGATCAAGAGCGGCGCCGCGACCAAGGACATCCCGGTAATCCTCTTCAGTTCGCTGGTGAGCGAGGACAATCGCAAGAAGGGCCAACAGGTCGGCGCCGACGTGCAGATCCCCAAGCCCGAGCTCCCCGAGATGGTCCGTCTCGTCGACAAGGTCGTCAGCGGCATATCCGTTGGCATCGCCCAGACCAATCGCGTCACGCCCGCGCCGTAATCACTCAACCTGTTCCCGTTCCGCTCACAGCCGCTCAGGCTTTCACGCGGCTCGGTCAAAATCAACGAACGCCGCGGCGATCTTCGCCGCGGCGTTTTCGTTTGACTCTCCAGAAGGCAGGCGTGGCGCGTCTGCTTCACAGCGAGCCACCCCCGCCAGCCGAGGGCGGGGCGTCCCGCTTTCACTCCCGTCTCGCGAACCGCCTTCCCGCTCGCCCCAACCTCCCGCCCCAAGGACACCCCGCCAAGGTTGCGCCGGTCGCGGGTGCCCACGCCCGCACCGGCCACTCACCTCGCCAATGAAAACACCCCGGTTGCCCGGGGTGTCGATGTGCATCGAGTTGTTCGATCAGCTTCGCCCGATCGCGATCAGACCTTGAACTGATCCATGAGCCGCTTCAGCGACTCCGCTTCGCGTGACAAGCTCGTCGCGGCGCTCGCGGCCTGCGACGCAGCGCCCGCACATTCCCGGTTCGCCGCCGTCATCTGCTCGATCGTGCGGCTGATCTCTTCGGTTGCCCCAGCCTGCTCGTGCGTCGCCGACGCGATCGAGCCGGCCATCTGCTCCGCCACGATCTGCGCCTTGACGATGACCGCGACTGCCACGCCCGTGTCGGTGCCCTTCTTGCGCCCCTGACCCACGGTCTCGCGTCCGGTCTTCATCGCCTGGCCAGCCTGGACCGTTCCTTGACGCATGGCGCCAATGGTCTTGCCGACCTCGCCCGTCGCCTGGGTCGTGCGCTCCGCGAGCTTACGAACCTCATCAGCCACGACCGCGAAGCCGCGACCGTGCTCACCGGCCCGGGCCGCCTCGATCGCGGCGTTCAGCGCCAGCAGGTTCGTCTGATCCGCGATGTCCTGGATGACCTGCACGACGCGACCGACCTCGTCACCCTGCTGCTCAAGCGAGGTGATGACGGTCGCCACTTCGTCGAAGCGGGTGTTGATCTCGCCGAGCTGCTGCACTGTTTCTTGCACGAGCACGCCGCCGTTCTCGGCGTTCTTCTTCGACTCCGCCGCCGCCCCCGCCGCGTCCGCCGCCTTTGTCGCAACCTCGGACACGCTGGAGGCAAGCTCCGTCACCGCGGCCGAAACCTGGGCCGCCGACTCCTCCTGATGCTTGATGCTCGACGCGAGCTGCTCGCTGGACGCAGCGACCTCTGTCGATGCCGCCGCGACCTGGTTCGTCGTCGCCTGGATCTCGCCCACCATCTGCTTCAACGATGCCGCCATCGTGTCGGTGGCTGTCGCAAGCCGCCCGATCTCGTCATTGGTCGTGATGTTCAGCTTCGAGACGGTCAGGTCACGCTTGGAGACGCTGTCCAAGGTGGTTGCAACTCGCGCCAGCGGCACGGTGATGCTGCGGATGGTGAAGAAGCCCGCAAGGAACGCGAGAAGAGTCGAGACGATGGCCGACGTGATGGCGACAAGAATGATCCGATGCTCGAGCCCCATGAGCGCCGCCTGGTCCTGTTCACGAAGTTTATCCTGGTCCTCGATCATCTCACGCAAAGACGTCCGAATCTGGCTGGCAACCCCGGCCGCCTGCTCGCGCTGAATGACCAGGGCCTCTTTGACCTTGCCAGCCGCGGCAAGCTGCGCCATCTCTGCGTGAAAGTCCTTGAGCTTCGAGGCGTCGGCCTTGACCGTCGCCAGCCGCTCCTTGTTCTTGGGATTTGTCCAGAGTGTCGAGAGGGTGGTGAGCTTCTCAGATTCCTTCTCGGTGTCCTTCCACGCTTCAAGACGGTTCGCGTTAAACTTTGCCGCCTCCGCCGGATCGTCGGCGTTCAGCAGCGCGCCACGCAGGTTGGATGAAGCCGACGTCACATTCGCCAGGAACGATTCGCCCGCGGCCGACGTGGGCACTCGATTCTCCAACACCAAGAGCGTTTGCGTTTCGAGCGACTTCAGGCCTGACCAAACCATCAATCCGTCGGCCACCGCGAGCGCTGCCAACAAACCAAACCCAAACACCATTCGAGCCTTCAACGTAAGCTTCATTCTACGTCTCCTATAATGTCGTTGCGAAACGATTGTCGTCCTTGGGTGAGAAGTCTCGGTTCATCACGCCCCCTTGTCTCATGGTTGCAAGGAGCGAAGTCCCATTTGGCCAAATGAACTCATCGTTCTTGGTGCCTGAAGCGTTTATTCCGATCAGAAGGCGTGCTCTGCCACCCGATCGGGCTTCCGCTCGCCCCTGCTAGAATCAACGCATGGGTGACATGGTCCGCATCACAGATGTTTCTCCCCGAGACGGGCTTCAGAACGAGCGCGGCGCCATCTCCACCGCCGATAAGCTCACGCTCGTGGGCCTCCTCGCCGCCGCCGGGGTGGACGAAGTCGAGGTCACCAGCTTCGTGTCGCCTGAGTGGATCCCCGCCCTCGCCGATTCTTCCGCCCTTGTCGAGCATCTGGCGGAGGTTCTCGGACGCGACGAAGACGACCGGCGCGAGCCCTGGTCGACGTACTTCTCCAGCGACACCGCCTGCAAGTTTTCGGCCCTCGTGCCCAATCAACAGGGCATCGAGCGATTGCTCCAGGTCAACGTCGATCCGCGCGACGAAGATGCCGTCGCGACGCCGCTGAGCAAGATCGCGGTCTTCACCGCCGCCAGCGAGACGTTCTGCCAGAAGAACATCGGCTGCCAGATCCACGAGTCGCTCACCCGCTTCAGACCCGTCATCGCCCTGGCCGGTCAGCACCAACTCTTCACCCGCGGCTACATCTCCTGCGCCATCGCGTGCCCCTTCGAGGGACCGATCAACCCCAACAAGGTCGCCGACGTCGCTGTCGAGCTTGCTGAACTCGGTTGCGCCGAGATCGACCTGGGAGACACCATCGGCGCCGGCACGCCCGAGAACATCCGCGCGATGATCGAAGCGGTCGTCGCACGCCTGGGCAAGAAGTGGCTTACCGGCGACCGTCTCACCTTGCACCTGCACGACACCTTCGGTCGCGCCGCCGACTGTGTCAAGACCGCGCTCTATCTCGGCATCCGCTCATTTGACGCCAGCGTCGCTGGCCTCGGCGGCTGCCCATACGCAGGCACGCCCGAGAACCCCGCGCCCGGCAACATCTCGACAGAGCTTCTCGTCTCCACCGTCATCGCGGAGGGGTACGAGACCAACGTGCGGATGGACCGGCTTAAGGAAGCCGCGGCCTTCGCACAGCGCGTGGTGGGCGAGGCTCGGGCACGAGCCAGTGCCGACGCGAAGGATTCGGCGAAGGATTCGCAGTGACCGCGAAGCCGACTTTCCTCCGCACCGAAGATCACGCCAGCGTCGCAGTGATCTCGTTCGCTCGCCCTGAGAAGCGAAACGCCCTGACGCCCGACATGCTCTTTGCGCTGGACACGCTCCTTCACGAGACGATCGCCTCGTCTCGCGCCATCGTCCTCGCCGGCGATGGAAGCGTCTTCTGCGGCGGGTTTGACCTCAAACTCTGCCACCAGGAACGAGGCACCCTCGCCTCGCTCCTGGTCGGCCTCTCACGCGTCATCCAAACGCTTCGCTCCAGCAACAAACCGGTCGTCATCGCCGCCCACGGCGCCGCGATCGCCGGCGGCTGCGCCCTGCTCGGCGGAGCTGACGTCGTCATTACCGACCGCCTCGCCAGCCTCGGCTACCCGGTCGTCACGCTCGGCGTCTCGCCCGCAGTCTCCGCGCCGTTTCTCATGCAGCGAGTCGGCATCGGCAGTTCGCGTTTGATGCTGCTCGGCGCCGAGTTGATCACCGGCGAAGAGGCGCGGCGCATCGGCCTCGCCGACATCTGCTGCGATATTCGCGAGGACGTGCTGCCCCGCGCACTGCGGCTGGCCAGCGTGCTGGCATCCAAGCCCGTGGATGCGTTCGCCGCGACGAAAACGTTGCTGCGCGAGATCGAAGACCTTTCGGGGGCGTTGTGGTCAACGCAGGCCTTGAACGCAAGCTTGCACTTGGCAGACAAAGAAGAACAACGCGAACGCCTGGCGCTGATGTGGGAAAAGCCCGGCGACCCAACGTAACTTGCCGCCGCCTAAGAACTGCCGTATCGCCATCGCCTGACGCCAACTGCCCGAAGCCCCCGCCCTCCGCCTCTTCCGAGACCCACCCATGCCCTTGGCCACCCTCGAACACGCCTCCCCCATCGCCCGCCTGACGATCAACCGCCCGGAGTCGCGCAACGCGCTCTCGCTGGCGATGCTGCTTGAGCTCCACGCGCACGTAGACGCGCTGCTGGCGATGCCGCCCGAGAACGCGCCGACGGTGGTCGTCCTCACCGGCGCCGGCCGCGCGTTCTGCGCGGGGATGGACCTGAAAGAAGTCCTGGGCAACGCTGAAGGTTCTCGCGAGCTTCTGCACACGCTCGCGCGCCTGACCCTCAAGCTCCGCTCCCTGCCCAGCGTCGTCGTCGGCGTCGTCAACGGCCCCGCCATCGGCGGCGGCTGCGGCCTGGTCACAGTCTGCGACATCGCCATCAGTTTCACCGACAACAAGCTCGGCTTCCCGGAAGTCGATCTGGGCGTCTGCCCCGCGGTCGTCGCGCCCTGGCTCGTGCGAAAGATCGGCCCCGGACGCGCCCGCCAGGTCCTGCTCATGGGCGGCCTGATCAGCGGCAAGGAAGCCTTCGATAACGGCATCCTCACCCACCTGGCCCCCACCATCGCCGAGCTTCCCGTCATGAGCGAGCAGATCATTCAAAAGCTCGCGACCGCAGGCCCGGCGGCGCTTCGCGCCACCAAGCACCTGCTGAACCAGGTCGACGGCTCATACGACGAGGCCCTGCTCGCGCGAGCCGCGGACCTCTCGGCAGACGTTCTCAACTCCCCCGCGACACAGGAAACGCTGCGCAAGAAACTCGGCGCGTGATCACACCGGCCGGCTCGTCGTCGAATCATTGCCGCCTCAAACAACCGACGCAACCGCCGGGCTCAGCGCGAACGATGCCGAAGATTCAGCCTCGCCCGCTGGCAACAGATCGACTTCTTTGTTCGTAGTCAGCCCGCGTGCGATTGCTGCCGTGATGATCACTTGCGCGATCACCCCGCCGATCCACCACCAGCGCAGCGACTGGCGCTCCGTCACGACAAATGCGTAGTAGATCATCGCCAGCCCGGTGAAGGGGATGAAGAACTGCGAGATCGCGACCGCGGACCAGATCGGGCTGCCCTCTTGAATCGGCGTCAACACGATCAGCACGGTGTACACGATCCCATAGGCAAAGGCGAGCACCAGCGTGATCTGGCGAATCTCCGGCGAGTTCCATCCCACGATCAGCCCCAGCGCCAGCAACACCGCGCCCGCCATCGCGACGCCGGAGCCGGAAATGACCCTGACAAACATCGAGTTGTTGCCCTTCTTCCACTTGTTGTTCGGCGCGAGCGCCAGCTCTTCGGCATTCACAACCTTGATCTTCCCCGGCTTTCGCTTGTTCACAAAGTCGTAGCCGCACCCAGTGCAGATTCGCGCCCCCGCTGGCACCGACACCCCACACCCGCGGCACGCAATCCCCTCCGCAATCCCCGCCATCGCCGAGCGCTCCGCCGCCACCACTCCGCTCAAGTCAATCGCGTCGCTCTCGACCTCCGCAACCGCCGTCGCATGCTCACCACGCGCCGGCACTGCGCTCCCCCCGCCGTGCTGCGACGCTCGCCCGCCGCTCCCAACCCCCGCCCCCGCGCGTGACGCCTCACGCATCACGACAACCTTGGGCGGTGCGACAGAGCCCGCCACCAGCGCGCCGGCGACCCGCGCCTTCGCGTCCGCTTCCGCCTGGCACGTCTTGCACGCGTACCGCCCGCTCCCATCCTTCACACGCAGCTTATTCGAGCAATCACCATTGCACAAAACACAGATCTTCGACGTTGACATGTTGAACCCCTTGCACGCTTCGACACCCGATGTCAGGCACCCGACACAAGAGTACCCGAAACCAGCTTCGGCCCCACCACAGCATATATAAAAACAGTCAATCCTCAAGTCTTCACCAGTTCTTGTCAGAGCCAGTTCGCCCATCTTCCACAAATAGACCGGTGTGCAGAGCCGTTTAGATCGCCGACGCTTCAGTCTCCTCTGTTTCGGCACAAACGCCTGTCCATCCAATCTTCTAGCACTCATCCCGAGTACCCTCCGGCCATGAGCACATCCTCCCCAGCCGCGAACGCTTTGCCCTTGCTGACAACAATTGACGCCGACAAGGTGATCACGGTGACGCTGGAAGCCAACCAGGGGCCGATGTGCATTCTCGACGAGCCGCTGATCAGGCGGATCGAAGCGACGCTCCAGGGGCTCCCTCGTGATGCGGTCGGGCTGATCCTCGCATCGGCGTCGCCGCGCGTCTTCGTCGCAGGGGCCGATCTCAAGAGCATCATGGCCATGAGCCACGACGACCTCGAGCGGTATCTCGCCTACGGCCAGCGCGTCTTCGGCATGCTCTGCGATCTGCCCTACGTCACGGTCGCCGCGATCAACGGTGCCGCGCTCGGCGGCGGGCTCGAACTGGCCATGCACTGCGACGGGCTCGTCGCCTCGCCCGCCCCACTCGTGCCCGGCAAGGACGGCGCACCCGCCTCACTCAAACCCTACCCCGTCGGCCTGCCCGAAGCCGGGCTCAATATCTGCCCCGGCTGGGGCGGCACAAACCTGCTGCCAGCCCGCGTTGCAGATGTCGCCGAGGCCATGCGCCGAACCTGCACCGGCAAAACCTGGACCATCGACGGCGCGATCGAGGCCGGGGTCTTTGACAGCGTCAGCCCAGAGGCAACTCCCGAAAGCCTCCTGGCAACCGCGAAATCCTGGCTGCTGGAGAATCGCCCGCTAGTGAGCGAGCGTCGCGATGGCCTGCCACTGCACTGGATCGGTCGCGACCACGTCATCAACCAGGCGAGCGTCGCGATCCAGCACGCCCGGGCCACGCTGGGCTCAAACGAGCCGGCCAAGAGCTGCCTGGACGCGATGCAGGCCGGCCTCAGCGCGGGGCGCGAAGGCTGGGAAGCCGCGCTCAAAGTCGAGCGCCAGCAGCTCAACCTCCTGCGCGCCGCACCCGCGGGCAAGGGTGCGATCGACGGGTTCCTGAACAAGAAGTCCTGAACACGCGCTTCTTCACGGAGCGCGACGCCCCCCCGACCCCCCGCGATCCCCGCGAGCGCTGCAAGAGCCGCGAGCACCGCACGTCTCACTCAGCGCACCTCACTCACGGGCAGCCGTCAAAGAACACGCTGAAGAACAAGTTGTAATCGCCCTCGGTCACCCCGTTGTTGATTCCCGGCAACGCAGCATTAAACGGCGGCAGCCCCTGGCCCGCGTCGTCAGCGATGTCGCAGTACGCAATCGCATCAAAGAACCCGCTGAAAAACGCGTTGTAATCCCCTTCAGTAACGCCGTTGTTCACCGGCTGGCTCGCCATCAGCGGGCTCGGCAGCGGCTGCCCGGCATCATCGGCAATATCCGCTGGCGTGCAGCGCCGCGGAAACGACACGGGCGTGGTCCGCACTTCGATCCGCGAAATATCCACCAGCGCGCTTGCGCTGGAGGTGTTGTCCCCGATGAAGAAGAAGTTCCTCGTGGTGTACGGGTTGAACGGAAGCCCCGAGCCGGCGCTGTCCCACGCCGAGTAATCGCGGAGCGCCCCGCTCAGCACGCGCACTCCCTCGGCATACAGCGTGTAACTCCCGCCCTGAACGCTCAGGTCGTACCGCCGAAACACGCCGGTCGTCGGCGTCGCTCGCCCCTCGCTCTGCGTGAACAGCAAAGGCGGCGTCCCGCCCGCCTGGGCCCATACCCGATCCTCCCACAACCCAAGCTCGATCCCCGTTCCCCCCGCCGAGATCGAGATCAAACTCACTCCCGCGCGATGACTCGTCTGGTGCGTCTCGGCGCCCACGCGCAGATCGAAACGAATGCTGTAGCCGCTCGTCGCGTCCAGCACCGGCCAACCGTTATTCACCGCTACCGGCGGCACGCTGGAAAAGAACGAGAAGTGCGAGAAGTATCCGCCGCGATTGGCGTTCGCCCCGATCGAGTCTAGCCGAACATAGCCCGGCGATGCCGACACCTGCGTCTCACTCCCACCCCCGCTGCCAAACGGCGGCAGGAACACAACCCACCCCTGGCTCTGCGGTAGCGTGTTCAGCGCGCCGTCATACACCACCGTCGTGCTCGCTAGCGCCGCTGAACCCAGCGCCGCCACGCAGGCCGCCGCGCCGACCACGCCTCGCAACCACAACGCTCGAAGATAACCCTGTGCCATCCATTGACTATGCACCCAGCACGCCGCGCCCGCAACAAAACTCGCGAACCACCCACGCGCTCTTCACCCCACCCCCGCCTCCCCCGCCACCCCGCCATCCCCCGCCTCTACCCAAACCCCTCCCCCACTGGTAACTTGCAACTCGCGACTCGCGACTTTCCCACTCAACCCTCTCGCGTCGGCGGCGGCGTCACACTCTCGCTGATCACGTCGTAACACGTCGCCAGCAACCCCACCAGCGGAAACTTCGCGGTCGTAAACGGGCTCGGCCCCAGCCGCCGCAGCAGCGGATGCGTCACCGGCGCCGGCGTGATCGACAGGTCAAGCTCCTCAGCACTCGCCGGCGCGCTCCAGAACGAATCCAAACACGCCGACAGCGGCGGCTGCACGCAATCTGTCACGCCCGGGATCCGTGGCGTCAGCGTCGCAATGTGTCGATCCGCGCCCCCCGGCGCCGTCATCGCTTTCGATTGCGCGATCGCACGCTTCTGGCGCAGCCGCTCCAGCAGATCTTCCTTCCACAACCCACGCAGCGCAAAGATCAGGAACGGGTCCTGCCCCAGCCGCTCCGCGACGATCGCCATCACGCAGCACACGTGCTTGCAGAAGGGTCCAACCTGCGCCGCTGGCTCGGGCCTCGGCGGGCGCGCCACCGCCCCGGGGATCACCTGCTGCGCCGCCAGCGCCAGCGCGTTCATCCGCACGCAGTTGCACTCAAACGTGATCTCGCTCAGATCCTGCGGAAACAGCCGCAGGCCCGACGGCCGAAACACGTCCTCGATCGCTGGCGGCACCTCGCCCGCCAGCAAACCCGCGACGTGCTTCGCCTCGCTCACCATCGTCTCGATGACCTTTTCCCACTGCTCGAAGTTGAACACCGGCAGGCGAATGTCCACGCTGTAAGGCGTCGGCAGGCGCCCCTGCACCTTCGCAGAGATATGCCCCGCGTTCACCGGCGCCGTCGGCGCGCCCGGCGCCGGCGCCTGCGGCAGCGCCAGACTCTTGGTCTGCCCCGCCCGCGCGTACGCAATGCCCTCCGCCAGCGCGTCGTTCGGTGCCATCTCCTCAGGCAAGCGCAGCCACCGCTGGGCCGCCCAGCTTGGCGAGACCGGCCCCACCTTGCTCGATATCTTCACCCCGCCCCGCACCTTGCGCGGGTTCAGCGTCGGCTGCGGCGCCCGCGGCACAAACCGCGTCACCGCGCCGCTCGTCCCCGGCGCACTTGCGACAACCGCACCCCCCACCGCACCCTCCGCCACGCCACCCGCCACGCCACCCACCGCACTGACCGCGCTGCCCTGATCCCCCGGCTCGCCAGCGGCCTCCGGCGCGATCACTTCCGTCGGCTCATCAGGCTCTTCGCCGGGACGCGTGATGTTCGGCAACGTGCTCACGCCAAGCCCTCCTCATCGCTCATGGCCGCGGCCTCGACCGCGAGTTCAGCCGCCGCCGCCGACAAGTCCGCCGCGCTCATCCCGCTGTTCGCCGCGGACACCGTAACGCTGATCGGCTCATACTCGTCCTGCTCCACCGCATCAGCCCGGAGCGTGAGCACATCGCGAAGCTGGTTCAGCGACAACTCGGTGAGCCACGTCTCGCCCGAGCCGATCACATTCGCCGCCAGGTCCTGTTTCTGCTCGATCATTTGGTCGATGCGTTCCTCCAGCGTGCCAGCGACTACAAACTTGTGCACCTGCACCGTGCGCGTCTGCCCGATGCGATACGCCCGGTCCGTCGCCTGGCTCTCCACCGCCGGGTTCCACCAGCGATCAAAGTGAAACACGTGATTCGCGGCCGTGAGATTCAAGCCAACGCCACCGGCCTTGAGCGAGAGCACGAGGATCGGGTGCTTGGCGTCGCCCTTCTGGAAGCTGGCGACGATCTGGTCGCGCTGCGCCGCCGTCGTGCCGCCGTGCAGTAGCAGGACGTCGCGATCCAGCTCATGCCGGAGCATGTTGGCCAGCAAGATGCCCATCTGGCGAAACTGCGTGAAGACCAGTGCCTGACCTCCGCTGGAGACCACCTCGTCGAGCATCTCGACCAGTCGCGCACACTTGCCGGATCGCGCCGGCGCGATGACGGCGTCCGCCACCGGCTCGTCGACGCTCTTGCCCTTGAGGAACAGGTGCGGGTGGTTGCAGATCTGCTTGAGCTTGACCAGGCCGGCGAGAATCACGCCGCGCCGCTGAATTCCCTCGCTGCTCTCTGCGGTCGCCAGCATGGTCTTGACGGTCGCTTCGTACAGCGACGCCTGCTCCGGCGTGAGGTAGCAGAAGTCCTTCGTCTCGACCTTCTCCGGAAGATCCGCGATCACCGCCGGATCGGTCTTCAATCGCCGGAGCACAAACGGTTGGACGATCGCGCGCAGCCGCTTGGCCTTCACCGAGTCGCGATACCGCTCGATCGGCACCGCGAAGCGCGTGCGGAACTCGTGGAGCGTCCCCAGCAGGCCGGGGTTCAGAAAGTCCATGATCGACCACAGCTCGCTCAACCGGTTCTCGATCGGCGTGCCCGTCAGCGCCACGCGCCGCGGTGCATCCAGCGAGCGGATCGCCTGCGTCTGCTTGGCCTGCGGGTTCTTGATGTTCTGCGCCTCGTCCAGCGCGATCCGCCGCCACGGGATCGGATCCAGGTGCTCGCGATCGCGATACGCCAGCGCGTACGTCGTGATCACCAGGTCGTTCTTCAGCGCCTTGCCCAGCAGCACCTCGCCCTTGGCGCGCTCCAGCCCGTGATGCACCATCACCCGAAGCTGCGGCGCAAAGCGCCCCGACTCGCGCAGCCAGTTGCCCACCACGCTCATCGGCACGATCAACAGCGTCGGCCCGGGGATGCCCGCGCCGCTGTCGGTCCCGCCGGTCCGGGCCAGCTCCGCTAACGTGTCGCGCTCGTGCAGCAGCATCGCCAGGAACTGGATTGTCTTTCCGAGGCCCATGTCATCCGCCAGACACGTTCCCAGCCCGAATCGGTCCAGAAAGCTCAGCCACGACAGGCCCTTCAGCTGATACGGGCGCAGCGAGCCGACAAACCCCTCCGGCGCCGTGAGCATCGGCAACTGCTGATTCTGCGACGGATCTCCGAAGATCGCCGCCGCCCACCCCGTCACGTCCATCCCCAGCACGGGCAACCCCGTCTGCTTCGTGTCCGCGGCGTACGCCAGCCGAATCGCCTTGCCCAGCTCCATCTCGCCACCGGGATTCTCCCGGATGAACTTCACCGCCGACTGGATGTCCTCCGCCCTGATCTCCACCCAGCGCCCGCCGATCATCACCAAGGGCGAGCGCATCGACGCCAGCTTCTCAAACTCTGGCAGCGAGAGCGATGTGTCCCCCAGCGACACCTGCCAGTGGTAGTTCACCAGCGTGCCTAGCCCGACGCGCGACACCGCCGCCGCCGGCGACGCGCCCGCCAGCGAGTGCGCATCAGAATCAATCCTCAGCCGCACGCCCAGGCGAGACTGGGGCGATTCCCACCAGTGCGGCGCATGCACCCCATAGCCCTGCTCCACCAGCAGTGGCTTCACCTCGCGAAGAAACTCATACGCCTGGTTCGTCGTCAGGCTCAGCGTTGTCGGCTCGCTCTGGCCCAGCGCCGTCTCCAGCGGCTTGAACAATCGCGCCGCTCGCGCCAGCTCCGAAAGCAATAACTCCTGCGGCTTATCAATCCGGTGCGTGTCCACCATCGCGCTATCGCTGGGCAACAGCCAGATCTCCTGCGCGTCGATCGTGAGCGACGGATCATCCAGCGACTGCAACGCCAGCGTGAGCTGCCACACCAGCCCCGGCCCAGGCGTTTCCAGATCGTGCAGACCAGACAGGTCGATCGGCTCCTCAAGCCGGAAGCACAACCGCCACTGGCTCGACGGCCCGCGCTCCTGCAGCGAGCCGACCCACCCGCGAACCTTGCGCAGCAGGTCCGGTCGCTTGTCCGCCGAGCAGCGAAGCTGCGGCTGATCCGCAAGCAGCCCCGTCAACCACGCGACGTGCGAATCGGCGCCCTCGTCGCGCCCCTCGATCGTCTCCTCCATCGTCTGCGAGGTCAGCGCCGCCCGGCACGCCGCGTCCGCAACCCGCATCAAAAAGTCTTCTACCACCGGCCACGCCAGACTCCCCAGCGCGTCAACTCCCGCCCGCGCCGAGGGCGGCATGATCTCGATCAGCACGCGCAACCGCGCCGCCGACGCGTCGTCCGCCGGCCACACCTGCCAAAGCCCGCGCAGCAGCCCCGTGCCCTCCTGTAACGCCATCGGCACCACTCGCTGCTGCGCCAGCAACCAGCGCACATACCGGGCCAAAAGCACGAAGTACTCGCAGTCTTCCCCGACCAGCAGCGTCTCGGTCGCAACGCCAACCCCGCCCCCCCCGCTCCCGCCAACGACGCCAGCAACCGCTTCACCCGTCTCGGTCCGCGCCGCGCCCTCGCCAGTGGTCAACTCCGACTCGTCATCTGCGCCAGCGCTCCCGCCCGCCTCGCCCGGGTCGCTCGCGCGATCGATCGCGCTCAAGAAGTTCATCGCGCCCGCGGGCGCGATGCGCAGGGTCGGCACCTCAAACGTCACCAGCGACACGACGCCGGCCTCATCGCCCTGCGAGTGCCCGACCGCGTGCGCCGCGCGTGGGCTGGCCAGCGCCGACGAGATCGCCCGGCCCTCAGCATCCAGCAGCACCGCCGCCGGCAGTGCGATCTGAATCTTCGCCGACTGTGTCAGGGCGCCGTCAACGCCGTGCTCGTGCAGCACACCGAGAATCTCTTCACCCTCGGCCGCCAGCGCGTGCCGCGCGAGACCAGCCGCAAAGTCGGCGCTCGCGGCCGGTGCGCGCAAGCCGGGCTCGCGCTCCACCTCACCGGGTTTAAAGAGCCGCTCGGCCCACAGGTGGAGAGCCGCGTCGCACCAGACCGCATGAATGACCAGCTTCTGCATCCTGCCTCACAAGGGTGGCACTCGCCCCGACGTTCAGATCCGCAAATGAGGGCGCAGGGGCTCGAACCCTGGACCTACGGCTTAAAAGGCCGCTGCTCTACCAACTGAGCTACGCCCTCAGAAACTGCGATGCGCACGATGACCCCCGCTGGCACAGCCGCTGCGCGCACGGGGGTTCGTCGGACGCCTCACGCCGCATCATAGATCGGTCCCGCTCGCCAGACCGCTTCTGGTCAATCAAACTCGCTCAACCGGCTCGGAGATCACCAGGATCTTTACGCGCCGCTCGTCCGCCCTCGGGCGAGATCAGACCGGCCGGTTTCCCAACGAGTTTCCGAAGCAGCAAGACGTGGCGCTGCGTCGCCCCGGCGCTCTGCCGGATGCACTCCGCACCCGCCTTGGCCATTCGCTCGCGGGCCGCAGGGTCGTGCAGCAATCGCTCAAGCTCGGTCCGAAGTTGACCCGCGTGGACCACCTTGATCGCGCCAGCCTTGACCAGCAGCGACACGATCGTCGAGAAGTTCGCAAACTCCGGCCCGATCAGCGTCGCCTTGCCCAGCCCGATCGACTCCAGCGGGTCGCTCCCACCCAAGGGCGTAAACGACCGGCCGATCACCACCACGTCCGCCAGCGCGTAGGCGCTGCGCAGCTCGCCCAGCGAGTCCAGCAAAAAGCGATCGCCGAACAGCCGCCCGCCGCCCCCTCGCGCACTGTTGCGAACCCGCCCACCCGTCGGCGCCGCCGACTCATCCTGTTTCGCGAGCGTCCTGGATCGTCGCACGCACATGGGCAGATCTCGCGCCGCCGCCTCATACCGCTCCGGCTTGCGCGGCGCACACATGAGCTGCGTCCCCACCGGGCAAGACTCGTGCAGCAGCTTCTCCTCGCCCTCCGCCGTCGAACCCGCGACGATCAGCGGCTTCTTGCGATCAATGCCCATCGCCCGCGCCAGATCCTCCGCATGCTCTCGCACGCCCGCCATCGCCTGCGCGTTCTCGATCAGCCCCTCCGCCGCTGTGTCCCACTTCATCGACCCGGTCACGATCACGCGCTCATGCGCGACGCCCATCGCCCGGAATCGCTGGGCGTACGCCTCGTCCTGCACCGCCGCGAACGTCAGGCGTCCAAACGTCGGCGCGATCGCGGCCCTGATCCGCCGATACCCCCTGAACGACCGCTCGCTCAAACGCCCGTTGATGACGCCCACCTGGATCCCGCGCCGCACGCACTCCGCGACAAAGTTCGGCCACACCTCAAGCTCAACACTCGCAAACGCGTCGGGCCGCACGCTGTCTAGAAAGCGTCGCACGCACCAGGAAAAGTCTAGCGGGTACCTCACCACCAGCCCCGGACTCGGCGCTCCAGGTCCAAACATCGCCCGCGCCCGCGCCATGCCCGTTTCCGTCGTCGCCGCGACCACGACATCCATCTCCCCCCGCAGCCGCGGCACAAGCTGTCGCAACGCCGCGATCTCCCCCACCGACACGCCATGGATCAACAGCCGTCGCCTCGCCCCGCCGGCTATGTCGCCTTCACCTTCAACGCCGCCAGCATTGTTCTCGCCCGGTGCCATCTCCGGCGCCGCCAGAGGCCCCGTGTGCCCCAATCGCTCGCGCCAACCACCCCGCGACTTTCGCGCCCACACCGGCAGCAACGCCGCGGCCCCCACCGAATACATCAAATCAAATGCGTTCATGCGAAGTCATTACCAGCAATCAATGGGCAGGCAGGGACTCGAACCCTGGACCCTTCGCATGTAAAGCGAATGCTCTAGCCAGCTGAGCTACCCGCCCGGAAACGTGAGTGTAGGGACTTCATTCCCAAGCCATAGCCCCGCGGCCTGCGATGTCGAAGGCGCTGGCATTGGGCGGATTACCTCCCTTGAAGCAACGCCTTCTGCCCAAAGAAAAACGCCGCTTGGACGCGGCGCAGTCAATCCTTTGATCGATCCGAGGTGACTCAAGTGTCTCGCGCTCCGAGCTTTACTTGTCGCCCTGCGCCTGCTTCTTCGGCGGTGCCTCGGTCATCTGCGGGTACACCATGATCCGGTCGTGGATCAGGAACACGATGTCGGTCTTGCCATCGCCCGTCGCATCGTTGATCAGCACGTCCCGCGGCTCAAACTCACGCGCATCCCCGCCAGAAAACATCCGCGACTCAAAGATCTTCGTCTCCGTCGCCAGCAACAGTTTCCGCGTGCTCGTAAATGCCAGCACGGCGCACGACTGCTCCTTCGCGTCGCAGACCACGACATCGAGCATCCCGTCGCTGTTCACATCGCCGACGCTGAGCTGGTGCTCGCTGCGGTCCGTCGCGTCCGAGCGGTACGCCGCAAAATCCTCCATCTTCAGCTTCTTGCCCGCAAGACGCACCACCGCGAACGCGTCGTCGGCCAGGCACAGCACCCCCTGCTGCCCATCACCCGCGAACGCGCCAGCAAAGATCTGCCCGGGCGAGAAGCCCATCATGCGCACGCGCTGCTTGATCCCGGTCGCGTCCATGAACAACAGCCGCCCGTTGCCCTTGTCGCTGGCAACCAGCATCGGCTTACCATCGCTGCCCTTGAGCACCGTGAGGCCCACCAGATCCGTGCCCGGGTCCGACACCGTGATCTGGTTGACCACCTTCCAGCCCGCCTTCGCGTCATAGACGCACGCCCTCACAAAGTTCTTGTCCGCGATCACCAGTTCGCTCTTGCCGTTGCCGGTCCAGTCCACCAGCGCCGAGTTCTGTGACCCGGCCGCCTGCACCAACCCAAACTGCGGCATCTTCTCGCTGGTCAACAGCGTGACCGGCTTGCCCTTCTCCGGCTTCTCGCCCCCGCCGCGCACCATGATCATCGGCTCGCCCGATGTGAACAGAAGCAGATCAGTAAAGCCATCCTGATCAACGTCCGCCGAGAGCATCGACTGCGGCGAGCGGCTCACGCCCGTGAGCGTGATCGTCGAGATGCCATCGCCCGTGCCCCCCTCGCCCTTGCCAATCATGCTTGGCTGGTGCAGCTCGAGCGTGTGATCGCGCTTGTTCTTGACAACCACCGCCAGCGTGCCCACGCCATCCAGATCCACAAACCCGATCGCCGCCGGCGACGCCCCCTCGGTCTTGATCGCCACCGGCGTCGGGAACGTCAGCTTCTTGCTCGCCGCGTCGTAACGCGAAATCCCGACCGCCTTCTCCTCTTCAGAGAGCACGAACACAGTCGAGGTCTGCGAATCGTCAAACTTCCCGGGACCCGCGACCGCGACAAACTTTGGCGCCTTGAACGCGCTGAACATCTCCGCGTCCCCCGGGCCCACGCCCGTGCGCTGGCGATACATGTTCAGCGTGTTGGTCTTGGCGTCCGTCGCCAGGATGTCCAGCATCCCGTCCGAGTCGATGTCCGCCACCGCGACCGAACGCTCCTTGCTCACGCCATCAACAAAGCCGTGGACCTCCGCGTTCGCTTCGCGCTCGCTGATGGCCCCCTCAGTCGCCTTGCCCGCGTCGATCGGCGAGGCGTTGAAATCATAAAACACCACGCGACGGCTCGCGCGCTCCAGGATTCCCACGCTCGCGCCCGGCCGCCCTTCAAACCGCGCGTTGTCCACGTCGCGCACCGCGGGGGACTCAAACCGCAGCTCGCTGTTCAACAGCCCGCGCTTGCCCTGCGCCTGCGGGTCCTGCTGCTGGCGGAACAGCCGCACCGGCATCGGGTCTTCCGGCACCAAGGCCATGATGTCCTTCAGCCCGTCGCCGTCATAATCCTCGATCAACATTCCCGCGATCTGCCCGCCCGAGCCCAGCTTGCGAGGCTCTCCCAGCGAGCCGTCTTTCATCAACGGAAAGACATTGATCTTCTCTTCCGCAAACGTGATCAGCTCCGGCCCCGCGTCGCCCATGACGTCCGCGATCCGCAGCATCGACTGTCCCGCCTGCACCCCCTTGATCCGGTGGCGCTGCAACAGCTTGAACCCGCCGTCGGCCTGCTGCTTCATGATCCCGACCTCGGCCGGGCTGGTCGAGACATAAACCAAGTCCAGCTTGCCGTCGCCATCGACATCAAACGCCCGGAGAGCGCTGACACGCCCGGAGAGTTGCACTTCCTTGCGGTCGTAGTACGCCGTCGGGCGCAGCTGGTTGGTCCGCGAGTCCTTCAGCAGCTCCTCCAGCGACTTCGGCGCCTGGCGAGTGATATACACCTCCACCCGGCTCTTGGCGTTGTTCACCACCGCGATGTCGTTCTTCCCGTCGCCATTGACATCCGCGACGATCATCGGCCCGCACCCGCGATCCACCACGATCGTCCGCAGCGGCTCAAACCCGAAGAACGAGCTGAGCTTCGTCTCGGACGTGGGCTTGGCATCCTGAGCGACCGCACACACGCCGCCAGCACAGAGACAAAGCCCAAGCGCCGCGACCTTCATTGCATTCATCGACATTGAGAACCCCTGTTTGAAGCGCCGCAACGCCGGCGTCGGTCGCCAGTATACTTGCGCGACCGGGTGAGCGTTGCTCGCCCGAACGAGTTTTCTACTGGAGACACGATGACACCAGCCGCGATGATCCTCAGTTCTTTGACCGCGCTGCTTTCCCTGCAGTCCCCTACGCCCGTCGCGCCGCCGGCACCCGCCGCGCCGCCGGTGCCAAAGGCCGCGGCCCCGACGCCCCCGGTCGTCACCACGCCCGCCAAGAAAGCCACCGATGACTCCAAGTCCGCCAACGGCGACACGCTCACGATGAACGACGGCACCTCGCTCATCGCCCCCATCATCCGCGAGAACAGCGAGAGCGTCTGGGTCGATCTGGCCGGCAACGTTATCGCCATCCCCCGCGGCCGCATCAAAGAGATCGTGCGCCGCGCCGTCGATGCCTCCAGCAACGCCCAGGAAGCCGCCAGCACCGACGCGCTCTTCCGATCCGCCGCCACCCCCGGCGCCCTCCCCGAACGCTCCCCAAAGGAACTCGCCCAGCAGTTCGGTGAAGCCGTGATCATGGTCACCACGCCCGGCGGGCTCGGCTCCGGCTTCATCATCAACCCCGAGGGCTACGCCATCACCAACGCCCACGTCATCCAAGGCGAGACCAAGCTTCGCGTCACGCTCTTCCGCAACGACACCTCCAGCGATGCCCAGAGCCTCCGCCGCCACGAGATCGAAGACGTCGAGATCATCGCCGTCAACAACCACCTTGATCTCGCCCTGATCAAGCTCAAGAGCCCCGATGGCAAACCCCTGCCCACCGTCTACGTCCAGGGCATCGAAGAGCTGACCGCCGGCCAGGAGACCTTCGCCATCGGCGCTCCGCTGGGCCTCGAACGCACCCTCACCACCGGCGTCATCGCCACCACCCAACGCAACATGGATGGCCTCACCTTCATCCAGACCACCGCCCAGATCAACCCCGGCAACTCCGGCGGTCCCCTCTTCAACAACCGCGGCGAGGTCATCGGCGTCACCAACATGAAGCTCATGTTCATGGAGGGCCTCGGCTTCGCCATCCCCGCCCGATACGTACGCGATTTCATCCGCAACCGCGACGCCTTCGCGTACGACAAAAACAACCCCAACAGCGGACACAACTACAACGCCCCGCCGCCGCGCAAGGACTTCGGGCGCGCACCGCAGCTCGATGATTCCAAGAACTAACCGGCCAACCGATCTTCGCGCCCTCAGCCCCCCTCCCTTTCACCCACTTTGGACACCTCATCGGTCCTTGACGGTCCGCTCGGACGCCGCGCCCGTGGCGGTGTCTCTGCTCGCTCGGGCTCCGCACACGCCGAGCCCGGGCGTCTTTGCGTCTACACTCGCCCCACGCACTGACGCATCCAAGTTCGCCCGCGAGCGAACTCATCACCACCCGGCCTTCATCACCCGCTCATCCGCAGACTCACGTTTCGTTCCCGGGCCACACCAGGACTCTCAAAGGAATCTCCATGAAGAAGCTCTCTACGCACCTCGCTTCGTTCTCCGCATGCGCCCTGATGGCGCTCGCCGGCGCCGCCGGTGCTCCCGCCAAGTTCACCGTCGCGGACCTGGTCCCCGCCAACGCGATCCTGCTCTTCCAAATCGATGACGCCGCCGCCGCTCGCGCCGCCTGGACCGCCTCTCCCCTGAGCAAGCTCGTCGAGGGCGAACAGTTCAAGGCCCTCTGGAAAGCCATCGGTGAAGAAGCCGCCAAGCGCGGCGACGCCGAAGTCAAAGGCTTTGAAAAGTGGCTCGAAGACGCCGGCGTCAAGGTCGAAGAGCTCCCCACCCCCACCGGCACCGCTGGCTTCGCCATCATCCCGAGCGTCGACGCCAAGACCAACGTCGTGACCGCCAGCTTCGTCAGCGTCGCCGCCTATGACGCCGATTCCGGCAAGAAGATCGCCGAGGCCGCTGACAAGATCTTTGACCACCTCGACAAGAAAAAGCTCGCCACCATCTCCGACGAAACCGTCGCTGGCGTCGCCGCCAAAAAGATCAAGCTCCTCCCACCCGCAAAGACCGAGAAGCCCAACGACGGCAAAAACGCCGGCATGGGCGCCGAGGAAGACGAGTCCGAACCCGCCGAGCCGCTCTTCGAGGAGGGCTTCTACGCCCGCTCCGGCGACACCTTCTTCTTCGCCTCTAGCCTGGCCGCTCTCGAGCGCTCGCTCGATCAACTCTCCGGCAAGGCCAAGGGCGACTCGCTTGGCACCACCCCCGGCTACGACGCCGCCAAGGCCGTCCACCAGACCGGCACCATCGCCCACGCCACCGCGTTCATCGAGCCGATCAGCAAGCTCGCGGCCGACCTTGAAGGCAAACTTCCCGAGCCGAACTGGGAGAAGCCCGACGCCCCGCTGGTGAGCATGCTCCGCTCGCTGCAGGAGGAGAACACTCCCGTCCTGCTCTCGGGCTTCGGCGTCAAGGGCACCAAGGCGCTCGTCCTCTCCATGTCGATGGACAGCGACTCCTCCTTGGCCGAGATCGACTTCACAATGCTCCAGAAGGACAAGGGCGGCCTGCTCAGCCTGATCGAGCCGCTGAAGGGCACCGCTCTCCCGGCGTTCGTCGGGCCGGAGGTCGCCAGCGTCGGCGCCGCCAACGTTCGCTTTGACAAGATTCTCGAGCTCGCCCGCGCCACCATCAAGGACCTGCCCGCCGAGACGCGCCAGAGCGCCGAGGCCGGGCTCATGCAGGCCGAGGGGTTCATCGGCCCGATCCTCGCCGCCATGGGCCCCGAGGTCTATGTCATGACGATTTTCGAGCAGCCACTCTCCCCCACCAGCCAGCGCACCATCGGCGCCATCAAGATGACCGACCCCGCGCCGATCGTCAACACGCTCACCGCGTTCGGGGGCCAAGCCGGTGCCAAGGCTCGTGACTTCGAGGGCCATCAGATCTGGGAGATGCAGGGCGGCTTCGGCCCGCAGATCAGCGTCGGCATCGGCCTCGGCTACGTCTTCATCGGTAACGTCAAGGACGTTGAGAACTCTCTTCGCGCCGGCGGTCGTGCCGACGGTCCGCGCCTCTCAAACGAGAACCGCTTCAAGTTCGCCGCCAACTCCTTTGATCCAAGCGCCCTCTCAATCGTCTGGGCTGATACCGCCCAGGCGATCAAGTACGCCTACTGGCAGTTCCAAAACCCCGACGCGATGTGGGAACAGCAGACCAAGTCGCTTCGCGACATGGGCATCAACCCCGACGAAATGGGCATGAAGAAGCCCGAGAAGGCCGCCTGGGTCGCGAAGCTCCCGCCCATCGATGACGTGCTCAAGGTCGTCGGCGATAGCGTGATGGACTACTACTGGACGCCCGCGGGCCCCAAGCTCCGCATCCGCTACCTCCGCCCCGCCAAGTAAACCCGGCCCACAGAGCCTTCCCGCCGCCCGCACGCCTGCCCACTCAACATCAAGCACACCGCCCCGCGGCCCGCGACTTCGCGGGCCGTTTTTCTCTCCGCTGCGATTTTCGTACGCCGGTCGTCTTAGGCGCTGGCACCGGGAGCGTCCTCCGTGCCCACCGAAAACGCTTTGATCACCCAGTGTACCGCCGCCGCAAACACCCCCAGCAGCAGCGCCCCACCAGCCAGCACGATTCCCACCTTCGCCGCCCCCGGCAGGCCGATCCAGAAGCTCGCCCTTGCCAGCGCGACGCTCGCGACCACCAGCCCGCCGAAGATCGCAGTCAACAGAAACCCGATCGCCAGCGATCGCAGCGCGGGCCGCCCGCTGCGCGCGACCAGGATCGCACCCGCCGCCGCCGCGAGCACCACCGCCGCCAGCTCGCGAGCCGCGAACCACGCCCGCAAGTTGAATCCCGCCACCGTCTTTCCGGTTCCGACATACCCGAGCAGGCTCGCCGCGCCGATGCACACGCTCACGCACGCCAGCGTCATCGCTGGTGCAGCACGAAACCGGTTCATCGCCAGCAGCACGCCGAACACCCCCGCCGTCGCCACCACCACCTCGAACATCAGCAGGAACCACGCCGGCTTGGCCTGCACGAACGCCAAGCCCACAGTGGCCAGCGCGCTGAGCACCACCGCTGCGCACACAACGCCGACCACACCCCGAAACCACGTCGCTGAACTGATATCCATAGATTGATCTCGAAGGTCCAAGGTGCTGAACGACGGGAAAGTGGACGAGCAGAACGAAGGCCGAGCGGAGGCTACCAAGAAACGCGGTTTCCCCGCTCGGGCCATCGCCCTTCCAGCCGACCGCTTCCCCTACGCCCCAAGCCTATCGGTCGTTCACCGCCGAGCGTGCAAACATCCGTCCGAGAACTCTGGCCAATCCCCGCCAATCGGCTGAAGTTCTCTTCCCGCGCAAGTCGATGAAATCTCTGGCTCGGCCCCGGCGCCCGCGCCACCACTCCGCGCCCACAGCGCGCCAACTCCTCCTTCCCAGCCTCGCTGCCCCCGTGCCCCGCACCCGTCTCGTAAGGAGCTCCCATGAGCGGCATCACCTCCGGCGTCGGCGTTTTCAGCGGCGTCAATCGCGACCAGATCATCGGCCAGCTCCTGGCCATCGACGCGCGCCCCAAGTCCTTCGCCCAGAACCGCATCCGGCAGCTCCAGGGTCTGCAAGCCGCGTACCTCGACGTCAATACCAAAGTCGCCGGCCTCCGTTCCAGCGCCCAAGCCTTCAACATCAACAACATCTTCCGCGCCGCCACCGCCACCAGCAGCAGCGCCGACGCCCTCACCGCCACCGCCAGCACCGGCGCCGCGCCGGGCGTCTATTCCTTCATCGTTGACCGCCTCGTCTCTACCCAGCAATCCCTCTCCAACGGCTACGCCAACTCCACCTCCGACGGCATCGGCCTCACCAACATCACCCTCGAATCCACTCTCGCCCGCCTCGATCGCGACACCGCCCTCAGTGAACTCAACGGCGGCGCCGGCATCCAACGCGGACGCATCCAGGTCACCGACTCTTCCGGCACCCAGACCACCCTCGATCTCTCCCGCGTCGGCTCCATCAACGACGTCCTCGAGATCTTCAACGGCAACACCACCATCAAGGTCACCGCGCGCGTCGATGGCGACCGCCTCGTCATCTCCGATCGCGCCTCAGGCTCCGGCACTCTCACCATCGCCAACGCCACCGGCTCCAACACCGCCACCAGCCTCGGCATCGTCGGCGCCGCCACCGCCGGCGCCCTCACCGGCCAGCGCATCAACACCGTCGGCGGCCTCACCGCTCTCTCCTCGCTCAACGGCGGGCTCGGCGTCGCCATCAGCGCCACCGCCTCTCTCAGCGCCACCCCAGACTTCCGCATCACCACCCGCGCCGGCAATGCCTTCGACATCGACATTGGCGATACCTATATCGCCGGCCCCACCGGCGCGCTGGTCAAGAGCAAGTCCGCCGTCACCGACCTCGCCGGCGTCGTGCAACGCATCAACGAGCAATCCGGGGGCGACATCACCGCCTCCATCGACACCGCCACCAACAGCCTCAAGCTCGTCGACAACACCGTCCCTGACTCCGGCGGCGCGCTCACCGTCACTGACCTCAACAGCGGCTCGACCGCCGCCGACCTCGGCATCCTGGGCACCACCGCAACGGACACCCTCAGCGGGCGCCGCCTCGTCGCCGGCCTGAACTCCACACTCGCCCGCAACCTTGGCGGCGGGCAAGGCGTCAACGGCGACGGCGCCCTCGCCGTCCGCGTCGCCGACGGCACCACCATCAACTTCACGCTCACCAACTCGCAATCCGTCCAGGACATTCTCTCCGGCTTCAACGCCGCCGCCGCCGGAAAGGCCACCCTCGCCCTCAATCAGAACGGCACCGGCTTCACGCTCACCGACTCGACCACCGGAGCCCCCGCCAACGTCTCCGGCGACGGCGCCACCACCCTCGGCTTCACCGCCGGCGACTTTTCCACCGCCTCCGTCAAGTCCGCCCGCTCGCAGCTCCGCTACGTCGGCAACTCCTCGCGCCTGGAGTCCCTCAACGGCGGCGCCGGCGTCGGCATCGGGCAGTTCGAGGTCATCAACTCCTACGGCGAACGCTACAACATCAACATCGACGCCAGCATCCAGACCGTCGGCGACCTCGCCAAACGCATCACCTCGCAAGCCCAGAATATCACCGCCAAAGTCAACGACAACGGCGACGGCATCATCATCACTGAGAACGCCAAAGCCACCGGCGCCGGCGGCCAGAAGATCTCCGTCCGCGATACCAGCGGCGGTGTCGCCCGCGCCCTCAACCTCGTCGGCACTGCGGCTGGCGTCGGCGCACAAAACGTCGTCAACGGCTCCTTCGAACGCTCGATCGCCATCAACGCCACCGACACGCTCGACCAGATCAACACCAAGATTAACGAAGCCGGCGTGCTGGTCACCTCCAGCATCCTCAACGACGGCTCCGCCTCCCGTCCCTATCGCCTCTCACTCACCGCCCGCTCTAGCGGCCTCGCTGGCGCCTTCGTCATCGACACGGCCGGCACCGACCTGGGCTTCCAGACCGTCGCAGAGGCGCGCAACGCCCGCGTGTTCTACGGCTCAAACGACGCCGCTCGTGGCGTGCTCCTCAGCAGCACCACCAACACCATCACCGGCGCGATCAATCGCGTCACCGTCGATATCAAGGCCCCCTCCGCCAACCCCGTCACCGTCACGGTCTCACGCGACAACGTGACGCTCGAGAAGTCTGTCACCGACTTCATCGACTCCTTTAACGCCCTCGTCTCATCCATTGACAGCCGCAGCACCTACGACCAGCAAGCCAACAGGCGCGGCGTCCTCCTGGGCGACACCGCCGCCCAATCTCTCCGCTCCGAGCTCTTCGCCACCATCACCGGCGGCGCGCAAGGCGTCTCCGGACGCTTCGCAACCCTCTCGCAAGTCGGCATCTCCGTCAAGTCCGGCAAGCTCTCCCTTGACGCCGATAAGCTCCGCTCCGCGATGCAGCTTGATCCCGCCGCCGTCCAACAGCTCCTGGCCGCCAAGACCGCAGACGCCACCACCAGCACCGCCACCCAGCAGCCCATCCTCGACGCCAATGGCGTCGCCATCCCCGGTGCAACCACCAGCACCCGCGCCTCGGCCAGGTTCACCAGCCTCGGCGTCGTCGAACGCGTCGCGGCCCTTGCCGACCGTTACATCCGCTCTGTTGACGGCGTGCTCACTCGCTCCAGCAAAACCCTCGACGACCAGATCAAAGTCCAGAACACCCGCATCACCAGCATCGATGCCAGCATCGAGCGCCGGCGCGGCATCCTCAATCGCCAGTTCCTGGCCATGGAAGAAGCAATCGGCAAGCTCCAGAGTCAATCGGGCTCCCTGAGCAGCATCGCCCGAATCTCTTGATTTGCCGCACGGTGGACGCTGACAAACCCGGCCGATGGGTTCCCAGAAGGATTTGTGTCGGCTGCACTGAACAGCCCGCTTGGTCCACCCGATACTTCGTCTCTCATGGCCAGCGAACAGACCCAAGCCGACGCATACCTGACGACCAAGGTCCTCACCGCCAGCCCCGCCGACCTGCGACTCATGCTCCTGGACGGGGCCGTGAAGTTCTGCCGCCAGGGCCGCGAGGGCCTGAACATCAAGAACTTCGAAGTCTGCTTCAACGGCTTCTCGCGCACTCGCGCGATCCTCGTCGAGCTTGTCAGCTCCATCCGCCCCGAGCCCAACCCCGAGCTGCACGAGCGCCTCTGCTCGCTCTACATGTACATGATCTCGCGCCTGCTCCAGGCCAGCCACGAGAAGAACCTTGAAAAGGCCGACGAGGTCATCAAGCTCCTCGAATACGAGCGCGAGACCTGGGTCATGACCATGAAGAAGGCCGCCGGCGAGCTTCGCGCCGCAGGCGCACACGCCGCCAGCCTCACGCCCGCGCGCCCACCCGCCAGCGCCGGAAACACGCCGGCGATGGCCGGCACCGGGGATGGCGTCAGCTCCGTCAGCTTCGAGGGCTGAACCTACCGCTCACTCCACGCCCATCATCGCCCTGACCACCGGCGAAGGCGAGAGCATCTGCGCCGCCAGGTTGTCAAACGCGGCGCTGAACTGCACGTTCCGATCCACCTGCACCTCCGCCTGCCGGACCAGCTCGATCATGAGCACCGCTCGCGACATCGCCGCGCGATCCGGCCCGCGCCGAAGTTGCCCACGCGCCCGCTCACCCAGCAGCGACAGCATCCGATCGGTCCAGAAGCGGTTGGCGATCGCCTTGCTCGCGTCTGGATTGTCCGACACAACCTCCGCCGCGCGTTCCTCGACCAGCTTGGTCATTACAGTCCCGAGCTTCCCCGCGACGCTCGCGCCCTGCCCGCGATCAATCGCCTGCAGCAGCGGCTCCAGCGCCGTGTGCCACGCGTAGAGCCCGTTCTTCAGCGCCAGCATCGCCCCGCCCGGCGAGCCGCCCGCAAACCGCAGCAGCCACGGAGACTGCTCCGGGTCCAGCTCGATGCCGCTTGCGTGCATCCACTCCTGCATCTCGCGCTCGCCCAGCGCGCCAAACGCCACCCGCTGGCAGCGTGACCGCACCGTCGGCAGCAGCCCCGCCTCGTCGCTGGTCACCAGGATGATCACCGTTCCTTGCGCCGGCTCTTCCAGCGTCTTCAGCACCTGGTTCTGCGTCGCGATATCCATCAACTCCGCTTCGTCGATGATGAACACCTTGCCCCGCAGCCCCTGCGGCAACTGACTCATTGATCGCGTCCGCACCGCCGGCTCCAGCAGAAACTCCTCGATCACCGCCTTGGCGATCGTCGTCTGCTTGCTATCCCGCACCGTCTTCTCGCGGCTCACCGCCGCCAGTTCCTTGCACACCACATGCACGTCGCCATGCCGCCCGCCAGCAATCAGCCCCGCGATCTCGTCGCATTGCTCCGGCGACATCGACCCCGCGCCTCCAGCATCCCCCGCGCCCCCCGACCCCTCCGTCCTCGTCAGCAACTCAAGCGCAAACGCACGCGCCGTCGTGAACTTCCCCACGCCCCGCGGCCCAGAAAAAATCCACGCGTGATGCACCCGCCCCGTCTCCACCGACGACCTCAACACCCCCACCGCCTGCCGCTGCCCGATGATCTCCCCCAGCCGCTTCAACGCTGGCACCTCCACCCCGCCCCCAGCAACCGCGCCCTTCCGCCCCGCCACTCCGCCACCGCTCGCCCCCACACCCACGCCACCGCCGCCCAGCAAACCGCCCTCGGCCGCCGCGTCCGCCCCCTTCGCCGCCTTCGAACTCCTCGCACTCTTCGCCATCGGCCAAGCATACTCGCGCCCACACTCCCCAAGCCGCGCGAGTCGCGCCCGCAATCCCCGTACGCTAGCTCCCACCCACGCTCCCTCGTTCCCCCGGTCCCTTCTCCCCCCTCGTTCCCTCGATCCCTCGATCCCTTGCCTTCCGCCCCCACATGCCCCCACGCCTCAGCCAAGCCGCGCTCATCATCGCCGCGCTCTTCGCGCTTTCGCCCTGGTGTACGCCGCCGCTGGCGCTGGCGATCGGCATGATCTTCGGGCTCAGCGGCCTCACCGCCTGGCCCGCCCGATCCAAACTTCTCAGCCGCCACCTCATCCAGGCCAGCATCGTGCTCCTGGGTTTCTGGATCAGCCTCGCCGATGTCGCGCGCGCCGGCATCGCCGGCCTCGCGCTCTCCACCGGCGCGATCATCGTCGTCCTCATCCTCTCCGAGTTGCTCACGCGTCTCCTCTCCACCGATCGACAGGTCAGCACCCTGCTCTCCGCCGGCACCTCCATCTGCGGCGGCAGCGCCATCGCCGCCACCGGCCAGGTCATCCGCGCCACCCCAGCGAACATCGCCATCGCCACCGCCATCGTCTTCATCCTCAACGCCATCGGCGTCTACACCTACCCACTCATCGGTCGCGCCCTGAACCTCAGCGACCACCAGTTCGGCGCCTGGGCCGCCGTGGGCATTCATGATCTCGCTGGCGTCGTCGCTGCGAGCGCCGGCTACGCTGGTCGCGACATCGCCCAGCAGGACGCGACGGTCATCAAGCTCATTCGCGTCCTCTGGATCGTCCCCGTGGCGCTCGCGCTCGCGTGGCAATACCGGCGCACCAACCCCGCCCCCGATGGCGCAGCCACCAAAACCCCCGTGCCCTGGTTCATCCTCTTCTTCATCGGCGCCTGCCTGCTCCGCGCCCTGGCCGACCGCACCCTGCGCGACCCAGCCCCCGTCGCCGATGTCGCCACCGCCCTCAAAGCCATCGCCAGCGCCTTCCTCTCCGTGGCGCTCCTGCTCATCGGCACCGCCCTCACGCGCCAGACCCTCAAAGCCGTCGGCTGGCGACCCGCCGCCCACGCCATCATCCTCTGGCTCGCCGTCAGCGCACTAGCCCTGCTGGCCATCCGCGCTTGGATCTCCTGACCGCACCTTTGTGAGCGAGCCAAAACGTAGAACACGCCGCGACTCATCTCGCGACGTGCTCCGTGATTCATTACCAATCCCAACTCACCGCCCGTGACTGCGCGAACTGCGCTCGTTCTGATCCCCAAGCACCGCGCCGCCGATGCCGCCAGCCACGGCGCCGATCGCGGCTCCCTTGCCCGCAGATCCCGTCAACGACCCGATCGCCAGCCCGCCCAGCGCGCCGAGCGCCGCGCCCGAGAGCGCGCCCTCGCCAGCGTTGTTGCAGCCGCCCAGCAACAGCGACCCGCACAACGCCGCCGCCGCCACCAAGCGTCCCAACCGATTCATGTTTGTCGTCTTCATCGCGTTCATCGCATTCTCCTCAAAGTTCGTCACCGGCAGAGCGCGCACCAGCGACCCACACGTTGCCCGACCCGCGACGACCCGTTGTCGCTCTCACTATGTCTTCGGCTCAACCCGCTTTCGGTTTCACGATCACTCCCCAAACAAATCACCAAAACCTTACTCACACGTCTCCGCGCCCCCGCCCGACTGCGTGCCAGTACCAAGCCCTCACGCCTTCCCGCTCAGTTCCACGAACACCCCTTCGGCGCATCCCCGCCGCGCTGCCCGCCCGCCCGCTTCAGCAGCCGCAGCAGGTCAATCAGTTCCGCCCGGATCAACGCCGCCCGCTTCCCAACGTCGCCCTCCGCCAGCAACTGATACCGGACCTCCTGATCATTCAGCAGCGACACCGTCACCAACTCCAAAATCGCCGACGTTGACATCTCCGGATCCACCAGGCACTTCACCACCGCCTTCGCATCCGCCATGTCGCGAAGCACCGTCGAATCCAGCAACCTCGACAACTCGATCCGCGGCCCAACCAACGCATCCTCATCCACCGGCGCCAGCCCGATCGGCTCGAGCATCGCTGAGCGATACAACACCCCCTCGGGCGCCTCCACCTCATTCACAATCCTCGCGCGGCACACCCCGTGCAACGCCACCGCAAACTGCCCGTCCGGCAACTTGTGGTGCTGCACGATCTGCCCAACACACACCGCGCTCCGCAGCGCCGGCTTCTCCGCCCCCGCTTCCGCCAGCCCCTCGCCCCCCTCAACATCCAACCCGCTGTCACCCATCACCACCCGCGCCCGCTCCCCACGCGCCACCACCGCCATCGCGATCTGCCCAGAACCGTCCAGCGCGTCGCCCACCATCTGCCGGTAACGCGGCTCAAACACGTGCAGCGGACGCACCGCGTGCGGCATCAACGCCACCTGGCCAAGCGCAAACAGTGGCATCGGCCGCCCAAAGTTCACCCGAATATGCATTTCTTCCGCCATGTCCACAGTGTACTCCTCGCTCGTTGTCGGCAAACGTGGTCGGCAATCGGCAACCGGGTCGAACCATCCCGACTCGCGACTTCAGCCCGTCGTCGCGTTCTTGCCCGCCCGCGCCGCCAGCGCCGAGACTTCTATACGCTCGGGCACCTGCATCAGATCGCTTTCGATCTCCCCATCCCGCAGACGCACCACGCGCTGGCACAGCTTCGCAACGTCCGGGTCGTGCGTCACCATGATGATCGATTTCCCCTCGTCGTGAAGCTGGCCAAACAGCCCCAGCACCGCCCGCCCCGTCGTCGAGTCCAGGTTGCCCGTCGGCTCGTCGGCCATCAATACCACCGGATTCGTCACCAGCGCCCGCGCGATCGCCGACCTCTGCTGCTGCCCGCCCGAAAGCTCGCTCGGGCGATGACCCGTGCGATCACCCAGCCCCACCAGCTTCAGCATCTCCATCGCACGCCGATGCCGCTCAGCGGGCGGCACGCCCTGATAAAACAGCGGCACCTCGACGTTCTCGCGAACTGTCAACTCCGGGATCAGATTGAACGCCTGGAAGATGAACCCGATCTTCCGCCCGCGAAACGCCGACACGTCCTCGTCGGTCATCTTCGAGGTCTCTTGCCCATCCAAAAAATACTGCCCGTTCGTCGGCCGATCTAAGCACCCCAAAATGTTCATCATCGTGCTCTTGCCCGAGCCCGACGAACCCATGATCGCCACATACTGCCCGCGCGGCACCGCAATGCTCACCCCCCGCAACGCCTCCACCAGCACGCTCCCGTCCGGTTTGTAATACGTCCGCCGCACCTCGCGCAGCTCGACCACCGGGTGAAGCTCCGCCGCAATCGTCCCCGCGCTAGACAACATCAAAGAATCCCCCAACCCCCCTCACCCGCCCGCCGCTCACTCAGTCATCGACTGGTCAGACTCAAGCTGCAAGGTCGCCAGCGCCGTCAGCGGGTCCTGCGTCACACGGAAGACCCGGTCCAGCCCCGTGAGCGTGAAGACCGACCACACCTGATCATTGAGCGAGCACAGGATGAGCATCCGACTGATGTCGGCGCACTTCTTGCGAAGCCGCAGCGTCTGGGCAAGGTGCGATGACGAGACATACGAGACGCCGCTGAAGTTGAGCACGACGTGCTTCTTCACCTGGCCCGGCCCGCTCCCGAGCCGGTCGTACGCCGCGCCCAGCTCCTCTGAGAGCGCCGGCTCGTCGCCCAGCTCGCACACGATGATCTGATCCGACCAGTCCGTAGGCATATCCACAAGTGTAGTGACTTCCCAGCCCGGCGCGCCTGTGCCGCCCGGAGTTCACGTCCGATCCAGGAAAACACTCCACGCACCGCTGTTGGGCAAGATTCGTCGGCCGTCGGGCTGTGTCTGAACGCCGAGATCCGACGGCGGTTTCCTCACCACCGACCCCTGCCCATCTACCGGACTTCTCGCGGACTCTGCGCCGCTGTGCTCAGCAACTCCGCCAGCTCCGCCTCCGGCAACTGCGCCTCGATCCCCAGATCCTCGTACGCCCGCAGGCGAGACTCTGCCTCCAGCCCGCGATACGCACTGTCCGTGTCGATGATCGGCCGCCCGAGGATCTCCTCAAGCATTGCCTTGGTATACGTCGGCTTCGTCGCCGCAGTGGACTTCGTGCCGTACTGGTTCAGGTTTGAAGCGAAGATGCCCGCCGCCGAGACGGGCAAGAAGTCCTCGTAGCGCAGCCCCTCCATCCGCACGTACCCAAGTTTCACCAGCTCGAACATATCCGTCGTCTTGATCGACCCTCGCGCGCTAATCCCCTTGGCGGTCGAGGCGTACCGCGCCCGCACCAGCCCCTGCTCCACCAGCCCGTCAAGCGTCTTGGGGAACGGCGCAAACGGCGCCGCGTACAGCTTCTCGTACGCGTCAAAGTCTCGCTTCGGCAGCGACGCATCCTTTTCGCGCGCCGCGTCGGCGATCGCCAGGCAGCGATCGTAAAGCTCGCGCCCCTTCGGCGTCGTCGCATAGAACCGCTGCTCGATCTCGCCAAACCGCGCCGTGTGCGTGGTCTGCACCGTCGCGCCGTCAGGGTTCGTAAACGTCACCGGCTCGGTCAGCGCCTTGTACGCGTCCTGGCGCAGCAGCACCGGGGTGTCTTCGCTCGGGCCCTCAGTAAAGTCCTTGAACCCCGCGTGCTTGACCTCGCTGAGGCGAACATCCGCCTCGCCCAAACGCGCCACCAGTCGATCAACCATCGCGTTCAAATCACCATCGCTGAGCGTTCCCGGCGTGAACCCCGCGATCTCTTCCGTCGACAAGTGCCGGAAGCTCAACCGCACGGAGTGCTTGTCAGCAAACGTCCGCAACCGTCCAATCGCCCGCATCGCCCGCATCCGAAAATGCGCCTCGTCCATCTCGCCCAGGCAAAACTTCATCGCGCTCGTGTACAGGTCCATGCAGAACGTGTTGGGCGTGAGATGGTTCAGGTGGTGGCTCTCGAAGCAGGCGATATCCGCCGCGATCTTAAAGCCCCCGTCGCACAGTTCCTTGTACAGCGCATGGTCGCGCGCCTTGCCCGTCCACTTGAAGATCCGCCCCGTGCCCTCGGCGATCAATCGGTCCGCATCCGCCCAATCCAACCCGCCCTGGCGCTCGCCCTTCTCGATCAACTCGCGCGCCAGTTCGCTGAACACCTGGCGCTGGCCCACCAGCGCCTCGATCCGCGCCCGCGTCTCGGGCGCGAAGTAATCCGTCATCAGCACCGAACTAAACACGCGATGCTCAGGGTTCACGCCGGAGCGAAACGCAGTCGCGATGATCGGCTGGCTCTTGCTGCCGACGTCGGTCATGTCATAAAAGTTGTGCGGCTCCATCGCGAACTGCGCAAAGAAGCGCCCGATCCATCGGTACTCATCCGGCCGCCCGATGCGAATCGCGCCGTGGCGCTCGCCGCTGGTGCGCTCAATCTGTTCCTCGCTGACCTCAAACCCCTGGTGCAACACCTTGACCGCGTCGCACACCAGCGTGTTGCAGACGCGATTGATCACCAGCGCCCGGTCATACATCGGCACCTCGCGCGCGAACATCGCCGAGAGCTCGCCAAACAGCCGGTGCTGCATCTTCACCTTGTCCGCATACGCACCCGCGGCCCCCCCACTCGCCCCCGCGCTAGCTATCGACTTGACCGACGGCGAAATCGTTGACATGTCCTTCTCCAATCTATGACCGCCCGCACCACAAACCCGCCACACCCCGTCCACCTCCATCGTATCGTCGCCCCGCGCCCCATGCCCTGAGGCTACCAGACGCCGGTCCCGGATCCCACCCAACTCAGCACATCACCCTGCCCTTCTCGGGTGACGACGCCCGCTCAATCCGCAGCGCCACCCCGCCCACGCCCCAGTTTCCAACGAGACGCCCGCGCGCAAGACGAAAACGCCCCGGGCTAGCCGGGGCGTAAAGCTGACATCTCTCAGGCCGCGCTTGTGCGCTCATTGGCCGTCCACTGCGATCTCCGCGATCGCCAGATCAAAGAACTCCTGTGTAATCGCACCGGTAAAAAGCTCGTCCCACAAGATCGCCACGTCCGCCTCATTGAGCACGTTGTCACGGCTCCGATCCGCGAAGTTCCAGTCGATCATCGCCGGCACCGCCCCGATGGTCACCGTCTGACCACCGACTTCCACGATGCACATCAGCGGGGCGGAATCCGCCGATGAGTAAAACAGGTCCTTGTTCACCCGCAACTGCACATCGAAGCTCCCGCCTTCGATTCCCGAGAGCGTCGTGTCATTCTCGATTCGTCGATAGCCGCGCGGCTCCGAAGCGTCCGGAACCAGAAAGACAAACTTCATGGTCCACGCACTAACGCTGAAATCCCCCTTGCTGAGGAACTTCACGTTGATCATCGTGGAACGACCAAATGGCGTCAGAATCACATCGCCCGGCGTCACGATGGGCGGAGCGATGGTGACCGGAAGGCGAGCCTCGGCCAGACAGCGCTTGAACACAAGCTCGGCCCCAGCGACGCATGCGCTCTGCAGCGGGTGCGGAGTCTTATCTTTGGAAGGCGGACGGGGATCTCGCGCAGGATACTTGGTCTTGCGAGCGGTAAGGCTGCTCTCGTACTCAAGCTGGCATGTGGCAATGCTACGCGGCGGCACCTGGGCTGGAACAACCGCTAAGCAGGCCGCCAAGAAGATCTTCGCTGTACCCAAACAGGTTTGGTATGAGGCTGGATCCGAGACTATCGCCGGAAGAATAGTCGGATCGATAAAAGTGTAGCAGGTTTCAATCAGACTATAGTATGTTTGCATGCAACTGTCGGCAGTCTGAGCAGGGGGTGCCGGCGGCGGCGCAGCTGTTGCAAGCGCTCCCGGCATATTCATCGCTACGCAGCAAACCGCTCATGCACCAAGTTTCCGAATCATCGTCGCACTTTGCATCGTCTTTATGTTGGCTCCCCGATGTTGATCCTACCCGCCGTTGCTGGGATCGAATGCACCATCCGTGCCACGCAAAGGGTACAAATTTCTGACACCGGAGACGCGTATATTGACGAGAAATGAGAAGCAAAAGTAAGAATGAACACTCGATTACACGCCGTTAGGATGGCGGGTGGGTCTTGTTCTTGAAACTCGCTGATCCGACTCGCCAACCACTCACCCCTTCACCCCGCCCGCAAACATCTGCGGCTTCAAGAACCGCTGCGCACCCACAAACGCCGCCACGATCGGGATCAACGTCAGCACCGCCGCCGCATACGGCAGCCTCGGATTATCCGCAAACTGACCCAGCAACTGATTCACCGCCACCGGCAGCGTGTACTTCTCGCTGCTCTGCAGCACGATCAGCGGCCACAAAAGCTCGCTCCACGCCCCGATCATGCTGAACAGCGCCAGCGTCGCCAACGTCGGCGCCGCCAGCGGCAGCATCACGTGCCACCAGATCTGCAGCGACCCCGCGCCGTCAATCCGCGCCGCCTCCTCCAGACTCATCGGGATCTGCTCAAACGCCTGCTTGCACAGATAAATCCCAAAGGCGCTCACGCTGAACGGGATCACCACCGCCGCGAGCGTGTCCACCAAACCCATCTGCACGATCGTGCGGAACATCGGCACCACGATCACCTGCTCGGGAATCATCATCGTCGCGAGGATGATCACAAACAGCGCGCCGCGCCCGCGAAACTGCATCCGCGCCAGCGGATACGCCGCTAGCGCCGCCAGCAAAACATTCAACACACTCCGCACCAGCGTCACCATCACGCTGTTCAGCATCGGACCCGCCAGCCCGCCCTTGGTCCACGCGTCCACAAAGTTCCGGCTCGTCGGCTCGCTCGGAATCGAGAAGAACGGGCTCTCCGCCGGCTGCAGCGCCACCACGCACAGGAACAGACCCGGCCCCACTGCCAGCCCCGCCAGCAGCCCCGCGCCCACATATAACACCAGCGTCAGCCACGTCGGTCGTCGCTCCATCACGCGCCCCTCCCCGCTCGCGCGTCCCTCGAGCTCAGCCGCAGGTTCACCAGCGAGAACGCCAGAATCACCAGGAACAACGTGATCCCGATCGCGCTGGCCAGCCCGTAATCCCCGCGCTCAAACGCCGTGTCGTACAGCAGCGGCACCACCGTCTGGTCCTCCACCGCCGCCCCCTTCACCGTCACATACAACTCCTCAAACACCTTCAGCGCGCCGATCGACGAGATCACAAACACCAGCATCACCACCGGCCAGATGCTGGGCAGCACCACGTGCCGAAACACTCCCCATCGCCCCGCCCCATCCAAGTACGCCGCCTCCTTCAACTCCCGCGGCACCGCCAGCAGCGCCGCCAGAAAAATCATCATGTAGAACCCAAACCCCTTCCACAACGTCACCAGCATCGCGCTGCCCAGCGTCCAGGGCCACTCGGTCAACCACGGCGCCACCGGCAGCCCCACCATCCGCAGCACCGAGTTGATCACCCCGTCACGCTCGGCCAGCACGGCCTGCCAAGCGATCGCCGCGACGATCGTCGGCGTCACCACCGGCAAAAACAGCACCACCCGCAGCCACCGCCTCGTCCCCCGCAGCCCCGCCTCCACCACCATGGCCGCCCACAAACTCAGCGCGATGATCGCCGGCGTCACCAGCAGATACAAAAAGCTATTCAGCAAGCACCACCAAAACCGGTCCGAGCTCAGCAGCCGCCGATAGTTCTCCAGCCCCACAAACTCCGGCCCGCTCGGGCTAAACGGCGTGTACCGCGTCAGCGAGTAATACCCCACCTGCACCATCGCCACCACAAAGAAGACGCCTAGCACGCACACCGCCGGCACCAAATACGCCCAAGGCGTGTACCAACGTGTTCCAAGCGTCCCTTGCATACGTCCCTCACACACTTCGCAAACAAATCACGACACCTGTCCGCACGAACCTCTGTTCACTTTCCCTTCGACATTCAGCACTCATCACTCATCGCTCATCGCTCATCACTCTGTGCTTTCATCGCTCAGCACTCCTATTCCCCCCGCGGCAGCACACCCTCCCCCGCTTCCTTCCCGCCACCCGCCGCCGCGAGTATCCGCGTCCACTCCTCGTCGATCACCTTCAGCGATTCCTCGACCGCCTCGCCGCTGAGCATCGCCCGCTTGATCCGATCCTCAAACGCGCGGCGCATGTCGGGCCACTCCGCCAGCGAAGGCGTGAACGCTACCGCCGACTTCAGCGACTCTGCCGCGATCGCCTGCGCCTGCGCAAGCTTCAGTTCGGGCCGTGTCATCCTCGCGGCCCGCTCGCCCGTGGGCATCGCAAAGAGATCGCTCTCCACCGTCGCCCGCGTGCTCGGCAACACCGGCACAATGCGGCACAGTTCCGCCTGACTCTCCGCTGATGACAGCGCCCACGCCAGCTCCGCCGCCAGCTTCGGCTCCTTGCTCTGCGTCGTCACCCCCAGCACCATCACCGCGATGTGCCCGCGCCCCAGCTCGCCCGTAATCGCCGGCCCCACGCGCGTCGCCTCATACACCTTGGGCGACTCCTGCCGGATCGCGTTCAAAAAATTCGGCCCAAAGTTGATTACCGCCAGCCGGTTGCGCTTGTACAGATCCGTCAGATGCTGCACCCCCTGCGTCGCCGCCTCGCGCGGCAGCGCACCCTCCCGATACAACTCCACCCACGCCTTCACACCCGCCACCACCGCCGGGTCCATCAGGTTCGATCTCAGCCGCCCATCGGCGCCCACCGTCAGCGGGCGCAAACCATCCGAGAACAACATCATCAAAAAGTCAGACTCATGCCCCAGCGGCACGCTGAACAAGTACGTCCCGTCATCCCCTACTGCCGCGCGATAGGCCCGCGCCGCCTCGCGCAGCTCGCGCCACGTCTTCGGAAGCGTTGCCGCGCTCATCCCCGCCTTGCTCAACAAGTCCTCATTGGCCAACACCGCCTGCGTCGTCAGATACCAGGGCAGCGCCAGCGTCTGCCCCCGCATCTCGCACAGGCTCAGCGCACCGGGCAGGTACACCGCCTTCGGATCGCCCGGCAGCACGTCACGCAGATCGCGCAAGGCCCCAAGCCCGACGAATCGCGCATACGTCTTGTCTGAAAAGTTCACCACGTCCGGCGCCCGCCCCGCCGCCGCGGCCGCCATCAGCTTCCGGTCCACCTCGCGAAACGGAACATCCACCCACACCACCCGCACGCCCGCATGCGCTCGCTCAAATGCCGCGATCTGCCCGCGTACATAATCCTCAAGCTCCGGCCGCCCCTTCAGCGCCAGCGTCCAGAGCTCGATCGACTTCGTGCGTTCGCCACCCGCACCGGCAGAGTCTCCGCCAATGCCCCGGTCACATCCCGGCGCAATCGCCCACGCGAGCATCACCGCCGCGATCGCGATCCACGCGCGCCACATCGACATGCTCTGCAACTCCCACACGCGACAAGCGACTCACTGAGCAGCGACCGCGGTTCGCTGGTTCTTGATGCTCCACAACGCCTTCCCCGTCAAACGGTCCGACGTCTGACCGGTGCCGGTCACTAAATCGTTTTGCTTGAAAGACTCGGCGTGACCGTCCAAGAACACGAGGTGCGTGCTGCCGTCAGCCTTCATCATGTCCTTGCTTCGGCCTGGGTGCCGATAGAAAGGCGTATAGAACTTTGGGTTCCCCGGCGTGTGGCCGACCGCCTCCGGAGCCGTCGTCGTCCAGCTTGTGCCGGGATTATCGACAACGCCGAATCCACCCCCAAACCTTGCCCAAGGTGTGCCTTGCGGACCAATCGTTGAGTTGGTGAACCATGCGCGCCGCCCTTCGCTCGCTCGCGTCTCGTTCCAGCCCCACGCCTCGCCCAGGAGAAGAATCTTCGACCCGCCGTCCGCCGCCGCGTCAAAGTAGTTGTCGTGCGGCCCATCCGGCCCTCGCAGATACTTCACCTGGTCAAGGTTCGTCGCACCTGATGTGGTCGAGTCCAGAACCCGCGCCGAGCTCGCCCAGTTGTTCATCGAGTAAGAACGCCCCGCCTCCGGATGACTCGGGCATTCCATCGCGCCGCCGCCCACCGTCGTGTTGATGTTTCCGCCCGTGTCCGCAGGCGTGATGTTCGGGTAGTAGCGGCCCAGCCGCGCCTCGTCATACCAGTACGCGCCGTTCACCCCAGCGATCGTCGTCCCGAAGTCAACGTTCATCGGAAACTTCGCCTTGTAGTCATTGCTGTACATCACCAGCGCCGTCGCGTTTTGCTTCAGATTGCTCAAGCACTTCGTCGCCCGGGCCGCGGCTCGCGCCTGGCCCAGCGCCGGCAGCAAGATCCCTACCAGCAACGCGATGATCGCGATCACCACCAGCAACTCAATCAGCGTAAACGCCTTCCGGTTCCCAGATTTCAGGTTCCCAGCCGTCAGGTGGCCAGCGTCTAGGCGGCCAGCCTCTCCGAGGTCGGCCCGCAGACTCACCAATCCGCCACAACCAGAAAGCTCGCCACTGCTCTTCCGACATCCGCTGTTCATGCTCATGTGCCTGCTCCCGTGTGTCCAGCCCACGACGACTAGATATTCGAATTCCTACGCCCGAATCACTTCTTCGTTGACCCGCGCACGATCAACTCCGCCTTCAAGAACTCCGTCCCGCGCGTCTGCTCATCCTGCGTCAGCAAGTGCAATAGCCCCGTCGCGGCCCGCCGCCCCATCACCTCCAACGGCTGACTCAGCGTTGTCAATCCGGGCGACAAATACTCGCCGCTGGGTGGATCATCCACGCCGACGATCGCCAGATCATCGGGGATCCGCATCCCCAGTTCCCCCGCCATCGCATAGCAATCCAGCGCGAAGTAGTACCCCGCGCCAAAGACCGCCGTGGGGCGTGTCGAAGCCGTAAGCATGCTGCGAAGCGTGAGCTTCGCCGCGTCGCTCAACCTCCAGCCCGGCACACGCATCACGAGGCGCTCATCCACCGGCAGCCCCGCCGCGTCCATCGCGTCGCGAAACCCGCGCCAGCGATCAATGTTGTTGCACACCTCGGCCCCGCCGCCGACATACGCGATCCGCGTGTGCCCCAGACTCGCCAGATGCTCAACCGCCTGGACCGCGATGTCCGCGTTGTCCGTGTCGATCGAATGAACATGGTCATGCTCGAACGACGCCCCCACCACCATCACCGGCGGGCGGCCCGGCAACTGCTGCTTGCCGCGGCGCACCGTCACGGGCGTATTGCCAAACCAAGGCATGCTGTTGAGTTGCTTCCGCAGCGGGTTCACATAGATAAACCCGTGACACTCGCGCCGCCAATCCTCGCCAAAGTGCAGCACCACCAGATCGGCGCCCATGTCCATCGCCCCGCGCCGCACACCCTCCAGCACGTGCCCGTGATAGAAGTCCGCGAGCGAGGCCTGCTCGTGGAACACCAGCCCGAGTCGCGTGCCGCTGGAGGGCTTGGCCCGCGCGACGTACTGCTCATGCACAAACGTGCCGCGACCCTGCCCACGCCGCAACACGCCGCCAGCGACCAGCTCCTGCAGCGCCCGATGCACCGTCACCAGCGAGACATCGATCTGGTGCGACAGCTCTTTCGTGCTCGGCAGTTGATCCCCGGGCGAAAAGCCCCCCGCGTCGATCGCCTCGCGAATCGCCAGCTTCACCGCCTGGTACAGCGGGCGACCGGGCTCGGCGACGACGGGTTTGAACTCGCTGAGGTTGCTCATTTTGAAAACCACCCCTGACCGCCAGGTCAGGGGTGGCGAGTCTTTCATAACTTTACCACACCCGTGCCCACTCTTGCAAGTGGAAAATGGACAGGGTGAGGTAATTTACCGACGACGACGTCCGGCCACCAGCCCGGCCAGGCCCAGGAGCGCCATCGCTCCAGGAGTCGGTACGGTGAAAGTGAACGCCTGGATCCCGTTGTTGCTGCTCAGAACGTACAGCGTTGCCTGGGCCAGCGGGTCGTTGATCGCGCCCCACTGCACCGAGCCCGACGCGTTGCCGTTGGAGTTGTACATCACAGAGCCCGGGATCGCCGAGAAACCCGTCGGTGAGCCCAGGAACGTGAAGACGCTGACGGGCAGGGCGGGGTTCGTCACGTTGTAGATGTAGACGCGCCCGTTGCCGGTGTCGAGCGTCGCCAAGAAATCCTGGCCGTCGATGCGCGCGAAGTCCATGAGCGACTCGCCGGCGGAGGCCAGCAAGCCCGATGTATCGGTCGTCACGGCGTTTCCAGACGCGATCGTCGAACGGCTCAGGAACGCCAAAGGAGCGGTGCCGCCGGTGACCTTGCCCCAGATCGTGTTGGAGTCGCCCGCGAACGTGATGCCGACGCCATAGCGGCCGAGGGGGGCGCCGGCGGGCGCGGTGAACCCGCCCGAACCGGCAGGGGCCGTGGGCGTCACGTTGTTGGTGTAAACCCGCCCGACCGGCGCGCTGTCGCCCGTGATCGTTAGGTAGCCCTGGCTGCTTCGGAAGCCCGCGACCAGGCGCGTGTTGGCACCGCTGCCGATGACATCGAACGAGTCACCGAGGCGCGGGGCCGTGCCGCCGGCGCCAAAGGCGCCGAGCGATGTCGAGGAGTAGTGCAGCGCAGGTGCCGCGCTCTCGTTGGCCCAGGAGTACACGCGGAAGCCGGTGCCCGTGCGGATGTCGGCCGACAAGTTCGTCACGAAGATCTGGCCCGTATCCGAGACGCCGACCTGGTTGATCGCGAAGGTTCCACCAGCGATGACCGGGCTGTTCAGCAGCCCGCCGGTGTCGCGCCCGGTGACGCTGTCCAGGACGCGAAACTGCGTGGCACCGGCGGTGATGGCGCCGTTGCGCGTGACGAGGATGAGGTTGCCAGTGGCGCGGTTGTACGCCATGCCGCGCTCGGTGTTGGAGCCGGCGCCGTTGAGGCCGAGGTACACACCGTTGATGTCGGTGGTGTTGGCGGCATCGCCCGCAACGACGGTGCCCGGGGCGCGCCAGCCGTTGACGCCGAAGGTGGCCAAGGGAACCAGCGACTGCGCCGAAGCGGTGCTGGCAAGACCGGCCGAAGCCACAAGAACGAGTGCGAACAGTTTCATCTCTCTTCTCCTTAAACGATGTGTGTCCAGTGCCGGGGTGGGTCGATGAGGCTTCGCCTCGCCTGCCCAACCGAGCATGGACCGCTTCGCATCCGATCAGCCGCCTTGACGTTTCCGCCGCGACGCGCCAACCGAGCGCGGCCAACATAGGCCGCACTACTTCTATAACTTCACCCACGCTTGACACAGCGTCAAGAGAAACACCGAGAAATCCCGCCGACAATCGACTCGTCTAGGGTAAACCCTTGTGTGTCTTCGTGGTCCAAGAACCCGTTGAAGGCACCGGCGGCTCCTAGCCTCCGCCACCATGCCCACGCCAACCCGCTCTCACCAACGCCCCCTGCGCGCCGCACGCCTCCGAGCCTTGCCAGCGTTTCTCTTTAACGAAATCGACAATCTCAAGCGCGCGGCGATCGCGGCTGGGAGAGACGTGATCAACCTGGGGGTTGGCGATCCGGATCAGCCGACGCCGGGGTTCATTATTGACGCGATGGATCGGGCCCTGCGTGTGCCGGCGAACCACCAGTATCCGGACTGCTGGGGCACAAAGCAGCTTCTGACCAGCGCCGCGACGTTCATGCGCGCGCGATTCGGCGTCGAGGTAGACCCGCACAAGAACATCTTGGTCACGATCGGCGGCAAGGATGGGATCGCGCACCTGCCGCTGGCGGTGCTTGATCCGGGCGATGGGTCGATCATTTTCACGCCAGCGTATCCGGTGTATGCGTCGGCGACGATTCTGGCGGGGGGCGTAGTTCACGCCATCTCGACGCGCGCCGAAGACGGATGGCTGCCAAGCTTTCAGAAGATTGAAACACGACGCGTGCTCGAAGCTGTTGCGGCCGAGGGGCGGAGTCGGTTGATGTGGCTCAACTACCCGGGCAACCCCACCGGCGCGACGCCCACTGCGGGTCTGTACTCCGACGCGCTGGCGTTCGCGCGGGAGCACGACCTGGTGGTTGCGAGCGATCTGGCGTACAGCGAGCTGTACCTGGACAATGACCCGCGGAGTGTGCCTTCGATCTGGCAGGCGGGGACGAGGGGGACTAACGCGGACATCAAGACGACGCACGCAATTGAGTTTCATTCGCTGAGCAAGACCTTCAACATGACGGGCTGGCGGGTGGGGTTTGCGGTCGGTCACGAGGAGGTGATTGGGGCGCTGCGGCAGGTGAAGGACAACGTGGATTCAGGGGTTTTCAATGCGATTCAGGCGGCCGCGGCGGCGGCGCTGGATCGGTATGACGACCCGGAGATTGGCGAGATTCGAGCGCGATATGCCCATCGCGCCGCGCTGGTGTGCGCGGCGCTGCGGGGCATTGGATGCGAGGGAAGTCTGCCGCGGGCGGGGATCTTTGTGTGGGCGCGTTGCCCGGTGGATTCGATGACGGGCAAGCCGATGAACTCGTGGACGTTTGCGAAGAAACTGATTGAGGAGGCGGGCGTAGTGACGGTGCCGGGCGCGGGGTTTGGGGAGGCCTCGGCGGACTGGTTCCGCATGAGTCTGACGCGCGAGACGTCACGCCTTGAGGAGGCCCTGCGGCGCATCGCTGCTCTGCGCTTCTGAGCGCGTGGCGGCGGGGGCGAGCAGGTGTTCGCTGAGGCGGTGAGCGAAGGCGAGGGCGGTGAAGGTGACGTTGGCGTTGCTGTTGGTGCGGAAGGTGCTGGCGCCGCCGACGTAGAGGTTGCTGGTGCCGAAGACGCGCAGGTCCTTGTCGACGACTCCGTCGCGGGGCGAATCGCCCATCACGGCGCCACCGGTCTGATGGATGGTGTCGTGGAGCGTGAGGAGAAACTCGGGTTTCTGGTTGAGGAGGTCGGGGTAGATTTCGAGCTTGGCGAGGCCGGCCTGGCGCAGGGCGCTGTCGACCTGCTCAGCGAAGGTTTTGAGCGAGGCGAGCTCGGCGCCATCGACCTGCCAATCGAGCACGACGCGGGCGAGGCCGTAGCGGTCGCGGTGCTTCGG
>JBBQMD010000001.1:0-312650 GCA_038328575.1 Phycisphaerales bacterium | reverse complement strand
GATGCTGATGATGACCGAGCAGGATCGGCTGGCGATGCGAACAATCGGGCTGATCTGCTGCGCGATCGGCGGTGGCCTGGTCGCGGGGATCCCGGTGATGCTGGCGGCGTTTGGTTCGGCGCGGCGAGCGCGCGTGAGCGGAAGCGGGGCGCGGCGCGGCGGGCAGGCGGTACGAGAGGACAAGGGCGCTCTGCGGGTTGATCGTGGCAGATTTGGGAGCGCCGGTGTGGAGATGGCGGGCGTGGCGCGACAGGGCGAAACAGGAGCGAAGTCATGAGCGTGAAACGAACGATGTTGTGGGCGGCGTGGGGTTTGGTGCCGCTGGCGGCGCTGGTGGTTCATGCGGGGCCGGGGCAGGCGTTGTGGTCGCGCGATACTGCGGCGAGTGCGTTGAAAGAGGCGAAGGCGGCCGAGGCGCAGGAGGAGTGGAAGGAGGCGGCGGCGAAGTACGCGCAGGCTCGTCAACTTCTGCCGTCGGGCGAGGGGCGGCTGGTTGCGGAGCTATCGCTGGCGGAGGCGCGGGCGACGGCTTGGTCGGGAGATTTGCTCGCGGCGGGAGTGCAGCTTGAAACGTTGCTGGGCCAGCAGACCAGCGAGAAGGACGAACCGAGTTCGCCGGAGTTTGTGAAGCGTGTGCGGGCGGAGCTTGCTTCGACGGCGTACGCAACCGCGTGGGGCATGCGTGTGGAGGGTGCCCCGCGTCAGGAGTGGGGGCCGGAGTCTGAAGTGGCAAGGCAGCAGTATCGCCTGCTGGCCGAGAGCACCGTCGAGTCAAAGGACGAGGTGGCGCAGTTGATGAAGGAGAACCTCGAGGCGGTGATCCGGTTTCAGGACATCGACGAGTCGCAGCTCAAGGAGATGGACGAGCCGGGCCAGTGCAAGAACGCAAAGCCCGGGCTGCGGCAGGGCAAGCGCAGCCAGAGCATGAGCAAGGGCAAGCAGCCCAAGCCGCAGGACGCGCGCGACAAGATCAACCAGGGCTTGGGGGAGAACCCGTTCAATCCCAAGGGTTCGTGAGTGTGCGCGGGGGTGTGGATTGTGCGACATCGTCGCGCGAAGTGATGATGTGGGAACTGGCGGCGGCAGTGGATGCGAGTGTGGCGCAGGGTGGGTTGGTGGCGTGTTGTTGAGGAGCGTAATGATGCACAGGGTGATGTCTGCGGCGGTGTTGATCGCGGTGTGCGGGCTGAGCGCGGGGGCGAGTGCGCAACCCATGTCGGCCAGCACCATGTCGTCGATCATGAGGATGGCCGGGGCGGCCGGGTTTGATTCGATTGAGGGCGAGGGCGAAGAGCCGTCGTTTGATGAGGGCATGATGATGCCAGGGCGCATGGCGCCGGGCGAGAAGCCGCTGGTGTTCAAGACTGACCTGGGCAAGCGCTTGCAGCGCCTGGACTTCACCCGCAACCCGCAGACGATTTTGGCGGCGCGCGTCACGCTCGCGGCGGAGAAGCGCGAGCGGCGGTTGATCGCGGCGAGCGTGTTGCCTGATCCGGATGCGCCGACGGTGGGAGAGAAGGGCGCGGGCGAGAAGGCGGGTGCGGCGGCAGTCGGAGGCGCGGCGGGTGCGAGCACGGGGCCGACGGTTGCGCCAGAAGCTGCGGCGCGGCCGGAGGCAGATCCAAACTTTGTGGGACCGCCGGATGTGCCGGCGGCTGGGGCGGGCGCGGGTGCTGGTGAAGGGCCGGACGTGATGGGTTTGAAGTTGCCGCCGAACGTACAGATGCCCGAGGGCGTGCTGGCGCGGTTGCGTGCGCTGGCGGGGGGGGGCGGGGGGCCTGGTGCTGGGGCGCTGGGTGAGGGCGGGGATGTGCCTGAAGGTGGCGAGGGGGACGCGGGGGACGGAAGCGGCCCGATGGGCGGACCGGGGATGGATGGCATGAGTGGCCCGGGCGGGCGTGCGATGACGCCGGAGCAGCGATCGGCGAAAGCCGCGGCGGCGAAGAAGCTGGCGAAGAAGGCGGAGCAGTTCCGGCTTGTGGTTGTCGCGGGTGACTGGGCGGGCGTGCGCGAGTTTATCGGCGCTGAGGGCGGCGAGGACAAGGACACGATCTACGCGCACGTGCTCAACTCGCTGGTGATGATGGACCAGGCGATCACGCCCGACGAGGTGCTCGAAGTTTCGACGCTGTGCCCCGGTGAGCTGAACGAGAAGCTGATCACGAAGCTCGGCTTGCTGCTGAAGGCGACGACGCAGCGCGGCTCGCAGGCGTCGGCGGTCGCGGCGGAGATTAAACGCGGGACCGTGCACTTTGGCGGGTCCGAGCCTGGGAAGCGCAAGAACGCGGCGACGCTCTTGGTCGCGGCGGGTTTGCCGATCCAGGCGCAGGAGTATCTGCCGCCGCTGGAGCAGGCGCGCCAGAGCCAGGACCCGGAGCTGCTGAACCTGTACGCGGTGTATTTCGACGCGCTGAGCAAGACGAAGCAGGGCAAGGAGCGCGAGGACGCGATCGACCAGGGTTGGAAGGTGACAATGGAAGTGATGCGTCTGGAGAAGGCGACGACCGAGCAGCGGTCTAGCGCGCTGTCGCACGCGATGGCGTTCATCGCGGACATCGCGGTGCCGGAGGGCGATGCGTTTCTCAAGCAGATCTTTGAAGATGAGCCGGACCTGGGGTGGAAGGCGGTTGACGACGTGAGCAAGCGCTCGCGCATGCTGCGCCAACGCAACGCGAAGGCCGATGAGCGATTGCGTGCGTTGCTGGCGGCGAAGCGGCTGGGCGGCGCGGTGCTGGGGCTGGGGGCGGAGAAGACCGCGACGTGGCGCACGGGCATGAACCTGCTGACGATGTTGATTTTGGAAGAGGCGGAAGCGACCAAGCGCGGGGCAACGGCGGCGCGGAACCCCGGCGAGGGCGAGGACGGGTATAACCCGTACGGCGCGTACAACCCGTATGCGCAGGGGCAGGGCGGGCAGCAGAATCGGCCGCAGTTCATCCCGGCGGACCAGTTGAATACAGCGTTGCCGCCGGCGGCGTGGCTGGGCGTGATTGATCCGGGGCTGGCGGCGAAGCTGGAGTTGATGGTGGCGGGCACGAGCGCCGCGTCGGGGGAGACTGAGGGAGTGATCGCGATGATCCGGCCGGTGGTCGGGGTGGATCGCGAGCGGGCGCAGAAGCTGGGCGACGCGATCATCGCGTCCTGGCCGCAGTATGCGCGCAAGGGCACAACGCCGTTTGGCGGCGGCGGCGGGCGAGCGGGGATGTATCGCGGGTATGGCGGATTCGGCGGGTTTAACCCGTACGCGTATGGCTATGGCGGGTATGACGGGGCGGTGCCGCTGACGCGCGCGCGACAGGAGCGCACGCTGGGGCAGCTCAAGGAGACGCTGGGGGCGTTGTCGGCGTTGGGGCTGAACTCGTTTGGTGCGCAGGCGCTGGTAAATGCGTTCGCGGCGAGTCATTCGGACGCGGAGGCGTACACGACGGGTGACATTGAGTCCGTGTTTGGCAAGACCGAGCAGATGAACCCGGAGGTGCGATCAACGCTGGCGCGAAACATGCGAGAGCGGCTCGCGGGGGCGTGGCGGCAGCCGCAGGTGCAGCAGCAGGCGGGCACGAAGCGGACGGACAAGCAGTTGAGCGAGATGGTGCGTCAGGGGTACGCGAGCGCGATCGCGCTGGCGGCGGCGTGGGGCGACGCGGACCCGCGGTCGTGGGAAGCGCGTCAGACGCGCGGGGATCTGCACTACGACCTCAGCGAGTTTTTGTACGGCCAGAAGGCTGAGACGCCGGTGTATGGCGCGGAGCGCGAGGCGGCGTTCAACGCGTATAGCGAGAGCGCCGCGCTGTACGGCGAGGCCCTGGCGGCGGGAACGGTGAAGCCGACGGCGCGGGTGTTCTCGCAGTGGTTCAGTAGCGCGCTGGGCGCGAGCGACCTAGCGCAGCTCACGCGACAGGACGAGGCGGATAGCGCGCAGATCGACGCGGTGATCGCGGCCATCAACGAGCTGGGCGGAGACGAGGCGAAAAAGCACCTGGGTCTGTTCGCGCAGGAGATCACCCGCTCGATGGCGACGATGAACCCCGAGCTGAAGGCTCGCTTCGTGCGTGCGGCGGCGCGGGTCTTCGGCGAGAGCCCTGAGGGAAAGGACGCGCGGGCGCTTTTGGAGTATTACAACGACCTGACCAGGGAGATCCAGCTGTCGATCACGGTCGATGGCGGGAGCAGCGTCGCGTCGGGCCAGCCGTTTGGTGCGCAGCTTGCGGTGTGGTGTACACGGGCGGTGTCGCGCGAGAGCGGCACCTTTGCCAAGTATCTGACTAACGAGTACTACAACCCGATGACGGGCCAGCAGGTGTCGTACAAGGACGAGCTTGAGAAGAAGCTGCGGGCGACGCTGAGCGAGAAGTTTGAGGTGCAGTCGATCACGTTTCACAAGCCGACGGTGCAGCCGATGGGCATCGAGCGCAAGGGCTGGGAGCAGTACCCGCTTGCGTATCTGGTGCTGAAGGTGCGCGACGCGAGCGTGGACCGGATCCCGCCGGTGCAGATGGACATGGATTTTTCGGATGGGCAGGGGCAGGTGATCCTGCCCATCATCAGCGAGGAGGTGCTGATTGATGCACGCGGGCAGGAGCCATCTGCCTCGACTCTGGTTGACGCGACGGTTGATCAGGTGCTTGACGAGCGCGACGCGATGGTCGGGGCGGACGCCTCGGGTAACACGCGAGCGACTGGCGAAGTCGGGAACAAGCCCAAGGAGAAAATGTCGACGATGCGGCTCGAGGTGCGTGCCAAGGGCAAGGGGCTTGTGCAATCGCTTGACCAAGTGGTGGATGTGGCGTCGATGTTGGGTGTGAAGGTTGATCGCGTGGACGACCAGGGCCTCAACATCGCGGACCTGGATACGTCGGGCGATGGAGTGGTGCCGGTGAGCGAGCGGGTGTGGACGCTGCACCTGTCGCCGGTGGCGGGGCAGACCGAGTTCCGGTTCCCGAAGCTGGTGGATGCGAAGGCCAAGGGGACGTTGAAGCGGTACGCGGATGCGGACATTGTGGAGGCGAAGCCCACGATCGCGATGGCTTCGGTCGGCGGTGGTGGTGGCGTGTGGGTCGCGGCGGGCGTGCTCGGGCTGATAATCGTCGGCGGCGGCGCGGCGGCCTGGGCGTTTGCACGCTCACGCAGGCGGAGCGAGGTGACGACGGCGCCGGCGCGGTTCCGCGTGCCGGAGAGTTTGACGCCGTTCTCGGCGGTCGCGACGCTACGGCGGATTGAGACGACGACGGAGGCGGCGCTGACGGGCGAGCAGCGGCGCGAACTGACCACGGTGATCGGCGACCTTGAGGCCAAGTACTTCGGCCCGGGCTCGGTCGAGCGCGATGTTCGCACAGCGGAGCTGCGCACGATCGTGCAAGGCTGGGTCGATCGCGCGGGAAAGGGTCGATGAGGGCTCGCGGAGGGAGGCGATGGCGGGGCGATGTCGCGGGTCTCGCGGCGGTGTGGGCGCTCGGGGCGATGCCCGCGATCGGCACCGCCTGTGCGGATGAGGCCAAAGTCGAGCCGCTGGCGACGCTGCGCGTCTCGGCTGGCCCAGCCGGTGCGGCGAGTGACGAACAGACGCGGGCGCTGCTGCGCGCGATCGCGTATTGCGTGAACAGATCCGAAGGTGGCGCGCCGGACCGGTTGAACAGCGGCGTCCAGATCGCGCGACTGATGGCTGCCGGGCAATCGCCGCTGCGCGCCATTTCGCTCACGTCGCTGCGCACGAGCGAAGACGGGGCGCGGCGGGCGTGGTCGGTGGAGTTGCAGACTGATGGGGCGCTCTCATCCGAGGCGATCGCGCAGCTAAGAGCAGGCGAGGCGGGGGGGCTGATCAAGGTCGGTCGAAAGCCAGGCGCGGGGGGCGACGGCGACGAGGTCATCGAGGTTCAGTGCGCGACGGATGTCAGTGCGTTTGCGTTGTCGTCGCCGCGATGGGGCGAGGTGCCCAGCGTGTGGCCGGCGCACGACGCGGCCTTGGCGCGGGCACAACCGGCGATCAAAGGCTCGACGATCTTCGACGTGCGCGTAGACTTGTCGGCGCTTCGGCGTGCGGCACCCGCAATGTTCTTTGCGCCGCCGACGGCTGATCTCTCGCGCGAAGGGGCCAGCCCGAGGGCTCACGAGATTCTGCGTGCGCTGGGGCTCGCGTCTGCGCGCTCGATCGGGCTGCGCGGGACGCGCGTCGCATCAGCCAACGTTCGGCTCGCCGATGTTCGCGGCGTGCCGGATTCAAGCCGCGGCGCGGCGTATATCGGGCCGGACCTGGTGCGGCTGGACCTAACGCACGCGGCGCGTTCGGGTGCGTTGAACGACGCGGCTCACATAGCGATCACGACGGGCATCTGGCCTGCGGAGCTCACAACTCTGGCGCCGGTGGATGCACCGTGGGCGATGGTGGTGCGGTGTGATCAGGGCGGGCCGGGGATGAGCGAGTTTGGCAGCGGCGTGGTTGGCTGGTCGCGCTGGATGAGCGGCGTGTGGGTCACGATGACTTCGCCCGGCGAGCGCGATGAGTCGCTGCGCCGGCTCAGCGCGTGGCAACTCAGCGGCGGAGGCATGATTCGCTCGGCTTCGCAAACGATGGGTCGGTGGGCGGTGGTCTGGCCTCTGGCGATCATCGCGCCGGCGGACGAGGGCATCGGCGTGATCCGGCTCGCTGCGGTGTGTCCAATGCGTACGCCGGTGAATCTGACGGACGTAGCGAAGACGATGACGCGACTGGGGGCGTCGCTCGGTGCGATCGCGATCACCCCGGCGGACGGGTTGCTCGCGGGCTGGTCGCTACGTTGGACGGTCGGCGGGACAGCAGCGGGGTCGCTGGGCGTTGAGTGGACCGCGACGGCGGGTGTGTTCGGGCGCGATGCGGCGCATGCGGAGATGTATGTGGGCGTGCTGGCGATCGGCGGGAGCGCCGATTCCGCGACGATGCTGCGGCAGGCCAGGGACGCCACGCGTGCGATGCCGGCGGCGATTTCCGGCGACGGTCGCGGGGGTGGTCCTTGAGCGGGCGGCTACGCGGCGCGGGCGTGATCGCCCGACTCGTCCGCTGGCACGACCTCGAGCGGCTCAACTTCCGCCTCTTGGGCACCATGCGCGTGCGAGGCACCGCGAGAGTCTGGAGGCGTCTCGCGGGCCGGCAGGCGTTCCATGATCTCTTTCATTCGACGGTCGTAGTCCGACCGGAGCTTGTCGCAACTGGCCTGAAGCGTGGCCAGCCGATCATGCTCGCGAAGCAGGGTCGCCAGCACGTGGGCGCAGCACATCAGCGTGGCCGTTGCGATGATGCCGATTCCCAGCCAAGTCTCCATGCTGAGCGGTGTCATGCTGCCTGACTGAATCGGTCGAAACCGCGGGCGTCTGAAGTTCGTAGAATGGTCGCATGATTGCATACGGGCGGGGAACTTGGTTATGGGAATGGCGGTCGGGTACCGTTCGCGTCGGGTTGTGGCCGGCCTTGGTTGTCGGCCTGCTTCTGGCGCTGCTGGGGCAATCAGTGGCGTGGGCGCAGGTGCTTGATCCGGGCGAGGTCAAGATTCAGGGCGTTGCGATGGGGCTGGGCAATCGGCCGCGCCCGGGTGACTGGATTGGGTTGCAACTGCAGATCACCGAGACGTCGACAGCGCCGCGCGAGATCATCGTGCAATGGGCGGTCAAGGACTCTGACGGGGACACGGCCCAATACCGGCGCGCCGTCACCACCAACCCGGGCGTGAAGCAAAACGTTTGGCTCTACGGGCGGCTGCCGTTTCGATTTGCCGCCGGGGGCGACGTGTTGCTCGAGGCGTACGCGGCGGGCGCCGGCTCTGAGTCCGAAGCACGCGACCTGCCCGTGACGGCGTCGAACGCAACCGGGCGTTTGCTCGGGCGCGTGCAGATTCCGTTGCGGGCTGATCAGGAGACACCGATCGCCAGCGGCCAGATCGCGATCGTCGGGCGGCAGGTCGCGGGGCTTGATCTGTACAGCGTCACGACGCAGACTGGGCGGGCGCTGCCGAAGGGCCACGAGCCCAGCATGCTGCTGGACGGCTTGCGCGTGATCGACCTTCCGGATCGTTGGATGGGCCTGGCCTCGACCAGCACGCTGGTCTGGACCGGGAACACCGGCGAGAGTGACCCGGCGACGCTGACTGATGCGCAGGCCCAGGCCGTGCGAGAGTGGGTGATGCGGGGTGGGCACTTCATCATCGTCATGCCCGGCGTGGGCCAGAACTGGATAACTCCCGGGGCGAAGCTGCTGGACATCATGCCGCGGGTGACGGTCGAGCGGCGCGAGCAGGTGAATCTGAACGCGTTTCAGTTTTTGTTTCGTGATGCGGAGCAGGCGAAGCAGCGGTCGAGCCTGCCGTCCTCGGCGTCGATGCACGTCTTCACGCCCGAGGCGAACGCCAAGCCGGGCGAGGGCGTGATCGTCCTTGCCGGGCCGGGTGGTGAGGGCGTGGTGTGTCGTCGCTCGGTGGGCGCGGGCGCCGTGACGCTCATCGGCATCAACATCGCGAGCCCCGCGATGCTGGAATCGGCGGCGACCCAGCCGGACGTGTTCTGGCATCGCGTGCTCGGAAGGCGCGGCGAGCTCTTGACGATGGGCAAGATGAACGAACTGATCGCGGCGAACAAGCTGCGTGAGATTCGCGAGGCGGTGGAGCTGGACGACGGGTTGAGCGCTTCGATCGCCAAGACGGGAGCGGCGGCCCGCGGGCTGCTGCTGGCGTTCGTCGTGTTCGCGGCATACTGGGCCCTGGCGGGGCCGATCGCGTTTCGTGTGCTGAAGGCGCGTCGTCAGCAGCACCACGCGTGGCTCGCGTTTGTGTTCTTTGCGGTGCTGTTCACGGGCGTCGCGTGGGGCGGGGCGTTGCTGCTGCGTCCGACGCGCACCGAGGCGACGCACCTGACATTCGTTGACGAGGTGTACGGCCAGCCGACGCAACGGGCCAAGATGTTTGCCAGCGTGCTGCTGCCTCGATTCGGTCGAATGACCGTTGGCGTCGGCCCGAGCGACGAGGGCATGACGGACACGATCGCGGGCTGGGAGCCGAACGACCCCGGCGCCGGGATCGAGGCCTTCCCGGACGCGGCGCCATACGCGATCGAGTCGCGCCGCCCGACCGAGGCGCGGGTGCCCTCGCGATCAACGATCAAATCGGTGCAGGTAGATTGGCTGGGAGCACCGAGGCTGCGGATGCCGATGCCGATGAGCGATTGGCCGGTGCGCGTGGGCGCGCCGGCTGAGGGAAGCTCAAAGCCGACGATCAGCGGGCGGCTGGTTCACGACCTGCCCGGCGGGCTGCTGAACACACGTGTGATCGTGGTGTACTCGCAGCTTGGGCTGCCGTTTGGATTGAAGGATCCCGTGCTCGCAGTGGCCGATGCACAGGTGCTGCCGGGCTCGTGGAATCCGGGCGAGCCGCTGGACCTCGGCGCGCTCTTTGATCGCGGGCAGCGAAGTGGCGACGATCGGGCGACGAGCCTGGGCGGTCTTCTGGACAGCGTCAGCCCGCGCTCGATGGGCATCGCCGACGCGGGCCAGCGATCGGTGCGGGCGTTGACTGACGATCGGCTCACGGCGATCTCACTGTTTTCGCTGTTGTCGCCGCCAAATGTCGACCCGCTGTCGCCGTCAGAGGTTGCGGTGTTCCGTCGCTCGAGCACGCACGCGCTGGACCTTTCGCGATGGGTGACACAGCCTTGCGTGATTGTCCTCGGGCAGCTCGTTGGCGCGAAGGGGAAGCCGAACGAGACGCCGATCCCGCTGACGGTGGACGGGCGGGCGATCCCGACGGACGGGAAGACGATGGTGCGGTGGGTGTACCCGCTGCCGTCGCGCCCGCCAAACATTAGCATGTACGTTCGTAGCGCCGACGGAAAGTGAAACTCGCCGAACCTTGACCGGATATCTGGACCCTGACCGCGACCCGGAGTTGTGCCTCATGCCGATGATTGAAACGATCAACCTCTCCAAGCGATACGGCGATTTCGTCGCGCTGGACAATCTCAACCTCGCGATCGATCAGGGCGACTGCTTTGGCTTCATCGGTCCCAACGGCGCGGGCAAGACCACGACGATCAAGATTCTGGCGACGCTGCTGAAGCCCAGCAGCGGGCAGGCGATGATCGACGGGCTCACCGTCGGCTATCAGAACCGCCAGATCCGCCCGATCATCGGATACGTGCCTGACTTCATGGGCGCGTACCAGGACATGGTGGTGACGGAGTATCTGGAGTTCTTCGCCGCGTGCTACAACATCCACGGCAGCCAGCGCAAGAAAGTCGTTCAGGACGTGCTGGACCTGACCGATTTAAACTACAAGGCCGACGCCGAGGTCAATAGTCTCTCGCGCGGCATGCAGCAACGCCTCAGCGTCGCGCGCGTGCTGCTGCACGATCCCAAAGTCCTGCTCATGGACGAGCCCGCCAGCGGCCTGGACCCGCGGGCCCGAATCGAGATGCGCGAGTTGCTTAAAGAGCTCAAGCGCATGGGAAAGACCATCATCATCAGCTCGCACATCCTGCCCGAGCTTGCGGAGATCTGCAACGTCGTCGGCATCATCGAGCGCGGCAAGCTGCTCTACAACGGGACCGTCGCCGAGGCGCTGCGCCGGGCAAAGGTTGGGCACATCGTCCACGTCGCGGTCGTGAATAGATCCAGCGAGGCGGCGGAAGTGCTGGCCAAGCTGCCGGGCGTCGGTAAGGTGCAGGTCCGAGATGGCGAGGGCCCGGTGCTCAACGGCACGTCGGCATCCCCTCTGATCCACGTGACGTTTGAGCCCGGCGCTCGGTTCGATGTGTCCGACGTTCCGAACGTGCTTGTGAATCAGGGCTTTCGCGTGGCGCAGTTCAGCGAAGAGGCGGTCAACCTTGAGACCGCGTTCATGCGGTTGACCAAGGGCCTTGTGCAGTAACGGGATGACGATGCTGCGCAAACTCATTTCATTCTTCACGCCCGCCCGATCGCAGAGCCGTCGCGCAAAGAAGTTGATTTTCATCGAGACGAATCGCATCGAGTCTCTCTTTCTTAATCGAGAAGGCGGCTTGTTGGTCGATTGGGACATGGCTCACACCTGGGTGAGGAAGGAGTATCCCGCAGAAAGCGACCACGTGCATGCCCTGCGAGCGATCGCCGCGGCTTGGCTCGACAGGCTGCAGCGTGATTCGAAGACTGACCTCCATCGCTGGCGTCACGCCGAGGTGGAAGGCTTAGCGCCGCTTGATGGCGGAGTGTCAAGACGGGTCGCCATTGCGGGCGACTGTGGGGCTCTTCTTGTCGGCGAGGCGATGTCCAAGATCACCGGACGCAAGTCGATCGACCCGCTCTGTCTGATCGGCGTCGCGACCCACGAAGACTATTACACCTTCATCGCGCCGTTCTATCCAGACGAAGGTGAGTTTGCGACTTCCGGTGGAGTGTATTTGAACGAGGGCGGTGCGGGCTTGCCCTTGATCGTGCTGCCCATAGAGGGCAACCGTCAATCGCTCGAAGCCACCATCGCCCACGAGCTGACCCACCACGCGCTTCATCACCTGGACCTGCCCCTGTGGATCGAGGAAGGGTTAACGCAGATGATGGAGGAACGCGTGACGGGGATGAGCAACTTCGTGCTCTCGCCCACGCTCATTGAGCGGCATCAAGCACACTGGGACGCTGAGAGTTTGACGGCGTTTTGGAGCGGCGAGTCGTTCTCCAGTGCTGACGGAGAGTCTCAGGAACTCTCGTACTCGCTCGCGCAGGCGATTGTGCGGGCGCAGTTGGCCGACCGGAGCGCGGAGTTCATTCGATTCATCCGCGCCGCTGCGAGCGATTCAACCGGTGAGCTGGCCGCCCGGAGTGAGCTCGGTCAATCGCTGGAGTCGCTGGCTGGCAGGCTGATTGACATCGATTAGCACGGCGCGCTCATCGCGCGCTCACGAGCGCTGGGTGTTCTCGAACTCGATCTTCGCCTTGAGCTCGTTCGCCGCGGCTTGCAGGAGCTGATCGATGCCTTGGCTGAGGCCGCCGGCCATCTGCTTCTTGGCGCCGGCCATGAGCATCCGATCCATCATGCCGGCGTTGGAATCCTGGATGTCGGCGCGCAGGGTCACGCGCGTTGATGTCGGGCTCACCGCCTCGAACGTCACGCGGCTGGACGGGCCCATCCCGGCGTCTGCCATCCGCGTTTCGACCACGAGCTCACTGGGGCGCTGCGACTTGTCAACGTGGACCTCAATGCCCTTGAGGATGTCGTCGACCTTGCCGCCAGACATCCTTGCCAGGGGCGACAGCGCGTCTTTAATCCGCGCGATCGAGTCCTCGTCTAGAGCCGCGGCTTCGGCGACGTGCTTGGTCATGGCGTCGTATACCGCTTCGCGTGGCGCGTGGATGATGCAGACGCGCCCGCCGGGTTTCGCCGCGGCTTTTCGGAACAGATCAAAGACGCCCATGTTCGCTCCTTTGATGCACTCGCCCAACCCACCCCGCACGCCCGCACGAGCGTAGCCGACTTCGCACGTGTTGTGCCAGTCGTCAGTTCGATCTCTGCGGTTCAACCGATTCGCGAAGCGAATCCACTGCGCCGGGGATGGCCTCGCAGAGCTCACTCGCCAGCATGCCGCCGGGAGCGTTCGCGTGGGCGGTGCGCCACGCTCGCGCCGCGCGATGGTGAGCGACGACGGCCAAGGCTGCGGCGTTAAAGAGCGAGAGCGTCCTTGGCGGAGCGCCGTCTGCGTTGCCCGTAGCGTGCCGCGCGCGAAGCTGCGCAATCGGGCCTGACTCGGCAATCTGGACATACTGCGACGCGAGGCCGGCGATGAGGCCGGCGAGCACGTCGCCGCTGCCGCCGACGCCCAGCACCGGCTCGGGGTCGTCGAGCGTGAACGACCGCAGCGCGTCGGCGACGACGGTGACGCTGCTCTTGAGCACGACGACGCAGCCGAGGCGCTGCGCCATCGCGATGGCAGAGGTCTCGCGTTCGCCGGGCGTCTGACAATCGGTGGGGAGGTTGAGGCTCTCGGCGAGTCGCTTGAACTCGCCGACGTGCGGCGTCAAGACTGCTGGCGCGCGGAAGTCACGAGAGACCGCGGGTATCAGGCTCAGCGCGTTGAGCGCGTCGGCATCGAGCACGACGACGCGGTCTTCGTGTTGGATCGCGCGCAGCGTTAACGCTCGTGCCCCGGGTGATGCGCCGAGCCCGGGACCGACGAGCAGCACGCGCGCGTCGCGGGCGGCGTGGTCAACGCATCGCGACGCCTCGGAGGGGTCAAACATGCCGTCGTCGCCGCAGGCGATGGGTTGGACGGTGCATTGCGGGGCCATGGCAAGCGCGCTGTGCGCCAGTGGCATCGGGACCACGAGACGGGCGAGGCCGCAGCCGGCGCGCAGCGCCGCGGTCGCTGCGAGGACCGGTGCGCCAAGCATGAGCATCGGCGGGTGGGCGCAGCCGCCCATGACTGCGACGGTGCCGAACGTGCCCTTGTGCCCGTGCGGGTCGCGCGCCGGGAGCGCCGCCAGCGCGTCGCCGTTGGAATCAACCAGGCGCGCGATCATCCCCTTCACTTGATCTCCTGCACATCAATCTTGAGTCGGCCCAGCAGCGGGACCATGTTGACCATCAGGTTGTCCATCGCGCCGCCGTTGAGCGCGGAGGTCTGGAGCAGGATGTGCGTCGCGTCGAAGATGCTGCCATCCGGGAGCGTTGCATCCAGGTTGATCCAGCGCGCGGTGCCGTCGGGCATTTCAACCAGCGCCTGCGTCCAGAGGTGATAGCCGAACACGTGCTCAGCGCCGACGAACTCATCAACATAGATCAGCCCGCTGGCAACGCGCGCGGGGATTCCGGCAGCGCGCAGGAGCGCGGCAAGCAGAACTCCGTGCTCGGTGCAATCGCCGGTCCTGGTGCGCGCGATCTCGCTGGCGCTGGCGAAGCCAACCGAGAGATCCTTCTCGTCAATGAACGAATGAACGTAGCGCCGCAGCCTCTCGCAGCGCTCGATTGTCGAGAGCTTCGGATCGTCCGCGGCCTTCAACAGCTCGCGCACCTTCGGGTCTTCATGCGCGAGCATTGCCGACGACTGCAAGTGTATCTCTCGGATCGCTCGATCGGCGCGAAACGAGTCGGCCCTGCCAGGCTCGATCGTGACCTTGACCTTCCGCTCGTTGATGACTTCGACCTGTTGCCCTGCGCCCGCCTCGATCGTGAACGGCTTGCCGCCGTCAACGCTCAGCAGGTACACGGCGCGCGTCGCGGTGCGCGGGTTTGCGATCGGGCGATTGGGTTTGACGAGCGTCGAGACCAGCAGCTCGGGCGGGTTGAGGGGGCTGAGCGCGATCGCCTTATCGGCCAGCACCTGATCGACCTTGATGACGCCCAGATCGATCGTGCCCTTGACGGTGACGCCCGCGAGCGAGATGTACTCGATCACGTCGATACCGCCAAACTTGTCGACGTGGATCGCACACTTCAGCGCCGGCACGTCGCGCCCCAGGACCGACACCACGGTCTGTTCGAGGATCTTGCGGCGGAGCGTGACGGGCTCGTCGCCGCTGGCGGGATCAAGGACCGTGAGTGAAAACTCTTTCTCCCCCGCGTCCATGCGGCGCTTGGTCTCGCGCGCGGCGGCACCGGGCGTGAGCCACTGGCCATCGGGCAGCGGTGCGTCCTCGGTTGCAATCTGGCCAGCCTGAGAACGCACGATGTGAACGCCCTTGTCGGTGAACGTGCGCTCCTGCGTCATCGCCTGGGCGCCAAACTTCTGCACGGTCTTCATGCGAACGGGCTTGCCTTCACTGGTCTCTTCGATGAGCGTGGACATGTCGATCGCGACGTTGGTGAGGCCGCGCTTGATCTTGAGCGTGGTCTCGGTCTCGCTGATGATGTTGGTGCCCGAGGGGCGGGTTCGGCTCATCAGGTGCCCGGCGCGTACGCCGTCAATCATCAACACGTACCAATCTTCGCGAATCGCTGCGGGGTCCTGAACCTTCGGCTCGGTCGCAGAGGCGCCAGGCGCTGTCTTGGCAATCTCTGGCGTCGCTGTGGCGGCCGCCGTTGCGGGGTTGTCGGCCGCGATCAGTGGCGGTGAGATGATCTCAAGGCCGGCCAGCGCCAGCGCGCCGAGCAGGAGCGAGCGCCAGCGGCCCATCGCAGATCCGATCAAACGAGTGGTCGCCATTGCAGCGAGTCCTTGTGTGTGCAGTGTTCACGATCGCGTCATCGCATCCGCGCGGTCAATATCGCCGAGATCACAGGGTAGCGTAAACATGTGCAAGCCGGATTCGTCAACCACGCGCCGGCCCGGCACGGGCGGCGCCCGCGGGAGCGGCGCGCCCGGCGCGTGAGTTCATCTGCGAGATGACGAACGTCAGCAGGCGGCCCGTGGTTCGGGGTGTTAATCGCGCCGGGGCGTCGCTGTCGATGGGCTGAGCAGTGAGGCCACGCCGTGCGATGGGCCCGCGCGAGCCAGCTTGTCGCAGCGCGGCGACCGAGGACACGAACGCCGCGTCCACGCTCATCCGCTTGCACACCACCGAGACCGTGCATCCGGTGATACGCCGGCCGCGCCCCTCGTCGGTACCCAGCATGTTGCGCAAGAGGATGTCAAACGCACGCGCGTAGTGCGAGGCCGCCTCGCGCACTTCGGCTTGCGAGCTCGCGGGAAGGCCCGCCGGTGTGGTCTGCGCTGCGGAGCGAACTTCACGCGGCGCGTGGCCCTCGTGGCTGACTTCGCGGATCGCTGCCCGCAGCGCTTCGCGAAGTTGTTCGAGTTCCTGGTGAAGTTCTTCGCGAACGTCGAGGATCACGGCGCCGTCGGCGGCGCTGAGCACCGGCATCGAGAAGCTCAGGAGCGACTCACCCAGGACGCTCTCGACGCGCTGCGCAAGCGATGGCCCCGTCGATCCCGCACGCGGCACCACAGCGCCCCCGGACCGCATCGCGACAAAGTCGCGGCTGGCGGCGAACGCGTCAAGCCCCGCCGCGATCGGCACGCTGACGCCGGGGTCGGGCCCGGCCTTGAGCATGTCCGACGACACGGCGTCCAGATAGGTTCGCTCCGGCTCGAAGAGCGAGGCGTGATGAAAGCTCTTCAGCTCACCGAATCGCGCGTCGTCGCGCAGGCGTGCATCGGCCCGACGGACGCTCACTAGCGGATCGGCGCCCTCGGGCGAGGCGTGCGCTGTCGGCGCTGGCGCGTCAAGCGATGAGAGCACGCCGGCGCGAAACAGCGGCGCCGCCCAGCGCCAGGATTCGAGCAAGCGCAGATACCGGGGCGACGTGCCCATGACGCGCCGCACACTGGCGCGATCGATGTCGCCCGGCACCGGCAGATACGTGACCAAGCGCGAGCCCAGGAGCGAAGCGGCCATTGCCGGCAGCTCTTGCAGCGTGATGTGATACGGGCTCACGACGAGCTTCACTCGGGCACGCTCCCGCTCGCGGGCCCGGGCGGAAGCGCGTTGCGCGTGAAACCAGTCGGCGCCGCGGGTGCGGGCGTGCGTGGCTCCGCTGCGCGTCGTGTGACGACCTGTGTCGACGGTGGCGTCGCGCCGTTCGACGCGGGCACCGGCGCCGGTGCTGACGTGCGCTTGACGACCCAGTCGCACACGCGATCAAGGTGCCAGGGGAGCGTCATGAAGAGCAGCTCGTGGCCCATGCCGATCGTCCAACGCTCCGGCTTGCCCGCGAGCCGCCAGGCCAGATCGCCGTAGCGAGCTGGCACCGCCCGATCGTGGTTGGCGTGGATCATCAACGTCGGCATCTTGCTGAGCACCTCGAAGGTGCGGGTGCTGTCCAGCGGCGCGTGCTGGTGATAGGCGGTCATCAATCGGCGCGCGAGTTCCGGATCGTTGGCTTCGCTCTTGATCATGACGCGCACGGCGTTGATCCAGCCGGTGTAAGCGCTCTCCAGGGCGATGCCCAGAAAGTCTGCGCCGCCCGCAATGGTTACGGCGCTCTGGAACATCTCCGGGTCGCGCGCGACGATGGTCGAGAGCATCATGGCCCCGCCGCTCATGCCGACGATGCTGACCGGCAGCTCGCGCGCGCCGGGCACGTTCTGGCGAACATACAGCATCGCGCCGTGGACGCTGTACGCGCACTCGCAGGCGCGATCGGTCAGCAAGTCGGCGATCTGGCGGCCGGTCGCGTCAAAGTCAGTTCGCTCGTTGATCTCGAAACGCGCGTGCTCAGTGAATCGCGACGGCTGGGCGAGCATGAACAGCACGCCCCAGCCACGTTCGCGAAGCTTGCGGATCAGCGGGTTGACGACGTTGTCGGGCGTTCCGAAGATCCCTGGCAGGACCACCGCGATGCCGCGCGGGCGCGTCAGACGGACCTGACCCGGAGTGCTCGGCGTGCCGGTCTCGGGGTTGAAGTACGCGAACCACGTCCGCTGGATCTGCACCAGGCGAGTGCGCTCCGACGAGGAGGAGAAAGAGTCGCTGGGCCGGACCAGTATTTCTGCACGTCCACCTTTCGTCGATCCATCGAGCGGCATCTCTCGCCCGCTGACAAACTTCAAGTACATCGCGGCGTCGGCGTGGTCTTGTGATGATCGCCCCTCATCCTCCGCAAACACGAACGACCCCGGCCCCTCGCCCTCAAACTTCAATGTCACGTCGCCCACGCGGATGCGCCGGCGCGACATCAGCAGGTTGACGTCCGCCTGCTGCTCGCGATTGATGCGCTGCTCAGCATCGCTGCCCGAGCCCATCGGATGCACCGCGCGCGGCAGACGCACCACCGTCCCCATCACCCTGGCGCGCGACGTCTCGACCGTTGAGCGCCGCAGGCCCGACCACACCGGCCAGCGATCCGGCCAGTTTCCCTGCTCGGCCCAGGTCTGCGTGCCAGCAGAATCGTCGCCCGCCGGTGCGATGAGAACTCCGTCGGCATCGGGGTCGATCGTGATCGCCTTCCCGACGGCACTGGGCTTGTAGATGTCAAAGGCGCAGCCGCCGCCGGCCGCGCTGATCAGCAGGAGGATCAGTGCGCATGCCAGCGTCGCGACGCGGGGCTGCGTCGTTGCGTGCTCCTGCGGGCTGTGAGGTCGGCGGTTCATGGCGGCCGGGTCACGCGAAGCGTTCGGTGTTTGGTTCGGAAGAGTTCGAAAGCAGCGGGGGCGTGAGGGAGCGTGGGGGCGGGGCGCGGGAATCGGGGGCGTGAGAGATGATGGGAACGAGACGCGCGAGTTCTACAGGCCAACGACGACCAACAACGGCATGGCCCGGGGGACGCGAAGAACTCCGCCCAGTGCATGCAAGACCCTCCCAAAAGCATATGGCGATCGACCGTCGCCCTCGCCTGACAAAGATTCGACAGCCAGCGATGGGCGGATGAATCGCCCCTGTGGTTTATTGCACGATCGTCGGGCGGGCCCGCCCCCAGCCGCCTAGTTTCGGCCCTGCCCGACGGGCGACCCAGATGAGCAGGACGAGCCCGATGGCGACCATGCCCACGCTCAACCACTGCCCGCGCGACAGCCCCAGCGGGCGGGCCGCGGCTCCCACAAACTGGGCATCCGGCAGGCGCCAGACTTCGGTCACCACGCGGAGCGCGCCGTAGACCATGAGCCACCACGCCGCGACGACGCCGGGCTTTCGCGGGAGTCGCCAGATCAGCCACACGATCGCCCCAAGCACCAGCCCCTCGGCCACCGCTTGATACAACTGCGACGGGTGGCGCGAGCTGACCAGCGGCTCAAGCTGATCGCGATATCGGTCGGCGTGCTTGATGACGTAACCCAGCGCGCTTGCCCAGGTCTCCTCCGGCTGTCGCACGCTCTGGACCAGCGCGTCGAGCTTGGCCATCTGTCCGACCGTGAGGTCCGGCGTGTGGCTCGCCATCTCACGCACCGCTGGCGGCCCCGGCTCCACCCATCCCGAAAGCTCCTGCGGGAATCGCACGGTCCACCACGGCGCGGGCGTCAGCTCGCCCGTCGTTGACGGCGCGACGACCACACGCCCGAGCAACTCGGCATTGACGAAGTTGGCGATGCGCCCCAGGAAGATCCCAAAGACCGAGACCAGCCCCATGCAATCCATGACGTGCAGCGTCGCGCCCGCGCGATCCAGCGGCGGCTGCAAGCCCAGCTCTTCCGTGCGGAGCCAGCGCGTCGAGAACCAGCAGGCGAAGATGATGCCGAGCATACCGCCATGACTGGCCATGCCGCCATGCCAGATCTGGAAGAACTTCAGCCCAAGCAGGCTCTGGTCGTAGACCAACGCGTAACCAATCCGCCCGCCCAGCAGCGTGCCCAGCACCACCGCGAGCATGAAGTCCGGCACGCGATCCGCGGGAATCGCGATCAGCCCGCGGCGTGCCAGCCGCCACAGAATGAACCAGGCCAGCACAAAGCCGACGACATACGTCAACCCATAAAACCGCACGGCCAGATCGCCGTAGATCGTGAAGATCTTGCCGTCAAGAGTGTGGAAGAACGCGCCGATCGTGAGCATGGTGGACGGTAGGGCCGGTTTGACTGACCCGTGTCCCGTGCCACTGAACGGCTCTGCGCTCAGTGCTCGTGGGCAGTCGGGAGACAAAGACACACTGATCCTCGTGCCATTGAACGGCTCTGCGTTCAGTGCTCGTGGACAATCGAGAGTTCGAGAGCACTGATCCTCAAAGCAGGATCAGTGGCACGGGAATGTGGACAGTCGGAAGTCAAGGCACACTGATCCGTAGAACTGGATCTGTACACGAGACGCCGGTCACCGTGTCGCTTCATCAATGGAGATTTGTCCCGCGCGTTCACCTGCGTACCAGCGTGCGGACGACCATGCCCAGTCGGTTGAGGTGCTCACCAGCCCACGTTTTACGGGGTTTTGGTGACAGTATTCGATCGTCTCCCACAACTCGGTGTGCGTTCGAATCAGCCGATCGAATCCGCCCCCAGCCTGCCAGTATCGATGTCCGGTCTTCACGGCGATTCGCCGGAGGATTGACGCGTCGGCCGCGCGCCAACGCGCAATCGCTCGCTGCGCGATGGGCTTTTTGATCGCGGTCAGACAGCGCGAGATCGGCCAATCGTCATCCCAATCCGCCATGAGCAGATGAACATGCTCGGGCATGACGACCCACGCGACCAGCTTGAACGTGCATCGCTGCTTCGCCACCGCAAGTGAACTCGTGAACTCGTCTCGCCAGGGCACCGAGTTGAGCAGCGGCAGCCGCTTGTAACACGAGAAGGTGAGAAACCTCGCAACGCCGGGCTCGCCGAGTCTGCGCATCTGCTTGTAGACTGCGGGCTTCAACGGTCGCAGTTTATCAGATCGCCGTGCCGATCCGTGCCGCCGCCCCGTGCCGGTGTCCCGTGCCACTGAACGGCTCTGCGTTCAGTGCTCGTGGACAGTCGGGAGACAAAGACACACTGATCCTCAAAGCAGGATCAGTGGCACGGGAACGTGGACAGTCGGAAGTCAAGGCACACTGATCCTCAAAGCAGGATCAGTGGCACGGGAACGTGGACAGTCGGAAGTCCAGGAGCACTGATCCTCAAAGCAGGATCAGTGGCACGGGAACGGTGCCGCGCACCTCGTGATTGTTGAGCCTCACACAAAAACAACGCCCGGGTTTTCCCGGGCGTTGTGAATCTGAACGTGTTATTGCCAGAGGGTCTTAGTCAACCCAAACCGTCGTCACACCATTAGCCGTGGCCGGTACGACAGCGATCGGGCGAAGCCAGTTATTGGTTCGCCGCTCGATCGTGAGCGCCGTTGTGCCCGAGCCTTCATCGCTCTCATCGACAAACAGGTTGTCCGGGACAACCAAGTTGGCGCCAGCGCCTGCACGCCTGTAGGTGGTCTCGATCGGGTCGGGACGGGTCTCGAAGGTGACGTGGTTGTCGTTGTAGATGATGTTGCCAGCCCAGGCGTTCTTGCTGCCCAGAATGTTCAGCGTCGTGGACTGATCGCCCGCGGCGTTGTTGACCAGCAGCGTCCAGCCGGCGGGCGGGTAGGCAGCGGCCTGGGTGGTCAAGGTCTGCCCGGTGAAGAGCGGGCCGCGCGAGCCGATAATAGCCTCGGTCGAGACGTAGGTGTCGCGCCACTTCGCCGCGCGAGCGCCGAAGGGCGGATTGTGGGCGTAGCTGTTGTTGCCGACGCCAGCAGTACGCCGCCCGCCTGTGCCTGCGCCAATGCCAGTGTCAACAGGCGTGCCAGCAAACTTGGGGTCCCACTGGGCATTTGCCCCGTTCGCAGAGGCCGTGCCCTGCGGGTTGGAGTTCGTGTAGCCGTCGTCCACCTTCACGCTGCCGGAAGCCTCAGCCGGGCTGACGCAAAGCTCGGGGGTGATGTTGTTGTTCCAGATCAGGAGCGAGAGGATGTTGCCCGTGTTGTCCTTCTGCTGCTGCGATATTTCGGTGGCGGGCGTCAGCGGGATGCTGATTGTCTGCTGTGAGCGGTCGATTCGGCTGGGGAGCGGGAACTGCTCCTTGTTGGAGCCGGCCCAGGTGACCATGGCCTGATGGATGCCGCGGGTCTGGGTGCCGTCCTTGAGCTGGCGGGCCGACTTGCGGGCCTTGCCGAGGGCGGGCAGGAGGATGCCGACGAGCAGCGCGATGATCGCGATGACGACGAGCAGTTCGATCAGTGTGAAACCACGCTTCTTCATTTGGAACTCCGAGATGCCCCGGCGCGGTGCGGGCAACGATGCCCTACAACGCCGGGTTTGTTTGTTGACTGCCTGGCACGCACGATGCGAGCCCGGGCGGCTTCGCCACCGGGTGGTGGAGGAGCGGCGGACAGAATCAGAACCGGAAACCCAATGGAAACCAACCCGACCTGAGGCCACCGCGAACTTTCAACCGATCGCCGAAACTTCCGGTCCGGCCTCGCCAGAAGCGAGCACCAAACCAAGCCGGGCTGACGTGTTCCACCCATGAGCCGGAGCCGCGGCGGCCACTGCGCTGTGGCGACCAGATTCCGGCTTGTCCTTGAAGGGTGGCGGCCTGGGCTCCGCGTGATCGGTTGAGATCGCGAAGCCCAAACCGCGGCGGTCCGTGATCACCCGTCTGCAACGCGCTTGCGACTGTCCATTCCCGCGAGGGAGAAGACAGCCGACGTTGAGATGGTCAACACGAACACCGGCGGCGAGAATGCCGCGGTCCGAGTGAGCGTCAGGATGGCTTCAGTTTCGCGAAGCCCTCGCAATCGGCGTCAAGAGGTTGGGAGTCAGCCCGCCTGCGATGTGGAAACCCCACATAGTGGAGATCCCAGATCGAAGGAGGTTGATCGCAACCCGCAACGCTGTCACTCGGCGTCAGCCTGGTGGGCACAGCCCCAAACCATGGAAGCCTTCAACGATCGCCGGATGAATCATCCAGATCGAACGCCAAACGCCGCATGAGCCGGAGGGCCCTCAAGTTGTCGGCTGACGAGAACGGGCTCTTGCAGTGGCACTTGGTATCGGCGAAAGGGCCGAGGGGTGCCGGGATGAGCCTTGGCGGTGGAGGCCGCCGATGAGTGCGATGAGAACTGAAACTCCGCTGCAGTTCCTGATCGCGTCAGCCAGTGGACGGGACAATCTAACAGATCTTTTCGAGGTGTCAACCGGGCGAGTTCCCTCTTCGGGAAAAAAGTTTCAAGTCAGACGAACTCGGTGAGATGCCTGAGGTGTTGGGGCTGTCGGTTGTGGAGGATGATCGGAAAGTGTTCGTGTGTTTTGAAGATTTGTGTCTCTGAACGGCTCTGCGTTCAGTGCTCGTGGACAGTTTGGAGTCCAGGAGCGCTGATCCTCAAAGCAGGATCAGTGGCACGGATCCGTAGAACGGGTCAAAGTCCGAGCGTGTTGATGCCGCAGTCCACGAAGATGGTCTCGCCGGTGACGCCGCTGGAGAGGTCGCTGGCGAGGTACACCGCGGTCTTGCCGACATCGTCGCCTTCGACGTTGCGGCGGAGGGGCGCGTTGGCCGCGACGTGGTCGGTGATCTTTTCGGCACCGCCCACTGCGGAGCTCGCCAAGGTCCGCAGATACCCGCCGGAAATGGCATTGACGCGGATCTTCTCCGGCCCAAGCTCCCAGGCGAGGTAACGGGCGGAGGATTCAAGGGCCGCCTTGGCGACGCCCATGACGTTGTAGCCAGGAACGACTTTGTCCCCGCCGTAGTACGACATGCACATGATGCTGGCGCCCCCTGCGCCCGCGGCGGTCTTGGCCATGATCGGGCGAGCCGCCTTGGCCAGGGCGATCAAGGTGTACGCCGAGATGTCCAGCGCGAGCTTGAAGGATTCACGAGGAGTCTCGATGAACTTGCCCGGCGCGAGCCACTCGCGGTCGGCAAAGGCGATGGAGTGGACGAGGACGTCTAGGCGGTCAAAGCTCTCGGCGTACTTCGTGAACGCCAGGGCGATGTCCTCGTCCTTTGCAGCGTCGAGTGAGACCAGCCACGGGTCTTGGATGCCGAGCGCGGTGATCGAGCGGCGGGTGCGGTGCTCGTTTTTATCCCCCGGGAGGTGAGTGAAGGCGAGTTTGCAGCCGTGGGCGAGGAGGGATTGAGCGATGAACCAGGCGTAGGAGCGTTCGTTGGCGATGCCGACGATGAGCGCGACTTTGCCGTCCAGAAGTGCCATGTGCTGGCTCCGTGAGGAGAAGGGGAGGGACGATGGCAGGATAGGTGGCGGTCTGGTTGTGCGAGTGAGTCGCTCGCTAAACTGGGCCATGGTTGATCTGAACGCGCTGGAAGTTGATGAGGTGTACGCGGAGCTGAACGGTGCTGGGCTGATCCGGCGTTTGCTGGAGTTGGCTCGGGACGAGGACCTTGCGGGGAGCGGCGGGGACAGGGGCGGTACGGATTGGGAGCTTGGAGATCTGACGAGCCGCGCGTTGGTGCCGGGGTATGTGCGTGGGCGTGCGCGGGTGGTGTTTCGTCAGGCGGGCGTGGTCAGCGGGCTGGCGGCGCTGGATGAGATGCTGCTGGTGTTCAAGGCGGATGTTGACGTGGAGATCGCAATCGCCGACGGGCAGAGCGCGCGGGCGGGCGACACGATCGCGATGCTGACCGGCGATATGCGATCAATCCTGCGCGTGGAGCGGACGCTGTTGAACCTGGTGTCGCGTCTGAGCGGGATCGCGACCCGGAGCGCGATGTTCGTCAGCGCCGCGAAGGCCGGGGGCGGAACGGCCGGGGTCTTTGATACGCGAAAGACGACGCCGGGATTGCGGGTGCTGGAGAAGTATGCGGTGCGCTGCGGCGGGGCGAAGCTGCATCGCATCGGGCTCTACGACGCAGTGATGATCAAGGACAATCATCTGGCATCGCTGCGCGGCCTGAGCGGAGCGGCGGGGATGGAGGGGCTGGTCGCGGAAGTCAAGGGCGCCGCTCGCAAGGCGCGTCAGGAAGCGCCGCGCGGGGGGCTGCGGTTTGTCGAGCTGGAGGTGGATTCACTGGATCAGCTCGGCGCGGTGCTGGATGCCGGCGGCTGCGGCGTTGACATCATTTTGCTCGACAACATGTCGCCGGAGCTGCTTCGCGCGGGCGTTCAGATGCGCGACGACGCTCGCGAACTCACCGGGCCCATTCAACTGGAAGCCAGCGGCGGCGTCAACCTCGACACAATCGGCGCGATCGCGGCGACGGGCGTCGAACGCGTCAGCACTGGATCGATGACGCACGGCGCGACGTGGCTGGACGTGGGGCTTGATCTCTAAAAGTCGCGAGTCGCAAGCTGTGAGTCGCGAGGGGAAGGTGCGGGGGAAGACGGGAGGCAGGAGGGGGAAAACGCGAGGCTCAAGGTGCAAAGGTCACATTTGGCCTTGGGCTTTCAACTGCTTTTTGACTTCATGACGGACGATCTGGCCGCCAGCGAGATAGATGACGTCCTCGGCGATATTGACCATGAGGTCGCCGATTCGTTCGAGCTCGCGTCCGCAGCGGTAGCAGAGGATTCCGGCCGCCTTGCTCTCGCGGCTGTCGGTCATCACGTCGATGCACTCGATGAAGAGTTGCTTGTCGAGCTTGTCGATTGCTTCGTCGCGGATGACCACGGCGCGGGCGGCTTCGACGTTGGTATTGAGCAACGCAGTGAGCAGGTTCTGGCACATCATGGGCACTCGTTCGCCCATCTCACCCAGCGCGGTGGGGAGGCGCGCGATGCCGACGCCCTTGAGCTTAATGCTCTGCTTGGCGATGCTGGTGGCGTGATCAGCGACGCGCTCAAGGTCGGCGTTCACTTTCAGAAACGTTGCCACCGTGCGGAAATCGCGAGCGACCGGCGAGAAGAGCGCAAGCACTCGGTAGCACTCTTCCTCGATGCGAACTTCTTCGAGATCGATGTCGTCGTCACGCTGCACGACAGCGCGGGCCAGCGGCTCATCGAGCCGGAAGAGCGCCTCGATCGCCGATTCGAGCATGCCGATCGCGGTGGTCGCTTCCTGAATCAGCCGCAAGCGGATCGCGTCCAGCGCCTTGTCCAAGGCAGGATTCAAGTGCGGCGTGCTCAGCATCGGCGATTGCTCGGAATCGGGCTCGGGAAGCGGTCGCTGGTCGTCGGCCATGGCAAGTCGTCCGTGGGATCGGGTGATCAAGGAGTGGAGCGGGGATCGCGCGGGGGGCGAGGGGGTGGGGGAAAGGTCGTCGGGCACCGGGGCGTTTGAGAATCGGCGATCAGGAAGTTCACTGAGGGTATTCACGCGGGCGCAGCGCCGCGTGGGTGGGGCGAGGCGCTGAATTCAATGCGATCACCCCGCACGACCCCGAACGCGCAGCCGGCTGGTGAAGCACAATCGCGCACGAACTGCGCGAGCGAAAAAGAGTTGGCGCAAGATCCAGCCGTGCGCCGATAGCCTCGGGTACACGGGCGTATCAAACGCCGCGTAAGCACTTAGCGCTTTCTGCCTGGGACATCCTCCACCTCCCATGCGATTTTCTCAGCGTGACGAGGCACCCGCATGACGATCGGCAGTTCAAACCAAGGCGTGCAACCGACGTATGCGTTTCACGTCGCCAAGGCCTACGGACAGGCGCGCGTGCAGAGCGTGCTTCCTGTGCAGGCGACGTCGGCGCTGGCCGGGGTGAGGACTACTGCCGGCTCGCCGAGTGCGCCCAGCGCGTCCGGCGCGCAGTCCGCCGGGGTGATCGAGGCCGTGGGTGTTGCGAGGCCCGCTGCGCTGCCGACGACGCAGCCGACGCCCTCGCCAAGGGCCAAAGCCCGCATCGATCAACTGGTGGGCGCGACGATCCTCGGCGAGGCCTCGCCCGATTTCACGGGTGTCCAGGCTTCGCATCGCGTCGAGGTTGATGGGCTGCGCAAGTCTCCGTCGGTGCTGCCGATGTATGCGCGCCCGACGGATCGCAACGCCGTGGAGACGGTGCTGCTGGTCGGTCGCACGCTCGACACGCGCGGCTGATCGCGCGGATCGCTACCATCTCGCGTGATTTTTTATCGAGTGCGTGATGACGCTGGGCGGGTGGTGCGATTGCACCCGATTGGCCTGGGCGCCGGTCTGTCGCTCGCGGCGCGCCAGACGCGCGGGCGGCGCGTCGCGATTGCGCTGGCACAGCTCACCCGCTTAATCAAGTCCGGACGTCTGCTCTCGGTCCTGGGCACGCTCGCGCTCTTGGCCATGATTGGCGTGCTGGTGGTTTTTGAGACGGCGGTGGGCATCTGGATGCTGGTATTCTCGCCGATCATCAGCACGCTGCTGGTCGCGATGGGCGGGCTCTTTGTCGCGGCCATGGCGTTATCTCGCCGCGTAGGCCCGGGCGTTGTTCGCGCGATGCTGGCGCGCCGTCGATGCCCGGCGTGCAACTACGACCTGGCGTCGCTCGGCGTCGGAGCGCAGCGCGTGGTCTGCCCGGAATGCGCCGCGACGTGGAACGCCGCGGGCCTGGGCAACGAGGCGGTGCCTGAGCCGGAGCTGGTGATAGTCAAATGGGGCGGCCGCTGACGATCACGCGGGCGATGGGGGGATAGCCGATCTCAAAGGCGAGCACGCGCTCGTCGGCGCCGCGAAGGATCAACAGATCGGCGCGGGCACCGGGCTCGATGACGCCGCGATCAGCGAAGCCCAGGAGCGCAGCCGGGTTGATCGTGGATGCGACGATCGCCTCGCTGGGCGAAAGGCAGAGGCGACGCACCGCCATCGCGATCGTCTCGCACATGCTCATGCAAGGCGACGAGCCGGGGTTGAAGTTGGTCGCGATGCACAGAGCGCCGCCAGCATCGATCAGCCCGCGCGCGTTGGCGAAGCGGTTGTCCAGGTGGACGCCGCAGATCGGCAACGCGACGCCGAGCGTTGAGGAGTTTGCCAGCGCCTGCAGGTCGGCGTCGGTGCTGGCCTCAAGATGATCGACGCTGCGGGCACCGAGCCGCGCCGCCTCGCGTGTCATCCCAAGTGAGTTGAACTGATCGGCGTGGACACGGATGGGCAATCCCAGCGCTTGCGCGGCGGCGAACAGCTCGACACACTGCGCAAGCGACCAAGCGCCGGTTTCGCAATACGCGTCAACCGCGATCCCCGGAAACTCTGAAGCCACCGCTGGAAGTGTCTCGCGGATCACGCGATTGACGAAGCCGGGCTCGGCGTCATCAATCGCGTGCCCGAGCAGGGCGGTGCCGATGAGCGTGCCCGGGAACGCGGACGCGGCGCGATGGATCGCGCGCAACATCTTGAGCTCGGTCTGCGTGTCCAGGCCATAGCCGGACTTCACTTCGATGGTTGCGCTGCCGCAGCGGAGCATGATGTCCAGGCGTTGCAGCAAGAGCTCGGTGAGCGTTGACTCGCTCGCGCCCCGAACGCTGCGAACCGTGGACATGATGCCCCCGCCTCGCGCGAGGATGTCCAGGTACGCGACGCCCTGGCGTTTGTCGTCCCACTCGCTCAGTCGCTCGCCGGCGAAGCACGCGTGGGTGTGGCAATCGACAAACGCGGGAATCACGCACGCGCCCGCCGCGTCGATCTCGGTGCGAGCGTGCGAGTCGAGTACGGGCCATGAAGAGGAGAGCGAGGGGGTCTGGGGGGCCTCCGCGGCGAGGTTGTTCGTGAGTGGCTTGATCGACGTGATGTGCCCATCGTCGATCACGATGTCCGCACGCGGGATGACGTGCAGCGCATCCATCTCACGCCCGCGCAGCGGGGCCTTGCCGACCGAGTGCGATCTTCTGGGCGACACCACGCGAGCGTTTCGGATGATCAGTGTCATGGCGGCGGGCTCTGCGGGTTCGGTGACAAATAGCGTGCGTGGGATCGGGACGGCGCAACGACCTCGTGCGCAGAAAATTGTCTAAGGCGGCGTGGGACTTGCCGGCCGGTCATTCAGCCCGGCGAGAAAACGAAGCAGGACATACGCCGCGACGCGTGCGGTGCGACCCTGCTCATCGTGGGCCGGGCAGAGCTCCATGATGTCAAAGCACTTGACTTGAGCCGAAGCGCCGGCCGCGTGGGCGTAGCTGGCGACCTGGTCGACCGTCAGTCCGCTGGGGTTCAGCGCGCTGACCCCCGGCGCTTGCGAGGCGTCGATCGCGTCCAGATCAATGCTCACAAACGACGGCCCGGGCGGGAGCTGGGCCGAAGCGTGCGCGATCGAGGGCGCAGGTTGGATCACGCGCCCGCCCCGCGAGGTGAAGTAGTCGTGGTGCTCGCGCGAGTTGACGAAAAAACGAAAGCCGACAACGCGCAGGTCGGTCACGCCGCAGTCTTCGATGAGCCGACGAAACGGCATCCCCGAGCCCGGCTCGGCGCGAACGTCCAGGTGCGCATCGGTGTAGAGCCCGACGCGCACACCGAGTCTGTTGCACGAAGCTCGAACAAACGGAAACGTCAGGTCATGCCCGCCCCCCAGGGCGATCGGCACCAGGCCGAGATCGATCAACGCCTCTGTGGCGCTCGTCACGCGATCGTGCGTCTCCGTCAGCGTCGAGCCGGGGACGACGTCGCCAGCGTCAAAGACGGGCGCGAAGCCCATGCCCCCGGCGGGCTCCGCGACGCCGTAGGCTGCCAGTGCGGCGCGGATCGCACGCGGCCCCATCGCGGCGCCCGGCCGCCCACCATTCATCCGCACGCCCGTGTCATCGGGGATCCCCAGGATCGCGGCGCGACAACCTCGCGCGCCCGCCAGATCGCGCACGATTGTCGACGCGAATCGCGCCGGCGTCGTCGGGTGAACCTCGGCGGGTTGGGTAAACGGGATCACTGAGCACGAGGATAGTTGGCCAAAGGTCCGAACGCAGGACCGAGGCCCTCGCCGCCGCGCGCCTCGGCGTCTATCATCTTGACCCCACCCGGAACGTCCGGGCGGATTCGTTGGGGCGTTTGCACCCGTGCGCCGAGAATCGTCGCGAGAACGCGTGCAACGCTCCTAACTCTCCGGCCTCGCAACGCGACGGCCCGAAAGGACAGCACCCATGGCCAAGAACATCGAACTTTTGCTTACTGAGAACGTCGAGGGCACCGGCATCGTCGGTGACGTGGTGAAGGTCCGCAAGGGCTTCGCGCGAAACTACCTGATGCCGCGCTCGATGGCGACCAAGCCGTCTGAAGAGCTCATCAAGAGCCTTGCGGGCAAGCGTGCGGACGCGTTGAAGCAGATCGAAGTGCAGCGATCAGACCGCAAGGACACGATCTCCAAGCTCGACGGCTATCAGCTCACACTGGTGCGCTCGTGCAACGACATGGGCATTCTGTACGCCGCGGTGACGCAGCACGATCTGGTCGTCGCTCTCGCCGCTGCGGGCTTCACGGGGATCAAGGAGCGCGAGGTGCGCTTGGGCCAGACGATCAAGCGCGTCGAACACTACGAGGTCAGCGTGAAGTTTGACACCGAGCTCGAGGCGCCGATCAAGCTGGACGTGCAGGCCGATCGCCCGCTGGACCTGCGTCGCAGCAACGAGCCGACGCTGGCCCCCGCCGGTGGGGGTGGACCGGAAGGCGCTGGCGGCGCGCCGGGCGTGCCGAGCGAGAAGCGTGCCAAGGACCGCACCGCCAAGGGCGAGAAGGCGCCGAAGGAAGACGCCGAGCCCAAGTCCAAGGCTGGCAAGTTTGAGAAGCGCCCGAGCGCCGACGATGCCCCGAAGGTCGAGGTGTCTGACAAGCCCGCCAAGGGCGAGAAGAAGAACCGGAAGTAAGCGTTTCGCACCCTGAACAACGCTTGATGCCACAACGCCCTGGCGAGCACTCGCCGGGGCGTTTTCGTTTTGCTCTGAACCCGCGCATCCGAATCCGTCCTGCATCCGTGACACTGAACGGCTCTGCGTTCAGTGTGTCCTTTGATTTGGAAATCAAACCGCACTGATCCGCCGAGCAAGATCATTGGCACGTTCAACGTCCGCACGTTGGGTCAACCGCAAGTCACATCGAGCTAGAGCGTGCCCAATCGGCCGCCATCGATCGGAAGGTTCACGCCATTGATGTACGCGGCGCCTGGCGAGCACAGGAACGCAACGGCGGCGCCCACCTCCGCCGGCTCGCCAAATCGCCCTGCGGGCGTCGCGCTGATGATGTCGCGCTTGATGTCATCCGCGCTGACGTTGCCCTTGGCCGCGCGGCCTTTGACGATCGACGCGAGCCGATCCGTGCTGGTGTAGCCGGGGAGAATGTTGTTGACGGTGATGCCGAACCCGCCAAGCTCGGTAGCGAGGCACTTGGCCCATGCAGCGACCGCGGGCCGGACGATGTTGCTGACGCCCAGGTTGGGGATCGGCTGCTTCACGCTCGTGCTGGTGATGTTGATGATCCGCCCGAACGACGCCGCCTTCATCCCCGGGACCAGGAGCTGCGCCAGCAGATGGGCCGCGATGAGCTGTGCGTTGACGGCGCCGAGAATCGCCTCCGGGGTCGCATCGATCGCGCTGCCCGGCGCGGGGCCGCCGGTGTTGTTGATGATGATCGTGTAGTCGCCGGGTGACTGCGCCAGGTGCGCGCGCACCGCGCCCTGCGCGCCCGCGGGGTCGGCAAGATCCGCGACGAGCGTGTCGTGGGCGAGGCCTTGCGACGTGAAAAGCGTCGCCAGCGCGCCGGGGAGTTTCTTCGCGTCGCGCCCCAAGAGCGTTACGCGTGCGCCGCCCTGCGCAAGCGCCTGGGCACAGGCCAGGCCGATGCCGCTGGTCGAGCCGCAGACCAGAGCGCGGCGATTGCTAAGCAGAAGCGTCATGACAGATCCTTCGCAGATGTCCACACCAAGAGAGATCTTCAAGGAACGCGCCATTGCGTTCAAGGCGAGCGACGCCGCCACCGCCACCATCGCCGCCGATCATCGCCGATCGCAAACTCGCCCGTCACTTGCCGCGTGCGAAGTGAACGAGCGGGATGGTGGCCATGGTGTGCAGCCCTGGCTGCGCGGCCAGCAGCGGCTTGATCGAGTTGAGCGTGATGGAACTTGTGGCGATGTCGCCGTGTACGCCGCCCTCGAAGACCATGTTGATCTTCGGCTCGCCGTTGACGATGACGCGATCGCCCGGCTCCGGGCTCTTCTGTCCGATCGACGCCTGGAAGACGAGCTTCAGCACGGTCTTGCCCTTGCTGGTGCCGACGGCCACTTGGCGCACGCCGCACGCGTTGCCCTTCTTGATCGCGCCGAGGCCGCACTTCATCGGCTTGGTCGCCTTGACGGGCTCGATGGTCTCGGACCACTTGTCGATCTTCCAGCCCAGGTTGCTGGCGACAAAGTGCAGCGACTCGCCCAGCCCGACGTGCCGGAGCCAGCCAGCCTTGACGCCGTCCTTGAACTCGGCGTCGTTGAGCGTGGCACCGATCTTCTTTTGGAAAGGGATCCGCCGCGTGGTCGCGTCCTGAATGCGATGGATCTCCAGCGAGTCGACGGACTTGCACGCGGTCGTCGCGAACACCGCCGCGGTGTCCATCAAAAAGCCAGGGTTCACACCCGTACCCAGCAACCTCGCCTCAAACCGCTGCGCGAGCGTGTCAAGTTCCTTTGCGAGCTTCTTATGCCGCAGCTCCGGCCACACGAGTTCTTCGCAGGTACTGACCACCGCGATGCCCGCCTTCAGCAGAATCCGAAACGTGTCGGCGCACTGGCGAAGGTCGCTGGCGGTCGTCACGATCGCGACATCAAACTTTGACCAATCGGCGATGTCGTGCAGCGAAGCCACCACCTTTGTCGACGACTTCACGCCGGGCATGATCTTCGAGAGCGGCTGGCCGACAAGTTCCGGGTTGATATCTACTGCGGCACTGACGACCCCGAGCTTGCGGTCGTACAGATCGCGCACCACGCGTTGACCGAGCGGACCGAGGCCGACGTGAAGAACTTTGAGCATGGCATTCTCAGCAGTGTGAAGGGGTGATACCGAGCGTCGAAGCGAGCGGATCGTACACGAGAGGCGGGTAGAATGGAAGGACCAGACTTCTGATCAGAATCTCGCGTCGCCCCGTGTCGTCCCCCAAACGCACACGCGGCAAACACCAAGGAATAGCACCATGTCCACCGCCGCCACGCTCCCTGTCATCCTCTCCGCCAAGCGCACGCCGGTGGGCCGATTCATGGGCGGGCTGAGCAAGGTTCCTTCGCCGGTGCTCGGGTCGTACGCGATCGCCGGGGCCCTTGAGAACGTCGGCGGCGTCGCAAAGATCGGCGTCCAGATCGACGAGTGCATCATGGGCTGCGTGCTCCAGGCGGGCCTCGGACAGAACCCCGCGCGCCAGGCCGGGCTCAAGGCTGGCCTCCCGGACACGCTCAGCGCCCAGACCATCAACAAGGTCTGCGGCTCGGGCCTCCAATCCGTCATGCTCGCCGCACAGTCCATCAAGGCCGGTGACAATCAGCTCGTCGTTGCCGGCGGGTTTGAGAACATGTCCGCGGCGCCACACTTCGCGCGCATTCGCGAGGGCGTGAAGTACGGCCCCACGACGATGGAAGATCACATGGCCTACGACGGCCTGCGCTGCGCCTTTGAGGCCTGCGCCATGGGCAACAGCGCCGACCACATCGCACGCAAGTTTGACATCAGCCGCGCCGAGCAGGACCGCTTCGCGGTGCAGAGCAACGTTCGCGCTGGCGAGGCCACCAAGCAGGGCTGGTTCAAGGGCGAGATCATTCACATCACCGGCGAACAGGCGATGGACAAAAAGTCCCCGGGCGTCGCGACTGACGAGGGCGTTCGCGCCGACTCGACGATCGAAGGCGTCGCCAAGCTCCGGCCAGCCTTTGAGAAAGAAGGCACCGTGACCGCGGCCAACGCCAGCCAGATCTCTGACGGCGCCGCGGCCATCGTCGTCGCGAGCCTCGCCAAGGCGGAGTCGATGGGAGTCAAGCCGATCGCCCGCATCGTGAGCTACGCCACCAGCGGCGTCGCGCCCAAGGACATCTTCTCCGCCCCCATCGAGGGCATCCGCATGGCGCTAGAGAAGGCCGGCCTGAGCGCCAAGGACATCGATCTCTTCGAGATCAACGAGGCCTTCGCAGCCCAGGTGCTCTGCAACCTCAAGGGCCTCAAGGCGCTCGGGCACGACATCCCCGAGGGCAAGGTCAACATCGCTGGCGGCGGCGTTGCGATCGGCCACCCCATCGGCGCCTCGGGCGCTCGCGTGCTCACCACGCTCATTCATCAGCTCATCCGCACCGGCGGCAAGCGCGGCGTCGCCGCCCTCTGCCTCGGTGGCGGCAACAGCGTCGCCATGGTCGTCGAAGTCTGAGCGGGTGTTTCAAGCTCAGGCGGGCCGCGTCGTCAAGACCAGGTCGTCGCGATGCACAAGCTCCTCGCCCAGCGAATAGCCCAGGATCGTTTCGATCTCCGACGAGCGGTGGCCTGCGATCGCGCGAGCCTCCTGGTCGGTGTACGCCGCGAGGCCACGGGCGATGACGCGCGAGGCGTCGTCAACGATGTCGATGGATGAGCCGCGTGCGAAGCTCCCGTGAACACCGGTGACCCCGCGCGGCAGCAACGACGCGCCGCGCTGCACCAGTGCCTCGGCGGCTCCTCTATCAACGCTGACGTTGCCGGTGACTCGCACGCCCGCGACGATCCACGCATCACGCCGCGACGCGGCCCCCGCGCCGCCGACCTCAAAGAAAGTCCCGATCGTTTCGCCATCGAGCAAGCGAGCGAGCACATCGGGCTCTGTGCCCGAGGCGATGATTGAGGGGATGCCGAGCGAGCTGGCGACGCCCATCGCGTGCAGCTTGCTGGCCATGCCGCCGACGCCGGTGAGCGTCTTCTCGCGCGAGACGTGTGATTGCAGCGCCGCGGCGCTCTCGGCGCCAGTGAGTCGTACGCAAGGCAAGACGCGCGTGGGGTCGCCGTCTTTGTACAGCCCCGATGCGGTCGAGAGGACTACGAGCAGGTCGGCGGAGATCAGGCCCGCGACGTGGGCCGCGAGCGCGTCGTTATCGCCGAAGCGGATCTCGTCGTAACTGACGGTGTCGTTCTCGTTGATGATCGGCACGACGCCCGCGGCCCTCAGGTGCCCCAGCACCCGGCGCGCGTTCAGGTAGCGGGTGCGGTCGACAAAGTCGTCGGAGATCAACAGCACCTGCGCGCTGGCCAGCGAACGGCGCGACAGCGCATCGTGCCACGCCTGCATCAGGCGCGGCTGCCCGACCGCCGCGGCAGCCTGCTTCCCCACGATCTCGCTTGGCGGCGCGTCAAGCCCGAGCGCTCGAAAACCGCTGGCGACGGCGCCGGAGGAGACGACGGTGACGTCAAGCCCGCGCCGCCGGGCGCCCGCGATTTGTTCTGCAAGATTGTCCACCCGGTCTTTCGAAAGATTACCCCCCGGCGCCAGCACGGCGGAACCGATCTTGACCACGACGCGTTTGAGCGCGGGAATGTGTCGCTGCTGGGTCATGAGCCGTATCTTAGGGAACGGCCGGTTTCGGCGTTCACGCTGCGTTCATTCGCGTTCGTGATATGCTTTGACGGTGCAGCCATCCGGAAGCATCCCGAGAAGCGCTGGCGAGCGGGTCCCAACCCGCCCGATGGGCATGGGCGCCGGCCTGAGCGGCGAGCGTGGAACGGCTGCCGCGGCGCAGGAGGCCGCAGAGCGGGCGCTGGCGGAGCTCGAACTTTCTCTGGGCTCTACACCGATCAGCATTGACGCCGGGGCCAAGTGGGCTGGTCTGGCTGAGGCGCGCAAGGCCAGGTCGCGTCCGTCGGTGTCGTCGTCGCACGAGGTTGATCTGGCGTTGATTGCGATCTCGCCACATCACGTGCCGTCGGTCGATGAAGCGTTGGAGACGATCGGGCGCGTGCTCTCGCCAAGGAACATCATGCTGGTCAGCGCCGAGGCGGTGCTGGGCGGCTTTCTAGAGCTGGAGGGCGTGCCGGGGATTTCGGTCATGGCGGCGAGCCTGCCCGGCGTGGGTATCCACGCTTTTACGAGCGAGGATTTCCCGCTGACGCTGGGCGTTGACGAGGAGGCCGACGCAAAGGGGGATTTGGCGGAGGTCGCCGAGGCCGCGGGGATGACTGGCCAGCACCGCTGCACGATCCTCGCGGTTGATCCGTACAGCGTGCCGATCACGGGGATTCTTCCGACTCTGTCGCGGGCCCGCTCCCTCTGCTCACCCGAAAACGTTGGGCGCGCCTCGGGCAGCGCCGGGCAAGACGAGGTCACCCGTCGCGGGCCGATCGTCGGCGGGATCGCGTCGGCGGCCATGCGCTCGGGCGGCAATGTGCTGGCGGTCAATGGCAAGCTGCGGCGCCAGGGGATGGTTGGCATCTCGCTGAGCGGGCCGATCCGGGCGGATGCGGTGGTGAGCCAGGGCTGCCGCGCGATCGGGCCGAACATGATCGTGACTAGCGCCAAGGGGAACATCATTCTGTCGCTGGGCGGGCGTCCAGCGCTTACGGTCATTCGCGAGGAGATTGACAAGCTTTCGGCGGAGCACAAGCAACTGCTCTCGCGCGGGCTGATGCTCGGGCGTGTGGTCGATGAGTATCGAGATCGCTTCGGCCCGGGGGACTATCTCATCCGGGCGTTGACAAAGGTCTCGCCCGAGGACGATGCGATCATGGTGGCCGATCAGTTCCGCGTTGGGCAGACGGTGCGGCTGCACCTGCGCGACGCGCAGACCGCCGAGCGCGACTTGGCGATGCTGATGGACATTCAGGCGCTGGACCCGCGACCCATCGGCGGCCTGCTCATCACCTGCAATGGACGCGGCACGCGCCTCTTCAGTAAACCGAATCACGATGTCGCCGCGATCCAGCGCGCGTTCTTCGATTCCGGCGGTGTCCAGGCCGACCAGGCGGGTGAGCAGCGCGCCAAGGGCGGCAAGATCATCCGGCCGGTGACGGGCTTCCCGCTGACGGGGTACTTCGCCGCAGGCGAGATCGGCCCGGTGGGCGATGGCGTGTTCCTGCACGGGCACACAGCGTGCGCGGTGTTGTTCAGGAGGATGTAGGGGCAGTGACGAGTCGCGAGTTGCGAGTCGCGATCGGCTAGTGGGTGGTTGCGATTCGAGAGCGGGGAAGGGAGTTTGGTGACGTGTGGCGGTGAGGGTCGCCCGCGCGGCGATGCGCGTTGCGGGCGTGTGTGTCCGCGGGCGCGTCGCAGGGCCGACGCGACCCCCCGGCTATTGGCGTAAAGGCCTTCGGCCTAGGAGAGGCCGGGTGCCGGGTGCCGGTTCCCGATTCCCGGTTGCCGGTTGCCGACTGCCGGTTGCCGATTGCCGATTGCCGATTGCCGATTCCCAACTGCCGATTGCCGACCTACTTCAACTCCACACTCCAATACGCATTATCCAGGAACGCTTTCCATGATGCGTACTTGTCTTGGCCCAGGCGCAGCGCGATCAGCGGGTTGCGCTTGGGCATGACGGGCTTGCGGATGAGCTTGATGTTTGCCTGCTGCGGCGTTCGCCCGCCCTTGCGGGCGTTGCAGCGGATGCACGCGCACACCAGATTGTCCCACGTGTCCTTGCCCGACTGGCTGCGCGGCACCACATGGTCGATTGACAGCTCGTTGGTGGGGAAGTGCCGCCCGCAGTACTGACACTGGTTGCGGTCGCGCGCGAAGAGGTTCCGGCGGTTGAGCTTCACGCCCTGCGCGGGCAGCCGGTCGTAGCCGAGCAGACGAACGATCCGCGGCACCGCGATCTGGATGCGCACCGTGTGGACCCAGTCGTGCTTATCGGCCTCGAACTGGTGCTGGAAGGCCGCGAGTTCGGTCCAGGAGCCGAAGTCGTACTGCTGATACTGCCCGTCGTTGACGGTGATGACCTCGGCCATGTCGCGCGCGAGCATGGTGAACGCGCGGCGCGCGCTGACAACGCGGATCGCCATGTACAGCTTGTTCAAGACGAGGACTTTGGAATCAAGGCCGCTGGCGGGGATGGAAACGCCGGGGGCGTAGGCGGCGAAATCGCTGCCGGCGAAGTCATCGCCGAGCGCGTCGTCTGGCACTCCCTGCCGATCGAACCTGTCACTCATGGAAGACTCTCCGGCCTGGCGACTCCGTCGCAAGCCATGGGTCCACGAACACAGCCGACAATGGTATCAGGGGCCGGGGGCGCGGGTCGAGGCCAAATGTCAGAGGATTGCCAAGGCGAACGGAGCGTGCCGGCGCGGGCGGCGCGCGACCCCTCGCGCGAGAGGGTGTGGAGCGCCGGGGTGAGACTCTGCGGCGTGTGCCGCCTGCGCCTTGTGGGCGGGCTGCGCGGGTGAGGGCAGACGCAGGGATGAAGTCTGCGCCGGGCGTAGGGCCGGGGGGTGATGGGTCGCAACGCCGGGTCCGATGTGAGAGGGCCGGCGCGCTCGATCGCGCTCAACCGGGCTCACGCGCACACGATGGAGGAAGACGAACATGACGCTCCTGGACATTCTCAAGGCGGCGATGGAGGCAGAGGCTTCGGATATCCACATGGTGGCGGGGCACCCGCCGGTGATGCGCGTACACACCGTGATGACGCCGATGGACATGCCGCTGTTGAGCAATGAGACGCTCATTCAGTTCCTGGAGGCGATGGCGAACAAGGATGCGGTGGCGCGGTTCGCGGCTAACAAGGACGCGGACTTTAGCTATTACGCAGAGGGCCTGGCCCGGTATCGCGTGAACGTTCACTTGCAGAAGGGGTCGCTGGGCTTTGCGATGCGCGTGGTGAAGACGAAGGTGCCGCCGCTGGAGAAGCTGAATCTGCCGGAGGTGATCACGCGGTTGACGTACCTGCCGCGCGGGCTGGTGCTGGTGACGGGGGATACCGGCTCGGGCAAGAGCACGACGCTGGCGGCCATGATCCAGAGCATGAACGAGCGCTACAGCAAGCACATCATCACGCTGGAAGACCCGGTCGAATACACCTTCAACAGCGACCGCTCGCTGATCGAGCAACGCGAGCTGGGCACCGACATGCCGAGCTTCTCAAGCGCGCTGAAGCACGCGTTGCGCCAGGATCCGGACATCGTGCTGGTCGGCGAAATGCGCGACCTGGACACGACGCAGCTTGCGATCACTGCGGCGGAGACCGGCCATCTGGTGCTGAGCACGCTGCACACCTGCAGCGCGGCGCAGACGGTGGAGCGCATCATCGACATGTACCCGGCGAATCAGCAGAACCAGATCCGCGCCATGCTCAGCAACACGCTTCAGGCGGTGGTGAGCCAGACGCTGTTTAGCCGCATCGACAAGGTGGGCATGTGCCCGGCGGTCGAGGTGCTGCTGTGTACGCCGGCGGTGCGAAACCTGATCCGCGAGAACCGCACGTTTGAGATCCCCAACGTGATTGAGACGAGCCGCGCGATGGGAATGCAGACGCTGGATCGCAGCATCTCGGAGCTCTACTTCAACGGCATGATCAGCCGCGATGACGCCATCGCCAGCGCGAACATGCCCGACAAGCTCGACCGCATGCTGGCGGCGTGAGCGAGGGCGCAGAAGACCCGCCTTGGAAAGGCGGGCCACCAAAGGCGGGCAACCAGAGACTTTGAGCCGGTCACCCACGAGAACGCACCATGCCGCAGTACAGGTACCAGACACGCAACAACTCGGGGCAGGTGCAGTCGGGCGTGGTCGTGGCCGACACGATCTCGACGGCGGCCCAGATCCTGCGCAACCAGGGCGTCCACGTCCTGTCGGTGAATCCGATGGGCGCAGAGGAGACGCGGGCCAAGTGGGCCGCGAAGTTTGCGGAGTTGAACGCGGGCCGCCCGCGCGCCAGCCACGTGCTGGACTTCACGACGCAGCTGGCGGTCATGCTTCGCGCAGGCATCAACCTTCGCGCCGCCCTTGAAGGCATCGGCGATCAGACGACGCACGCGGGCTTCAAGAAAGTCATCAACAGCCTGAAGGCGGATGTCGAAAGCGGCAAGCAGTTCAGCCAGGCACTGCAAAAGTATCCCAAGCTCTTCGGCCCGCTCTACATCCACATGGTGCGGGCGTCAGAGATGGCCGGCAACTTCAGCCAGATGCTGGATCGAATCGCCGGATACATCGGGCAGGAGATCGAGACCCGCAAGATGGTCATCGGTGCCGCGATCTACCCCGGCGTGATCGGCACGATGGCGGTGGCGGTGACGGTGTTCCTGCTCACGTTCGTGCTGCCCAAGTTCAAGAGCGTGTTCCAGGGCAAGGAGGACGCGCTGCCCTGGGCGACGACGTTCCTGCTGGGCCTCTCAGACGTGATTGTCGAGCGCTGGCCGTTCATTATCGGCGCGCTGTTCGCGATCGCCGGCGGCTTCTACGCCTTCGCCCGCACCGAGGTCGGCTCGTTCTGGATCGACAAGTCAAAGCTCTCGATCCCGATCATGCGCGGCATGTTCCGCTCGCTCTACATCTCGCGCTCGCTGCAGACCATGGGCCAGCTCGTCAACGCCGGCGTCCCGATGCTGGACGTTCTGCAGATCACCGGCGACGTCTCGGGCAACAGGCTCTACGAGCGACTGTGGATGAGCGTGCAGGCGTCGGTCAAGACCGGTAAGAAGATCAGCGGGATGCTGTTCAAGAGCAAGCTGCTGCCGCAGGCGGTGGTGCAGATGATCTCCGCAGGCGAAGAGTCCGGAAAGCTGGGCGAGGTGCTCGACGAGATCAGCGCGTACTACGCCAAGCAGCTCAAGGAGCAGATCAGGGCCGTCACCAGCATGATCGAACCGATCATGATCGTGCTTATGGGGTCTGTGGTCGGGTTTATCGCGATGGCGATCATTCTGCCCATCTTCAAGATGAGCCAGATCGTCAAATGAATTGGATGGTTCGTGGCAGGGTGCGGCGGTGGTGCGCGGGCGGGTGCGTGTCGGTTCAGCGGGGGCCGGGAGTGAATGCGATGTGTCCTCAACGAACTCAGTCACAACCGCTTGACCTGAGCGCATCGCGACGCGGGCGCGCCGCACCTCGCACAAGCGCGCCCCGCGGGTTCACCCTCCTGGAATCCGCACTGGCGACGGTGATCATCGGCGTGGGCGTGCTAGCACTGGTCGAGGCGCAGGCGACCTTCACCCGCACGAACGGATATTCCACCAGCTCTGCGACCGCGACGCACCTGGCCAACGAGCTGCGCGAGCGGATGCGGTGGCTGCCGCGACACGACCCCGTCACCGGCCTGTTTGTGACCAGCACCGGCGCGACCAGCACGGTCACCGGATGGGGCCGCGAGAACGGCGAAGTCCTCGCTGAGGACTTTAACGACGTCGACGACTTCGACGGCGTCACCTTCGGTGCCGGCGGGAACTTCCCCGGTCCGATCGACGCCTTCAACCGCGCGATCCAGAACACGCTTCCCAACGGCCAGCCCGAGACAGACGGCAGCGGCGCCGCCGTCACGATGCGCGGCTGGGCTCAGCGGGTCGAAGTCGTGAAGATCGATCCCTTCAACTCCGCGACGGTGCGCGATGACAGCTACTTGATCGCGCCCTCGGGCAGCAATCCGGGCGTGCCGATCGATCAGTTTCCGCTGCGCGTGACGGTGACCGTGATGTATCAAGGGCCGACGGACTTGGCGCCGCAGTCGATGGCGCGCGTGGTGTGGATTGTGCCGCGCTGATTCGGTTGGGGGGTCGTGGGGGATCAGAACACGAGGCGGAAGGATGACGGCACTATGAGCATCTCACGCGGATCAAGCCTGGGCACTCGAATCGCGATGGCCGCGGGGAGCGCAACGCGTTTGCTCCGCCCGCGAACGAAACGCGGCGTGGTGTCCATTCTCTCGATGATGTTCCTGGTGCTCTTTGGCTCGCTGGGCCTGGCGATGGCCATTGTGAGCCAGGGCAACCTCCGCACCGCATCGACGAACCTGCACGTGCTGCGGGCGCTCGGGGCCGCGGAGACGGGCATGGGCATGGCCAAGAGCCGGATCGAAGACGCTGTCGCGCGGTTTGTGGTCGAGAAGGGAACGATCGACGCGAGCTTCGGCTCGCGACTGTGGAACGGCACGACGACGGGCGCCGACGGCAACGTGCGCATCCTCGCGGCTCAGGGCTACAACGAGTTCTCACTGCCGCAGGGCGTTTCGCAGGCCGTCGTGAACCGCCACATGGCGGACCTGAACACCGTCGCGGTGCCGGGCACAGTGATCCAGGCGCAGCTCGCCACAGCGCCGGCTGGCGCCGACACGACGCGATACGGGTTGACCAACTGGATTGTGACGCCAGCGATGGCCGTCGAGGGCGCAACCGGCGACGCGACGCCCGCGGCGTTCCAGATCACGTACGCGCCGCTGGCCAACGGCACGGACATCCGCGTCTTTGTCACCGGCTATTCGTCGGTGAACGCCATGGGCAGTTCGTACAGCTACGCACGCACCGCGGCAGAATCCGGCGATCGCCCGCTGACGCGCACGATCGTCCAGGACTTTCGGATCGTGAAACGCCCGCAGCATGCCGTGATGGGCCCGAGCCGGATCATGATCGGCAAGAACGTTGACATCGTGGGCAACATCGGCGCGACGTACACCGATGTCAACTTCACCAACGGCGATCCGATCGTCATGAAATCGGACTTCTTCGGGATCAACTCGACGCTCGATCAGAAGCTCACCGACCTGTTCAACGGCATCCGCCAGTTTGATCAGGACGGCGACAACCGCCTGCGCGTCAACCATCCGACGGAGCGCCAGGGCGTCCCGCCCTCGACCCGCGATTACAACAACGACGGGCAGGGCGACAACGCGTTCGGCGATTCCACCGGCGACGGGTACATCGATGAGTTCGATGTGTTCATGAATCACTACGACACCAATCGCGATGGCAGGCTGATGCTGTCCGCAAAGATGACGCAGGGCACGCCCAACGCCGGCGGGGCCGCGGAGTTCACCGCTGACGATGACCTTGCGTTCCTGATCGACTCGGGCAACCCGGATCGCAACAAGAACGGCGTGTCGGGCTACACCGACGCGGCGGACAACTCGCGCATCGTGAGCACCAGCTCTCTGCTAGATAACGACGACCAGACGCTCGGATTCCGTGATGGAGTCATCGACGCGCGCGACCAGTACGCGAAAGTGCGCGGGCGCTTGGTGATGCGCGTGAACCAGGCGACGTGGGCCGCGGCGCGAGGCGGCAGCGTTGCCCCGCTGCTGCAAGGGTCGATCGCGCCACCCCCCGGGCGCTCGGCCCAGACGTACAACGCCGACACCGACGCGCTGCCGAATCTCACCGAGTCCACGTTCACCAACGCTCAAGGTTCGCTGACCGCCCTGGCCGACGGCGCGAGCTTCGCGACGCAGGTGTCAACGCAGCTGGGCATCAGCAGCGTCAACCTGCCGTCCTACACCGAGGCCAAGAGCAACGCGAGCCTGCCGCGATACTTCCGCGCCGACATGAACAACGCCAGCGCCCGGGCGTTGACGGGACAGGACCTGTGGGAGAAGATGCCGTTCAACAGCCCGACGTTCGTGGATTGGTACATCCGCCCGCGCTACGAGAACATGTCGTTCAAGAACGTCAAGATCCCCGCGGGAACCAACGCCTTGTTCGTCAACTGCACGTTCGTCGGCGTGACACATGTGCAGGTCAACTCCGCGAACACCCATGAGCTCTGGAACCTCTACGGCTCGCTGCGCTGGGACGCCACAGCCGCCAGGCCTCTGCCGATCACGCAGCCGCTGGACAAGAGCGATTTCGTGCGGTACACCTCGGGCAGCATTATTGACGGTCCGGCGAACTACAGCGACTTTCCGAACCCGCCGGTGATCAACGGCGTGACCGTCACCGGCGCGGCGCGCGACACCAAGCGCTACAGCAACAACATCCGCTTTCACAACTGCCTGATCGTCGGATCCGTCGCCAGCGATTCGCCAACCGCGTTCACGCACGTCCGCAACAAGATGCAGTTCACCGGCTCGACGCGCTTCACCGACAGGCACCCGCTTAGCACCGCCCTGAGCCTGAACCCCGACCCGGACGACGGGCCGGAGATCGCCAAGAGTTCACTCCTTGCGCCCAACTACTCCGTTGACATCGGCCAGTTCAACAGCCCAACCGACGCCAGCGACATCGCCGGCGCGCCCACCGGCCAGAACGTCCAGCTTCGCGGCACCATCGTCGCCGGCACCTTTGACGCACGCGGCAACACTTCGATCGACGGCACCCTTCTCATGACCTTCAAGCCGGAACTGGGCAGCGGCCCGCTCCAGCAGTACGGCCAGCCCGTCGGCAATCCCGCCAACTTCAACGTCACGCTCGGGTACTTCGGCGCCGCCGATGGCGATCAGGAAGCCCTCGACCCCGCGACGCTCCCGATCGTCAACGGCAGGCGCATCGTCGGCTACGACCTCGATGGCGACGGCCTGCCGGACCTGGGGCCGACGCAGACGCCGACCGCGGCGCAAGTCGCTGCGGGCGCGACGGCGGTGCCGTTCTACGGCTTCGGGCGCGTGCGCGTGAAGTGGAACCCGAAGCTTCCGATGCCCGATGGCATCATGCTCCCGCTGAGCGTGACGGTCGTGCCCGGAAGCTATCGCGAAGGGAAGGTGCTCTGATGAATCTTCTCCCACGCCGCGAATCGCTCTCTCGCCTCGCCCCGCTCACATCCATCGCCGGGTCGCGCCGATCAAGAAACTCCGGCCGACGAGCCTTCAGCCTCATCGAGATGCTCGTTGCGCTGACCATCAGCGCCACGCTTCTCACGGCGGCCCTGGTCGCGCTTGACGTCATGTTCAAACGCTACACCGCCATCAGCGACACCGCCAGCGCAAACGTCATTGCTCGCGTCGCGGTGCATCGGGTGCTCCAGATGATCCGCACGGGCAAGGAGTTCGGCCCGGCGCCGACCAACGTTCTGGACGCGACGCAGAACCCCGCGGATCACAGCCGCATCGAGTTCGTCTCGTTCGAAGACGTCGGCGCAGGCATCCGCGAGGTGACGCGCGTCGAGCGCCGGGCCGCAGAAGCGACGATGGTCAGCGGCGCGATGACCGGGTTGCGCGGGCCGTTCGTGGTCTGGCTCGTGATCGACCGCACGCAGAACGGCGCGACCGTTCGCACCGAGCGCCCGCTGCTGGACGGCGTGCTCGACTGCCGATTCAATCTCGCGTATGACGTCGGTCCCCGACTCATCCGCGCGACGATTGACATTTCGCTGCAGCCCGGCGGCACCAACTACGCCAAGTATGACTCCGACACCGGGTCGTGGACGATCTCGGAGTACAACGACCAGACCGGCCAGTGGGTTGATCGGCAGGCGATGTCCTCCGGCGAGCGCAACCCGACTCTCCGGCTGGTCGCCAGCACGCGCCCGCGCATGAGTGTGATCGACGACGAGTAAGGAATCAGCCGGGACGTTGTCAGCTCGGCATACGCAAAGGGTCGCCAGCCGCGACTGACGTTACCGCCTGCCCATAAATCCGGTCGACGGGTTGCCGACAAAGTGCACCGCCAGCGTGTTGGTCGCGCCCTGCACGCCCAGCGGCTCGCCCGCGACGAGCACGACCGCGTCGCCCGGCATGGCCCATTCACGCGCGACGAGCTCTCGATCAACCTCGGTGTTCCACGCTGAGAGCGAGAGGCGTTGGCCGGTCGCGATGGGCATGACCATCGCCCACACGCCGCGCAGCAGCGCCATGCGCCGCGTCTGACGCGGGCTGGAGGAGTAGGCGATGATCGGGATATCAAAGCCGGTTTGCGAGAGGTATCGCGCCGCCCCGCCGTGCTGAGACCAGCAGACGATGAGCTTGGCCTTGACGTCGCGCGAGACGTGCCACGCGCCGTGCGCCAGCGCCGCCGTGCGATACCCGGTTTGCACCACGCGCCCCGGCGGCGTCGCGCGATCGTCGATCGTCGCGGCGTGGGCCTCCGCCGCGACGATGATCCGTCGCATCGTCTCAACCACCAGGCACGGGTTCCTGCCCACCGCCGTCTCCCCTGACAGCATCACGGCGTCCGCGCCATCAAGCACCGCGTTGGCAACATCTGTCGCCTCTGCGCGCGTCGGTGTCGCCGATGAGATCATCGACTCCAGCATCTGCGTCGCGACGATGCAAGGCTTGCCCCACGCGTCGGCCGCCTGAATCAGTCGCTTCTGCACGATCGGCACCAGCGCAAGGTCCATCTCAACACCCAGATCGCCGCGCGCAACCATGATCGCGTCGGCCGCTTGCACGATCTCGTCCATATGCTCGATCGCCTCGGGCTTCTCCATCTTGGCGACTACCGGGATGCGCTTGCCCTCGCCGCTGTCGCCCGCGCTGCCGCCCTGGGCGCACAGCACTTCGAGCCGCTGCTGAAGCTCGCGCACCTCCACGGCGCTGCGGACGAACGAGAGCGCCAGAAAATCCAGCTCGTTATCAACCGCCCACTGCACCGACGCCCAATCGTCCGGCGTGATCGCGGGGATCGAGAGCTTTGAGTCCGGCAGGTTCAAGCCCTTCCGCGTCGTCACCAGCCCGCCCGTCGTCACGCGGCAGCGCAGCACATCGCCGCCCTCGCGCCTCTCTGCGCCCAAGGCCAGCATGCGGATGTTGCCGTCGTTGATGAGCACACGCTGTCCGGCTTGCACGTCGCGCGCAATCGACGCCAGCGAGCAGGGCAGCACGCACACGCCGTCAGGCCCGCTCGCCACGCGGGCCTCAAGCGCCCGCGCGTCCAGGATCACGTCCTGTCCCGCAAGCAGATCGATCCCCGGCTCGGGCACCTGGCCAATGCGGATCTTCGGCCCGCACAGGTCGCCCAGGATCGCGATCGGCAGACCCGCGCGCATCGCGGCCGTGCGGATCGCGTCCAGCCGCACCTTGTGCTGACCGAGCGTGCCGTGCGAGAAGTTCAAACGAAAAACGCCGACGCCGGCCTCGATGAGCTTCTGCAGCGATTCCACGGACTCGGACGCGGGCCCGACGGTGGCGACGATGGTGGCGAGTGTGAGGCGGGGCAGTGCCATGGATCAAGCGTACCGCGCCCGCCTCGGTGATGATCACCTCAACACGCCGCATAGTTCGCACGCCCGCGGCGTCGATGTGCCGGGCGACGCAAGAGCGAGCCCGCGCGGCGCGTCAGCGGCGTTTCCAAGCCGATTCAGTGGCGCGTCGAGCGAGCGTCAACTGTGCGTCACAGCCGCGTCAAGCGTGCGTACTCCAGCACCAGCGTCTTCTCGCCCACGCCCTGAAACTTCACCGTCACCCGCGGCGTTGCCCCGGGGATATACGCCTTCACCTCGCCCACGCCAAACTGCGGATGTCGCACGCGCGTTCCGGTCGACCATTCGCCATTCCGCTTTGAAGCCGAGGGCACCTGCGAGTAGTCGTCCTCAAACGTCTCGCGCGGCGCCCGGCGCGGGCCGCCAGCTCCTGCACCACCCGCAAACCCGCCAGCGCGAGCCCCGCCGCCGGGCCCGCCCGCGCGCCCGGTGCCTCCGGAGTTGCCGCCAGACCCGCGCGATAGGAAATCGTGCATCACGTGGTCGTCGCTCGCGCCGCCGAATGGGTCTGACTGGTCCGACACCGTGACTTCGGGGCCGTTGAGTTCGTCCAGGAATCGCGACGGGATGGTGCGTTCCGCCAAGCCGCGCACGGTGCGAAAGTTCGCGCAGGTGATGTGCAGCCGCTCCATCGCGCGCGTCACGCCGACGAAACACAGGCGCCGCTCTTCTTCAAGCTCCGAGTCCGACGTCTGCGCCCGCGAGTGCGGCAGGCAGCCCTCTTCAAGCCCGATCATCGCGACGCACGGAAACTCCAGCCCCTTCGCGGCGTGCAGCGTCATCAGCGTCACCGAGCCTTGCGACGGGTCAAGCCCGTCGGTATCGGCCACCAGCGCAACGCGCTCCAGATACGCGCGCAGCTTATCCAGCAGCAGCATCTGCTCCGGCGCCGTGCGGCCCTCGCTATCAACCATCGCCTCGCCGGTCTGCGGGTCGATCTCCGCATCGACGATCAGCGTGTCCTCAAAGTCCTTCGCGCTGCTGACCAGTTCCGCGAGATTCTCCAATCGCTCCTCATCGCCGGGCGAGCGGTAGCTGGCTTCCAAGCCGCTCTCGCGGATCACGCGTTCGACGAGCTCGGGAAGGCTGCCGTACAGCGCATCGGTTCGCACGTCGGCGCCGAGGAAGCTGGCGGTCTGCGCCGCGGTGCCGCGCGTCCAGCCTTCAAGCATTGCGACGAACTTGCCGACCGCTGTGAGCGCGCGGGCCTGCAGGCCGGGCACGGCGCTCGGATCACGCAGCGCGCTGAGCACGGGTTGCTGTCGCTCCCCGGCGGCCATCACATACTTCTCAAACGTCGTATCGCCGATCCCGCGCGCCGGCGTGTTGACGATGCGCTCCAGCGACACGCCGTCGGCGGGATTCGCGATGAGTCGCAGATACGCAATCGCGTTGCGGACTTCCCCGCGATCAAAGAACGCGGTGCCGCGCACGATCGTGTACGGAATCGCCCGGCGGCGCAGCTCGTCCTCGATCACGCGCGAGAGCGCGTTGGTGCGATAGAAAATCGCGAAGTCCTTGTACGAGAGCCCGCTGGGAAGCGGCGTGCCAGCCTCGGCCCGCGCCCCCGTTCCGCTCTCGATGCCTATCGGCCCCGCCTGCCCCGCCTCGCGGAGCCGCGTGATCCAGTCCACGATCAGCCGGGCTTCGTGGTGCTCGTCACGGCACAGCACGACCTCGATCTTCTCGCCGCCCATTCGCGTCGGCGTCAGCGGCTTCGCTCGGCGCTGCGAGTTCTTCTTGATCAGCCGATCGGCCACGGACAAGATCGGCGCCCGCGAGCGGAAGTTCTCGCCCAGCGCGATCACCTGCGCGCCTGGAAACTGCTCCTCGAAGCGCAGGATGTTCGAGATGTCGGCGCCGCGCCAGCCGTAGATCGACTGGTCCGGGTCTCCGACGACGCAGACGTTTCGAGGCCCCTCCGCGCCGCCCGCTCCGCTGGCGTTTCCCGGCGCGGGCGCAATCGCCGTACCCGTGCCGCTGGACAGCAGCGACGCGATGACGAACTGCGAGCGATTCGTGTCCTGATACTCGTCGATCAGCAGGTATGTGTAGCGGGCCCGAAGCTCGGCGCGAACACGCGGGCTCTCCGCGAGCATCTTCGCGGTCAGCACCAGCAGATCGTCAAAGTCGCACGCGTTCGCGGCCCGCAGCCCCGCCTGATAAGTCGCGTAACACTTCGCGACGGTGCGCGAAAAGAAGTCGTGAGCGCGCTGCGCGTACTCGCTCGCGTCCACCAGGTCGTTCTTCGCCGCTGAGATCGCGCTGAGCACCGATCGCGGCGGGAAGTTCGTCGTGCTCAACTGCAGATCCGCCACCACCCGCTTCATCAACTTCGACTGATCATCCGCGTCGTAGATCGAGAAGTCCGGCTTGAGGATCCCTCGCTCGCTCAGGCCGCCCAGCTCGCAGTAACGCCGGAGCAGCCGGACGCACAGCGAGTGAAACGTTGCGACCGTCAAGCCTCGCATCTGCGCGCTCTCGGCCCCGCCCAGCAGCGTGCTCACGCGATGCCGCATCTCTTGCGCCGCCTTGTTCGTGAACGTCAGCGCCAGGATGCGCCAGGGCTTCACTCCCTGGTTCACCAGGTACGCGATCCGGCGCGTGATCACACGAGTCTTGCCCGAGCCCGGGCCAGCTAGCACCAGCAGCGGACCCTCGGTGGTGACGACCGCGCGCCGCTGCGAGGGCGTCAGGCCCTCCAGCAGCTCGTCGCTGCGATCAACCGCCGCCTGCGCGAACATGCCACTGCCGCGCGACTGGCCGAAGGCGATGCCACCAGGCGGGCGCTCGGGTGAACCAGCTGGCGTCTGCGACGTGCGGTGTGCGGAGGCAGCAGGAGAGACCTGTGGCGGAGCAGGCGGCGACGCGAAGGGGTCGGCAAACGGGTCCGCAAATGGGTCGATCGACTCGGGCATCACGAACAGGATAGAGCGTGCCTGAACCCAGAGCGCACGCCTCCGTCAACCCGCGCCGACTCCCGAGTATCGCCACACTCCGCGAGTCATCACGCGCTCGATCCACCGCTCATCCCACGAGTACAGCAGTGTCCCCAGCGGGTCGCCTCGCTCTGTCCATGCGTCGTGCAGCTTCGGGCGCACAAGCACGACATCGGCGCTCAGCCCCGGCACCAGCTTCCCCGCGTGCGCAAACCCCGACGCCTCCGCGTTGCCTCCGGTGATCTGCCACCACGCCCGCGCCGGTGATGGTAATCGTGGGTCGTCGTGAACATCACGCGCCGCCGCGGGCCCTGAGTACACCTTCGCTGCATCGATCATCGCCCGCGCCACCCGCGGCATGCTGATCTCCGGCCCGCCCGCAACGTCGGACCCCAGCGCCAGCGACACCCCCGCGCGCACCAGATCTCGGCGCCCCATCGTGCCCGATTGCAGGAACGTGTTCGCCGTCGGACAGTGCGCGACAACACTCTCCGCGGCTCGGATCAACGACCGCTCATCGCTCGTGATATGCACGCAATGCGCAAGCAGCGTGCGTGAAGTGAGCAGCCCGTTGCGAGCGTACACGCTGGCGTAGTTTGCCGGCGTCGAGAGCCCCGGCCCGCTGTGCAACCTCACCGCCAGGTCGCACTCGTCGAGCGTCTCGCTCAGGTGCGTCTGGATCATGACGCGGCGCGGCGCGTTGCGCGAGAGGTCCGCCGCGAGCTCGCCACAGCCGCGCAGTAGAGCGGGCGAGCACGCAATAGCAAACCGCGGGTTGAGCGAGAATTCCAGTTGCGGAAAGGCTTCCAGCGAGCGTGTGAACGTGTCCAGCGCGCGGGCCTCACGCAGGTGCTCCTGATGCGGGAAGCACAGCTCAAACGGCGCTTGCTGGTCCATCAGCACCAGCCCCACCGCCCCGCTGATCCCCGCCTCCGCCAGTGCCAGGATCGCGCCGCGCGTGCCCTCGGCGTGAGCGCTTGAGTATGCCGCGATCGTGGTGGTGCCGTGCGCGAGCAAGGTTTTGGCGACGCGCCGCGACATCGCGTGCGCAAACGCGCCATCGGCCCATCGCAGCTCCGCCGGGAAGATCACGCTGTTCAGCCACTCCAGCAGCGGCATGCCGTCCTGCCCGATCGAGTCAAACTGTGGCAAGTGTAGATGTGCATCCACAAATCCCGGAAGCACCACATGCTCATCTGATCCCGCATCTGGCGTTCCCGGCGCGTCCCCCTCGCCGATCGACCGGATCGTTCCCGCGTCGTCATCAGTCATGACCCAGCCTCGCGCCAGCCGCACGCGGCTGGACGGAGCGGGCAACATCAACTGGCCAGCAATCAACATCGCCCGGAGCGTAGTGCCCGCACTGCCGTCACGCCCCCGTCACGCGCCGACACGTCCCACCTTCCCGCTCCCGTCTGGCCCACTTCACCGAGCCGCGAGGTATGCTATCGCCATGTCCAAGCTCTCCATACGAAGTGTCGCCAAGTCATCGCGTGTTCAGATCGCACCCGCCGCGCCGCGTGCGAAGTCGCCGTCAATCAAGCCCGCAAAGCAGAGACGCAAGGCGGGCACGGGCGCAACCGTCCCCGGCCTGGGCGACACGCACGCCATGGTCCACCTCAACACCTGGATCAAGGCGAACGCCAAGGACTTCCTGCCGCCGGTCAGCAACAAGCAACTCTTCAGTCACTCCGCAGACTGCGTGCTCTTTGTCAGCGGCGGGCCCAACACGCGTAACGACTATCACGTCAACCCCACCGAAGAGCTCTTCTTCCAACTTAAGGGCGACGTCGCAGTACGCATCCGCCCGCTCGATGGAACGCCGCCGCACGACGTGATCATCCGCGAGGGTGAGATGCTCCTCCTGCCCCGATGGGTGCCGCATCGCCCGCAGCGCCCCAAGGGCACCCTCGGCCTCATCGTCGAGTTCCCACGTCCCGAAGGCGCCCTCGACGGCCTGCGCTGGTATTGCCCCGCCTGCGACACGCTCGTCTACGAAGCGAAGTTCCGCCTCAAAAAGATTGACGTAGACCTGCATCGCGTCATGAACGATTTCTGGGACGGCCCCGCGGCCCGCCGCACCTGCTCCTGCGGCACCGTCATCCAGCGCGCCGGCACGATCGAAGTCAAACGCGGCAAGGTCGTCGGCAGCAAGAAAGCGCCGCGTGTCACAACCGCGCCCGCGAGGCCCCGCAAGTGATCCCGACGCCGAACCGCGACGCCGCGATCCGACCAGCGACCCAACGCTTGCCGCGAAGCGACACAAACGCCGCGTCCGGACAACTGCGACCCGCAACGCGTTAGACTCCGCGTATGCGCATCGACCTGCACACCCACATCCTCCCTCGCACATGGCCGGATTGGACTGCCAAATCCGGCTACGCCGGGTGGATCGCGCTCGCACACGACGACCCCGGCTGCCCCGTCGGCTGCGCCCGCATGGTGCAATCCCTCCCCTCCGGCGGCTCCAAGTTCTTCCGCGATGTCCAGCCAGCCCTCTGGGATGTCAGCACTCGCCTCGCAGACATGGACGCGACCGGCGTAGAGACGCAGGCGCTCTCCACCGTGCCGGTCATGTTCTCCCCCTGGGCCAGCGCCGCCGATGCGCTTGACCTCCACCGCCTCTTGAACGACCACATCGCGGGCATCTGCCGCGATTCGCCATCACGATTCGTCGGGCTGGCATGCATCCCGGTGCAAGACGCAGACCTGGCGTGCCGCGAGCTTGAGCGCGCCGTGACCGAGCTTGGCCTCGCCGGCGTGCAGATCGGCACGCACGTCAACGGGCTGAACCTTGACCATCCGTCGATCCGGCCGATCCTCGCGCACGCCGCCAAGCTCGGCGCCGGCGTCTTTGTCCACCCCTGGGACATGCTCGCCGCCGAGCGCCTCACCAACTACTGGATGCCCTGGCTCGTCGGCATGCCGACCGAAACCACCGTCGCCATCATGTCCGTGCTCTGCGCAGGGATTCTCGACGAACTTCCCACCCTCCGCATCTGCTTCGCCCACGCCGGCGGCTCCTTCCCCGGCACCCTCGGACGCATCCGCCAGGGCTTCCACTGCCGTCGCGACCTCTTCCCGCCTACCGCCCATGACCCCGCACACTTCCTGCGCAACACCGGCACCAACGCCCCCGCCCGCTTCTGGGTGGACTCGCTCACGCACGAGGCCCAGGCGTTGTCGCGGCTCATCGACCTCTTCGGCACCACCCGCGTCGCGCTGGGCAGCGACTACCCGTTCCCGCTGGGCGAGGACCGACCGGGCGAACTTATCGCGACCCTCGCCCACCTCACCGCCAACGAACGCGAGGACCTGACCTCACGCGCCGCGCTGGCCTTTCTCGGGCGCAGCACACTCTGAAGCCGGTTTGTTCGCGAGGACGCAGCCCCGTCGCTCAGCGCACGATCGCCCGCTCTCCCACGCATCAAGCAACGCCTTACACTCGCCACATGCCGATGATCGACCGCAGCCGAGAGTTCGCCCTCGCGCAAGACGCGATCGATCCTCTCGCGCCGTTTCGCTCCGAGTTCCTGCTCCCCAGCCGCAGCGCGGCCATCGACCCGGCCGCCGCGTCGCGTCGCACCGACGAAACCCCCGCAGTCTATCTCACCGGCAACTCACTGGGCCTTCAGCCTCGCGCAACCCGCGCCGCGATTGAGCAGGAGCTTGACGACTGGGCCAACCTTGGCGTCGAGGGTCATCTGCACGCCAAACACCCGTGGCTGCCCTACCACGAGGAGATCCGCTATGACGCCGCGCTGGTCGTCGGCGCATCGCCCCACGAAGTCGTCGTGATGAACTCGCTCACCGTGAACCTCCATCTGCTCATGGCGGCGTTCTATCGCCCGACGCCCGCGCGCCACGCGATCATCATCGAAGACGCCGCGTTTCCGTCTGATTCGCACGCCGTGCAGTCGCAGATCGTTCATCGCGGCTTCGATCCCGCGATCTCGCTCATCCGCCTCAAGCCGCGCCCCGGCGAGCACACGCTTCGCACACAGGACATCGTCCAGACCATCGACCATCACTCCAGTTCACTCGCGCTGGTCATGCTCGGCGCAGTGAACTACCTCACGGGACAGTGGTTTGACATGCCCGCGATCACCGCCGCCGCGCACCGTGCCGGCGCGATCTCGGGGTGGGATCTGGCCCACGCCGTGGGCAATGTCCCGCTGGCGCTGCACGAGATTGGGGCCGACTTCGCCTGCTGGTGCAGCTACAAGTATCTCAACAGCGGCCCCGGCGCGATCGCCGGCGCGTTCGTCCACGAGCGACATCTCTCTCGAACCGACCTGCCGCAGTTTGCCGGCTGGTGGGGCAACGACCCCGCCACGCGCTTCGCCATGGGCCCGGAGTTCACGCCCGTCCACAGCGCCGATCGCTTCCAACTCTCCAACCCGCCGATCTTCTCGATGACGCCGGTGCGCGTCTCGCTCGAGCTCTTCCGGCGCGCCGGCATGGCCCGCCTGCGCGCGAAGTCTGTCCGTCTGACCGCCTACATGGAAGGCCTCATTGACGACCTCAACGCTCGGCGCGCCGCGCCCGCCGTGCAGATCGTCACTCCCCGCGACCCCGCGCAGCGCGGCTGCCAACTCTCGCTCCTGATCACCCCCGACGGTGCGAGCCCCGACGCGACGCCCGACGCTGCCACCGTCAAAGCCGCGCACGAGCGACTCTCACGCCAGGGCATCATCGTGGATTTCCGCTCTCCCAACATCATCCGAGCCGCGCCCGTGCCCCTCTACAACACCTTTCTCGATGTCTGGACCTTCGTCCAAGCCCTTGAACAAGTCATCGGCCCCAACGCGCCCGCCCCTCACACCTGACCAACTCCCGCTCTCTCGGAAACTCCGTTCACTTCCCCGTTCACGCTAAGGCCCACGTTGTCGTCGTACCACACATGCCCTCCAAAAACCTCATCATCGTCGGCGCCGGCCTCGCCGGCTCACTCCTGGCGGTCTTCATGGCCCGCCAGGGCTGGCGCGTCCGCGTCTTCGAGCGCAGGCCCGACCCTCGCGCCCGCGGCTCAATCGGCGGGCGCTCCATCAACCTCGCCCTTTCCGTCCGCGGCATCGATGCCCTCGCCACCGTCAACCTCGCCGATCACGTCATGCGCTCCGACGCCATCGCCATGCGCGGGCGCATCATGCACGACCCGCTCGGTCGCCTCGCCTTCCAGCCCTACAGCAGCAACCCCGCCGACGCCATCAACTCCGTCTCGCGCTCGGGGCTCAACCTCACGCTGCTCAACGCCGCCGCGCGCGAGCCCAATGTCGAGCTGGTCTTCGACGCGCTGTGCACCGACTGCGACCCCGACGCGCCGAGCGTCACGTTTCGTGTGCCCGACGGCTCGACGCAGACCCATACCGCCGATCTGGTCGCCTCGGCCGATGGCGCGTTCAGCGCCATCCGCGGCGTGCTCATGAAGACCGACCGCTTCGATTACAGCCAGTCGTACCTCGGCCACGCGTACAAAGAACTGCACATCCCAAGCGCCCCAGAGCTGGCCAGCGCAGGCATCAGCCCGTCACCCATCACGCCCGATTCACTCGCCTGGCGCAACACCCCGGCCTCCGACCAGCTCGCACGCCACCACGCGCCCGATCCCTCTCTCGATCCCGCACGCTTCGCGCTCGACCCTCACGCGCTGCACATCTGGCCCCGCGGCGGCGCCATGATGATCGCCCTCCCCAATCGCGACGGCTCATTCACCTGCACCCTCTTCTGGCCCTTCGAGGGCGACCAATCGTTCGCGTCATTGCAAACGCCCGAGGCGGTCGATGCGTTCTTCGCAACCCACTACCCCGACGCACGCGCGCTCATGCCCACGCTGACGAGCGACTACATCAAGAACCCCACCAGCTCCCTCGTCACCGTCCGCGCCTTTCCCTGGCAACGCGCCGGCAAAGTCGTGCTGTTGGGCGATGCCGCCCACGCCATCGTCCCGTTCTATGGCCAGGGCATGAACGCCTCGTTCGAAGATGTCAAGGCCTTGGCCGCGTCGCTCGCCGCGCATCCCACCGATCAGCTCAGCGCGCTGCTGGAGTTCCAAGCCCTCCGCAAGCCCAACGCCGACGCGATCGCCGACATGGCCCTGGAGAACTTCGTCGAGATGCGCGACAAGGTCGGCCAGCCCGCGTTTCGATACCGCAAGCGCGTCGAACAGGCGGTACACCGCGCTTTCCCGGAGGCCGTGTTCCCGCAGTACAACCTCGTGAGTTTCTCGCTGGTGCCCTACGCCGAGTCGCAACGCCGCGGGCGCGAGCTCGATGCGCTGATCACCCAGGTCGTCCGGCAAGTGTCGCCCGACGACGCGCAGGCCATGGCCGACGACGCTTGGACACCACGCGTCCTCCAGGCCTTTGAGGCTGCCCGCGCCCGCGCGCCGGCCGCCTCCGGAGCCTCCGCATGATCACCCCGCAACCGGACCAGATCATCGACATCACACACGCCATCGGCCCCGACATGAACGTTTGGCCAGGCGATACGCCGCTCTCGCGCGAGGTGCTGATGTCGCGCGAGGCAGGCGATCCGGTCACGCTCAGCACCATCCGCTCCACCGTCCACCTCGGCACCCACGCCGACGGCACAAACCACTACTCCCGCGCCGACGAAGGCGGCGTCGGCATCGGCCTGCTCCCGCTCACCCACTTCCTCGGTCCCTGCACAGTGCTCGATGTCCGCGTCCCGCGTGCCCAGCGCGCCACGCCCGCGCACGTCGGTGCGGCGCTGCACGCCCCCATCCAGCCGCGCGTCCTGCTCCGCACCGGCACCTTCCCCGATTTCCGCACCTGGAACGCCGACTTCGCCGCCCTCAGTGTCGAGCTCGTCGAAGCCCTCGCCTCCCGCGGCGTGATCACCATCGGCGTCGACACTCCGAGCGTTGATTTGCAAGACAGCAAGACTCTCGAAGCGCATCGCGCGATCTTCCGCGCCAGGATCGCGATCCTCGAAGGCCTGAACCTCGCCGCCGTCGCCCCGGGCGATTACACGCTGATCGCGCTGCCGCTGCGGCTCCACGAGTTTGACGCCAGCCCCGTGCGGGCGGTGCTGCTGCCCTTGGGCTGATCACAGCCAGGCGCAGATTGACTTCACGCCACGAGTGTCGCGACAACCTTGACCTCAAAGTTGATCGGCGAGTCGCCCGCCTGCGGCAAACGCGCCACCTCCGCCGTCGTGCGGCACGGGCGCTGCTCAGCCACCGGAAAGTACTCTGCCCACAGCGCGTTAAACCGCGCAAAGTCGCGCCGCAGGTCGGTCATGTACACCGCTACGTCAACGATCCGCGACCAATCTGAGCCGTGGGATTCGAGCGTGGTGCGGACGTTGGCGAAGCACTGGCGAACCTGGAACTCGATGTCGTAATCCAGCACGTTGCCTGCGCCATCCACCCGCACGCCCGGGATCGCGCTGGTGTCGGCTCGGCGCGGGCCGATCCCGGCCAAGAACAGCAGCCCGCCGGCACGCCGGGCGAACGAGTAGTTTCCCACGGCGACCGGCGGCAGCAGGCATACCGCACGCGGATCACTCAGATCGTCTATGCCTCGGCTCATCTGGCTCTCCTCAATCTTCTAGAACCTTCAAACCCGCACGCACACGTTTCGCGGCTCGGTGAAGAACTTCAGCGCTTCGGTCCCGCCCTCACGCCCAACGCCCGACTGGCGCGAGCCGCCAAAGGGCGTGCGCAAGTCGCGGAGCATCCAACAGTTGATCCAGACGATGCCGCTGTCGATGGCGCCGGCGACGAAGTGGGCGCGGGTGATATCGCGGGTGAAAATCGTGGTCGCGAGCCCGTATTTCGTGGAGTTGGCCAGCGCGATCGCTTCGTCCTCGGTGTCAAAGGCGCGCAGGGTGATGACCGGGCCGAAGACTTCCTCTTGATCTAGCTCGCAATCTTTCGAAAGACTGGTCACCACGGTGGGGTTATAGAAGACCCCATCGACACACCGGGCTGGGAGATCCCCGGGGCTTGGCGAGTTTCCGCCGCACAGGATCTGGGCCCCCTGCGCGACGGCGCGATCGACGATGCCGCGAACTTTGGCGAGGTGGGCGGCGCTGCTGAGCGCGCCGAAAGTTGTCGCGGGGTTGGCCGGGTCGTCAGGGCGGAGGGAGCTCGCGTGCGCGACGATCGCGTCGCGCACGCGATCAAAGATCGAGCGATGCACAAGGATGCGCGATGCGCACAGGCAGACCTGGCCCTGGTTTGTGAACGCGGCTCGCGCCAGCGTGGTCACTGCGTCATCGATATCCGCGTCGGCGAAGATGATCATCGGGTTCTTGCCGCCCAGTTCGAGCGATACGCGCTTGAGGCGGTCGCCGGCTTCGCGGGCGATCCAGCGCCCGACCGCGGTGGAACCGGTGAAGCTGATGGTGGGGATGGCGGGGTGTTTGACGATTGCGCCGCCGGCGCCTTCGCCCCCGCCGTGGACGATGTTGACTACGCCAGCGGGGAAGCCGGCTTCGACGCTGAGGCGAGCGAGCATGTCGGCGGTGGTGGGGGTGAGCTCGCTGGGCTTGCAGACGCAGGTATTGCCGGTGGCCAGGGCCGGGGCGATTTTCCAGGTGAGCAGGTACAGCGGAAGGTTCCAGGGGGAGATGAGCCCGGCGACCCCACGCGGGCGGCGGAGGGTGTAGTTGATCGCGTGCGCCGCGCCGGGGGTCGCGCCCGCGTCGGTCTCGTGCATGGCGGATTCGGTGTGCAGCGGGGCGGTGGCGAAGAAGCGCAGGTTTGCCGCGGCGCGAGGGATGTCTACGGCGCGCGCGAGCGAGACGGGCTTGCCGCTATCGCGCGACTCGATGGCGGCGAGTTGGTCCAGATCGCGATCGATCAGGTCCGCGAGGCGGAGCATCAGGCGGGCGCGATCCGAGGTGAGGCGGGCGGCCCAGGCGGGGAAGGCGCGCTGGGCGGCAACGGCCGCGGCGTCGATGTCCGGGGGGGTGGATTGGGCGACTTCGGAGACGACCAGGCCGGTGGCGGGCTCGACGTTGGGGATGTACGACCCGCCGACGGGCGGGACGAACTCGCCATCGATGAAGTTGAGAACACGCTCCATAACGCGAGTCTAGCGTGCGAGCGGGCAGCGGCTCATCGCGTGCGACTACGCTTGGCTCGTGACCGCCAGCAACTCATCGAGTTCGTCGTCCGCACCGGCAAACCCCGCCAGCGCCCGCCCAGCACGGGTGACGATTGGGTCCCTCAAAAAGCGACAGACACCGTTCGCGTGCCTGACGTGTTATGACGCGACCATCGCGGGCTGGCTGACGCGTGCGGGCGTTCACGTCCTGCTGGTCGGCGACACGGCGGCGGAGATGACGCTCGGCTTCTCGCGAACGCTCGATATGCCGCTTGACGTATTGCTCGCGCTCACGGCGGGAGTCAAGCGTGGGAGCGAGCGGGTGTCAATCGCGCATCAGGTTGCGCAGCCGATGGTCATGGGCGATATGCCGTTCATGAGCTATCACGCGGGGGCTGATGACGCGATTCGGAACGCGGGGCGGTTTTTGACCGATGGCCTGGCGGACGTGGTGAAGCTGGAGGTTGACCAGTCTTTCGCGTTGCTGGTGGAGCGGATGACGCGCGCGGGGATCCCGGTTTGTGCGCACATCGGGAGTCGGCCGCAGCGGTTCATGCTGACGGGCGGGTACTCTGCGGCGGGCCGAACGCCGGAGGAAGCAAAGCAGATTGTTGCCGACGCGCAGGCGATGCAGGACGCGGGGGCACCAATGTTGCTGCTGGAGGCGGTGCCGCAGGCGACGGCGGACGCGGTGCTGAAGGTCGCGCGGGTGCCGGTCATCGGCATCGGCGCCGGGGCGGGGTGCCAGGGGCAGGTGCTGGTGCTGAATGATTTGCTGGGGCTGACGGAGAAGCCGCCGCCGTTTGTGAAGCCGATCGCGGAGATCGGCGCGATGATTGAGTCGGCGGGGCGGGCGTGGGTGGGGATGGTGGAGCGGCGGGAGGTGGGGGAGTCGCCGTATTCGATGAAACAGAGTGCTGAGCGATGAGGGGGAAGGCCAGTGCTGAGCGATAGGGATGAGTGCTGAGCGGGGGGAGGGGTTGATGCGCGAGAGGTGTTTGGCGGGGGTGCGGGGCGCTGGGATGGTGGGACGCGTGGTGAGTCAGGTGGCGGCGCTGGCTTTGGGGCCGGATTCGTGTCGGAGTTGGCCGCAGGCGGCGGCGATATCGCGTCCGCGTGAGGCGCGGATGTGGGTGTTTACGCCGCGCTCTTGGAGGACGCGTTGGAAGCGGACGACGTCGTCGGTGCGGGGGCGGTTGAAGGGCATGCCCTGGACTTCGTTGTAGCGGATGAGGTTGATATTGGCGCGCAGGGTTTTGGCGAGGCGGGCGAGCTCCTCGGCGTGTTCGCGCCGGTCGTTGATGTCGCGCAGGAGCGTGTACTCGAGCGTGATCTCGCGCCCGGTCTTGCGGAACCAGCGCTGGCACGCGCCGAGCAACTCGTCGATCGTCGTGTACTCCGCCCAGGGGATGAGCGTGCGGCGGATCTCGTCGGTCGGCGCGTGCAGTGAGAGCGCGAGCGTGACGGGAAGGTCCAGCTCTTGCGCAAGACGATCGATTGCTTTGGGGAGGCCGACGGTGGAGATCGTGACCTTGCGGGCGCTGATCCCCAATGCCCACAGCGAGCAGATGGTGCGGATGGCGCTGGTGACGGGGGCGAAGTTGCTAAGTGGCTCGCCCATGCCCATGAAGACGACGTTGCTGATTCGTTCGACGCCCGGGAGCTGGCCCAGGCGGTAGACCTGCTCGACGATGCGACCGGCGGAAAGATTGCCTTCCAGCCCGCCGAGGCCCGAGGCGCAGAACTTGCAACCGACGGGGCAGCCGACCTGCGAACTGATGCACGCGGTGCGTCGGCTCTGCTCGTCGGATTCGACAGGGATCATGACGCACTCGGTCTGGCGCGAGCTGTCCAGCGACGTGTTGCGCGGGAGCGTGAGCCCCGCGCCCGCGCCGTCGAACTGCGCAAGCGGGAGCGAGAAAGCGTCGTCTTCGTTCAGCGGCGGGGCTGTCGGAGCGTTGCTCGCGCTGGAAGCATTGAGATCGGACGCGAGCGTGGACGTCGGCGAAGGGGTGCCGGTTGCGGGATGGTCCGAGTCCCACCATTGGATGAGGAGCTTTTGCACGCCGTCGGTGGCGCGGGCGTGGGCGACGATGTCGCCGGAGAGAAAGGTCATCTCCTGAGCGAGCGTTTGGCGGTCGCGGGCGGAGAGGTTGGTCATCTTCGCTGGGTCGGTGACGCCCTTTTGGTAGACCCATTCGAGGATCTGCTTGGCGCGGAAGGCGGGCATGGAGCGCTGGGCACACCATGCTCCCAGGGTCTCGGGAGTGTGCTCAAAGATGTGCGACGAGAGCCTGTGCATAGGGGGTATTGAAGGCGATCGGCGCACGCGACGACGGCGCGGGGGAAACCCGGGGGGAGGCGTGGGGCGGAATCGGGTCGGCGTGTGCGACGAACTGCGTGCGGCAGCGCGAGATAAAAGCTTGCGCCGGGGCGGCGCGGAGGAGGCGGGGGTTTAGTTGCAGGCGGTGAAGAAGAAGCGGAAGAAGCAGTTGTAATCGCCTTCGGTGACGCCGTTGTTGGGCACGCCGGGGGCGCCGGGGGGGACGGGGTTGCCTTGGTCGTCGGCGATGTCGCAGTAGGCGAGGCCGTCGAAGAATCCGAAGAAGAAGGCGTTGTAGTCGGCTTCGGTGACGCCGTTGTTGGGGACGTTGGGCGCGCCGGGGAGCGGGTTGCCCTGGTCGTCGGCGATGTCGGCGGGGCAGAGCAGCGGCGGGGGCGTTCCCGAGGGCTGGCAGACCGGCAGAGAGAGCGAGCGGATCTGGAGCGAGACGTTACGAATGCTTCCGATACCCACGGGGCGAACATCGGCGACGCGGAGTTGCCAGATGCCCTGCATGGGCTCGGCGCGGAACGTACTGAGTTCACCCAGCGGGTTGAAGGTGCCGGTGAACGGGCCGGTGTCGCCGTTGCCCAGTGGCAGAAGGAGGATGTCCTGGATCGATGGGTTTAATGCGGTGTCGGCGAACGTGAGGTTGCAGAGGTTGTTGCTGGAGTTGCTCCAGAGGCCGCCATAAATGACGACGGCGTTGTTACCCGCGGGGGGGATTCCGGTGAGGCCGCCGGGGCAGTGCATGAGCAGGACTTCGGTACCTATGGGGGAGACGAGGGACATGCGGAGGTGGCCGATGCGGTCGTGATTCAGGCCAACAGTGTTGCTGAGGGCGTTGCTGTTGCCAGCGCAGTTTTCTCCACCGATGATGACACGGATATCGCCGACGAGGCCGCTGGTGGTGACGACGATGGGCACAGAGATGCCGTTGGTGTCGGCGTCGGGGATTGCGATCTCAGTGCCGGAGGAAGGGAACGTGAGCGGGGCGCCGAGGGTCGGCGCGGTGCCGGTGGGAATGGTGAAGTCGATGATGCTGCGGTCGGGGGTCATGAGCGAGCCGACGGACATGCGAAGGTGGATGGGCTCGCCACAGGGGTGGAGCGAGGAAACGCTGATGTTGAACGGACCGAGGTTGGTCGCGGTGGCGAGGGCGTTGACATTGCCGTAGGGCACAAAGTCGCCGCCGGGCTGGATGTCGACGGTGGAGGTCAAGGATGACAACTGGCCGCTGACGGCGGTGGCGAACTGGGTGGTGAGATTGCGGATGGGAAGGAAGAGCAGAACCGACGACTCGCCGGGGTCGGCCTGACCGTTGTTGTTGCCGTTGCCAGCGTTGTCGAGGATCGTGATTGCGGGTGCGCCGCGATCAAACGCGGCGGCGTTGTTGCCGGGTTCGATGCGGAAGTTGGTCTTGGTGATGGCGAAGAAGTAGTTGTCGATGGCTTCGATCTTGATGCGGGCGGTGGTCGTGCTGACGCTTGGGACCGTGACGAGGGCGGAGCCGGTGTTGGGCACGGAGGCGGCCAGGACAGTGTCAAAGTTTGCGCCGCCGTCAAGCGAGAGGAGGATGCGGACGTTCGGCGTGCTGACCGGTGGGGCGTTGGTGCCAGCATTGTCCCAGCGGACGATCGAGTTGCCAGCCATGCGGTCGGTGGTCAGGCGGGGGAACGTGACCTCAAATGGGCCTGCGCCGGCGTAGACCTGAAGCTTGACGGTGGTGTCCTGTTGAGCGCCGCCGCCGAGGCGGTTGTCGTAGACGGTGCAGCGCATGCGGATGAGGCGTGAGGTGGTGGGGGGCGAGTCGGCGACGCCGACGGTGCCAGCAATCAGGTCGGTGAGACGCGGGATCGTGCGCACCGGCGAGGCCGACGGGCCGAACGAGCGGAACAGCGGCGATGAGCCGTTGTCACCGACCTCGAGCGAGACCTGAGGGCCGACGTCGAGCTGCTCCCACTGGTAGGTCAGGTCGGTCGAATCGGGGTCAACAGCGACAGCGACGAACTGGAGCGGGGTGCCGGCGGGAATGACGCGATTGGTCAGTGGCGTGATCACCGGGATGACGTTGTTGGTGTCGGTGGGGACGTGGCAGGTTGCGGTCGCTTCGACGAAGCGGTTGATGCGGGCGGCGCTGGCGGCGTGGAAGAACGGGAGGCGGTCGGTTTCGTCGTTATAGCTTTGGCTGGGGCCGCAAAGGCCGCCGTAGCTCATGATCGAGCAGCCGGCGCCGGGCTCAGCGGCGGTGGTGGTGCCCCATTGCGAGACGGAGCAGTTGCTGTTCAGGCCGTTCCAGGTATGGGGCATGTTGAACTGGTGGCCGACTTCGTGGGCGAAGGTCAGGGCCTCTGCGGGCGCGTTGATGCCGCCGAAGACCGGGCCAAAGTTGGAGGAGACGCCGCGAGCCTTGTTGCCGGTGCAGACGACGCCGAGATTGGCGACGCCGCCGCCGTTGGTGCCAAAGACGTGACCGATATCAAAGCTGCTGGCGATTCCGGCAAGGGCGTTTGAGTTCTCTGAGAGCATCCCGACGATGTCGGTGTCGTCATACGGATCCGCGTTTGGGTTTGTGTAGATGAACGAGAGGTTGTTGGCGATGAGTTGAAAGCGGATGGAGAAGGAGGGTTCGAAGATCTGGTTGAGGCGGTTGACGGCGGTGGTGACGGCGCTCATACCGCTGCTGGGGGTGCCGCCATAGAACTGCGTGAACTCGCCGGTGGTCGCGACGACCATGCGGAAGGTGCGAAGCTGGGCGCCAGAGGCGGCGGGCGAGACGATTTCTTCGGTGCTTTCCTCGGCTTCGCCGTGGGTCAGACAGGTGCCGCCGGCAAGGACGTTGACGTCTTTGGCGTAATAGGCGACGTAGTGCGACGTGTCGCCCTTGCTCACCGGGTCGATGAACGCCCAGAAGCCGTCGGGGCCTTTGAACTGGGCACGAATGCCCAGGTCGGTGATGTCCATGTGGACGCTGATACGGGCGTTATCGACGCGACGCCCGGAGAACGTGCGGAAGCTCGGGACCGCCGCGGCAAGCTCGGGCGCGAGCATCTGGGTGCGGACGATGGCGTAGCGATCAAAGCCGCCATCGGGGTTGGGCAGCGAGACGATCGCGGGGGTTGCTGCGCCCGGGCTGTCTTCCATCGGCACGGAACGCAGGGAGCGCTCAAGGTGATTGAGGTTGATCTTGAGCGCGGCAGAGTATTTGGGGCGCGCGAGCGCCGGAGCCGCGATGACCTCCGGCGGCATCTCGGGCAGCAAAGTCCACACGCCCTGCGAGCGCAGGGTGCCCGCGGGCTGGGCGCGAACGACAGAAACGAGGGACAGCGTGATGGCGAGCGAGACGCCCAATGCGTGGCGGAACTGAATCATGGATGAAGTATCCCGAAAAGCGGGTTGAGAACAAGGATTCCACGGCGCTTCGCATCACGGGGCGGCTGGGTTCCGTTTGCAGTGTGAATCTCGGACGAAAACGGCACCTGCGCGGGGCGGACGAACATGGTAAGGTAGTACTTTTACCGACCGATTTGAGTGTATGTTCCGCGGAACTCGCGAATCCGCCCGCTCACCGGTGCATCGAAACCGTCGCTCACGGCCGGTCAATCGCGAACGGGCGGTTGGTCCCGTACGCTTTGGCTCTCATTTTTTCGGAGATTTGTCGTTTATGAAACCTATCGAGCCGTCGCAACTCATCGAAAACCTCAACTGGCGGTATGCCACCAAGGCGTTTGACCCAACGCGGAAGATCGCTTCCGGGCTGTGGTCGGCGCTTGAGCACGCGGCGGTGCTCTCCCCGTCCAGCTACGGCTTGCAGCCTTGGCGCTTCGTGGTGGTGAACAATCCTGAGATCCGTGCAAAGTTGCGCGTGGTGAGCTGGAACCAATCCCAGATCACTGACGCGTCGCATTTGATCGTGTTCTGCCACAAGCTGGAAGTGACCCCGGCGGACGTGGACGCATATCTGGAAGAGGCTTCAAGGATCCGCAACGTGCCCGTCAGCACCATGGCTGGCTATCGCGGGATGATGGTTGGCGCGATCAAAAGCCCCGGAACTCTCGGCGGCGGCAGCATGGAAGCGTGGACAGCGCGCCAGATCTACATCGCGCTTGGATTCTTCCTGAGCGCGTGCGCGAACCTGGGCGTTGATGCATGCCCGATGGAAGGCATCGAGGCGCCAAAGTACGATGAGATGCTGGGGCTTGGCGCGGAGGGGTACGGCACAACGGTCGTCGCGACTGCGGGGTATCGCTCAGAAACAGACCCGACGGCCGCGTTGAAGAAGGTGCGTTTCCCGGTGGAGCGCGTCGTCAAGCAGGTGTGAGCAGCGGCGAGATGTGTGGAAAGCGAGCGAAGTGGGGCGGCGTGCGCTTGCACGCGGCGGTCTCTATTGGGGCGTCGTCGGGATGCGGGCCGTGGGTCTTCGTCCGAGCAGGCAGACGCCGGTCGCCAGGGTGGTGCCCACGAGCATGTGCCAGGGGAATGCGACCTTGAGCCACGGAAGCGCCGCTTGGATTGTCAGGGCGTCGTGGGGCAGACCGGCGACGGTCGGCGGGATCGCGCCGGTCTTCGCGATCAGTAGCCAGAAGGGCGTTTGGAAGAACAGGACGACCGTGAAGCCCGTGATGAGTGCGCCGATGGCGCTGGCGGAGCTGCCGCGTTTAGTGAAGAGGGCGGTGAGAAAGATGGCGAGCAGGCCAGTGTACGCGAAGGTCATGACGCCGATGGCGAAGTCGATGAGGGTCTTGCTCCCGTCGGCCTGGCGCCAGAAGACGCAGAGGGTCGCGAAGGCAGCGAGGACCACGCCCCAGCCGACGACGGCCCATCGGCCCGCGGCGAGATAGTGTCGCTCAGACTTGGCCGGCACCCAGCGGGTGTAGAAGTCCTTGACGAACGTCGCCGCCATGGCGTTGATGGCGGAGTTCAGCGAGCCCAGGCCCACGGCGAAGATGCCCGCGACCATGGCGCCGCGCAAGCCGGAGGGTATCTCGTTGACGATAAAGAGCAGGAAGGGCTGCGCGCCTTTGGCAGCGGCTTGCGCGGCGGCTTCGGGGCTGGGGCCGGCATCGCCCATCAGGTCGGCGCGGGTGTAGAAGACCCAGATGAGCAGGCCGACGACCATGAAGAGGGAGACAACGGGGATCGCGGCGAAGGTAGCGAGTAAGACCGAGCGCCCGCCGCTGACGGCGGACTTGCAGGTGAGCATTCGCTGCACCATGTCGTGATCGGTGCCGTTGGACGCGAGGGCGATCAGGGAGAAGCCGAGAACGGCGGTGAGGAGCGTAAAGTTCTGGCTGAGATCGATGGGGATGCCCGTGCGGATGATGGCGAGTTTGCTCGCGCCGTCAACGCCGCCGGTGTGCAGGGCGTTGACGACCTCGCCGATCGGTGCCGGGATGAGCCAGAGGAGATAGACGATCGCGCCGATGACGGCGCCGAGCATGACGAAGGTTTGCAGCACGTCGGTCCAGATGACCGAGGCGATGCCGCCGACGAGCGTGACGACGACGCCGGCAAATGCGAGGACGACGATGGCGAGGATGAGCGTGGTGGGCGTCTGCTGTTCAACGCTGAAGGCGATCGCGGCCATGGGGAGGGCGGCGATGTAGAGTCGCGCGCCGGAGGCGAAGACGCGACCGGTCATGAACGCGGCGCTGGCGGCTTCCTTGGCGCCGCGCCCCATGCGGTGTTCAAGGACCTCGTAGATGGTCGTGCAGTTGGCGCGATAGAACGCGGGGATGAAGACCCAGGCGACGACGAAGACCGCGAGGATGCCGCCCAGGTTGGTGGAGAGGTACGTCAGGTCGCCTCGGAAGCTCTGTTCCGGGCCGCCGATGAAGGTCGCGACGCTGAGGCTGCTGGCGACGATGGAGAATGCGACGGCCCAGACGGGCATGCGCCGGCTGGCGAGGAAGTACTCGTCGCTGCCGGTGGGCTCGCGCCGTGCGAGCCATGCGCCGGCGGCGACGAGGAAGGCCATGTACGCGCCGAGGATCGTCCAGTCCAGGGGCGTCATACCTATTGCAAGCGTGATCGGTGCGAACACCGGAAAGGTTGGCATCGGGCGAGCATACCACCCGGCGGTGGTTTCATCACGGCGCCGCGATGGCGTGCTCGGGCTCGGGCCGGACGCGGGGCGTCACGCTGGGCGGGCGGTCTCCGGCGTAGGTCAGGTTCATGCGCTGGGCCAGCAGGCGGGCGGTGATCTGCGATGAGAGGAAGATGACCGGCAGGCCGGAGCCGGGGTGTGTGCCGCCGCCGACGAGCCAGACGTTTTCAACATCGGGGAGTTCGTGTTGCGGGCGGAAGCAGAGCATCTGCATGAGCCCGTGGGCGAGGTTGAAGGTGGCACCCAGGGCGATGTTTTGAGACTGCCAGTCGGCGGGCGTGACGGCCATCTCTCGGGCGATGCGTGGGCGGATGTCCTCGCCGATGAGCGACGAGAGCTTGTCGAGCGCGCGAGTCCGCGTGAGGGCCGCGGCCCCGGTCGGCGAGGAGTCTTTCCAATCAATGCCCGAGCGGTTGTTGGGCGTGGGGACCAGGACGTAGACCGAGCTATCGCCAGCTGGCGCGAGAGTGGGGTCGATCGCGCTGGGGTTGCAGACGTAGATGCTGGGGTCGTCGCTGAGGGTGAGCTTCTCGGCGATCTCGCGGATGTTCTGCTCGTAGTTGCGGGCGATGCAGATGGTGTGGTGCGGGAGGTTGATCTGGCCGCGCACGCCGAGGTAGAGCATGGAGGTGCTGCACGAATAGTCCATCTTCGTGAGCTTGGTGTCGGTCCAGGAGCGGCGGAGGTGCGGGGGGATGAGGTTCTGGATCGCCCAGCTCGCGTCGGCGTTCATGACGACGTGGTCATGGGCGTGCTCGCGCCCGTTGACGACGAGGCCACGCACGCGCGAGCCGTCAAACGAGAGGCGCTGGACCGGCGAGCTGGTGTGGATCTTGACGCCCATCTGGAGGCACGCTTCGCTCATGGCGTGCATGAGGGCGTTGCAGCCGCCGCGCGGATGCCAGACGCCGTATTCGTATTCGATGAAGGGGAGGATCGTGAAGAGGCTGGGGCAGGAGAACGGGGACATGCCCAGGTACTTGCTCTGGAAGCTCATGGCGAGCTTGCTGTAGGGGCTTTTAAAGTAGCCGCCGAGCCAGTCGTGAACGCTCTTGGTGGGCGAGAGATAGGGCCCGGCGCGCAGGAGGTCGGCATCCATAAAGTCCGTGAAGGAGCGCCAGGGCTTGCGAAGGACCGGCTCGAAGGCGTTGAGCTTTTTGCGATTGTCAGACATGAATCGCGCGAAGGCGGCCCCGTCGCGCGGGTCGATCTTGGCCAGGCGGCGTGACATCTCCGCGACGTCCTGCGTGCAGTCGATGGTGAGGTCGGGCTGGCCCTCGCGACCCATGACCAGGCGGTACATCGGGTCCAAGCGGGTGAGATCGCAGAAGTCCTTCAGCCGTCGTCCGGTCGCGGCGAAGACTTCCTCCAGCACATAGGGCATCAGGAAGAACGTCGGGCCGGAGTCAAAGTGATACTCGCCCAGCGACAGGCGGCTGGTGCGCCCGCCGATGCGGTCCATGGCTTCGTAGATCTCGACCCGCGCGCCGCTCGCGGCAAGGAGCATCGCAACGGCCAATCCCCCCGGCCCCGCACCGACCACGCCGACCGATAAACCGGAATGTGCGACCATGAAAGAACGTCCTTGCTCAGCGCCGGAGAGGGAAAGCGGCGCGAGGTGTATAGTAACCAGTCTCCTCTCAGGTTTGTGATCGCAGGGAGTAACCGTGCAGGAAATCGTCGCGTGGCCCATTCAGGCGCGACTGACGTGGGTGGCGAACTGGCGACGGCTCATCGCGGCCAACGCCGACTCCCTCGTGGCGCTCGTGCAACTCGAAGTGCGCAAACCCGAAGCGGAAGCGCTGACGGGTGATGTCATGTCGCTCCTGGCGGCGTGCCGCTGGCACGAACGCCGGGCAGCCCGAATCCTTGCGCCAAGGCGTCTCGGCGGGCGCCCGCTTTGGCTCATGGGCCAACGCCACACGCTGGCCCGCGCGCCGGTGGGCACGGTCGGGATCATCGCGACGTGGAACTACCCGGTGCAGCTCCTGGGCATTCAACTGCTCCAGGCGCTGGTGGCGGGCAATCGCGTGATCGTGAAGCCGTCGGAGAACGCGCCGCGCACGCAGGCGTACCTGCTGAAGCTGGCGATCGAGGCGGGGCTGCCTGCGGGGCAACTGCGATGGACGCCATCGACGCGCGAGGCCGGGCCGCGCTTGCTGGCGAGCGAGAAGCTCGATCATGTGATCTTTACAGGTTCGACGCGCGTGGGCCGACAGGTCGCGGCGTGGGCGGCAGAGACGCTGACGCCGACGACGCTTGAACTCAGCGGGAGCGATTCAGCGATCGTGTGGGCCGACGCCGATACGAAGCTCGCGGCCCGCGTGATCTGGCACGCGCTGACGATGAACGCCGGGCAGACGTGTATGGCACCGCGCCGCGTGTTCGTCAGCGCGAAGGCGTATCCGGGCTACGTCAGTGCGCTGAGTTTCCTGGCAGCTGGGGCCAAGCCGCAATCGCTCATCGACGCGGCGGCGGCGCGACAGTGTCGCGTTGCGGCTCAGGAGGCGATGCGTGCCGGCGGGCGATTGACGCTGGGTGTCGACGAGCTGGAGAGTTCCCCGGTGCGCCAGCGCGACACGCAGGCGATCACCGCACCCGAAGAGACGTTCCGCCCGCTGGCGATTGTCGATATGCCCGAGGAGTATCTGAGTCGCGAGCGGGCACTCTTTGGCCCGGTGCTGCTGGTGTACGCCGCGGCTGATGACGCCCACGCGCTGGCGATGCACGCGGGCTGCCCGCATCGGTTGAACACCGCGATCTTCACGCGCGACGTGTCCAGGGCGCGCCGGGTCGCAACGACGCTTGGCTCAGGGTTTGTCACGATCAACGATGCTCACATTCCGACCGCTCACCCCGGGGCTTCGATCACGGGTACTGGCGCATCGGGCTGGGGCGCGAGCCGCGGCGAGCTTGGGCTGCTTGCGCTCACGCGCCCGGTGTTTGTGTCAACGACTTCGACATACGTTCGCACGCCCACCAGCGAGCCCGACGCGCGAGGCGTCAGCATGTTGTGGAAGGCGGTCGGTTGGCTCTATGGCGGGAGGGGAGGGCCGGCTCGGCGAGTGGCGCCGGACGGGCTGGAAGGCTGCGAATCTGCTGGGGTGGGGGGAGTTCCGAAACACGCGCTGGACGGGGCTCCTGGCGACTCACACATCAATGATCACGCGAACCCGGGCGACACCCCGGCGCGTCAGGCCGTGCAAGGACCCGCATGATGAGTTCATCTGCTCGTGATTCTGTTGTGGTTGTCGGTGGGGGACTGGCCGGGCTGGCCAGCGCCGTCGAGATCGCCTCGAACCTCGGGCCCGGGAGCGTCACGCTGGTCGAGCGGAACGCGCACCTGGGCGGCAAGATGAACGTGCTGAGCGATCGCGGCTTCACGTTTGACATGGGGCCAACGATCATCACGCTCCCGCAGGTGCTGCGCGGGATCATCAATCGCTCGGGCCGGCGCGTGCAGGACTACGTTGACTTGCGCCGGTTGGATCCGCAGTGGCGCTGCTTGTACGAGGACGGCACTACGCTGGATCTCTTTGCGGACGTTGATCGCATGGCCGGCGCGTGTGACCGTTTGTTCCCTGGGACCGACGCGGGCAGGGGGTACAAGAAGTTTGTGCAGTACAGCCGTCGCATGTTCGGCCTGAGCGAGAAGGTGTTCTTCTACAAGGACCTGGGCTCGGTGGGCGACATGATGCGGCTGAGCCCGCTGGGCGACCCGCGGATGCTTTTGGACGTGCTGGCGATGCGCATGCACTCGACGGTGGGCGCGACGGCCGCGACGATGATCAAGGAGCCGCACGTTCGCCAGCTCACCGAGCACTTTCTGCAGTATGTCGGCTCGTCGCCATTTCTGGCTCCGGCGATCCTGTCGCTGATCGCGTCGGCGCAAGTCGATCACGGCTGCTGGTATCCGATGGGGGGCACGCGCATGGTCGCCCGGGGGCTGGAGCGGCTGGCGGGCGAGCTTGGCGTGAAGGTTCGCACCGGCGTCGGCGTCAAGCGGATGATCACCGAAGGCCGGCGCGTCACGGGCATTGAGCTGGACAATGGCGAGAGCCTGGCGTGCGGGAGCGTCGTGAGCAACTGCGACATTCAGCGGACGATGCGTGACCTGCTCGGGACGCCCGAGACGATCAAGCGGCAGAAGAAGATCGCTGGCGACTACACGCCCGCGTGCTCGGGTGTCGTGCTCTACCTTGGGCTGAGCCGTCAGTACGAGCATCTGGCGCACCACGACTTTCTGTTCAGCAAGGACTCGCACCAGGAGTTTGACGACATCTACACGCGCGGCATCCCCGCGCGCGATCCCACGATCTATCTCGCGGTGCCCTCGCGCACGGACCCGACGCAGGCGCCCGCGGGATGTGAGGCGCTGTACGCGCTGATCCACACGCCCTACATGCGCCCGGATCAGCGCTGGGCGGGGGCGGGCGGGCTGATGGAGCAGTACCGTCCGGTGGTGATCGACAAACTCAAACGCTGCGGGCGCATGCCGGATCTCGAGCAGCACATCGTGGTTGAGCACCACCTGCACCCGCAGTTGATCGACTCGATGTACAACGCCGAGGGCGGCGCGATTTATGGTCTGGCGTCACACGGGCGGCTGAAGGGCGGGTTCAAGCCGCGCAATCGCGCGGGCGTGATTGAGAACCTGTACCTCGCTGGCGGGAGCGCGAACCCTGGCCCGGGCGTGCCGATGGTGTTGATGTCCGGCGTGACGGCGGCGCATTCGCTGCTGAAGGATCAAGGAGTCGAGCCCAAGGGTTCGCTGGAGATGGCGTCGTTGACAAACGCGGACCTGGCGATGGTGCCGGCCTGAGGCGGTTGAGTGAAGCGTGAGCGCATGAGTGATGCACGTCGGGAAACCTCGTTGATCTGGCCTGCGGCACCGTCAAAGAATGTCGGGCGTTTCTTTCATTGGTTGATGCCCAGGATGTTTCAGCGCTCGTTCAACGCTGTGCGCATGGCGCGCGGCACCGAGAGCGTGCTCACATCTCTCGACAGCTATGCGGGCCCGGTGATCGTGGTGATGAATCACCAGTCGTGGTGGGACCCGGTCGTTGCGATGTTCATCAACCACCGGCTGACGCCGACGCGACAACTGCTGGGGCCGATGGAGCTTTCGCAGCTTCGAAAGTTCGCGATTCTCCGCAAGCTCGGGGTCTTTGGCATCGAGCCCGACCATCCGCAGAGTCAGCCAGCGATGATCGAGTACCTGGCCAAAGAGTTCGCGCTGAACCCGAAACTGAGCTTCTGGGTGACGCCGCAGGGGCAGTTTGCCGACGCTCGCGACGCCATCCGGATTCGGCCGGGCGTTGCGAGTGTTGCTGCTCGCCATTCGCAGGTGCGCGTCGTGTCGCTGGCGGTGGAGATGGCGTTCTGGCTGGACAAACGCCCGGAGGTGCTGTGCCGCGCGTGTGAGGTGAGCGCGCCGGAGGTGGTGTCAACGACCGGCTGGACGCGAGCGATTGGCAGCGCGATGCAGAGCAACGCCGACGCCTTGGCAGAACTGGTGCGAGCCCGCGACGAATCGGCGTTCACGATCATCACGGCTTCCAAGAGCGGGACCGTCAACCCGTTGTACGACCTGTGGCTACGCCTTCGCGGCGTATCCGGGCGAGTGGTCGCGACCGATCGCGACGCGGCGCGAGCGCGGCGTGCCGAAGAGGTCGGGGGGGGCGGGGCTAACACGAATGCGGATTCACAGGTGAACGGCGCGCGAGCAACGTGTGCCGAGCGAGCATCTTCGTGACGCTGTTTGTGCTGATGATCATCGCGTGCTTGGTGGCGGTGCTGTTGCTGGTGATGACGCTGATCAACCTGCGGATCGACGCGCCGCCGACCGAGGCGCAGGAGCGGGCGCTCCCGCTGGAAGAGCAGCCGCTGATCTGCGTGTGCGTCCCGGCGCGAAACGAAGAGGCGAACCTCGAGGCGTGCGTGCGGTCGGTGCTGGCTTCGACGCATCGGAATGTCGCGGTACACGTCTATAACGACCACTCGACGGATGCCACCGGCGAGATATTGGCGCGACTGATTGCAGAGGATCCGCGCGTGCGAGCGACGCCCGTGGCGCCGCTGCCCGAGGGCTGGAACGGCAAGCAGTTTGGCTGTCATCAGATGGGGCTAGACGCGCGCGGCGCGTTTGTGCTCTTCACCGATGCGGACGTTCGATTCGAGCCGGCCTGCCTGAGCGCGACGCTCAACTGTGCGCGGGCGCTGAAGGCTGACCTCATCTCGACGTTCCCGCTTCAGCGGACGCACACGCTGGGCGAGTCGCTGGTGGTGCCGCTGATTCACTTCATCTTATTGAGCTACCTACCGATGGCGCGGATGCGGAGCACGATGGACCCCGCGGCGAGCGCCGGGTGCGGGCAGTTCCTCTTCGCGCGTCGCGAGGCGTATCTGAGCGCGGGCGGTCACACGTCTTTCAAGGCGTCGATGCACGACGGGATCAAGCTGCCGCGTGCGATGCGCAAGGCGGGCTTTCGGACGGATCTGTTTGACGCGACAACGCTGGTGTCCTGTCGCATGTATCGCGGCTTCGGCCAGACCTGGCGCGGCTTCAGCAAGAACGCGTTCGAGGGGCTTGGCTCCGTCGGCCTGCTCGTGCTGGTAACCGTGCTGCACGCGGCGGCGTATGTGCTGCCCTGGGTTGTGATCGGGCTTGCCATCGCGGGGCGCGTTGATGATCCGGCGACGGTGGGGCTTGCAGTCCTGGCGTGCGTCGTCGCGCTCGGGCACCGGCTGCTGCTGGCGCTGCGGTTCCAGCAGCGTTTCAGCGGCGCGATTCTGCACCCGTTGGGAATCGTGCTGATGGGCGCGATCCAGTGGTACTCGTACTACCTGCACCTGACGAATCAGCGCTCGTGGAAGGGTCGCTCCGGCGGCGCGGTGCAGGCGAGCTCGTCCACTGACGTCCGACTCGAGACGTGAAGGGTGAGGCAGCCGCCGACGCTGTTCACGGACAGCCGTCGAAGAAGACGCTGAAGAAGAGGTTGTAATCAGCTTCGGTGGTGCCGTTGTTGGTGGTGAGCAGGCCGAAGGGCGGCAGGGGTGTGCCGTCGTCGTTGGCGATATCGCAGACCAGACCGGCGTCGAAGAAGTTGGAGAAGAAGAGGTTGTAATCGCCTTCGGTGAGCCCGTTGTTGGTGCCGCCGGGGATGCCGATGGGCGGGAGCGGCGAGCCGTCGTCAAAGGCGATGTCGGCTGGGGAGCAGCGCGGGGTGGGGGGCGTGAACGTGATCGAGCCCTGGTCCTTCACCACCGGCGCGCTCTTGCCCCACTTGATCCACTGCGCGTAGGCGATCTGCCCGGTGGTCAGGTTGCCCGCGGGCGTGCCAGGAGGCGCGGTCCACGCGATGCCCGGTTGGGGCATGCTGTTGGGGGAGCCAAGCGGCTGGATCGTCGTCGCGTTGTCGCGCAGGAACTCGATGTAGTCGCGCCCGGTGATCTGATGAAGGACGGTGACCTCGGCGCGAACGGCCCCGACTGGGAGGTCGAAGAAGGTGTCGTCCCAATACTGGCCGTCGGCGTAGGTTGCGCCGATCGGGGCGGACTGGATCGCGGCAAACTTTGCATTCGAGAACCCTCGCGGCGGGATGCGATTGTCCTTGAAGACCTTGTTGTTGATGTCGATGTGGAAGCTCTTACCCACGGGCAGACCGGTGAGGAAGGAGGCGGTGGCGTCGACGCCGTGAATCAGCTCGTAGACCTTGGTGTCGGCTTCGGTGATGGTCGCGGTGGCGCTGTCGTATGCCCCGCGCTCACCGACGATCGCGTCGGCGCCGTCAAAGAACTTCACGTTGAGCCACATGCGACGCCCCTCGGCGAAGCCGCCCGGGAGCTTGTGGCCGGCGTGGTTGTAGATGCGGACTTTGAGCTGCGAGGCCTGGTACGTCAGCTCCATGTCGCTGGCCTGCGACATGCGGAACTTGTTGCGATCGACTGATTCCTGCACCAGCGCTTCGTCAACCATCAGCGTTTCGCTGGCGCCCCAGACATCCTGGACTGCCAGTAGAACCCAACTGTTGACACCGGTGAAGTTGTGCACCGGCGCGTTGGTTCGCAGGGGTGAGCCGAGGTTCGGGTCGGCGCCATATCCGGTGGTCGGCGGCATGTGGCAGCTCTGGCAGGTGGTGTACGTAAGCTCGGCGTTGTAGATCACCAGCAGCGATGGATCGGTCGGGATTTGCGGGATAGTGCGCGTGACGCCGTCGTAGCTGTAGCGACCGACGGTCGAGGGGGTGGCGCCTGGGTTGGGGTTCGGCACAGTGAGCGAGACGCCGGTGGTCGCGAAGTCCGACGCGAGCCACTCGGAGTATGTGCGATCCATGGGGTACATCTCGTACTTGTTGCCAGTCGGGTGGGGCTGGCCCATCGCCGAGGCGAGATACGAGCCGTCGTTCTGTTTGACATAGACAGGGTTCGAGACGTCGTGACAGCCGGCGCAGAGCCCGGATTCCTTGTGGAAGGGCGATTCGTACGCAACGTGAAAACAGTTCTCAGGATCAAACGGCCCGCGCCGGTTGTTGCGGTTATCGATGATGAACGAGTTCACGGCGTGCAGCGGGCCGCCGGGCTGCAGGCCCACGCTGGGAAAGTTCGGGGGCGTGTTGGCGCCAAGCTGCGCGAAGACCGCGGCGTCCACCGGCGGGTTGGCGGGGTCGGCCTCCGGGTCCACCATGCGGTGGCAGATTGAACAGCTGACGCCGTTGCGATCGGAGTCGGCGAAGTTCTGGCCTTTAGCAGGGACGGTGGCGCCGGGGACGTTGGCGCGTCCCTGGAGCCAGCCCGCAGGCGCGTGGCACTTGAGGCAGCCGTCGCCGCTGAAGGGGGCGTCAATCTCCGCGATGTCAAACTGGGCCTGGAAGATGGGGTCGCGGAACGACTGGGCCATCATGCTGTAGGCCCAGCGGTTGTAGGGAACGGAGTATGACGCCGGCTGCAAGCCCGACTCCTCGGCGTGGCACGACGAGCAGTTCTGGGCCGAGAGCAGGGGATCAAAGTTCGGGTTCGCCGGAACGTTCGGATACGGCTGCGAGCCGTGCATGTAGAAATCGTCAAGCGTGGTGTTGAGCAGCGGAGTCGCCGAGACGAGGCCGACGATGCCAGCGGCCGCCAGGGCCAGAGCGCCATAGACGAGGCCGGTGCGAATGCGTGATCGGGAAACATGACTCATGGCGGCTCCAGTCACTCTCAGCGGGCAAACACGTCGAACGATCAACCAAGCGGTCGATAGTCCACAACCATCGCGCACCGGGAGCGCGTCGCCGCACCGTGGTATTCGGACCAATGGTGCGGGAAGTTCCGCATGAAGTATGGATGGGCGTCGAAAATCCGCAACTCTCAGTGGCGGAAGTTCATGTTTGCCAGAGCATCTGAGGTGATTTACCGGGACAGTCCTCGCCTGATTCTGGGCCGCCCGATGGGGCGTGCGTGCGGTGCCGGTCGCGCGGCGGGTCGGGCAGGCGCGGGCGATCCGCCGATCAGTTCTCGGGCGCCGAAAGCTCGACTTTGGGGGCGGCCGGGATGATGCCGACGCGAACGCCGCCTTCGAGAAGGCGGTGGATGGCTTGAAGGCCGCGCTCGCCGGCGTCGACCGTCAGTTGATTGACGTACATCGTGATGTACTTCTCGAGCTCCGCGTCGGTCTTCAGGGGCGAGAATCCCCTGGCATAGTCCAGCGACTCGCGCCGCTGCGCCAGCGCGTAGTCGATCGAGCGCTTGAGCGTGGTGGTGACTTCTCGGACCGTGCCGGGGCCGAAGCGAGCATCCAGATCACGACGGATCGCGTTGGCCCCCAGCGGCAGAGGCAGGCCAAACTGCCCATGCCACCATACACCCAGGTCTTGCACGAGGCGCAGGCCCTGCTCCGCGAACGTGATCTGCGCTTCATGGATGAGCACGCCCAGCGCCGTGTCGCCTTGGATGACGCTCTGGGCGATGGCGTCAAACGGACGCGGGACCGGGTTGGAGGGCGTTTGCCCGAGCATGATCGAGAGCGTCATGTAGGCGGAGGTCTGGAGCCCGGGGACGCAGATGCGCGGGGCGTCAAGGCCGCGGGTCAGCTCGTGGAGCGTCGAAGTGTTCCAGTGATCATCACCCGCGCGGCAGACCAGCTTCGGCCCAAAGCCATCGCCAAATGACGAGCCGCACGAGGTCAGCAGGTACCGCTCGTGCGCTCGCGCGAAGCACGCAAAGCTCATGGCGGTGATGTCCAGGTCCGCGCGCTCGATCGCCCGGACGTTCAAGGCCTGAATGTCCTCTGGCAGCGAGCGGAACGTGAAACGTCCGGTGTCGATCGCTGGCGGCGCGAGCACGCGCGATGGATCGCGCGGGTCGACCTGGCCGGTGATTGGCCACCACATGAACACATCGTCGGCGTCGGCGGAGTGGGCAAGCGTCAGCACCGGGCGATCTGGCATAGCGGCATTATGGGCACGCTCGCGCGCCAGATCGTGACGCTCAGCGCCGGGTCGCTAAGATCCCGACGAAGAGCGGGATCTCGCGACGGGCGCGGTTCTCCGCCTCGGCTCGCGGCCCCGGCTCGCTCACACGCACCGCCGGCCACTCTTCCAGCGTTTGCACCAGCAGCCCGGCCTCGCTCAAGAGGCGCACGTAGGTCTGGAGCGGGCGGTGGAAGGTCCAGGTGACGATGTCGGGCGCGCTGCCGGGGTGCATCTTGATGGACTTCTGGCCCAGCGAGAGATAGCCGTCAACGCGGCGATACTGGGCTTTGGTTTTCTCGTCCCACCCCCAGGACGTCTGGTCCGGGGCGCGAAACGCCGGGTGGGTGATGGAGAACACTAGCGAACCGCCCGGCTTGAGCAAGCGAGCGACGCTGGCCAGGAGCGGCTCGAGCGGATTGATGTTGGCCATCGCCATCACGCACGTCACGCAGTCAAAGCTCGCGGGCTCGAGCGGAAGCGCGTCCAGGGCGCGGACATCGCCGATGAAGAACTCCGCAGAGAGGCCTTGCGTCACGGCGCGGGCCTGTGCGGTTTCGATGAGAGAGGGCGACGAATCGACGCCGACGACCGACGCGCCGAGGCGCGCCAGCTCGCGCGAGATCACGCCCTGGCCGCATGCGACATCAAGCACGCGCACGCCCGGCTCGGGTTTCACCATGCGGAGGGTGCCGGGGATGATGATCTTGTCGTAGTGGTCGCTGCGCTTCTCGTCGATCAGCGCGTCGTACCACCCGGCGACATTTTCCCAAGAGGTGTCCTCGGGCTGATGAGATGTGTGAGCGATCGGGGGCTGCTTGAGCGTCGCGGTGCCCGAGGGTGCTGGCGGCTTCATGCCCGCGAGCGTGAAGAAGCCGACCGGCGGATCGCTGCGGAAGCGAACGGTCGCGCCGGTGCTCGGATGCGCGAAGCCCAGCTCGGTCGCGTGCAGGCACAAACGGCGCAGATCATCGCGGAATGCGTTGTACCGCCGATCGCCGACGATCGGGTGGCCTTTTTCCTTCAAGTGTACGCGGATCTGGTGCTTACGCCCGGTTTCGAGGCGGAGCTGCACGAGGCTGAGGCCGCCGCCGACTCCCAGCACGCGATAGTGCGTGACAGCGGGGCGGGCCTGGTCGTGTTCTTCGCCCCAGCCGCCCATGGCGACGCCGCCACCGCCGCGAAAATCGTCGCCTTTGATGGAGGCGACGGTGCCGTCGCGCGACTCGCGCAGGAAGCTCTGAATCGTGCCCTGCTCGCCAACCTCGCCCATCGCGCCCTCGACCAGGGCGTAGTAGATGCGATGCACGCGCTTGGATTTGAAGTCGTCCTTCAGCCAGTGATACGCCTTCTCGTTCTTGCTGAAGACCAGCAAGCCCGAGGCCTCGCGGTCCAGCCGGTGGATGATCCCCGCAAAGACCTTCCCAGCGCCTGTCGAGCCGCCGATGTCCGCCTCGACCGCGGCCTTGTCGCGTCCGCGGCTGCGCGAAATCGGGCGGCCCGCTTTCGCTCGGGCGATCTTCTTGACCATGTCAAAGAGTGTCTCGCGAGGCTCCTCAGGCCCGGCGGCGGTCGTAAGCCCGGTGGGTTTTTCGACAACGATGATGTCGTCATCCTCGTAGACGACTTTGACACCGGGCGGGAGCGCGCCGGCGTTATCAAACGAGCGCGAGGGGTTGCGCCCCATCATCCCCTTGCCACCGCTTTGGGTGCGTGCTCCCGAAGTGCCGCCCGGCCCGGTCCTCGGAGTGAACGGCTTGGACGGGCCGCCATACGTGCGCGGACTTGAGCCCGCCGGCTTGCCGGCACCGGTCGGCGGCTTGCCGGCGGATCGGTAGGGCGTGGTTGCACGCGGCGACTGGGCGCCGGGCGGCGGCGGGACGCGTTTGACGCCGAGCTTGGCTGGGGCGTCGGACGTGGCAGGGCGCGGCACCTTGGGCACCGGCTTGAAAGGCGGCTTGGCACCGGGTTTGACGTAGGGCTTGCCGAACCGAGCCTTGGGTGTTCTCGGCTTGGCGTCGCCTCGCTCGCCCGGGCCGGATCCTGCGCCGTGGGCGTTGTTTTCAGAGGTGTCGGGTCGTCGATCCGCGGGCAGGCTCATCATCTTAAAGGGTAGTCCGCGTGTGCGCGAGGCTGGCCTTGATGCGTTTGAGGAGCCAGGTCGCGAACCGGCGCTTGGTGACGGCACCGGGCGTATCGAGCCGCCCGCCCTGAGAGTCAAAGACGCTGGCTTGGATGGTCGTCGCGTCCATGGTCTTCAGTTCGTTGGCGACGATGAGATCGAGCTTCTTTCGCGTCAGTTTCTCGCGTGCGGAAGATTCCAGCCGCTGGGCGGGCTCGAGCGCGAAGCCGACGAGAACCTGTGAAGGCGCTTTGCGAGCGCCGATCTCGGCCAGCAGGTCGGGGGTCGCCTCGAGTTGAAGCGTGAGCCCGCTGCTTTGGCGACGGAGCTTGTTGCCAGCCGCGGCCAAGAGCGCGGGGTCGACGACGGGGCGGTAGTCTGCGACGGCGGCGGCCATAATCAGGACATCGAAGTCTGTGTGTTTTGCCAAAAGCGAGCGAAGATCGTCGGTTGTTCGGAACCGTTGGACGCACACACGCGGATCTTCTGGCAGAATCGTGCCCGGTCCGAGCAAAAGTACTGTGTCCCAGCTGAGCCCCGCCGCGGCGTCGGCCAGAGAGACGCCCACGCGCCCGGACGAGCGGTTTCCAATGAATCTCACGCTATCGATCGGCTCGTACGTGGGCCCGGCGGTGATCACAATGCGGATCGGCGGGCGCGAGGTGGCGAGGGTTGAGCGCTTGCTTGCACGAGGCGACGATCGCGCGCCGACACGCGAACCGGGGCTGGACTTTGGCGGCTTCTTCTTCATCGGCGACTTGCACTCCGACCACTAGCTCACGATACTCTCGCTCCCGGCGATGGTAAAGCTCGCGCCACGCGAGCCTACGCTCAGGGTTCCCCTTGCTCGCATGGTGTCCGTCTGATCCGATCCTTCCGACCTCCCTCCGACTCGGCAGATTTCCCTCTATGGCACGATCCCGAAAGAAGCTCGGCGAAATTCTTATCGGCTGGGGCGTCGTTTCCCAGCAGCAACTGGATAACGCACTCGCGAAGGCCAAGTCGAGCGGCAAACGCATCGGCGAAGTGCTCGTGGAGATGAACGCCGCGAGCGAGGACCAGATCGCCAAGGCGCTGGCAAACCAGTTCTCGCTTGAGTTCGTCGACCTGACGGCCAATGGCGTCGCGGGTCAGATCAACCCCAAGCTGATCCCGGAAGACCTGATCAAGAAGCACCTGATCCTGCCCCTGAGCAAGGTCGGCAACAAGATGCAACTGATCACGCACGATCCCTCGGATCTCGAACTCTTTGATATGCTCCGCTTCCGGCTCGCGGCGGACATCGAGACCAAGCTCGCGACTCGCACGCAGATCAAGCGGTTTATCGAATCCAGCCTGGGCGGCAGCGGCGCCAAGGGGGGCGATCCGCGCGCGGCGCTGGTGACCGACTCGATCGACCGCTCGATTGACAAGTCGGTCGATAAGAGCGTCGACAGGTCTATCGACATCGCCAGCGAAGATGCGCCGATCGTTCGACTCGTGCAGCGCATTCTTGCGGAAGCCGTCAAGATGCGGGCCAGCGATATCCATGTCGAGCCGTTCGGCGATCGCGTGCGACTGCGATATCGAATTGATGGCGTCTGCATCGAGCGAGACAACCTGCCCAAGCGAATGCAGAACTCGGTCCTCAGCCGCTTGAAGCTGATGGCGGGGATGAACATCGCGGAGAAGCGCGTTCCGCAGGACGGGCGCATCAAGATCATCGTTGAGCCCGACCAGATCGACTTTCGCGTGAGCGCCTGTCCGACGTATCACGGCGAGTCGATCGTGCTTCGTATTCTGCGCCCCGACTCGGTGAAGATCGGCCTTGTCAACCTGGGCTTTGAAGAAGACAGCCTCACCGTCTTCAACAAGATTATCCGTCGACCGAACGGGATCTTCCTGGTCACCGGGCCGACGGGTAGCGGCAAGACCACGACGCTGTACTCGGCGCTCGACGTGCTGAACAAGGCGGACACGAAGATCATCACCGCTGAGGACCCGATCGAGTACAACTTCAAGGGCATCAACCAGGTTCAAATCCGCGAGAAGATCGGCCTGACGTTCTCGGTGGTCCTGAAATCGATGCTTCGTCAGGCACCAAACATCATTCTGATTGGTGAAATTCGTGACCGCGAAGTGGCGGAAATCGCGATCCAGGCCGCGCTCACGGGCCACTTGGTGTTCTCAACGCTTCACACCAACGACGCGCCGAGTGCGATCACGCGATTGATCGACATGGGCGTGAAGCCGTTCTTGGTAGCCAGCGCCATCCAGGCGATCATGGCTCAGCGGCTTATTCGCGTGCTCTGCCCCAAGTGCAAGGAAGTGGACCCGGAGCCGGATCCGAAACATCTGCGGATCATCGGCATGTCGCCGGAGGAAGCCGCGGGCAAGGCGATGCGTCCGGTCGGATGCGACAACTGCAACAACACCGGCTTCCGTGGTCGCAAGGGCATCTACGAAATGATGATCATGAACTCGGAGATTCGCGACCTGGCGTTCAAGCAGGAGCCGGTGGGCAAGATCCGAGTCGCCGCGATCAACAGCGGCATGCGCACGCTGACCGAGGACGGCCGCATCAAAGTGCTCAAGGGCACGACCACCGCCGACGAGATCGCCCGCATGACCCAGGTCGAAGGCGTCGGCTGAGCCCACGACCGTCGGGCTATTTTCCGTTTGAGAGTGACCCCGGTTTTGAGTTTGGAAACTTTGGCAACCTGATCATTTGAGGATTTCCCAATGTCCACTCTGCAAATGGACCGTCTGCTGGACACCGTCGTCAAGGAGCGCGCGAGCGACTTGCACTTGACGGTGGGCCGGCCCCCGACGGTGCGTCTGAACGGCCGTCTTGTCAACCTCAAGACCAAGGTTATCGATTCGGACGACATGGTCGCCCTGATGAAGTCGATCACGCCCGAAGCGAAGCAGCAGGAGCTGTCTGAAAAGGGCGGCACCGACTTCGGCTTCAGCTACGGCGACAAGGCCCGCTTTCGCGTCTCGGTCTTCAAGCAGCGTAGCGATCTGGCGATCGTGCTTCGCCAGATCCCTAACCGCCTGCTGACGTTCGAGCAGATCGGCCTGCCGGAAATCTGCCGCGAGCTGGTGCGTCGCCCCCGAGGCATGTTCTTGGTGACCGGACCAACCGGTTCAGGGAAGACGACGTCGCTGGCGACGATGATCGACTACGTGAACACGAATCTCGAGCGGCACATCGTCACGATGGAAGATCCGATCGAGTACTACCACTACCACAAGCTGTCGATCGTGAACCAGCGCGAGGTGGGTACCGACGTGCCGTCGTTTGCCGAGGCGCTGCGGCGCGTGCTGCGGTCTGACCCGGACTGCATCCTGGTCGGCGAAATGCGCGACCTGGAAACGATCGAATCGGCCATCCGAGCCGCCGAGACGGGCCACTTGGTGTTTGCGACCCTGCATACCACGGGCGCCGCGAAGACGATCGACCGTATTGTCGACGCCTTCCCGGTGAGCCAGCAGAATCAGATTCGCGTGCAGCTCTCGACTTCGCTGCTGGCGATTCTCAGTCAGGCTTTGTTAGGGCGGGTGGATCAGCCCGGCATGGTCGCGGCGTACGAGTTCCTCGTCATCACGCCCGCCATCCAGAACCTGATTCGTGAAGGGAAAACATTCCGAATCGACTCGTTCATCCAGACCGGCAAGAAGTTCGGCATGCAGTTGCTGGATGACCACCTCTGGGACCACTACATGTCCGGAAAGATCTCCGCAGAGGAGATGGTGGACAAGAGCAAGAACCCGCAGGATCTCACCGACAAGGTCCATCGCCTTGGACGCCAGGTCGGGCGCAGTGAGCTGGACATCAAGGAAGAGGCGCCCGAGGGCGAGGCGAAACCGCGTCGCCCTAGCGGTGCATGACCGGCTGCGGATGTCGCCCTCGACCCTGAGATTGTGCAATCGTCATTGTTGTTTTCCACGTGTCGCATCAAAATGTGGCGTGGTGATCTGGTTTTTGATGCAACAGTTGAGGTATGTTCAAGCGATAGACTATCAGTGACGTTCGCGCGGGCGCGGCGTCGAGGGCCTGTCGGTTGAGCATTGGCCTTCCGCTTCGATCTGCTTCAAACGACAGACAGGAGACTCGGACGTGCTGACCCCGGCGGAACTCCAGGACGTGAAAGGCAAGAAGCTCGGTCGCATTCTGACCAAGCTGGGAAAGTGCACGCGTGAACAGGTTCACGCGGCGCTGGAAATTCAGAAATCGGGTCGCAAGGTCCAGATCGGGGTTCTCCTGGTCGAGCTTGGCCACCTCCAGCCGAAGGACGTTGACGAGGGCCTGGCTGCGCAGGCGGGTCTGGGATATGTAGACCTCGCGGGGGTCGAGCTCTCCAAGGAAGTGATCGACTCGCTGCCAAACGAAACCGTCCAGTCGTATCAGGTGGTTCCGATCGAATACCGACCGGCGGGCAAGAAGCTCAAGATTGCGATGAAATCCCGCGACAACTTCCGGGCGGTGGATGACCTTCGCCTGTTGATGGGCTTCAACGTCGAGGCGGTCGTGACCGACCCCGCGATCGTCGATGCCATCATCAAGAAATACTACAACAAGCAGGAGTCGGTGACGGACGTCGTCAGTGAGCTGGCCAAGGACCAGGACCTGGCGAAGCTGGCGGCGGCGGGTGGCAAGGGTGGGATGTCGATCGACCTTGACGCGGTGATGGACGCCGCGAGCGACAACCGGGTGATCAAGCTGCTGAACCTGGTGCTGCTGCAAGCGATCAAGGATCGTGCCAGCGACGTCCACTTTGAGCCGTTCGAAGACGAGTTTAAGATGCGCTACCGCATCGACGGCGTGTTGTACGAGATGGTGCCGCCGCCGAAGGCGCTGGGGCCGGCGATCACGAGCCGCGTGAAGGTCATGGCGAAGCTTGATATTGCGGAGCGTCGCCTGCCGCAGGACGGTCGCATCGAGTTGACGGTGGGCGGGGCGCCGGTGGACCTTCGAGTGAGCGTGTTGCCGACGATGCACGGTGAGAGCGTCGTGATGCGTGTGCTGGACCGCAGCAACGTCAAGCTTTCGCTGGATCGAATCGGGATGCGCGAGGACGACCTGGCAGTGTTCCGGCGCCTGATTGGCAAGCCCAACGGCATCGTCATCGTGACCGGCCCGACGGGCAGCGGCAAGACCACGACGCTGTACGCGGCGCTGCAAGAGCTCAACGACATCGAGACCAAGATCCTCACGGCTGAGGACCCCGTCGAGTACGACATCGAGGGCCTGTGCCAGGTGCAGATCAACCCCGAGGTTGAGTTGACGTTCGCCAAGGCGCTGCGAAGCTTCCTTCGTCAAGATCCTGACGTGATCCTGGTCGGTGAGATTCGCGACCTTGAGACCGCTGAGATCGCGGTGCAGGCGTCGCTGACGGGCCACTTGGTGCTGAGCACGCTGCACACCAACGACGCGCCGAGCAGTATTATCCGGCTTGTGGACCTTGGGATGGAGCCGTTCCTTCTCACAGCGACGATGGAAGGCGTTGTGGCCCAGCGACTGTGCCGCACGATCTGCCAGCGCTGCAAGTACGCGTACGACCCGACGGAAGAGCAGTTGATGGAGTTGGGACTCAAGCCAGAGATGGTGCAGGGCAAGAAGTTCTTCCGCGGCAAGGGCTGCGACAACTGCTTCGGCTCGGGGTATCGCGGGCGCATGGCGATCTTTGAGATCATGACGCTCACTGACGAGATGCGCGACCAGATCATGAAGAATGCCAGCACCAACATCCTCCGCCAGATCGCCAAACGCAACGGCATGCGGTCGCTGCGTGAGTGCGGCCTGCTCGGGATTTATGAAGGGCAGACGACGCTGGACGAGGTGATTCGCGAGACGATCGCGGAGGATTGAGTTCGGGCGCTGAGTAGTGGGCATTGGGAAGTAGCGGAAATGAGTTCTGACAACGCGAAGGTATCTGGGTAGATGAGACCGACGCGCGGCCAGTGAGTTGACACGCGGAGCATTGACCATGGCGAACTTCACGTACGAAGCTTTGAATGCCTCCGGCAAGGCCCAGAAGGGCTCGATCGAGGCTGGCAGCAGCGAAGAAGCGATTCAAAAGATCAAGCAGCAGGGCTTCTTCCCCACGTCAGTCCGCGAGCAGAAGGGCGCCAAGAAGGGCCCGACGCAGGAAGACTTTGCGAAGGCCAAGAAGAAGAAGGGCCAGGGGCTCGCCATCAGCATCGGCGGGATCAGCAACAAGACCCGCACGCTGTTCACGCGTCAGCTCTCGACGCTGCAGGACGCGGGCCTGCCGCTGCTGCGCTCGCTGCAGATCCTGGAGGAGCAGCAGAAGCCCGGGAAGTTCAAGGGCATCATGCAGAGCATCTGCGAGGACGTCGAGGGTGGCACGAGTCTCTCGGAGGCGATGGCCCGTCACCCCGCGGCGTTTGATCGTCTCTACACCAAGATGGTGAACGCTGGCGAGATCGGCGGCGTGCTCGACATCATCCTGCAGCGCCTCGCGGAGTTCATGGAGAAGGCGCAGCGACTGAAGCGCAAGGTCGTCGGCGCGATGATCTACCCCGTGATGGTCGTGATCGTCGCGGTGTCGATCGTGACCTTCATCATGGTGTTCATCATCCCGAAGTTCAAGGAAATCTTCGCGGAGTTCGGCGTCGAGCTGCCGCTTTTGACCAAGATTCTGACCAACACGTCGGGGTGGGTCGCGGGGCTTGAGCCGGGGCAGCGCATCCCGGGTTGGGTGTTCGTCGTGTTCGTGCCGCTGGTGCTGTTTGTAACCTTCAAATACGGGCGCAAGACGGGCCCGGGGCGCGCGACGATTGACACAGTGGCGCTGTACACGCCGGGCATCGGCACGCTGGTGAAGAAGACGACGATCGCGCGTTTCACGCGCACGCTGGGCACGCTGATCAACGCGGGCGTGCCGATTCTCGAGGCGATCAGCATCACGCGCGACACCTGCGGCAACTACGTGTTTGAGCGGGCGCTGCAGCGCGTTCACGACAGCATCCGCGAGGGTGAGACGTTCGCGGTGCCGCTGCGCGAGAGCAAGGTGTGCGATTCGATCGTGGTCAACATGATTGACGTCGGCGAGGAGACGGGCGACCTGGACTCCATGTTGATGAAGATCGCCGACAACTATGACGAAGAGGTCGACGTCGCGGTGAACTCGCTGGTGAAGCTGATTGAGCCGTTGCTGGTCGTGTTCCTCGGTGTCGTCGTCGGTGGCATCGTCGTCGCGATGTTCCTGCCGCTGGTGGCGATCATCGAGAAGCTGCAGGGCGGCAAGGTCTGATTGAACGCACCCGGCGTGGTCGCCTGGTTGGTTGATGGTGGCGATGGTGGTGGTGGGAGGGTGTGAGGTCGGCTGGTCACGCGTGTGACCAGCCAAGGAGCATTCGATGAATCGGCAACATCTCCAACATCCGGCCCGGCGCGGGTTCACGCTGATCGAGGTGGTGCTGGTCACAGTGATCATCCTGATCCTGGCCGCGTTCATCCTGGTGGCGATTGGGCGCGCGATCCGCGGTGCCCGCGGCACGGCGGACCAGTTCTTCATGCGGTCAATCTCGGTGGGCGTCGAGCGGTTCCGGCAGGACTTCAACTTCCTGCCGCCGCTGGTGGATGACGCGCACAACGCGCCGGGGGCGCCGCTGATCTCGACGGGCAACGGCTCGATCCGACGCCCCAAACTGCAGAATCAGACGGCCAGCGGGGCCGACCTTCCGGCGACGCAGCTCGAGGAGTTCTACGGCAACGCGACGACGCCCCCGATCCCGCGCTTCAGCAGCCTGTCGCTTTCGTACTACTTGCTAGGAACGCTGCCGCGCGCGGTGGATGGGGTCGATGGCCCGGGCTTCACGCGCCCGCTGACCGATGGCGGCTTCTCGCTCACCGGGTCGAAGTATCCGCCTGCGTTTGACTTTGCCAACTCAACCGAGCGACTCGTGGGCGATGGCAGCGGCGTGCCGGAGCGGACGCGACTGGTGGATCGCTACGGCTTCCCGATTCTCTACGTGCGCTGGGAGCCGTTCTTCTTCTCGGACACGGATCCGAATCGCGGGCAGGTCGCCAACTGGTGCGTCCCGGCGTTCCTCGGTGATGCTCGCGAGGACTCCAAGCTTCGTCGCGGCGGCTTCGCCCTGATCTCCGGCGGGCCCGATGGTCTACTCAGCCTGAACAGCGCCACCGACCCGGTCAACAACGACAACGTCCTGGAGCTTGGCCAATGAGACTCGCTCACGCTCGAAGCCTGGCCCGACATGCATCTCAGCGTGCGTTCACGCTGCTGGAGATGCTGGTAGTCATCGTGGTCATCCTGATCCTGATCATCATCGCGATCCCGGCGTTCAACTCGATCATCCGCACGCAGGAAGAGAGCACCGCAGACGCAGTGATCGGCGCGGGCGTTGGCCTGGCGCGTGACCTGGCCCGAGCCGGCACCGGGCAGGGCGATGTCGCGGCGGTGTTCGCGTTCGAGCCCGGTGGCAAGACGTCGGTCGTGGTCTGCCAACGCGTCGGCAAGCTCTTGGTCGATCAGAGCCCTAGCGGCAACGGGTCCGGAGACATCGAACGCGAGGTCTTCGTCCCGGTCGAGGGCTACGAGACTCTGCAGCTTCCGGCCGGGTGGTCGGTTCGCGGCTTCGCGTTGATGGGTATGGTCGATCGCGATTGGTACGAGCCCGCGGCGAGCGGCTCCGAGCGCTACCCCGTTGACAGGGGCACGTGGGTCTTTCCTGAGACCGGCTTCTTTGACAACACCAGGCAGGAAGATGCAGGCAATCGCCAGACGTTCATGATTCGATTTGAGGCGGGCACCGGGCGTGCCCTGCCGGCTGGTGGCAAGGGCGTCCTGGTGGTTCTCCAGCGCGTCTCTTCCGCCGAGCGCGACGCGGTTGAATGGAAGCGAATCGATCGCGCGGCGGACCTGCGGCGCTGGGCGATTCGCGTGTTGAACGCGCCGCAAGCTGGTTCCGACCCGTTGAACGACGCCGACAAACGCGAGCTCATTGGCGACATTTCCGGCGACACCGTGCTGGCGAAGAACGTCAACTCAATCGCGGTTTACAACGAACGCCGCCTGGCCGACGCGCTGGGCGTGCGGGTGAACCCGATCACCGAGTCGCTCTACGACGCCAGCGCCGACGAGCAGAATAGCGGCGGGCGATACCAGCTCAGGCTCATTGACCCGCTGCCATCGGACATCACCGCTCGTCGCAGTATCAACCGGTGGATCGAGGGCTGGCGCGCCGGCTCCTCGGACACTGACACGACGATCAACGCGCGAGCCGACACGCAAGAGGCGCGAGTGTACTTCATCCCGCCGGCGGCTGGCCCGTTGCAGCCGATCGTCCTTCCGTCCACGAACTCAGTTGGCGTTGGAGGCAACCGATGAATCTCATGAACACGCAATGTGCATCTCGTCGATCCGCGGGCTTCTCGCTGATCGAAGTGCTGATGGCGACGCTGATCCTGGCGCTCGGGCTGCTCGGGCTGGGGGCCGTGCTCCCGGTGATCATCCGCCAGCAATCGGTGAGCATCGATCAGTCGCTGGGCACCTCGGCGATGCAGTCGGCGATCGGGCAACTTGAGGGCCGCAGTTCGCTTGCGCCGGAGCGTTGGAAGAACAAGATCTTCGAGTACCAAGACCAATATCACTTAGATTTGTGGCGCTCGCAGTCCTGGTACGTGCCGCCGGTGGACGTCAACGACGCGTCGGTGGCGCTCTTTCCAGTCGCCGTGGATCTGAACACGCCGCTCTCGATCCTCGTGTATGGCGCCAACGAGTCGCTCTCGCTCGGCTCGCGCGTCTTCCCGACGCCGGAGTCCGGCGGCAATGAGCCGCAGTTTGTGTGGGATCTGGCAATGCGCCGCGACTTCAAGGGCGGCGGCATGCAACTGGCGGTGTTCGTCCGCCGGATTGACCCGTTCGCTTCGAAGGGGCTTCAGGATTCGCTGTTTAGCGCGCTCTTGAGCGACCGCACGAGCACGCGTCGTCTGCCCGTGTCGGTCGACACGCAGGGCCGCCCGCGACTGGATGGCTCGATTGCGGGTCGATATTCGATACCGCTGATCGCCGACGTCAATGTGTACGCCGATGGCGGCTCGACAGATCGCCGGCTGTTGGAGGTCAGGCGCGTGTTTGACGCGGGTGATCAGGTCAACGGCGGCGTCATGGACATGGCGGTTGCGTTCCCGCTCATCGCTCAGCCCGGGCAGAAGCTCGTGGACAATCTTGGCAACGTGTACACCGTGGACGGGAGCGCGGGCCTTGATAACCCGTACATCCTTCGACTGACGCGCGCAGTGGCTTCGAGTGTTCCGCTTGTGCAAGGCGAGCAGCAGCCACCGGATGGCGTAGATCGCGAGGCGTGGGTGCAGCCTCAGTACCTGCAGCAGGTGGTGTTCACGCCGCAGGTTCCTGTTGCGGTCCAGGTGATCAACAAGAAGTTCGATCTGGCACCGGACGCCGTGGAGCGGCAGTTGCGTCCGACGCCGAATCCGAACTGAGGCCCGTGGATCGCATCGGCGTCGGGGCCGCCCCTGTGCACGACGGCTCGCATCGCGATGACTCTCCAAGAAACGAAAGTAGCTTGCCAATGAAGACACCCGCACATTCAACCCGAAGAGCCAGCACTCGCCAGCGTGGGGCGTTCAAGGGCTTCACGCTCATCGAGATGCTCGTCGCGGTGATCGCGGTGTCGTTGCTCACCGTGGGCATCGTCCAAGTCTTCCGCGCCACTACGCGCACCGTCGCGGCGGGGCGCAAGATCTCCAACATCCTCACCTATTCAAACATCCTCGAACGCCAACTTCGCGAGGACATCGACCGCATGAGCCGCCAGGGCGTGCTGGTTATCCGCCATGCCAATGCGGGCACACCGGGCGCACCGGGCACCCCGAACGTTGGCGTGCAGGTCTTTCGTGGCGATACGAAAGCGCGGGCCCGCCGGGTTGATGAGTTGGTGTTCTTCGCCGAAGGAAGATTCACAAGCGTTCGCGATCCGGTGAATCCCAATGTCACCGCCGAAGCCGCGGCGGCGAGAATCTACTACGGCCATGGTCTGCGACAGGACCCGAGCGCGTCGTTTGCCACGCCGCCATCGCTGACCGATGACAACTCGACAGCGCCGAACTTCGGCAACGGCGTCAACCAGTTCGCGAGCGATTGGATTCTGGCGCGCCACGTGACGCTGCTTGCGCCGCCGCGGCCCATCAACTTGCGGATCCAAGACCCCGCCAACCCAACGAACTACATCACGCTTCAAGGTGATGATCGCGATAGCGCGATCCAGATCGGCCAACAGCCAGCGGCGCCGCATGTGTTCTTGGGTGTCTCCGTTGCAACGAATGTCGGCGGCGCCGCGTCGCTGCGTTCGGGCGAACTGGGCGGGCAGAGGCCGAACTTTGCCAGCGGGTTGGTCGATATCGCGTCTTGCAGCCTGGCAGACATCCGCACGTTCACGCTCAGCCCGCTCGATGCGAGGTTGTCTGGCTCAAGCGACGCGCCACTGCGCGGAGCGCCGGAGGTTAAGGTCGGTGGCAGCGCGGCGGAGATCGCTCAGGGCCTGCAGCGCGTGCAGACCAAGCTCGTCGACCTTCTCCCGGCGCAATCCTTCGCAAATCGCCGCATCCGTGTCGAGCCCGCGCCGCCGAATCCGCTGGGCATTGGTTTCCCGACCGCCATCACGGATGTGCAGCGCACCGACCAGCGCGTGCTCGCGTCGCACGCGTTCATCCCGCACTGCACCGAGTTCATCGTCGAGTGGTCGTTCGGCCAGTCGATCTCGTCAAGCTCGTTCGTTTCCACAGCCATCGCTCCGGATCAGGTGAACCAGCTTCGTTGGTACGGCATGACGCGCACTGTCAACGGCGCTGGCGGCCAGCCAAGCGAGGTGCTGCCCTATGACTCGGACTATGCCAGCGGCATTTCCACGGCGTTATTCTTCAAGACCGTGACGCCGGTGATCTCGACGGGCACGGCTCCGACCGGCGCGCGCCCGCTCACCGTGCGATACTTCCCGGACTACCGAATGTTTGAGGCGAACGCCGGCGCGACCGATGAGTCGTACAGCTTCTTTGGCCTGCTAGACCCCACATGGCCGCCGGAAGAGATGACCTTCCGGGCGCCCGCGACTCAGCCCACAAACGCGGTATTGATGCGGTTTATTCCCAACAACGTACCCTTCAACTTCGTGGATCTCAGTGACCCGAACGCGGAGGTCGACGGCGCGGAGTTCACCGGCGCTGCAACGCCCGTGACCACTCCCGATCCGTACGCCATCCTTTCGCGTGATGTGAACTTCAACGGGGCGTATGAGCCGAGCATTGGCGAGCGACTGAACTATCCCGCGACCCTGCCCTGGAAATGGCCGCGCTTGCTTCGCATCACTGTGACGCTGGCGGACCCGATCGATCCGACCTTCGAGCGCACCTTTCAGTACATCTTCGATCTTCCGCCAGACCCCACGGCGGAGCGGAACTGACCGCCGCTCACGCCGCGATTGACCGCGCGAGCGTGATCGCTGACGCACACACCACCGGCGCGCACGGTCGGCCAAGAGCCGAAGGCACGCGCAGTCCGGGCCTACTCGCCGCTGATTCACTTGCCCCTGGCCCGCTGTTTTCGTGTCCTTCTGAGTTGACTCGTCCCGCGATCCGTCGCGACCGTCCCGCACCTGGGGACCTGGAGAACACCATGAGCGCAAAGATGCTCGCCAAGAAACTCGCCCGCAAGTTCAACATCCCTCGCAGCCGCCGCGGCTCGGTCTTGGTGCTCATCGTTGGCGTGCTGGCGATGATCGCGCTGCTGGTGCTGGTGTACAGCACGCTGGGCCAGGCCGATAGGCGCGGGGCCTCGAGCCTCGCGGCCCGCACGAAGCTCATCGATCAGGCCGGGAGCGTTCGTGACTACTTCGGACGCGTGATCGGCGAGAGCACGTTCAACTACTCGTATCAGCGCACGTTGCTCACGAAAAACGGCAGGCCCGTCGATCTGCGCTTGCGTGGCGCGTACGACTACCCCAGCACCGATCCGGAGTTTCGCTCGTCGCGCGTGAACACGCCGTCGACGATGCAGAACATCAACCAGTTTGATGCGCGCAGGTTCAACCCCACCGGCCAGGTCAACGGCCCGTGGCTCGCGGCAGAGGCGACGGATCCGCGCATGGCCACCGGCCAGCCGTGGCTTGCGTCCAGCGAGCCGACGTGGATCTTCCCGCTGGCCGCCGACAACCGCGCTTTCACCGACCCGAGGCTGCCCTCGCGTGACTTCCACGGCTGGGCGCACATCAGCAACTTCGCCCCCAGCGGCAACTTCGTCAACCTCTACATGCTGCGTGAGAACGCCAGCGAGCCGGGCTCGGGCTTCAATGTGCCCAGTGGCGTGCCCAGCGACACCGGCGATCTGCGGTTTTCCAGCAAGCTCACGCTTCGCAATCCCGCGAGCGTTGACAGGCTTTCAACCACCAACATCGACGCACAGACTCGCGCCGACGGCAAGCCCGCGGTCCTCAATCGTCCGTACGACTGGTCGACGAATCAGGCCGGTGTGGTCGCGACGGTCGAGAACAACAGCGATGGCCGCACACAACCCGGCCAGCCCGGCTATATCTGGAGCGAGTGGATAGACACCGACGGCGACGGCCGGCCCGACGCTCGCCCGTTTGAGTTCGTTGACTCCACAGATCCGTTGTATCCCGTCTCGGTCCTCGCGCTTGATCCAGCGTATCGGTGGGTCTTTGCGGCTCGCGCGATCGATCTGTCCGGGCGCGTCAACGTCAACACCGCGATCGCAAACTTCGGCACGCTGGCCTCTGGCGCGTTCGATCCGACGACACTGAATCCGACGGAGAGCTTCCCCCTTGGCCTGACGCCCGCTGAGGTGAGCCTCCGGCTGATGCTCGAATCGCCCTGGCTGTACGACGACAACTCACAGGCCCATTATGGCAGCCTTGCCGCGACGCCTGCCAGCTCGCCGCGCTATCAGAATGACTATGGCAACCGCAACAACGCCGCGACGATCGGCGGCTCGGCGTTCTCAGCAGCGATCTTCTCGCGTCTGTATGGCGTGGTGCCGGGGCGTGACAACGCGAACGTGACCGCGCCGTTTGATAACGTGCTTTTCCCGGGCCAGCTCCCGCGTTCGGGCGGCACCGGCGGCCTGCCGGACCTGCGCGACATCGTTGAAGACGTGCCGACCGTTGGAGATCGTCTGACGCGGCGCGGGCTCGCGAACGCGTACAAGATCGTGCAGGATCCCGAGGGCGGCACGCTGACGACCAATCCCCGCAGCGTCGGCGCGACGGCGAGGGTGCCGACATCGATCAGCGCCGGCGGGTTCTTCTCGCTGTCGGATCTGCTGGAACTGCTGACATACAACGGCGCCAACGACGAGGCCGTCACCTCGCGCCTAGAGCAGGCGCTCGACGGGCGCGGCAGCGCCAGCGGCAACTCCGTCGACTTCCCCGATGTTGGACCGCTGCGCTCCAACCGCGAACGCGCGCTGGAGATTGGCGGCAAGACCTTCACGCAGAGCAACGAGCAGCGCGCCTGGGAGGCGCTGACGCAAATGTACTCCGACGTGCGCTCGCGCCTGACGACGATCAGCGGCGCCCGCCCGATCGGCGCCCGCGTCTTCGGTACGTTGCCCAAGGATGACGACGCGATCGCGAAGTTCACCAGCAGCGACCTGCGGCCGGATGCCGGCGCGCTGGTCGCCAGGATGCTCGCGACGCGACCCGAGGAACTCGGCCTTGCGTCGAGCGCTTGGCCCAGTCTGTTCACGCAGCGCCAGGAAGCGGCAAACGACCTACTCGTCGCATACGGGCGGGCCTTGATGCCCTTGATCGCGCTGCGCGGCGCGACTGAGAACGACACGCCTTGGGCTCGCGATCCGGGCCGCACGACTGACGCACTGAACATTCAGACCTACGCGTTCGGACCGGCGATGGTGCCAGCGGCCGGCCAAGGCTCGCTCGGAACTCCCCGGGTGGAGCGCAACCCGCTCTCCACTGCGGAGCTTGCGCTCCGGCGCGCCGCCCACATGGTCGTCAACCTGATGGGTTCACGCGATACCGATGAGTTGGGGTGGATCACGGCGAATCTTGCGGACAGCTCCGCCAGCGCTCGCCAGGGAGACAAGCCGAAACTGATCACCGACGAGGTCGTCGGTGCCACGCTGATATTCAACGGCGCCCAACTTACCGGGTCGCTCGTGAACCTTACAGGTGCGGAGGGGACGTTGCCCGTCCGCGGAACTGACATCAAGGCGACCGTCTACAGCGGCGAGCCCAACGGGACGGCGATCTTCCCATTTGCTGACGAACTGGCTGGCAACACCGAGGCTCGTGCCACGGTCACGGATACCGGCGCGTTCAAGCGCTCGACAGTGCTGAACCTTGACCATCGCGCCACAAACGCCAGCGAGCGCGTGCTGGATTCTCGGGTGCTCGCGGCGGGCACCGTCGCTCGCCCGGTGACGATCTACGCCGTGAAGCCGCAGCCGTTTATCACGAGCGCCGTGACGATGATCTCGTATGCGGATGTTCCCGACTCCACCGGCACGATTGACGCGGTGGCCAACCCGAACACCGGCGAGTACGACCCGATCAACATCCGCGGGAACATCGACAGCAGCAACGCCGACTTCCTGTTTCAGATGGCCATCGTCACGCTCTCGAATCCGTTCGAGACTGACATCGATCTGAGCAGCGATCTGAAGGAACTCACCGGCGATATCGAGCGCGACTACAAGTACTACGTCGAGTTCGGCGGTCGATACTACAAGTTGCTGCGCCGCTCAGTCAGCGGCGGTGCCGAGGAGCGGATCGTTCTTCGCAGCAAGCAGTCGATCGACTTCTTCGTGCTCTCGCACGACACCGCGGAAATCGCAACCCGTCTGTCAAAGTTTCCAAGCGGTACTGTCACGGGAGAGCAGGTGCGCACGCTGATCGTGAATCAGCTCCGCAACTTCAACGGCTTCGCTAGGCCGTCGAACAGCGACGAAGACGCGTTCACACGATTTCGCCTGTGGCCTTCGGACCTCAGCAATGACACCCTGATCACTCCTGGCAACGGAACGGATGTCGCGCTGATGGCGAGCCAGCGCAGTTCGCTGGATGAACCGTTCGCGTCGATGTACGGGACCGGCGCCGGTGCGAAGGAGCTAGATCGTCAGGTCCGGCTCTGGCGTGCGTTCCGCGCGCTGCCGAACAACTTCGGCGGCGCAGCGCCGCTGGTGGACGAGACCAGGCGAAACTCCACCGGCAACGACATCCTCGTCGATCGTCTTCGCGACCCGGTGGACCAGACCGCCGACCCGGCTCTCACCATCGCGCTGGACAACGGCACGAACGAAGTTACCGGCACGATTTCCGGTCCGGAGTCGACCGGCCCCGTTGGCGGCACCGGCTCGGATAACTCTGGATTCACCATCACGCTCTTTGGCGCGATCCATCGCCCGCGCGAAGCGCTGCCCGCAGGCACCGCCGCCCGCGCGGACGCCTTCCCGGTCTGGACCGTTGAAGCCAAGTCGTCGCTGAAGCGGGCCAACGGCTACACCGCGATCCGATCGCGTACTCCGAAGAATATTGCCGACATCGTGCTCAATCGTCAGTCGGGCGGCCAGATCAACCCGACCAGTGCGATGTTCAGCTCGACTTCCACATACTCCGCACTGCGTCTTCGCGACTGGCTCAACAAACTCTCCGGGCTTCCCGTTGGCGGCGGCGGCGGTGGTTCGCCGATCGCCTCATCTCGCCTTGTGAACACCGATCCCAACGACGCGACCGGTTTCCCCGGCGCGACCCAGCCCATGCTGGTCGGAACAGAGGAACTGGCTGACAACCAACGCTCGACGTTTCGTTCGTACGTCCCCTCGTTCGGCTTTAGCCGAAAGCAGGAGGAGAGCACCACCTCACGTGACGGCGAGCAACTGCCGCCGATTCGTGCAACGGACATGCTGACGCCCCTGGCGTTCGGCCCGGTGCATGACCCGCTTCGAGCAGCAGTGAGCGAAGACATGGCGACGGGGCGGACGCTGGCCACGCAGGCAGCTTCGGTGCCGCGTCACCCGGCGAACCTTGATGTTCAGTGGACGACACTTTCCGAAGCGCTAGCGGTCGCAGTCGATATCGACTCGCCCGAGCGTTTGGACGATACAGACTACTTTGCCGGCAACCCGGTGTTTGGCACGCTCAGCCGCGGCTACATCCCGACGACGCGCTTCGTCCCGTTCCACGACATCAGCGGCGACGGCCTTTTCACGCAGGTCGGCTCCACACCGCCGGTCAACGCCGATCCGCACGTCGGCTCGGGCATTCCGTTTGGACTGGACATTCTCAACCAGTTTCGCACGTCCTCGGTCGGTAGCACGTTGCTGCTCACCCCGGGCGTGATCAACATCAATACCGCAAGCCGGAGTGTGCTCAGCGCGTTCCCGTTCGCCGCGGTTGACCATGACCCGCTCGCGAAAGCGCTCTACGGCAACGTTCAGGCCAACTACGAGGGCAAGCGCGACATCGCCGGGTACCTCATGGCGTATCGGGACAAGACTCGCGTCTACTTGCCGACACGCAGCGCCTGGGTGGACATGCGCGATACTCGTGCTGGCAGGCAGGACAACATTTCGACAGGCGATGACGCTGGACGCCGGAACACGACGGGCATCACCGCCCTTCGCGAAGCGCCGGGTTTCCAGTCGCTGGCGGAAATGCTCGCCGCGCGCGTCGCGATGCGAGACAACTCGGATCCGCTGTTGCTGGCGGACTTCAAAACCCCCGTCATCAACGGCTACGGCATGGACACCGCAATCGCCAGCACAATGCTCGCGTCGGCGAGCGTCCGCAGCGACACGTTCGCGGTGTGGTTCACGATGGACGGTTATCGCCAGGAGGACACGCAGGGCCTCACGATCGATGACCCGCTGGTGCCCAGCATCCGCAAGCGGTACGTGATGGTGGTTGATCGCAGCAACGTGGTCGAGAAGGGCCAGTCGCCGCGGATCCTGATGTTCCGCGAGTTGCCGACGGAGTGAGGCGCGAAGGGCAGGTGGTCGGTGTGCGGCGGCTTCGCGTGCGAGGTAGTGCCGCGGTCGCCTTGGGCGAGATCAATCGACCCTTCGCAAGGAACGCCTTGCGGAGGGTCGTTCGCTATAAAAGCAGCCGCCCTCCCAAGACGCCACGCCGCCACGACCCCGCGTCCCCTCGGCGCAAGAGCGTGCCTTGGAGACTACGCTGTGGGCTCAGAGAACTTTGGCAGGGTGTAGCTCAGCTTGGTAGAGCGATTGGTTTGGGTCCAATAGGCCGCAGGTTCGAATCCTGTCACCCTGATTCTGCCTATTTCAAACCCCGCGCCCTGCGGTATGCTCTCGCCAATGAGCGAGGCCCCAGCAGGCAACCAGCAGCCACACTCGGCCGAGTTTTTCAATGACACGCGAGACTTCTGGTGGAATCCAGACTTCCTGCGCCTGATGGGCCAGCGGCTTGGCTTCGAGAGCTTCACGAGCGTGTTGGACGTGGGCTGCGGCGTGGGTCATTGGGGCCGTGCGTTGGCGGAGGTGCTGCCAGCTGGCGCGCGATTGACTGGGGTTGACCAAGAGGCTCAGTGGGTGCGCGGCGCCGCCTTGCGGGCCGAGCGTGCGGGGCTCGCCGATCGCTGCACGTTCAGGCAGGGGGACGCCACGGCCTTGCCCTTCGCAGATGGCACGTTCGACATGGCCACCTGCCAGACCGTGTTGATTCACCTCGCCGACCCCAAGGCCGCGCTCAAAGAGATGATGCGGGTGACGAAGCCGGGCGGGCTTGTGCTGGCCGTGGAGCCTTGCAACATGGCCAGCATGGGCGTGTTCAGCAGCGTGACCGACACGTTCCCGACCGACGTAGTCGCGGCGACGCTCGCCTTTCACCTCACCCTTCAACGAGGAAAGCGTGCGCTCGGCAAAGGCTTCAACTCCCTAGGCGACCTGGTCCCGGGTTTGATGGCCGAGCTCGGAGCGCGGGACATTCGCGTGTACATGTCTGATAGAGCGACACCAATGTTTCCGCCGTATGACCAGCCTCACCAGCGTGCCGAACTGGCCCAGTTCAAAGACTGGCACGCACGCGAGCACTGGGTGTGGGACCGGGCCACCACCATGCAGTACTACCTCGCCGGCGGCGGCGCTGAGCAAAACTTCGTGTACCTCTGGCAGCAAGCCGGACGCCAGATGGCCGCGGAGATCGCGGCCATGGAAGCGGGAACATATCACTGCGGCAATCCACACATCACGTACCTGGTGTCAGGGCGAACGGGGTGAGGCGTGGCTCAAGCCGGCTGAGCCTCGACAGCGGCCGAGGAGTCTGGTCACGCCTTTCCCAGCGGCCGCCGCTCAAACATCATCGCATTGAAATCCAGATCCTCCAGCGGCGGGACCCCATCGCCCAGCAGGCGGATCATCGCCATGAGCTGAGCGCGATGGTGGACCTCGTGCAGCACGAGCTGCGTCATTTGGCCGCCGGCGGTGGTTTGTAGGTGCGAGCGTTGGCCTTGCTCGTCGGGGAAGGAGTCCCAGGCGATCGGCCTGGCCCAATCGTGTTCTGAGGCGATATATGCCTGAACGTCAACCGCTTGGGCGCGCCAAACCGATTCGATCGTGCCGAATGCGGGGGGCGATTCGTACTTGATGGGCCAGAGTGCGTATGCCGGGACGGGGATGTTCCGCAGGCGCTGGAGGTAGTACCACTCGGAGATCATGATGTGCGCGAGCGTCGAGGCGATGGACTTCACGCCGATGGGCAGCTCGCGCCGATAGGGCTCCTCGGCCAGCGGGCGAACGCTGTCAAAGACGCGTTCGCGAGAACGCACGAGATACGTATAGGTGGTGGCCGGGTCCATGGCTGAAGCGTAACGATTTGGAGGGCCCCGATGTTGAGAGCACAGAGCCTCGCGGGGGGCGGCGGCCCGAGCTTGAGCGCGGATCGGCCGCGGCATCGCGGGTTGGTCGCGTGGGTTGAAGTAATTTCTCGCCGCGGCGTGGGGCTGATCACGCGACATCGCCTCGTCGGCAAGCGCACATGCCGCTACGCTCGCTTTAGTGATCAGCGAGAACGTGACTAACGCCGAGCAGTCTTTGCCCCCGAGACTGAGCGCGTTCAGTGCGCTGCGAGAGAGAAACTACCGCATCTTCGCGATGGGGTTCTTTGTGTCGAGCCTGGGCCTTCAGGCGTTGGCGATGGCGATCGGTTGGGAGATCCAGAAGCGCACCGGCGACGTGCTGTACGTCGGCATCGCAGGGCTCGTGCGGGCCTTGCCGGTGGCGATCATGGCGCTGCCGGCGGGTTGGCTGATCGACCAGCACGATCGGCGGTGGGTGTTGATGCTGACGCAGGTGGGCTTCGCGTTGATGGCGGGGGTGCTGGCGTTCGCGTCGTACTTTGACGCGAGCCTCGTGATCATGTATGCAGTGCTGTTCGCCATGGGGTGCGTTCGTTCGTTCAACGGGCCGACCAGATCGTCGCTGCTGCCGGACCTCGTGAAGCCAGAAGTGTTTCCGAACGCGGTGACCTGGAACAGCGGGCTCTTCCAGGCGTCGGGCGTGCTGGGGCCGCTGCTGGGCGGCGCGATCATCGCGGCCTCGGGCGACCGCGCGTGGCCCGTCTACGCCGTGACATTCGCCGGGTGCCTGGCCTTCGCGTTCGTCAGCCTGCGGCTCAGGCTGGATCATAAATCCACTCCTCGCGGGCCGCTGCGGCTGGGTGACCTGTTCGCCGGCGCGCGCCATCTCTGGACTGAGAAAACGATCCTCGGTGCCATTACGCTGGACATGTTCGCGGTGCTACTCGGCGGCGTCAGCGCTCTCATCCCGGCGTATTGCCAGCAGATCCTGCACGTGGGGCCGGTCGGGCTCGGGTGGCTGAAGGCGGCGCCTTATATCGGCGCGATCGTTATGGGCGTCGTCATCGCGCGGGGCCCGCCAATGCAGCACGCCGGGCGCTCGCTGCTGTTGTCGGTCGCGGGCTTCGGCTTGTGCGTGATTTTCTTCGGGCTCTCGACGTCGTTCTGGATGGCGTTTGTGGCTCTGCTGATAGGCGGAGCGTTTGACATGGTGTCGGTGGTGATCCGACAGGTGCTGGTGCAGGTGAGAACGCCGCGAGAGTTGCGCGGGCGGGTTTCTGCCGTGAACAGCATGTTCATCGAGAGTTCCAACGAGCTTGGCGCATTCTCGTCGGGGCTCATCGGGTCGCTCTTTGGAATCGTGGTGTCGGCGGTCGCCGGGGGCGTGGGCACGCTCGTGGTCGTCGGCGGGCTGGCGTTCGCGATTCCAGCGCTGCGAAAGCTCAAGACGGTGGACCCCGCGCCGGCGGAAACGTCAGAAACTAAAGCACAAGCCTAGAAGGGATGTAATGTTGTCATCTTCGTGCCGCTTGAGTGCTTGATGTTGACATTGCAGAAACGCCCCTTCACACGAAGCGCACGCGATGGTCGCGTCGTGTTTGCGGGTGCGTTCGCCCTAGTCGTCGGGCGGGCGGTTCGTTCGGGGAGAATGCCTCAGTCTCTTCCAACATCGGCGTCCGACTCTCTTGCGGTGAGTAAACATTTACTCAAACTCCCTCAGGAGGGACGACTCAGAAACCTGGTCAGGCGCCGACCACACCAAGGACGGTGCCGTAGCGCAAGGACGCGCTGCGGGCGACGCCTGAATCAGTTGGACCGTGTGACGCTGGCAGCACTCGCCGCTTCAGAGACCCGTGGCCCTGGAGCGGCAATCTGAAAAGTGTCAGACCGACCCGAGTTCTTCTGGTCGGCAACCGAGACGAAGTCGGCAACGTGGCGGTGGGTGTCGGGCGACGTCGCGCGATCTGGTTCGAATCGGGGTTGAGATCAACCCCACTCCCGTCCGTCGCCCTGCGGAGCTGGGCGACGGGCGTTCGCGGGCATCAGGGCGAACGTTTCGCCATATGTCATCATCAACGGATTTCATGCCGTCGCGATAGCCCATGCGTGCGTCGCGCGCCGCGCGGGCGCGAGACAGACACCTTCTCACGAGGACCAGCCATGTTTGAACCCACCCGCCACTCTGTCTCGTCCGCTGCGCCCAATGGCTACCAGACAGTCGCGGCGCCCGCCCGCTCTACAGCAAACCGTCGCACCGCTGTCGTGGCGAGCGTGGACGCCGAGGTCAACAACCCGCTGCTCGACTGGTTCGAAGAGCTCTCGCTTCGTGTGACTCGCCGGCCCTTAGAGGAGATCATCGCTCGCGCGTCGGCGCTGGTGTGTGAGCTCGGCGATCTCCTGCCGTTTGCCAGCGGCGATGACGCGTTGGCGTTCGCGCTGCTGGATGAGTTCGCACGCGATCGCCTGCTCCACCCAGCGGAGGTTGCGATGCTGATGGTCAACCCGGTGCAGCAGGCGCGGGCCGCGATTCGCGAGCTCGTCGAAGAACACGACGACCTGGTCGCTGAGATCGCTCGACTCGATCGCGCCATGAGCATCCGGCGCCGCGGCGGCACCGACCCTACCGCGCGGCGCGATCGCGGCCAGGTGCGGCGCTGAATGTAAGGCCTTGACAAATTGATTGGGGTATTCACCTTCTGAGCGGCAACCGCAACATGTAGGGGCAAACCCGACAACCCCCCCAAGATGGCAACTTGGAGTGTTCAGGAGATCTGGAGAACTTTGTGGAGTCCTTGTCGGTACCGGACTCGCGTGGTAGAAAGAGAGGGGTTCCCCTGTGATACGCGGCTTGACGCCGCCTCCCGCTCAGGAGAGTCATCATGGCTCTGTGCTCGCCTCGACTCACACACGATCAGTCTGCGGCCGGTCGATTTGCCGGCGATGCTGACACATGCGCGATCGAAACCGAAAGCCGCTCGAGGCACCGCCAGCGCGCATTTCTATCCCTGATGCAGGCCTGCCCGCAGATTGCCCACGAGTTCAACAGCCTGCTGCTGACCATCTCCGCAGGGGTGATGGTGGCCCGTGATGGGGACGCCGCGGCTCGGACGCGCGGGCTCGAGCTGGTTGACACCGCCGCGCAACAGGCACGGCTCATGACGCGGGCGATGATTCGATTGAGCCAGTACACCGGACCGATGCTGAAAGAGTTTAATCTCGCCGACCTCTCCCGGGAGATGACGGCGTTCGGACGCGCACTGCTTCCAAACGGCATTGCCCTGAACCTTGAGATTGTTGACTCGCGCGTGCGGGTGTGGACCGACCAGTCCGCGTTGCTGTCGATGATGGTGCAGTACTTCCGGCACGCGTCGCTGGTGCTTTCACCGGGCGATCGCGTGCGTGTGAGCGTTGGCACGATGTTGACGCAGCGATGCGGCGGTGCCCACGGCGGAGCGCGTGCGCGTGCGCGGTGTCGCGGTTCGCATCAACTTTCACTGCAACAGGGGATTGGCGAACGACAAGCGATACTTTCGTTGCGGCAGGAGCACGCCGACCCGGATCTGGCTTGCCAAACGCTGGTGTGTAAGGTGCGCGCAGATGCTTCGGAACTCCGAGCATGTTTAGCGCAACCTGGAGGAGGGGCTGCGTCGGTGCCGGCACATCCAAACGCACACGCGGATGCGAGCGCGTTGTCGGTAGTGCTGCCGCGGGGGCGGGCGTGTCATCTCACGATCTTCATGGCGCACGTCGGGAGTGCGGATCCAGCGGATGCACGCGTCAGCGCGTGGCCCGCGACTTTGGGAGCAGCGAAATGACCACGATTTCGAACGTCGTCGACCGAGCGAACGCGAACCTGAACGCGGGCGGGGCGGCGGTGCCGGTCGCGGCTCGCCTGATCCGGCGAGTCATCCTCGTGGACGATCATCGGTTGCTTCGCGAGACGCTCGCGGCGGCCCTTGAAATGGACAAGTCCGTTGAAGTGGTCGCAACCGCTGGCGACGGGTGCGAGGGCCTGCGCCAGATCGCGGCCCACCGTCCGGATGTCGCGGTGCTGGACATCGACATGCCCGGGCGATCGTGCTTTGACATCGCCCAGTCACTCGCGTCCGTCAGCCCGAACACCAAGGTGGTTTTGCTGAGCGGGCGTGTGAGCGATGCGCAGATCCAGGCGGCGCTGCGGGTTGGCGTGCTAGGAATTCTCACCAAGGACGCCGGCCCGGAAGACGTCGCGCGGGCGGTGCGGGCGGCGTGCGAAGGCCAGCATTTCTTCTCAGCAGAGGTGCGGGAGCGACTGGCACCCGCTGAATCAAGGGGCACGCTCTTTGGCCCCACGCCCACGCTTCTTGACGCGCTCTCGATGCGCGAGCGCGAGGTGCTCGTTCAACTGGCCCGCGGCCTCAGCATCAAGCAAGTCGCGGCGGTGCTCTCGCTTAGTCGAAAAACCGTTGACAATCACACGCAGCGATTGATGGCGAAACTCAACATCCATACGCGATCAGAGCTCGTGGTCTTCGCGTTTCGAGAGAAGCTCGTGAGCTGATTCTCATCGAGCCCTCGGTGTTTCACTCGATTTGGTTCCCGCCACGCGCTTTCAGTTGATTGCGCATGATCGCGGGGTTCACCGAGTTGTGCGCCATCATGCGCGCAGGGCCTCAAGGAAGTCTCTTGCTTTGACGATCTCTTCACATCGCCCATGCGATGCGACGCGGTGTTGCGCGGCGCATGCCCGGGCTTGTGAAGGAAGAGCAATGTCGCAGTCTGTTGGTGAAGGGTGCCCCGGCGGGGCAGGTGTTCGTGCGCGCACAATCGAAGCGGAGATGCGGGCCATGATCGCGGCACGCGACGACGGACAGCGCATCATGGACGAGGTGTACCGCGTTGTCGTCGAAAAGGTCCGGCTCAAGCTCGAGACGATGGAAGATCTGCCGGTGACGGAGCCTCTCGTGGTCACGCGCTCGGTGCGACGTCGCCTCGGGCGGGTGTGATTCAGCGAGTCTGGCCGTTGCCTAACGCGACAAATCGGGTTGTTGTCAACTCTTCGAGCCCCATGGGGCCGTAGGCGTGAATCTTGCTGGTGGAGATCCCGATCTCGGCGCCGAGGCCGAGCTGGAAGCCGTCGTTCATGCGTGTCGAGGCGTTGACAAGCACGCACGAAGATTGCACGCGGCGTGTGAACTCCTCGCTCGCGTGCGCGTCGCGGGTGATGATCGTCTCGCTGTGGTTGCTTCCGTAGCGGTGGATGTGATTGATCGCGTCATCGAGCGAATCAACAACGCGCAGGGCCACGATCAGCTCGAGGAACTCGCGACCGAAGTCTTCGGGCGCGGCTGGTTTGAGGCGCGGGGCGAGCGGGCCTGCGAGCGCGATCGAGGCTTCGTCGGCGCGGACTTCGACGCAGGCGTTGATGAACTGCTCAACCAGGCGCGGGACAGCGATGGAAGCGATGTCGCGATGCACGAGCACGCACTCCAGCGCGTTGCAGGTGGCGGGCGCGCTGGCCTTGCCGGTGACACAGATGTTGACGGCGAGGTCGACATCGGCGGCGGCGTCGATGAACGCGTGGTTGACGCCCTGGTAGTGCTGGACGGTGGGGATGCGCGAGGTGCGGGCGACGTAGCGGATGAGTTCGTGCCCGCCACGCGGGATGACCAGGTCGATGAAGCGGTCTTGCTGGAGGAGTTGATCGAGATCGTCGCGCGTGATGTCGCTGATGGAGGTGAGGGCCGCGTGGTCGATCGCGTGTGCGTCGAGCGCGTCGCGGACGATGTTGGCGAGGATCGAGTTGCTGTGGCGGGCTTCCTTGCCACCCTTGAGGATGCACGCGTTACCGGCCTTGAAGCACAGCGCGAAAGCGTCGATGGTCACTCCCGGGCGCGCTTCGTAGATCATGCAGATGACACCCAGCGGCGCGCGGACGCGTCGGACGAGCATCCCGCTGGCGACGGAGGTTTCGCGCGTGATCTGACCGACGGGATCCGGGAGCGCGACGATGCTGCGCACGCTGTCGATGAGCTGCGCGATGGAATCTTGCGTGAGACGTAAGCGCGCGAGCTTGGCGGGCGCGAGGCCCGCGAGCGCGGCATCGTCAAGGTCGCGCTGGTTGGCTTGCAGAATCGCGTCGCGAGCGACGGTGAGCCGCTCGCTGAGATCAAGCAGCAGCGCGTTCTTCCGTTCGGTTGAGAGTGTGGCGATGACACGGGAGGCAGCGCGAGCGCGCGAGGCCGCGTGGACTATGGGTGAATCCATAGGGTGATCGTATTCATCGCGGGTTGTCGCTCGGAGTTTGAGGAGCCAAGCGGCGCGACGCCCGGTCGAGTGCGAAGCCAATGGTGGCAGTGCCGACGAGGTAGGTGTCCGGTGGGGGTGAGGTGGAGCACGGCCTATCTTTGAAACTTCTTGTGAGCGACGAAACGCCATTGCGATCAGAAGTCCCACCGCAACCGACCCTCGATCCCGTCACGATCGAGCCGTCGGAAGAGTGTCCACGCCCTGCCAAAGAGGAGAAGCGCAGGCGGATGCAGACCCGCTGGGGCTTCTCGCACGCGATCTCGGCGGGGCGCACGATCGTCGGCGATGACGGGCACGGGGTCATTCAATCCGGCCGACTCGCTGGCTTGTCGATGAACCAGGCGATCTTCGTCGCCTCGTGGCCGGTGCTGTGCGAGTCGCTGCTGAACTCGACCATCGGACTTGTTGACACGATGATCGCCTCGCGCATCAGCGTCGCGGCGGCCGATAGCGTCGGCGGCGCGGCGTACATGACCTGGTTCATCGGCCTCATCACCATGGCCATCGGCGTGGGCGCGACGGCGCTCATCGCGCGATCGATGGGCGCGGGCAAGCTCGCGGTGGCTCGCGCCGCTCTCGGACAGGCGATTCTGCTTGCGGCCGTTGGCGGCATTCTCACTGCAATCGCCCTGGCGACGCTCGCGCCGTCGCTGGCGGCGCTGCTCAGCCTTCAGGGCGAGGCTCGCGACGACTTCGTGACGTACCTCAGGGCGTATAGCCTGGGCGTGCCGTTCTCAACGGTGCTGTTCGCGGGCACGTCCTGCGCACGCGGCATGGGCGACAGCTTTCGCCCGCTGCTGACGATGATCATCGTAAACGTGGTGAACCTTCTGGCGGCGTGGGTGCTGGCGATTCAGTTCGACCTCGGCGTGATGGGCATCGGCCTAGGCACTGCGACGGCGCACTGTGTGGGCGCTGGCGTTGTACTGGCCATGCACGCACGCGGCACCGCTGGCGTGGCGCTCACGCTGCGGTGGCTGCGCCCGCATCGCACAACGCTCTATCGCCTCGTGCGACTCGGGCTGCCAAACTTCGTCGAGACGTTTGGCATGTGGGTCGTGAACATGCTGATCATTCTGATGGTCGGCAGCATGAGCGCCACGGCGCTGATCAACGGCGGCGCAGGCGGCGACGTCGGCGCTGAAGCGGGCGGGATGCTGGGTGCGCACACCTGGACCATCCGCATAGAGGCGTACAGCTTTCTGCCAGGATTCTCGATGGGGCTCGCGGCGAGCGTGCTGGCGGGGACGTATCTCGGCGCGGGAGCGCCGGAGCTGGCGCGCCGAGCGGCGATCAAGTGCGCCGTGATCGCGTGCCTGATCATGGGCGCGTTTGGGTTTGTGTTCATGTTTGCTGGCGAGCCGATTGTCCGCGTGCTGACGCCGCAGGAGGTTCATTGGAGGCTGGTGCCATCGCTGCTGTTCATCACCGCCATGGCCCAGGTGCCGTTTGCGATCGCGATCGTGCTGCGCTCAGCGATGCACGGCGCCGGCGACGTGCGAGCCGTGATGATCATGACGTGGATCAGCCAGTGGGGCTTGCGCCTGCCCTTGGCGTACGCGATCAGCGGCGTTGATATCCACGTGCCGGAGTGGATCGCGGGGCGGAGCGACATGATCCTGCAGAACCCTTTCCCGTTTCAACTCGGCCTGCGGGGGCTGTGGATCGGCCTGGTCATCGAGACGACGCTTCGCGCCGTGATCTACTCGGGCCGGTTCATTCACGGCGGCTGGATGCGTGCCAAGGTCTGATCCGACTTACGGTGCGGGCTTGGAAGGATTCGCGTCCGAGACGCGCAGGCGATCCACGAGCTGGCGATGCGTGAATGGATTGTGCGCAGCGAGGGGCTGTTCACCCGGACGCACGGCGCTGATCGAGTCGACGCCCAGCGACATCGCGCGCTGCGCGAGGCTCTTGGTGATTGAACTGCCCGGACGCGACGCGGCGTAGGCAACCTGCTTCTCAAACTCTTCGCGGGTCAGCGGCTGGTAGCCGGTGAGGCGGATCACCGCGATGCCGCGCTGCGCCGGGACGGCGATCGAGAAGACGCGTGCGGTGATGTCCTGCTCGTCCATCGGCTTGGTCGCGTCGAGTTTCTCAGCGCGTGAGAGGATCTGGTCCGAAAGGTCGGGCACCCGAGCCATCCAGGGCATGTTCTTGTCGCCCGGCTGCACCGAGTCTTCCATCGCGCGTTCGGAGTAGATCTCGGTGACCAGGGTTGCCGGCTTGCCGTTGACTTCCACGCTGGCGGCCAGCGCGTCGAGGCCTTCGAGCGTCGCCTTGGCGGTGAGGGTGTCGATCTGCGCGGCGAGGGCTTCGTACGCCTTGACGCGCCGGTAGTCCGCCAGAACCTTGTCGCGGATCTCGCTCATCGACTCGGGGCCGCTGGCGCCGCGGGCGGCAGTGAACATGACGTAGTAGGCCGAGCCGTCGAGGCCGAGCAGCGGCTCAACGAACGGGACGTTGACCTGGGCGGGGAAGGTTGGTGCGCGCTGCGGGTCAAACGGGCCGAACTCGCGCAGGCTCATCGCGACATCGGACAGCGGGAGCGAGCGCGTGTCACGCTTCAGCGACGCGTTGCCGACGCCCGGGAGCCTGCGCAGCTCAGCGGCGGTCTGCCACGCGTCTTCGGCGAACGCGGCCTTGAACGGCGCGAGGTTGATCGAGTACTTCGCGTTGACGCGATCGGCGGCGATCTTGCCGATGGCGCCAAGATCCGGGCGAAGGATGGACCAGTCGTCGGGAAGTTTCTTGAAGCTCAGGCCGCCAGTGCGCTCGTCGCGCACGTTGGCGAGCACCTTCAGCAGTTCGCCCTTTACGACCAGCTCGGCATCGCTCAGAATCTTCTCGAACAGCTCATCTGCGAGCTGCTTCTCTGCCAGCGCGCGACGCACGGCCTCGTCCTCGCCGGGCGCGGCGGCACGCTCGCGGATGCGGCGCTCGATATCCAATGCGCGGATCTTGATCTGCGAGCGGATCGCGCCGGCGTCCAACGCCAGCCACTGGAGCTTCACGCGTGGCGGCAGGCGATAGCCAACGCCGATATCGCTCTGTGCAGCGTCGGTGTCGCGATAGCGATTGAAGAAGACCAGCAGTTCACTGTCATTCTCGGGCGCGGGAAGCTGTGCGGCGGCGGCTTCGTCTACGCCGACCCAGACATACTCCCACGTTGCGCGGTTGAGGATGTGCGCCATTTGCTCGTACAATCGATCGCTGCTGAGGCGCGGGAGCGAGCCGTACGTCGCCTGCAGGCGGCTGACGCCCTTGTACTCCGCCGCGGCGTCGCTGAGCTTGGCCTCGGCCATCGGCGCCTGGGCGCGGACTCCCGGGAGCAAGAGCGCAGAGTCTCGAAAACTCTCGCGCATCTTGTCGACTTCAGTCTGGTCGGCGCGGCCGCCTTGGCGCTCAAACTGTGCAACCCGCGACTGCACCATCAGGCCGGGATACTCGTCGGTAAGGAACGCGGCGCCGTCCTGCTCTGGACCAATGAGGCCGGCGCGACGCGCCTCGTGAGCGAGCAGCAGCCAGTGCTCGGCGCGCGAGTCGCGCTCGCCCGAACCGAGCGACTCGGCCGGGACGATGGCGGTGAGCTCGGGGACGCGCTGGCGAACGAGTTCGTAGCGGGCGTTGGAGATCGCGACTTTGTAGCCGTCGATGCGCTCGCCCCCGACGGAGATGCCCGCGCCGATGTTGAGCGATTGCCCGAGGAGGCGGAGCGAGTCACCGATCAGGAACCCCACCATCAGCAAAATGCCGAGGCCGATGAGGAGGATCTTGTTGTACTGTTTCATCAGCTTCGTCATGAAGCACTCCGGACAGGGAAGGGTCTTGCAGTCGCGTGCGACAGATTCAGAGACAAGCCGAGCGAAAGCGGGGGTACCGGGATCAAGGGAATACATCACCGTTCACAACGGCGTGGCCTGCCAAAGAGTATCGGCCCACACCGCTGCACGCATCATACTTCGAACCGCCGGCCCGGTGTGTTCGAATCGGCTGGCAAACGTCCTGGAGAGCTTCGCCTCCCGGCGTGCGCCGGGTTGAAAAAACAAACAGGCCCGATCGCGGGACCGGGCCTGTGGATGCATCGGGCTCTGGGTCGATCAGCGGTAGAACTCGACGATGAGGTTCGGGTTCACGTCGAAGGGGATCTGGTCAGACGTCGGCAGGGCGACGATCTTGGCCTGGAGCTCGCCCGGGTTGAAATCGATCCAACCGGGAACCTCGTGCCCGGCCAGGCTCTCCATGGACTCCCGAGAGAGCTTCTGGGCCTTGGTGCGGACGCTGATGACGTCGCCGACGTCCACCAGCGAGCTGGGGCGGTCGAGCTTCTTGCCGTTGACCAGGACGTTGCCGTGCGCGACCATCTGGCGGGCGGCCCAGATCGTGCGGGCCAGGCCGCAGCGGCGCACGGTGTTGTCGAGTCGGCGCTCGAGCAGACGCATGAGCATCTCGCCGGTGTTGCCCTTGGCGCGCCCGGCGGCGGCGATGACGCGACGGAACTGGCGCTCAAGGACGCCGTAGTGGAAGCGGACCTTCTGCTTCTCGTTGAGGCGGAGGCCGTAGTCGCGCAGGCGACGACCGCGGAAGCCGTGCATGCCCGGGTAAACCAGAGCGCGTTTGGACGTGTGCTTGGGGTTATCAGCGATCGGAACGCCGACACGACGAGACAGCTTGACCTTGGGTCCGGTGTAGCGGGCCATGAAACGTACCTCCGTCATCAAGCGTCGGGCCTCGGCCACGAGGGCTGGGCTGGCGAGCTTGACGTGCCGCGATTTGGCGGCGATCTGTGTCCGGTGGCCGAGACTTCGGTCGGACGGGGTGATCCGGGCAAACAGTTTGCCGGGGGGACAATAGAAGCGCAGTGAGGCGTCGGGGTCAAGTAAATTGCCCAGGACGCTCGCAGGGAACGTCCTGGGCATGGTTGTTCTGTCCGCTTTCAAAGGCCACTCTTGGACCTCGCGACGCGAAGTCGCCGCGTGCGGCAGGCTGGTCGGGTGCTCAGTGCTGCGCGAAGTTGACGTGGCGGTTAGGTGACGAAGCTGAGGCTCGCGCGGAGACTAGCCGTTGGACGGGGGCTTGGGCTTGATAGAGCCGATGATGTCGCGCTTGATAATCACCGGCGTGTAAGGCGGCCTTGCCTGTGGCGCGGGGAGCGGCGGCTGCGCGGGCTGGCCGTTGGTGGGGGCGTGAGGGCTCCCACCGGGGATGCCGGAGGTGCCGTTGCCCTGAGCGAGCTGCGCGGGGGGAACGATTTTTTTCTCGCCGACCATCTGGTCAGCGATCTCGCGACGATTCACGGGCACTTCGCGAGGAAAATCAAAGGCGATACGGATGCGATCACCCCGGATGGAGGCAATGCGAACGACGCCAAGAGGGCTCTTGGGGTCACCGATGACAATTTCCTCGCCCTCGCGTCGAGTAAACACCAACATAGATCGGACCTCCTGTCCCCGTTTTGAAAGTCGCGGCGCGTGATCAATCCAGATCAATATACCGCGGCAAGGGCCGAATGACAGCCTGAACCTCTGGGAATTGTGTGGAGTGCGTGGAGAACGGCCAACGATGCCGAGTTGCTCCAAGGTTCGCGCAAGAAAAACAAGATCTAGAAGATTGACCGGGGTGCGCGCGGTCTGGTGGATGCTTCCGCGAAAGCGAGCGGAAGATGTTGCGAACATCCGCGATTGTGCCGGGAAACCCCCTCGACCAATGCGTCAGTTTTGCGCCCTAGACAAGACTATTCGACCGCTTCGACGCCGGTGATTTCAGGAACGTGATTGCGCACATTTCGCTCGATGCCGGTGCGCAGGGTGATGAGGCTGGAGGGGCAGCCGACGCAGGCGCCGTGGAGGCGGATCTGGACCTTGTGATCGGGGGTAATCCCGATGAACTCGATATCCCCGCCGTCGGATTGGATGGCGGGGCGGATGAGCGAAAGCACTTTCTTGACGCGCGCGATGACAGAGTGATTCTCGGACGTTAGCGCGGTCGAGGGTGGTGAGCTGGCTACGGGCGAGGTGGATGCGCTAGTGCTTGGTGTTTGTGGCGTCGAGGACATTGGGTGTGCTCCGGCTCATTCTAGCGGGGTGGCGGCGGCGATGGCAGGCGGTGGGGGTGTCTGCTAGAGTCGGAGCGATGCTGACTGTTATCAACTTGATCAAGCGGAGCGGTGCGATGCGCAACAGATTTGCGAGCGTTGCTCGCGTGAGCGGGGCGGTTGGGCTCGTGCTCGTGGCGGGGTGCTCGAACCGATCTGCTTCTACAGATCCGACGATGGCGCCGCCGGAGCAGCGGATCAAGGACGAGCGATTGACCTTCCGCCAGCAGCTCGCGGCGGTCGACGACCTATGGAACGAGGCCCGGGTGGTGGATCGGCTGCAAGCACGCGAGCGGCTGAAGCCGCTGGCGTGGGTGTCGTCAAACCAGGTGGACATGCGGATCCGCGCGATGCAGCTTTTGCTGGAGGACGCGGGTGATGTCGATCACGCGGACACGCGGCAGATGTTCGCGCTGATGGTGCCGGTGGAGCCGTCGTTTGACGTGATCGCGTACATCTCGCAGACCGCGGGGGATCTGGGGTGGAAGGAGATGACGCCGGCGTTGGTGCGCTCGTGGGCAAGAAACCTGGGCAAGCCGGATCCGGAGCGGGCCGAGCGGGCGGCGGTGATGAAGCTGAACCCGGGAGAGCCGGCGGAGCGGATCGTGTATCGCGTGTTTGCGACGCCGCCAGCGGGCAAGAGCGGGCAGGATCTGCAATGGGCCCAGCGGGCACGGACGGGCGCGTGGGAAGTGTTGACGCGGATCGACCCGACCGGATCGACGCGCTTGCGAATGCTGGCAGAAGACACGGCGCCGGCGGATGCGCTGGTTGACAACTTGCGCGCGTGCGTGCGCGACTTGCACGCGATCCCGCTGACCGGGAGCCAGTTGGAGTGGTTGCAGGAGCTGCGTGCGTTTGATGCGCCGGGCCAGACCGGGACGCGGGCGTCAGGCGCGAAGGCCAGCGACGGGCCGGCGCGGCGAGCCTGGTGGACTCAGGCGACGACGGCGGCGGCGAGCGTGGTTCCGTCGCGACAGGCGCAGGTGGCGATGCGGAATCTGGAGGCGATTCGATTTGCCAAGGGGATGCAGTCGCTTCGCCTCGGTGCGGATCGCGAGCGGCTCTATGGTGAGCTACAAGCGCGATTGAGCGGGCGCAAGACGTACGGGCGGGTTGGCGTGCAGGACAGCGGGCAGTCGTGGTCGGATGAGAATCTGGAATCGCACCGGTCGAAGCTGGCGTGGGCGGATCTGCTGACGGTGCTGGTGATTGATGATGCGCTGAGCGATGCGAAGCTGCGTGGTCAGCTTTGGGAGCAGGTGCAGCGCGACCTCAAGGACACGTCGACGGAGCTGGGCGGGCTGCTTGAGCTGAACGATGGTGGGCGGTACGAGGCGGTGCTCTATCCGCCGCGCCCCACCGCAAGGCGTGGCGATGAGGAGTATGTTGCGCCAGCGGAGATGTTTCAGAGCGGGCCGATGGCGCTGGCGCATTACCATTTTCATGCTCAGCGGATCAACAATCGGACGTACGCCGGGCCGGGGCCGGGGGATGAGCAGTTTGCGATGACGCACGGGCGCGCGAACATCGTGATCACACCGGTGGGCGAGAAGCGGTTCAACGTGGACTATTACCAGGGCGACGGCGTGGTGGTGGATCTGGGTGAGTTTGCGGCGCCGTGAGGGCGCGCTAGCGCGGGGTTAGGCGCTGAGCTTGCCGATGAGGGCCGCGAGGGTTTTGAGGTCTTTGGTGGCGAGAACTTTGGCGACGGCACTGGGCTCGGCACCGACCTTGCCCAGGTACTCTTCGATACGAGGCCAGAGTTTGGCGATCGCTTTGGGATCCTCGGCGACTGCGAGGTCGCTGAGCAGCTCCTGAAGCTTGGTCAGGTGAATGCCGGACTTGTGGTCGTAGAACCGGCGGACGATGCCCTGCTGGGCCTTGTTAAGGAATTGGTGCTTGGCCATGGGCAACCGTAGCGATGGGGCGGCGCGTGGGGTGTGATGGGGTGTGGCGGGCGCGTGGGGTGTGATGGGGTGTGGCGGGCGGGTGGTGGATAGGTTCGGCGTGGCCAGGCACGAACGGAAGTCGCGCTGCCCAAGCGTACACTCGGGACGTGGAATCCACTTCTGCGGCGCGGCTTGCGATCATGCTTTCTGGCGGCGGCCGGACGATGGTAAATCTCGCCCAGGCGTTAGAGCGAGATGGGCTGAATGCGCGCGTTGAGTTGGTGATTGCTTCGAGCGAGTGCGCGGGGTGTGAGCGGGCGCGGGAGCGGGGCTATCGCACGTGCGTTGAGCCCGGGGTGATTGATGCTCAGAGGCTGGAGGAGATGTTGCGGGAGGCGGAGATTGAGTATGTGCTGCTGGCGGGGTATTTGAGGCTGGTGAGGCTGCCGCGGGGGTATGAGGGGCGGTTTGTCAATGTTCACCCGGCGCTACTGCCGAGCTTTGGGGGCGCGGGGATGTACGGGCGTCGGGTGCATGAGGCGGTGCTGGCGCACGGGTGCAAGGTGAGCGGGTGTACGGTCCACGTGGTCGATGACGAGTACGACCGCGGGCCGATTCTGGTGCAGCGGACGTGCGAAGTGCGCGACGATGACACGCCAGAGACCCTGGCGAAGCGCGTGTTTGAGCAGGAGTGCATCGCATATCCGGAGGCGGTGCGAGCGCTGATCGAAGGGCGCGTGCGGGTTGAGGGGCGGCGAGCGGTTCTGATGGCGCGGGAGGGCGCGTGAGCTGGCGAGTGTCAGTGCGTGTGGCGGTTCAGCGCTCGCGGGTGACCGCTGCGAAGGTGTTGCTCGCCGCGGCGGTCTGCGGGGTGATGGGGGTGAGTGTCGTGGCGGCGGTGCGTGGCGCGGAGCTGGCGGCGCCTGCGCCGGTGCGTGATTCGGGGATGGCCGCGGCGGAGCGCGACCGGATCACTGGCGAGTTCCTGGTGGAGTTCAAGGCATTGCGTTTTGAGAAGGCCGAGGAACTGGTGAGGCGGCTCATCGGGCTGGATGAGTGGGATCCGGTGGCGCGATACAACCTCGCGGCGTGCTTGGCGGGGCAGGCAAAGATCGAGCAGGCGGAGGTGGCGCTGCGCGAGGCGGTGGAGCGCGGGTTTGTCGACTTTGACCTGATGCAGCGGGATCGGAATCTTGCGCCGATGCGTGGCACGCAGACGTTTCGCGCGTTGCTCAGCAAGTGGGGGGAGGTCCAGGAACGGATCATCGAGCAGAAAATCGCGCGCTTGAAGCCGACGCTCGCGCGGGGCGGGCGCGATTACACCATCGAAAAGGACGGCGCGTCGCGACTGGCGTTTCTCAACGCGTTTCCGGAGGCGAGCTATCGGGCAGGCTTAAAAGAGATTCGCGGGGTCGAGCGGTTTTGGAAGGAACAGGTGTTGCCCGAGGGCACGGCGCTAGTGAATCTGGACGTTGCAAGGCCGGATCCGTGGGTGCTGGTGCTGTTGCCGACGCCGGAGGACTATCGCGATTGGGCGATGGAAAGGTTCGGGACTTTGTTGGTGGCGGGGATCTACGACCATCAGGCCAAGAAGCTGGTGACGAAGGACCTGGGACCGATTTTGCGTCACGAGTTCTCGCACGTGGTGCACTGGCGGAGCATGATGCGCAGTGGATACGTGCAGCCCATCTGGGTGCATGAGGGGCTGTGCTCGCTGTTGGAAGATGTGAAGGTAGAAGCGGATGGGTCGTGGACGCCCAGGGCGAGCTGGCGGACAAACATGTTGAAGCGGATGAGCCAGTCGGGGCGGTTGCCAAAGTGGGAAGAGCTGCACGCGCTCTCGGCGGAAAAGTTTGGGAGCTCGCGAGGGCTGGCGAACTATGCGACGGCGCGAGGGATCATTTTGTTCATGTATGAGCAGGGGAAGCTGCGGGCGTGGTACGGCGAGTATCTGAAGGGCGGGGAGGCTGACCCGCACGGCGTCAAGGCGATGGAGGCGGCGTTCGAGCTGCCGGTCAAAGAGATCGAGCGCAACTGGCGATCCTGGGTCAACGCGCTGCCGGAGGCGCCGGATGCGTCGAGAGGCAGCGAGGTGAGCCTGCCGGTGACGCTGGACGAGGCGGGGGACGGGCTGCGGATCACGGAGGTCCCGGCGGGGTTCGGCAAGCTGGATGGCCTGCGGCTGGGGGACGTGCTGACGTCGATCGACGGGGTGCCGGTGCGTGATTACTCGGAGTTTGCGCAGGCCATGAGCGGGCGGAAAGCGGGGGAGATTGTGAAGGTGGCGTTCCGGCGCGGCGCGGGTGGGCGGGTGACGGGGCAGGCGAGCGTGACGCTGGTGAAGGCCGAGCGATAGAAACCGGGTGCTTCGAGTGCGCCGGGGCAGGCGTGTTCGCTACGATGCGTGGCATTGAACTTTGAGGGAAGACTTATGCCATTGACTTCGTCTGAGATCCGGCGCGTGTTCATGGACTTTTATGCCAAGAAGCACGGGCACACGTTTGTCGCGAGCTCGCCGGTGGTGCCGCATGAGGACCCGACGCTGCTGTTTGCCAACGCGGGGATGAATCAGTTCAAGCCGATTTTTCTTGGGCAGGCGGACCCGTCAACCCCGATGGGGAAGCTAATGCGCGCGGTGAACAGCCAGAAGTGCATCCGCGCCGGCGGCAAGCACAACGACCTGGAGGACGTGGGCAAGGACACGTATCACCACACAATGTTCGAGATGCTGGGGACGTGGTCGTTTGGCGACTACTTCAAGCAGGAGTCGATCCAGTGGGGCTTTGAGCTGCTGACAAAGGTGTATGGGATTGATGTCAATCGCTTGTACGCGACGTACTTCAAGGGCGATCCGAAGAGCGGGCTGGAGCCAGACGTGGAGTCCAAGGCGCTGTGGGAAGCGCTGCTTGGTCCGGGGCGGGTGCTGCCCGGGAACATGAAGGACAATTTTTGGGAGATGGGGGATACTGGGCCCTGCGGGCCTTGCAGCGAGATCCACTACGACCGCATCGGCGGGCGCGACGCCAGCGCGATGGTGAACTCCGGCGATCCGGACGTGCTGGAGATCTGGAACCACGTGTTCATCCAGTTCAACAGGGAGCAGGGTGGGGCGCTGAAGCCGCTGCCGAGCAAGCACGTGGACACGGGGATGGGCTTTGAGCGGCTGGTGAGCGTGCTGCAGAACGTGCGCAGCAACTACGACACCGACGTATTCGCGCCGCTGTTCCTGGCGATCGAGAAGACCACCAAGGCGCACAAGCCGTACACCGGGCGATTGGGCGCAGCGGACAAGGACGGGAGCGACACGGCGTATCGCGTGATCGCGGATCACATCCGCACGCTCACGTTCGCGATCACCGACGGCGCGACGCCCAGCAACGAGGGGCGCGGGTACGTGCTGCGCCGGATTCTGCGCCGCGCAATCCGCTATGGCAACCAGATGCTGGGCGCGAAGATCGGCTTCTTTCACCCGCTGGTAAACACGGTCGCGGAGAACTTTGGCGAGTTCTTCCCCGAGCTGCGCAAGGACCCTAGGCGCGTGATGGAGATCATCCGCGAAGAGGAAGAGAGCTTCGGGCGCACGCTGGCGCGCGGCATCGTGCTGTTCGACGAGGCGTGCGTCGAGGCGTTCAAGCGCGCCCGGCTGATCCCGCACTTGCAGATCGCCGGCGGCGAGACGAGTGCGAATCGCGACCAGGGCGGATGGACGATCGCGATCCACCAGAAGGACGGGCACAAGCTGATGGACCAACGGGTCCTGCGCGACATCACGCCCGAATGGGCCGATGCGCACTACGCCCCAACGCGCGGCATCACCGGCGAGGATGCTTTCAAACTCTACGACACGTATGGATTCCCCATCGACCTGACGAACCTGATGGCGGAGGAGCGCGGGCTGCGCGTGGACATGGCGGGGTTTGAGAAGCTGATGGAACAGGCTCGCGACAAGGCGCGTGCGGGCGGCAAGTTCGGGGCCGAGCAGGGGCTCGTGCTCCCACCAGACGCGATCGCGCGATTGAAGGCGATGGGCGTCGAGCCGACGGACGACAGCGACAAGTTTCACGGGCGCGAGATTCGCGCGACGGTCAAAGCCATCTGGAACGGCCAGAACTTTGATGACACTGCCAACGCGTCAACGGCGGGGATGCACCAGATGGGCCTGGTGCTGGACCGGACAAACTTCTACGCGGAGATGGGCGGGCAGGTGCCCGATCACGGGCGGCTCAGCGCGGCTCGCCAGGTGCGCCAGGAAGTCGCGATGGGCGCGGGCGGGGAGTTTCGGGTTGAGGATGTCCAGACGTATGCGGGGTACGTCCTGCACGTCGGACGCATGACGACCCACCAGATCCGCGTGGGCGACATGGTGACGCTCAGCCTTGACAGCACGCGGCGCGACTGTGTGCAGGCGAATCACACCGCGACGCACTTGCTGAATCTGGCACTGCGGACGGTCGCGGGCGAGGGGCTGGATCAGAAGGGCTCGCAGGTTGGGCCTGACAAGCTGCGCTTTGACTTCTCGTTGTCGCGCCCGGTGACGCCCGAGGAGATCGCGCAGATTGATCGCCAGGTCAGCGAGAGCGTCGCGGCGGGCCTCGATGTGTTTGCGCAGGTGACGCCACTCGAGCTGGCCCGCAAGATCAAGGGCTTGCGCGCGGTCTTCGGCGAGGCGTACCCCGATCCGGTGCGCGTCGTGAGCATCGGGCGGAAGGTGGACGACATGCTGCGCGAGGACGATGACGCAAAGGCGGTCAAAGTCAGCAGCGAGTTCTGCGGCGGCACGCACGTCGCCAACACGCGAGAGATCCAGAGTTTCTCGATCGTCGGCGAAGAGGGTGTGGCCAAGGGGATCCGGCGGTTGATCGGCGTGACGGGTGTGCCGGCGATGGCGGCGATCCAGTCCGGGCGCGCGCTGATGGACCGCGTCAAGGGGGCGGCGGCGCTGAACGAGTCGGAGCTTGGCGCGGAGGTGAAGGGGATTCTGTCGGATATGGAGCAACTGACGGTGCCGCTGAGTGTGAAGCAGCAGGTGCGAGCGGAGATCGTGCAGCTTCAGGAACGCATGAAGGCGGCGGACAAGAACGCGAGCGCCGCGCGGACGCAGCAGGTGGCGGCGCTAGCACGTTCGATCGCGGAGTCGCCGGAGTTTGAGATGGCCGGGACAATTGTCACGACGATTGACGCCGGGAGCGATCGTGAGGCCCTGACGGCGGCGATGAACACGATTCGTGCGAAGCTGCCGCGGGCGGGCGTGCTGTTGATGAGCCCTGACGAAGCAGCGGGGAAGATCACGATGCTGGCGTCGGTGCCCGATCCGCTTGTGAAGCGTGGGCTGAATGCGGGGGAGTGGGTGCGGGCGGCGGCGGCGGCGTGTGGCGGCAAGGGCGGGGGCAAGCCCGACCTGGCGCAGGGCGGCGGGACAGACCTGAGCAAGCTGAAGGAAGCGCTTCAGAGCGCGAAGCAGTACGCCTTCAGCAAGGTGCCGATGTGATCAGCGCGAACCAACCAGGAAATGATGATCCGCGGGCTGAGCCGGAGCCATTGATGCCGACGCTCCCTGACCCACCGGCAATTCCAGAGTTGTTGACCCGGCCCGTTGATCATCCTGCCAAGGCGCGGATGAGCGGCGTTGCGCCGGCGGCCAAGCCGCTGTTTGCGGACATCGGGCCGGCGCTCACGATCGGGCTCGATTTTCTGTTTACGACCGCGGCTGGCGGTTTCTTGGGCTGGCTGCTGGATTACGGACTCAAATGGACCCCGTACGGGCTGGTCGGCGGGCTGCTGGTGGGGTTCGTCGCGGCGACGGTTCGGATCATCCGGCGATCACAGAAACTGGAGCAGCGGTGAGCGGTGAAGAATCGCTGAGGCGGATGAAGATGCGCGGGTTCAGGCGGCTCGCCCGGACGCACCTTCCTCGCTATGATCGACCCCGCTTGCCCGGGCCGTCGCTGCGGACAGCCCTTGGCAAGGGTTTTGAGCATCTCTCCCGACGTCATGAGCACGCTTGAGGCCATCCCGAACCGACCGTACTCGCTTGCAATGGGCGGCAGCGCCGTCGTCGCGGTTGCGCTGGCGGCGCTGTTGGGTTCGTCGATGGGCCTGACCGGGCCGGTGCTGATGGGCGTGATGGGGGTGGCGGCGGTGATGGGGGCGATGTTTGTGGCGATGCTGATCGGGCCGACCTTGATCACGCCGGAGAACTGGGGCCTGGCAATCATGGCGGTGTCGGGGGCGCGAACGATGCTGGCGCTGGGCGCGATGCTCGTCATGGTGGAATCGATGGGCCTGCCGCGCGCACCAGTGGTGTATTCGATCATGGTGCCCGCGGCGTTGTTGATGACCGTTGAGGCGTGCGTCGCGGTGATGCTGCTCATGGCTCGAGAACGCGCGCGAATCCGCTCAAGCTCGCCTGTACACACGACCGAAAGTTCCGCCCCCGGGCAGCAAACGCGTTCGGCTGATGGGAGTATTCGTTGATGCTGTTCAACTTTTTGACGCTCGCCGCGGGCAGCCCGGCCGACCATGTGTACAACCACGTTCACCTTGGCGGGCGTAGTGACGACGGCTGGTGGCTTTGGTCGGGCAATCAGGGCAACCTGGTGCTCAGCATGATCATCCTGATTGTGGTGGGGTGGTGGGTCAGCTCGAAGATCGCCACCGGGGCCGAGGGCCAGGGCTCGTCGCGGTATCTCACCAAGAACAAGTTCGCGCACATGATCGAGGTCATCTGCGTGTACCTGCGTGAAGAGGTCGCTCGCCCGCTGCTGCTAGATCGCACGGACAAGCTGATGCCGTTTCTGTGGACGATATTCTTCTTCATCCTTGTCAACAACCTGCTGGGGCTGGTGCCCCTGCTGGACCTGGTTCACCTGATCAGCGGCGACGCCAAGGCCAGCCACGCGACGCTCTTTGTCGGCGGCACCGCGACGCAGAACATCTGGGTCACCGGCGTGCTCGCAGTGATCGCGGCGCTGTTCTTCAACGCGGTGGCGATCCGGCGGCTGGGCGTCGGCGGGTACTTTGGGCACATGACGGCAGGGGCGCCGTTCCCGGCCAGCATCCTGATCTTCTTCCTTGAGTTGGCCAGCCAGGTGATCATCAAGCCGTTTGCGCTGGCGCTACGTCTGTTTGCGAACATGACCGCGGGGCACATCCTGCTGGCGACGCTCTTCAGCTTCGCAGCGGCGCTGGTGACCCAGCCGTTCTACATCGGCGGGCCGGTGACGGTGGTGTCGGTGGTCGGCGGCTTCGGCATCATGCTGCTGGAGCTATTTGTCGCCTTCATGCAGGCGTTCGTCTTCATGTTCCTCGTCACGGTGTTCATCGCGTTGATGGACCACCACGAACACGATCACTCGCACGACCATGAGCACGGGCATGGTCATGCACAAGGCCACGAGCACGCCCACGCGTAATGCGTGCATGACGGGCCCTTTGCCCCCGCCTGATTTGACAGGCGGACGGCGCACACTTCACCCCGAGCAATGTTTGCAGGTTTTACAAGGATTGACTCATGAGCAAGCTGACCAAGTTCATTCCCCTGTGCGTTCTTCTGGCGATCCCGGCGGTCGCCTCGGCGGCCGACCCGGTCGTCACCGGCGTCGCCGCAGAACTTCGTGGCGCGTCGATGGGCAAGGGCCTCGCGGTCCTGGGTGGCGGCCTCGCCGTTTTGGGCGCGGGCATGGGCATCGGCCTGATCGGCAAGGGCGCGACGGAGTCGATGGCTCGCCAGCCGGAAGCCGCGGGCAAGGTGCAGACCGCCGCGATCATCCTGGCGGTGTTCATCGAAGGTGCGACGCTGTTCGCGGTTGCCGCGGGCTTCTTGGCGACCAACTGATTGGTCGATTCAAGACTGATTGAAAGTAGATCACGCAAAGCGGGACGGAGACGCCCCGCTTCGCCTTTGACCGAGTGTTTGTACCCTGACGACTCAGCGGAGTTGACGATATGAAGAAGACTCTCCTTGCCATTGGCCTGCTGGTGATGCTCTCGGTGTTGGCGTCAACGGCGATGGCCGCGGCGGCGGCGCCGGGCGGGAACGTCGAGCGCGAGAAGGTCGAAGCGATTCCGACGGTGAAGCAGGGACTGGCGACCGGCGTCACGGCGCTGGTGGTCTTTGCGATCACGGCGGCGTTCCTTGGCACGACGGTGTGGCCGAAGATCAGCAAGGGCCTGGCGGACCGCGAGGGCAAGATCCGCTCGGAGATCGACGCCGCGGAGCAGGCGCGTCAGCAGGCGCGGGCGGCGCTGGAGACGTATCAGAAGAACCTTGCGGAGGCCAACAGCAAGGCGCAGCAGATGATCTCGGAAGCGAAGGCGGCGCAGCAGGCGCAGCTCGCGGAGCAGCGGTCGAAGGCGGACACGGACATGTCGATGATGAAGGACAAGGCCATGCGCGAGATTGAGGCCGCGAAGAAGCAGGCGCTGGCGGAGATCTACGCACAGACGGCGAGCCTGGCGACGGGCGTGGCGGGCCGGATCCTGCAGCGTGAGGTGAACGGCGCGGACGCGGAGAAGTTCACGCTGGAGGCGATCAGGTCGTTCAAGAGCAACTGACGCGTGTGAGTGGTCAGCGGTTGTTTGTAACCTGTCGAAAATGTGTCCTCAGTCGTTCGCGCTCAGAGACGAAGCGACGCAAAGTTGAACACCGACAGCTGGCCTTTCGAGATTTGGTGATTGAGTACCTTGCACCTTTGAGGATCTGAAATGCCCCTGATCGAATCTCAGCCCGATGCACTCAGCGAGGTGTACGCACGAAGCTTGCGCGAGCTGGCGTTCAGCAAGGGCGGCATCGACAAGGTGCGGCTGGTGCTCGAAGAGTTGAGCGGCGTGCTCGCGCTGGCGCGCGATAACCCGCGCTTCGGCGAGTTTCTTTCTAGCCGGATTATCAGCGTGGTTGACAAGAAGAAGTCGATCGGCGCGGCCCTCAGGGGCAAGTGCGACGATCTGACGCTGCATTTTCTCATGGCACTGGCCGACAACGAGCGGCTTGGGAAGCTCCCGGGGATCGTCGGTTCGCTGGCAGAGATGGTCGACGCGGTGGACGGGCGCGTGGAAGTGACGGTCACGACGTCTGCGCCGATCGACGAGGACAGCGTGCGATCGCTGCGCGAGCGCATCGCGTCAAAGATGCCCGGCAGCACGCCGGTCATCAAGACGATCGTCGACCCGACCATGATCGGCGGCATCCGGCTGCAGGTGGGCGACAAGTTGTTTGACGCCAGCGTGCAGACGAAGCTTCGCCAGCTCCGCGATCAGCTTTCGCTGAACGGGCTGCCAGCGGTTCGCGCCGCGATGGGTCGCATCATTCAGGCGTGAGTCTGGTTGGCGGGTCAAAGGCTTCGGGCGGTGGGGCGCGCCGCTGGCCTTGCGGTTTGAAGACGGCCTGACGCCTCAATTATTCTCGCTGTAGTTGTGCGATTCGAGCTCTGGGTTCGAGCGCTGTCTGTCGCTATCATGGCGCGCTCGCCAAACGGCGAGCGTGATCAATCAGATGCAGACTACCCGTTGCGAGAAGCGCCCATGCCGACCAAGACCATCGCCCAGGCCGACGTCAAGAACAAGCGCGTGCTCATTCGCGTTGACTTCAACGTGCCCATCGAGCGCGGCGTCATCAGCGACGACCGGCGCATCCGCGAGGCCCTGCCGACCATCAAGAGCGTGCTGGATCGCGGCGGGGCGGTGGTGCTGATGTCGCACCTCGGGCGCCCGGAGGGCAAGGGCTTCGAGGGCGAGTTCTCGCTCAAGCCGGTCGCGGATCACCTCAGCACGCTGCTGGGCAAGCCCGTGCAGTTCCCGTCGCAAGACATCACCGACTCAGCGGCGGAGACAACGGCGAAGAACGCCAAGCCCGGCGATGTCGTGCTGCTGGAGAACGTGCGATTTGCCAAGGGCGAGAAGAAGGGCGAAGAGTCGTACGCCAGCAAGCTCGCGGGGTACGGCGATATGTACTGCAACGACGCGTTCGGCACCGCTCATCGCGAGGACGGCAGCATGTTCGCGGTCCCCAAGGCGATGAAGGCCCAGGGCAAGTCGTGCGTCGCGGGGCTGCTGCTGGAGAAGGAACTGAAGTATTTGGGCGATGCGCTCAAGAGCCCGGCCAAGCCGTTCGTGGTGGTTCTCGGCGGGGCGAAGGTGTCGGACAAGATCTCGCTGATTGAGAATCTGCTGCCGCGGGCGAGCGACATCATCGTCGGCGGCGCGATGGCGTACACGTTCCTGAGGGCGCTGGGGCGAAAGGTCGGCAGCAGCCGCGTGGAAGAGAGCCACCTGGATCAGGCCAAGAAGATGCTGGACCAGGCGGCGAACGTGAAGTGTCACCTGCACCTGCCGGTGGACCACGTGTGCGCGACGGACTTCAGCGAGAGCGGCGGCACGGTCAAGACGTTCGGCGAGGCGATCGGCGACGGTTTCATGGGGCTGGATATCGGGCCGCAGACGATCTCGAACTTCAGCGTGGTGCTCCGGGCTGCGAACACGATCGTGTGGAACGGGCCGATGGGCGTGTTTGAGTGGCCCCTGTTCCGCACGGGCACAGAGGAGGTCGCGCGAGCGATCGTGGACGCGACCGCCAGGGGCGCGACCTCGATCGTCGGTGGCGGCGACAGCGCCGCGGCGGCGGAGGAGTTCGGCCTCGCCAGCAAGTTCTCGCACGTCTCGACCGGCGGCGGTGCGTCGCTGGAGATGCTCGCTGGCAAGCCGTTCACCACGGTGGCGCTCCTGGATCAGGCGTAAGGATTGAGCGTCGGGCGGCGGATCAAGTGTGATCGAATGGCGACGCAAAGCATCAGCGTTTCGGAGAACCAGTTTTCTTCAGCGACGGGCGTCGTCAAAAGAGGCCGTTTTGAAAGCTAGAGATCTCTCGCCGGGCTTGGGTTAGGATCTAGGTCGATGCGCACTGCGCATCCGACCGGTCCGCGATACCTGAGCGAAAGTTTGACCTCACTCTGGCGGCCCATCTCGCGAACGGGCCTCATCAGCTGGCCCGTCCCCGGCCGGTCTCACCCGCCGACCCTTGCCCGGACTCTGTGGTGTCTGGCGGCGCATCCGCTGCCTGAGCGTCGATGGCTTGTTTTAGCTCGTCTAGCGCGGTACCTTTCCAAAGGGGCACGGGAACGAAGTAGGCCGACCGCGCGATCACGTGGGCCGCGATCGGCGCGGTCAGAAACAGAAATGCAATTACCAGAAGCGAGTTGGCCACGACTCCCAGTTCCTGGAAGTGCACGGCCACCGCAAGCATCACGAAACCCACCCCCAGCGTTCCCGTCTTGGTCGCCGCCTGAAGGCGCGTGAGCAAATCCGGCATCCGCAACATACCAACCGCTCCCAGCAGGCTGAACACCGCGCCGAACAGCATGAGCGCCGACACCAGAATCTGGATCATTGCTCAAGCCCCTTCTCGATGTAGTACGCGAACGCCACGGTGCCTACAAACAGCACCACAGACAGCACGACGCTCACCAGGATGTATACCGGCTCGTTCTGGCTCATCGCGTAAACCCCGATCGCCCCGGCCGTCAGCGTGCCGATCAGATCCAGCGACACCACGCGGTCGGGCAACGTCGGGCCGCGCAGCAGGCAGAAGGTCACGATCACGATCGCGATCGTCATCATCACCGCCGTCGCCATGAGCGACCATTGCAGGATCTGATCAGCCATCCTTCGCGCTCCGCAGCCCCTTGAGAACCGCCGACTCGAACCCGCTCTTGATCTCCCGGCGCACCTGCTCTGGATCCTGAAACCACATCACGTGAATGAAGAGCGAGCGCTTGTCCTTCGACACGTCCAGGCTCAGGGTCCCGGGTGTCAGCGTGAGAAGATTCGACAGCACTGTCAGCTCCACCTCGGTCATCGGCTCCAGAGGTATTGCGATCACCCCCGGTCGCATGCGGTCCAGCGGCATCACGGTGTAATACGCCATGCGAAAGTTTGCCAGCGTTAGTTCCTTCACGAAGAACCACACCAGCGCCACGATCTGTTTGAGGTTTCGGAAGTACTCTGAAAAGTTTAGAACCTTACGGGTGGCGTACAGCAGGACGAGGCCGATCAGAAGCCCGATCCCCAGGTTCCGGGCTGAGAAATCTTCAGTCGTCGCCGCCCATACCAGCGCAAGCACGAAGTTCCAGACCACTAAGCTCATGGCGCTCCTCCCAGCACCGCACGGATGTAGCGGTCAGCGTCGAGCAGTTCGTCCGCCGTCCGCTGGGCCAGCCCAAACACCTCACCCGCGAAGATGCCAATCAGCACTGTCCCCAACGCCAGCATTACGCTCACGGCCAACATCATCTTCGTCGGCGGTGTCGTGGACACTTGGACGCTCTCAACCCCGTCCTCGCCGGGGCTCTTCCAGAACGCCTCGGCCCAGATCTTGGCCATTGAGAACAGCGTCAGCAGGCCCACCACGATCGCCACACCGACAATCACGTACGACTCGGTCTCGAGGCCGGCCCGGATCAGGATCACCTTCGCGAAGAAACCCGATAGCGGCGGCACACCCGCCAGCGACATGGCCGCGATAAAGAACACCACACACGTCAGCGGGCTGGTCTCGTACACCCCCCGCACCCCCGCCACCTTGAGGTCTGACGTCCCCCGGATCCGGTGCGCAATCCCGGCGATGAAGAACAGGTTCGCCTTCACGATGATGTGATGAATGATGTAGAAGACCGAACCTGCCAGTGCCAGCGGCGTGAAGAGGGCCAGCCCCATCACCATGTAACCAATCTGGCTGATGATGTGGAACGACAATACGCGTCGGAACTCCATCTGTGCCGCCGCGCCCAGCACCCCAGTCACCATCGTCAGCCCCGCGATAATCATCAGGATCGTGTGCGTGTACCCCGTATCGTGTGTGAATATCGTCGTGAACACACGGATCAGGGCGTACACCCCCACCTTCGTCAGCAACCCCGCGAAGATGGCAGACACCGCGAACGGCGGGGTGTGGTACGACGATGGCAGCCAGAAGAACAGAGGGAACACAGCGGCCTTGATCCCGAACGCCACCATGAACAGCACGGCCACAGCCGTGATCACCCCCGGCTCGGGCGCCGATCGCACCTTGACGGCGATATCTGCCATGTTCAGCGTGCCGACGGCGCCATACAAGATTCCCACGGCGATCAGGAACAACGCCGATGACACCAAGTTCAGCGTGACATATTTGATCGCCCCCTCCAGCTGCGCCCGCTCTCCCCCCAGCGCCAGCAGGACGAATGAGGACATCAGCAGCACCTCGAACCAAACGTACAAGTTGAAGATGTCCCCCGTTAGGAAGGCGCCGCATACACCCGCCAGCAGAACGTTCACAAGCGGGTAGTAAAGCATCGCCTGCCGCCGCGAATCGACACTCCCCGGCGAGTAGCACATCGTCGCCACGCCGGTCACCGCCGCCAATACTGCCATGATCGACCCGAACCGATCCGCCACGAACGACACCCCGAACGGCGCCGGCCAGTTCCCGACCTGCAGCACCATGATCCCGTGCGAATCAACGCGGAGCAGTAGCGCCACCGTCGCCCACAGCAGCGCCAGAGAGCCGATGGCTCCCAGCACCCGCTGCGCCGCCACCCAGCGCCACAGCATCACCGACACGGCGGCCGTGACCAGCGGGATAATAATGGGCAGCGCAGGCAAGATGCTCATCGGTCGGTTCCCGTAAATGAGTCCGTGTCATCGTCGCCGACTGCCGACCACGCCCGGCTCACCAGCACCATCGCGAACACCAGAACACCGAACGAGATTACGATCGCCGTCAAGATCAGGGCCTGGGGAAGCGGATCTGCGGTCCCTGAGTCCAGAGTAGTTTCATCGTCCGCAATGAGCGCCGCCCGCGCCCGGGTGAGCCCTCCGGCGGTGAAGATCGCGATGTTCGCCGCGTGCCCTATCAGCACCAGCCCCATCAGCAGCTTCATGATGCTCCGGCGCAGCATCATATAGACGCCCGAGGCGAACAGCACTCCCGCAGTGATCGCAAAGAGAAGGTCCATCAGGTGTCTTGCTCCTGCGCATCCAGCACCGTCAGCACCATCAGCAGGCTGATCCCCACGACGACTAAAAATATGCCCAGGTCAAAGAGCAACGGTGTCCCGACCTTGATCGGATCGCCTCCCATCATTGGGACCGTTGTCCAGACCCCCGTCATCAACGGCAGACCCTGCGCAAGCGGGACGAGCGCGCTCACGAGCGCCACCAGCAGCCCTGCGCCTATCAACGATCGCAGGTCCACCACCAGCACGCGTCGAGTCGACTCGGGGTCGAACGCCAGCGCGTGCAACGAGAACGTCGCCGCGGCGATCAGGCCCGCGATGAACCCGCCGCCCGGCTTGTTGTGGCCCTGCAACAGGATCACGATCGAGAACAGGAGCAGCAGCGGCATCATAAAACGCGTCGCCGTTCGAAGGATCACTGAGTTCATCGCTCGGCCTCCTTCTGCTCGGGCTGCTTCCTACCCGGATGCAGCAGCGCAAACACGCCGATCGCCGCGACCGCCAGAACTGTGATTTCGCCCATCGTGTCAATCGCTCGGAAATCAACCAAGATCACGTTCACGACGTTCCGGCCGTGGCCACCAACGTAGCTGTTTTCGCCGAACCACGACGAGTTACCTGATCCGATTTGCACCCGCGACGCCACCAGGATCAGCACCGTCATCATCGCCCCGGCCAGCCCCGCCACGAACACATCTCGAACCTTCTGGGCTCGCTTCGAGATCGATCGGAAGTTCGGCAGCCGGCGGAATAACAACGCGAACAAGATCACCGTCAGCGTCTCGATCGCGATCTGCGTCATTGCCAGGTCCGGCGCCCCGAACATCACGAACATCACCGACATCCCGTACCCCGCCAGCCCGAGCGCCGCGATCGCCATCAGCCGGGTCTTCGCTACCGCCGCGGCAATCGCGGCCACGGCAACCAACAGGCCGACCATCAGCTCGTACCACCTCATATCCAACGACACCCCTTGCAGTATCAACCCACCCCGCGACCACAATGTGTACCCCACCAGCCCGGATGCGGTCCCCATGGTCACGACGAGGTACGAACGCAAATACCCGTTCTGCAGCACCCGCGTCTGCCCCTTGGCCACAGCGTTCAGCCACTTCAGCCCAACTTCATAGCCACGCTCGGGCCCCACTCGATCGAAAAACCTTAAGACCTCAATGATGCGCCGCACACCCCGCCGTAGAGCGAACGCCACCACACCGATCCCCAACGCGGCGGCGCTCAGCGCCAGCTCCCTGGTCCACCCGTGCCACAGATGCAGGTCGGGTTCGCTGGCCACGCCAAGCGCTGCCGACGCCGCGGGCCCCACCAGCGGGCCTGACAGCACTGACGGCAGCAGCGCGACCGCAACGCCCAAAACCGCCAGGACACCCGGACCAAGCAAAAGAGCAAGCCCCGGTGCGTGCGGCTCGTGCGGCGTGTCAACCCGCTTCCCGACGAACGGCTTTATACCCGCCAAGATCGCCGCGGCCGTCCCGAGTGCGGCCGCCACGATCATCGCTGCGGTCAGCCACTCGCTCCACATTGGCGCTTCGCCCACCGCTTTAAGCACCAGTTCCTTCCCCACAAACCCGAACATTGGCGGCAGCCCGATCATTGAGCATGCCGCGAAGATACTTGCCAACCCCAACAGTGGCATCGCTCCGAACAACCCGCCCAGCTTCTCCGCAGCACGCTGACCGGTCCCGTGATCGATCGCGCCAGCGACCATGAACAACCCACCTTTAAAGATCGCGTGCGCCAGCAGGTACGCCATGCCCGCCTCAACCGCTGCCGTCGTTCCAACCCCCAGCATCATCACCACCAGCCCCAGCGACGACACCGTCGAGTACGCAAGGATCTTCTTCAGTTGAGTGTGCCGGAACGCCAGCACGGCTCCAACCACCAGCGTCGTCGCCCCGGTCAGAGTGAGCAGCGTCGTCCATAGTTCGCTCCCACCCAGCACCGGGCTCATCCGCGCCAGCACGTAGATCCCCGCCTTCACCATCGTCGCGGAGTGCAGGTAAGCGCTTACCGGCGTCGGTGCTTCCATCGCACCCGGCAGCCAGAAATGAAACGGAAACTGGGCCGACTTGGTAAACGCACCCAACGCGAAGAGCAGCACGATCGCGCTGTAGAACCCGCTCCCCTGGATCGCCTCGGCGCGGCCAGCCAGTACCGAAACGTCCAGTGAGCCCCCGACTTTCCACAGCAGCAGGATCCCGACCAGCAGCGCCAGCCCCCCTCCTCCGGTCACCAAAAGGGCCTGCAACGCCGCTTTGCGTGCCGCCAGCCGATTGTGGTCAAAACCGATCAGCAAGTACGAACTGATGCTGGTCAGCTCCCAGAACACGAACATCACCAGCAGATTCTCCGTCAGCACCACCCCCAGCATCGCACCCATGAACATCAGCAGATAGGCGTAGATCCGCGGCAGATGCCGGTGCCCGCCCAGGTAGCCCTGGGTATACACTAGGATCAGCGCTCCCACCCCAGAGATCAGCAGCGCAAACAGCAGCCCGAGCCCATCCAGCGCGATCGAGATCGTCAGCCCAAGCTCTGGAGCCCACGCCACGCTCTCTCGGATCACTTCGCCCGACATCACCCGGGGCACGTACGACGCCAGCACACCGGCCACCGTCAACGGCGCGATCGCCAACACCCAGCCCCCCGCCCGACCAAGCCTGCGCGACACCCAAGGCGCCACCGTCGCAAGAGCAAACACCGAGAACAGGCACGCGAGTATCGTCAAACCAAGTTTACTCTCAGGCCCGATGCCCTCATGCCCCGGAGCGGGGGGCGGCACTATAGGATGCGCTTGCCCCAGATCCAGCACGCTGGGCACGTCGCGGCGAACACCGCATGGGGAACGTATCCAGGCGACGATTGCAACCGGCGATGGTTCAGCGAGCCGGCGATTCCCAAGGCGTTCCGGGCGTGTAGTCAATGAGTGCGTAGAGCTGCTGGCGGGTCTGCATGTCGGTTAAGAACGGCTGCACGGTGCCCTCCCTGCGGAGCGATTGCAACGCCTTGGTCACGGCCCCCATCGCGACGCGCAGCAGGCTCACGGGGTAGATCACGTAGTCGTAGCCGAGCTGCCCGAAGCGACTGAGCGGGATGAGCGGGGTCTTGCCGAACTCGGTCATGTTCGCCAGCAAATACGGGACGCGGCGGGGTTTGCCGGTACCGGAGGGCGACCGCGCGCCGAGGTTAGAGCGAAGGCGCGTCGCGAAATCGCCGAACTCCTGCTCGGTCGTGAGGCCCTCGGGAAAGATCATCTCAGCGCCGGCGTTGACGTACGCAGTGGCCCGCGAGATCGCGCCGTCAAGGCCCTCGACGGAGCGGGCGTCGGTGCGGGCACAGACGATGAAATCGTTGTTGAGGTCGCGCGTTGCCTTGGCGGCCCACCGAATCTTCTCGACCATGTGGTCGGAAGGGACGAGCGATTTGCCGTCCAGATGGCCGCAACGCTTGGGGAACTGCTGATCTTCGATGTGCAGGCCCGCGGCGCCGGCGCGGTGATAATCGATCACGGTGCGCCGGACCATCTCGGCCTCGCCAAAGCCGGTGTCCGCGTCGGCGATCAGCGGAAGATCGCTGGCGCTCGACACCTCGCGAATCAAGCGGCAGAAGTGCTCCAGCGTGAGCAGGCCGACATCCGGGACGCCGGCGCAGACGCTCGCGGCGGCGCCCGAGACGTAGGTGGCGGTAAAGCCGGCATCCGCGACGGCGCGGGCGCAGAGGGCGTTGAAGGAGCCGGGAGCCGCGACGACGCCCTGATCCATAAGGGCGCGAAGACGCGAGGCGGGGGAAGGATGAGTCATGCCGGAGCGTACGCGCGGACGGAAAATGAGGGCGGGGGTGGGTCTTGGCGGGTGTCGGTTGACGGGGGCGGCGGAGCGGTGGGGGTGGCGAGCGGGGGTGCGGGATGACAGTCGAAGGCGATTGGGTTACGCTGGGGTCATGGCGACCGTGACGCTCAAGAACGTGCAGAAGGTTTATCCCGATGGATCGACGGCGGTCCGTGATTTTTGTCTGGAAATCCGTGATGGTGAGTTTGTCGTGCTGGTCGGGCCGTCGGGCTGCGGCAAGAGCACGACGCTGCGCATGGTCGCGGGGCTGGAGGAGATCAGCTCGGGCCAGATCGCGATCGACGGGCGCGTGGTGAACGACGTGCACCCGAAGGACCGCGACATCGCGATGGTGTTTCAGAACTACGCGCTCTACCCGCACATGAGCGTGTACGAGAACATCGCGTTCTCACTGCGATTGCGTTCGATGGACAAGAGCGAGATCGAAACCCGCGTGCGCCGTGCGTCGGCGCTCCTGGGCTTGGACGCGATGCTGACCAAGAAGCCCGCGGCGCTCAGCGGCGGGCAGCGCCAGCGCGTCGCGGTCGGGCGCGCGATCGTGCGCGAGCCGAAGGCGTTCTTGTTTGACGAGCCGCTGAGCAATCTTGATGCGAGATTGCGAGTGACGACGCGTGCGGAGATCAAGAGCCTGCAGATGCGACTGAAGACGACGACGATCTACGTGACGCACGACCAGGAAGAAGCAATGACGATGGGCGATCGCGTCGTGGTGATGTACGCGGGGGTGGTGCAGCAGGCGGGCACGCCGTTGGAGGTGTATCGACGCCCGGTGAACCGCTTTGTCGCAGGCTTTCTGGGGACGCCGCCGATGAACTTCTTGGATGGCGTGCTTGTCCAGCGCGGTCCGGGCACACACGACACCGACACGAAAACGGGCCTCCAACAGCTCGGTTTCGCTGAACAAGCCGGCGGTGAGGGTCGCGTTGTCTGGCTGCCCAGCGGGTGGGAAGCAGCGCTGCGTGGGAGTTTGGGTGAGCGGGTGGTGCTGGGCGTGCGGCCGCAGAACTTGCATGAGGTTGCCGCGGGCAATGACGGGTGGGATCTGGAGGCCGCGGTGGAACTGGTCGAGCCGTTGGGCGATGCGATCGACGTGACCGGCCGGACCGCGGCGGGCAATCGCGTGGTCGCACGCCTGGCGGCGCGCGACGGCGTGCGGGCCGGCGACCGACTGCGGCTCGCGACGGAGCTGACGTACGGCGGCGTGTTTGAGCTTGGTGAGCTGGGGCGAAATCTGGTGGTGGACGTGGTGGCGGGTTCGCAAGTCGCGCCCGGGCATGGCGTTTAATGCGGTTACTCAGAGGTAAAAAGGTGGTTGCGTGGCTCGTGTGATGACGCTCGACCAATGGCGTGCGGTGGTGGCGGCGCGGCCGCCAGCGCGGACGGTCGACGAACTTCGCGAGGCGACGGCGTTCTTTGAGCCCTTGATGAACGACGGCTCAACCGGCGAGATGCCGCGGGTCGGGCGAGTGTCGCAGTTCGTTGTGCGTGCGGCGGGGGCGGGGATTTCAAAGTTGATGGTGGAGGTCATCGAGCCCGCCGCGAGCGGCGCGAGCCCCGAGCCCGGCGGCTGGCCGGTGTGCGTGTTCGTTCACGGCGGCGGCTGGGTGACCGGGTCTGTCGCGTCGTACCGATCGCTGACGAACGGGCTGGTGGGGGCTTCTGAACGCAACGGGACGGGCGTTGTTGTCGTCGCGGTGGAGTATGGGCTCGCGCCAGAGCACACGGCCGATGAGCTGGTCGACGACGTGATGCAGGCGGTGCGGTGGGTCCGCACGCACGCGCGCACGTTCGGTGGTGATCCGGCGCGCGTTGTCTTGGTGGGAGATTCGGCGGGCGCACAGATCGCGGTGATCGCGGCGGGACGGATTCATGCGGGGGCGAGCGCGGCTGATACCGCTGGCGGAGGCGTGCTGTTCGCGGTGCAGAATACGCGTGATGTCATCGCGCTCGTATTGCTGTACGGCGTCTTGGACTTCGAGGGCTTGGCGTCGCCAAGCCTCGCGGGCATCCTACAAATGAGGCGGTGGTACTTGGGCGCGATGGACGCAGATCGCAAGGCTCGCGCGCGGTTTGATCCGGTGGCGAATGTGCGAGGGCTGCCGCGGGTGATGGTGGTGGGCGCGGCGGAGGACGCGTTGTGTTCACAGAGCGACGTCTTCGTTGAGGCGGCGCGGGGCGTGGGAGTTGAGGTTGAGTCCTGTGTCGTCGCGGGTGTGCCGCACGGGTTTTTGCAGTGTGGGTTGTGGCCGCAGACGCTGGCGACGCTTGACGCGGTGGCGCGGTTCGTTGCGAACGCACCGCGATGAGCGGTGTGCGGGCAAAGATCAGGCGGGTGTGGTGAAGTCCGGAGACGCCGCGATCGCCGCGGCGATGCGTGCGATGAGCGGGACCGCAGGGGCGTAGGTGTACGAGTCGTCGCCCAGCACTTCGCCGGGGTTTGTGTAGAGGCCGATGGCGATGAAGAAGTTGGGCGTGGTCAGGAACGCGTTGTCGAGCGTGAAGCCGTAGGCCTGCCCGACTTTGTTGAAGATACGCCCGCGGGCGCGAAGGTGGGCGCTCGCTCTTCCCGCGGCGACGAACTTGTTCGAAGCGTCCGAGTAATCCGTTGGGTCAAACCGCGGGTTGACCGACTGTCGAGGCAGCGGCCAGAGGGCGTCGCAGATGAGCGCGCGATGACGAGGAGTCAAGCCGCTGGGATCGCTAAGCAGCTCGGGGCGGACGAGCATCACGAGCGCTCGCTGCATGTCTTCAAGCGTGTGCCGGTTGCGCCATGAGAAGTCCATTGGCGTTTCGATTCGCGCGTCGTTGAGAAAGTGGGCGCGCCCGATGTTGAGGCCGCGAAGCGTCGGTGGGTTCTCGAGGATCAGGTCGCTCGTGCGCGCGGGTATGGTTGCGATGACGCGCTCGCGCGAGGTGTGCGGGTGTTCGAGGAAGTCGACGCGCCCGGTGTGCCGTTGCTCGTCGCGCGAGCGAAACTCGCTGAGGCGATGGTTGATGAGCGTGGACGCGAGCGCGAGTTCGCTGCACAGAGTGTTCACGCGCTCGTGACCGACGAAGGTGTAGAGGCGGTTGTGCGCGGGGTTGTCGCTCACGACGAGCGATTTGCGGATCTCGTGTTCCAGGCAGATCACGCCGGGCGGACACGCAGGGAGGAAAGCGCCGCTGGAGTCCGCGGCGTCATCGGCTTCGTAGCCGAGGTTCGTCGCGTCTGCTGGTCTATCGCCCGATGGGCATCCAGCACATGCGTCATCGGCTTCGTAGCCGAGGTTCGTCGCGTCACGGTCCTCGATCGATTGGTCCCCGAATGCAGCATGAAAGCGCAGGGGCGTGCGAGCGTTGACAGGCGCGCCCGCAGCCTGAAGATCCTGCAGCGCGCGAAGCGCACAGGTCGCGGTGAGGAGCTTGATGGTGCTGGCCGGGTAGAGGTATTCGTCGCTGGCGCGGAACGAGGCGGTGCGGGGGATCAACGAGAGCGAGGGCTTGTCCGGGGAGGCTGGCTTTCCCGCTGCCGCTGCCGGCACAAAGTGGGTGACGAGGATCTGGAGGCGGAGCTCATCAGCGTGTTCAAGTGCCGTCTTAATTCGTAAGTCGGCGGTCCGAAGCAAGCGAAAGAGACGGGCGCTCGACTCGGCATCGGCAACGAGCGAAGCGACGGGGACGCGGCTCGGGTCGGCGTTTGGTACCATGAGCCGATGATACCTTCAAAGAGCGTGCGCGCGGCGTTGGGTCTGGGTCTGCTGGCGATGTTGGCCGGCGTGGTTGGCGGCTGCGCAAGCGCCACACGCGAGCGACAGGGTCAGGGGGTGCTTGCATACCAGCGGGTCGGCGACGAGATCATGGTGTGCGGGCAACTGTTTCACACCGGCGCGCCGGTAGTCCTGTGGACAGACCCCGGTGGGTACGACCACTCGCGCGTGGAGCGGCGCTTCGGGCAGGTTGAGAAGTCAGGATGGGCCGCGCTGCAGAAGGAAGGCAAGGGGCCGATCGACCCGGCGCGTTTCGGCACGCGCTTCTTCAGATTCGCGGAGCCACAGCCAGCGTTCCTTGGCGAAAGCGTGCTGACTCCCGAGCAGATTTCACAAGTTCGCGGCGGTGGGTGGGATCTCGACCTCCTTCGCACAAAGGTCGATCAGTTCGTGCTTCACTACGACGTCTGCGGCGTCAGCAAGCAGTGCTTCCGCATCCTCCACGACGTGCGCGGCCTCAGCGTTCACTTCATGCTCGACATCGACGGCACGATCTACCAGACCTGCGATCTCAAAGAACGCACCTACCACGCCACCAGCAGCAACGACCGATCCATCGGGATTGAGATCGCCAACATGGGGGCATACGCCGAGGGTGAGAAGGAACCATTTGCGCAGTGGTACGCGACGGATGAGAACGGGCGCATCCGGATCACTATCCCTGAGAATCTTGGTGATGGCGGCGTGCGGACGAAGAACTTTGTCGGCCGTCCCGCGACGCCCGGGATCGTCGTTGGCGAGGTACAGGGCAAAGTACGCCGGCAGTACGACCTGACGCCGGAGCAGTACGCCTCGCTCGCAAAGCTCACGGCCAGCCTGTGCATGATCTTCCCCAAGATGACCTGTGACTATCCACGCGACGAAGAGGGTCGCGTCGTCACGAGCAAACTTCCAGACGATCGTCTCAGGACGTTCACGGGTATCCTCGGCCATTACCACATCCAAAGCGACAAGTCCGATCCCGGGCCGGCGCTGCAGTGGGAATGGCTGATCAACGAGGCGCGCCGGAAGATGTCAGAGTCTGGCAAGGGCGAGATGATCGTTCGACGCTGAGATGTTAAAAGGCGCATCGGATGGGCAACGATGCAGCCTTAGTCGCTGCCGAGGGCGCGCATGAGCACCGTTGCGTACGAGCCGCGGGGGAGGGAAAAGGTGAGCGTGCGTCTGTATGGCTTGGCGGAGCGAGCCGGGGCGAGTTCGTCTTGCGCCGGCGGGGCGAAGGTGAGTTGGTGAACTTGGACAAACGCGGGGCGGAGCGCTTCACCGAAACGTGGGCGGCGCATCTGCTCGATACGGAGTTGATCGGTCCGCAGGTCGAACGCGGCGGCGGCCGCGATGAGATGAGAATTCCAGGGTGGCGAGAGCTCGGTGCTCGACGTGGGCATGGGGAGGACGAGCGATCGGAGGGCGCGGGCGTTGTCGGTCCATCGCGCCAAGTTCGGTTCATGCGTCGGGAAGGCGCACGCGCCGAAGTCGGTCTGGACATTGAGTCGCGCCGCTGGCGGCGCAGCATCCAGCACCAGCGCGTTGAGCGTGTGATTCCAGAGCACGCTTTGAAACGCTTCGACGGCCATCGTCAGATCGGCTTGCGGCAGCTCGGCGAGGGCCGCGAGTGCGTCGTCGTCTCGCGCGAGTCGCTCGACTGCGCGCCGCTCCGGCGAGGGCGGCAGCTTCGCAGCGATCGCGGCCCACGTTGTTGCGGTCGGCACGCTCGCGCTCGGTGCGCCGGGCAATCCCCAGGCGCTGGCGATGAGACGCGTCGTGTCGCGCCTGCGCCCGGTGTCCTTGCGGGCGGGCGTGCCCGCGAGCAGCCGAAAAGCGCCCATGAAATCGGCTTGGCAGAGCGCCACGGCAGCGAAGCCCTGGGCATGACGCGCCGAGCTAAAGCGCTGATCGCCAAAGTAGTTGGCCAGCCAGCACTCACCGTCGTCGTGCAGCAACTCTGCTCGCGTTTCTAACAGGTCAAATTCGCGCTGATCGAGCGAACGCACGACAATCGTAAAGTGATTGCGGTGGATGTCCGCGGCCCGCAACGCCCGGTCAAGCCAGCCAACGAGCGTCGCGGACCAGGCACCAGTTCGCTCCGACGTCAATCTCGGCGGAGCCGTGGCGATGGCTCCAGACCAGCGAACGCTGACGTGCTGGGTCGTCACAGCATGCTTGTCTTTGAGACCGGCGTGTTCAACTGCGCCGGGTTTGAGTTTTAGCGCGCGAGCGAGCATGATGCTCGCTTCGGGCGTGGTGAGCTGGCGCTTCGTGAGGGCGTAGATGGCGATAGGGGTCGAGCCACGCGACGGCGCGGGCGCCTCGCCCGGTGGTCGCATGGCCGCGAGCGTGTCGGGGGAGAGTTGCTCGACGACGCCGAAGTCATCGGGAAGGCGCCGGAGTTTCATGGTGTTGCGGTGTAAAGGATCACGCGACGCTCACAAGCGCGTGAGCTCGTCAATGAACAGAGCGTGCGAGCGTGCGCCCATGCGGAAGCACTCAAGCTCGAACTTTTCGTTAGGCGAGTGGACGCGATCGTCATCAAGGCCGAAGCCCATGAAGATCGTGCTGATGCCTAGCTCGCTCTTGAGCAGGCCCGCGACCGGAATGCTCCCGCCGGTTTTGATGAGCGCCGGCTCGACGTTGCAGGCACGCTTGATCGCGCGGCTCGCTGCCTGCAGGTGAACCGAGTCGGTGGGGAGCGTGACGCCGAGGCCGCCGTGGAGGTCGGTGCATTGGACGCTAAAGCCGGGGGCGAGCTCGGCGACGCGCGCGGTGATCCAGTCAAAGAACAGTTTGGTGATCTGCGCAGGGTCCTGGTCGGCAACAAGTCGGAAGCTGACCTTTGCGTTGGCGTGGCTGGGGATGACAGTCTTCGCACCCGCGCCGATGTAGCCGCCCCAGATGCCGTTGATCTCCGCGGTCGGGCGTGCCCATTCGCGCTCAAGCGGCGCGAAACCTTTCTCACCCCAGTCGGCCGAATGCGGGAGGCCGATCTTTCGGAGCGCGTCGGATTGATCGAACGCGAGGCGCTGCCACGCGGCGCGCTCGTCGGGGCTGATGGGAATCACGCGCTCGTAGAAGCCGGGGATGGTGACGCGATTGTTCTCGTCGTGAAGCTGCGCGAGGACTTTGACCAGCGCAAGGTTCGGGTTCATGACGCGCCCGCCCCACATGCCGCTGTGGAGGTCTTGGTCGGGGCCGCGCAGCGTGATTTCGGTGTACGCGAGCCCGCGGACGCCGTAGGTGATGGCGGGCTTGCCGCGTGCGAGCATGCCGGTGTCAGAGATGAGGCAGACGTCGCAATCCTTGAGCGTTGCTTTGTGGTCGCGGACGAAGCGGTCAAGGTTGACCGAGCCAGACTCTTCTTCTCCCTCGATGAGGATCGTGAACTTGACGCCGCCGGCGACCTTGTCAGTCGCGAACCGCACCGCACGCAAGGCCTCGATGAACATCAGCACCTGGCCCTTGTCATCAACCGCGCCGCGCGCGACGATGCGACGCCCGGGCCCGCCGGGCACCGCTTCTTTGATCTCCGGCTGAAAGGGCGGAGAGTCCCAGAGGTTGAGCGGGTCAACGGGCTGCACGTCGTAATGGCCGTAGAAGAGCACGTGCGGCCCGCGATAGTCGGGCGCGCCCGGGTGGTGCGCAAGAACGATCGGATGGCCCGAGCCCTCGGGATCGCCCGTGGGGACGACGTCAACCTGTGCGATGCCCGCGCCGCGCAGTTGATCGGCGCACCACATCGCGGCACGTTTCACCTCAACCTTGTACTGCGGATCCGTTGAGATCGAGGGGATGGAGAGCCAGTCGATAAGCCGCTGGATGGAGGCGGACTCGTTCTCATCGAGCCAGGATAGAGCGGCGGTGGCGGCGCGGTCGGAGGTTGGCATGCGAGAGGGTAGTCGAGGCTCTCGGGAGAAAGAACTAGCCGGTTTGACACCATTGTTCGGTGGCGTATCGGCCGCAGGCGTTCGACGCAGGTCAGGATCATCGAGACGCGAGCGCTGGTGTTAAACCGGGTTACTTTTCATTTTCAGATCATCGGGTTGGGCGATCCCGAGGCCGACAGTCAATCGCCTCGACAAACGCACGCTAACCCTGCGAACTCTCGCAGCAAAGGGACCGCCATGAAAGCACTCGTTTACGACGGACCGAACAAGGTTTCGGTGAAGGACGTCCCCGATGCCCGCATTGAGCGGCCCAACGACGCGGTAATTCGCGTTACCAGCACGAACATCTGCGGCTCAGACTTGCACATGTACGAGGGGCGCACCGACATGGAAGAGGGGCGTGTCCTCGGGCACGAGAACCTTGGCCAGGTCGTCGAGGTCGGCGACGCGGTCGAGAGCGTGAAGGTCGGGCAGTGGGTGTGCCTGCCGTTCAACGTGAGCTGCGGCTACTGCAAAAACTGCGAGCGCGGCCTCACCGGCGCGTGCCTCTCCTTAAACCCCGGCACCGCTGGCGCCGCATACGGCTTCTCTGGCATGGGGCCGTTCGAGGGAGGGCAGGCCGAGTATCTGCGCGTGCCGCATGCGGACTTCAACTGTCTGCAGCTTCCGGAGGACGCCCAGGAGAAGGAGGCGGACTACGTGATGCTCTCAGACATCTTCCCCACGGGATATCACGCGACGGAGATGGCGTGCGTTCAGCCGGGCGAATCGCTTGTGATTTACGGGGCCGGTCCCGTGGGTTTGATGGCGACTCTGTCGGCGTTCCTCAGGGGCGCAAGCAAGGTGATTGTCGTCGATCGATTTGCGGATCGACTGGCGCTGGCCGAGCAGATCGGCGCGATCACGGTTGATTTCTCGAAGAAGGACGCAGTCGAGCAGGTTCTGCACCACACCGATGGCCAAGGGGCCGACAAGGGGTGCGAGTGCGTCGGGTATCAAGCGCACGACCCGCAGGGCGAGGAACAGCCGAACGTGACCATGAACAGCCTCGTCGCGACGGTCCGCGCCACAGGCAAAATCGGCGTCGTCGGCGTGTTCGTCCCCGAGGATCCGAAGGCGAAGGACAAACTCGAGCGCAAGGGGCAGATCGCCTTCGACTGGGGCCAGTTCTGGATGAAGGGCTTGCAACTGGGAACCGGGCAGGCGAACGTCAAGGCCTATAACCGCCGCCTCTGCGAACTGATTCGCGTGGGCAAGGCGAAGCCGTCGTTCATCGTGTCCCACGAACTGCCGCTGGATGACGCGACGGAGGCGTATAAGAACTTCAACGAGCGGAAAAAGGGATGGACAAAGGTCATCCTCAAGCCGGCGAGCGTGCGGACAACGAGGCCCGAGCGGAAGATGGCGGGGGCGGGCTCGAAATCAAAGTAAAGTGCGCAGACAGGTCCAATCGAAAGGGGTCACCGCGGCGGCGTACCGATTGAAACCGTGCAGGTTGACGGCGCTTGCCCTTCACGAGTCGCTTTGCCGCCTTAGAGGTCGAAGTGATCTCCCAGCATCGGCAGTTCCGGCCGAGCGCCGAATCGCGCGCCGAGCGCGGCCGCCAGGGCTTGGCGCGGCGCATGTTCGCCGTGCGTCAGGAAGACACGCGGCTTCGAGGCCGCCAGTGATGCAAACCAGTCCACGAGCGTGGTCTGACCGGCGTGGGCGCTGAAGCCGCCGAGCGTCTCGATCTTGGCGCGAACCAGAATCGGCTCGCCGTAGATCTTGACGACCTTCTCGCGGTTGACCAGCCTGCGCCCAAGCGAGCCCTCCGCCTGAAATCCCGCGATGATCACGGTTGTCTCCGGCTTCCAGAGATTGTGACGCAGATGGTGCAAGATGCGCCCGCCCGTACACATGCCCGAGCCGGCGATGATGATCGCGTTGCCGGACAAGGCGTTGATCGCACGCGATTCCTCGGCGCTGGTCGAGAGGCGAAGCTGCGGGAGCGTGAGCGGGTTGTTACCCGTGCGCAATAACTCGCGCGCGGCATCGTCGAAGAGATTCGAATGTGAGTGATACAGCCGCGTCGCTGCGATCGCCATCGGGCTGTCGATGTACACCGGCGCGTTGCCAAGAGACCCTTCGCGATGCATCTGTGCCAGGTAGTAGATCAGCGTCTGCGTCCGCCCGAGGGCAAACGCGGGGACGAGCACCTTCCCTCGCGAGTGGGCGCTGTTGACGATGATCTGCTTGAACTGCGCGACGGTCTCGTTCAGGTCGCGATGATCGCGATCGCCGTACGTGGACTCGAGGACGACAACATCAGCCCTCAGGAGCTTCTCGGGGTCGTTCAAGAGCACGGTGTTGCGTTCACCAAGATCGCCAGAGAACACGACCGTCTGCGTGCGCCCCCGCTCGCTGACCGTGAGCGTGAGGCTCGCGGAGCCCAGGATGTGACCGGCGTCGTGGAACGTGAGGCGGACGCCCGGCGCGATCTCAACATCCTTCGCGTACGGCACGCCCGTGAGCCGCTTGATCAGGGGCGGAACGTCCTGCTCGTCAAACAGCGGAGTCGCGGTGGGGCCGCCGCGCCGTTGACGCCGGCGATTCATGCGATCGGCCTCTTCGGATTGCAGATGAGCCGCGTCCTTGAGCAGGAGCTCGGTGAGCGCAATGGTCGGCGGCGTGCAGAATATCTTCACGCGAAATCCCGACTTCGTCAACAGTGGCAGGCGTCCGCTGTGATCGATGTGCGCATGCGAGAGCACGACCGCGTCCAGCGACGCTGGATCAACCCCCAGCGGGCGACGGTTCTTCAGATCCGCCGTAGCGGAGCCTTGGAACATGCCGCAGTCAATGAGCACGCGGGCGCGATCGGTGCGCAGGAGGTAGCAGGAGCCGGTGACTTCGCCGCTGGCGCCGAGAAAGGTGAGGTCCATATCAAAGCGTATGGGCGTGGAGAGGAGGCTGAGTCAGTCCATTGGAGAGGTGCGGTCGGCAGTCAAGAGAAGAGCGACAACTGGGAGTCCAGCGCCGGGCGCTTGAAGTTCGACGACGTGAGAGATCGGGCGTCGCGATTCAGCCCATACCGCCGGGTAAACACGTCGAACGTTTGTGCGAGCTGGTCCGCGTGAACGCCGCGGCCGCGCCCCCGAAGATCTCGCGCAGCGTCGTAGAGCTTCCCGGCGTGCATCTGGCGTATCAGCGACTCAACCTTGCGCGCGCGATCGGGGTGGACGGATCGTTGCAGCCAATCGACAAACAACTCCTTGAGTTGGTAGGGCAGGCGCAGCAAAGCCCACGCGGCGCGCTGCGCCCCCGCGTCCGCGACGGCCTTGAGTATCGCCGGCATCTCCGCATCCGTCAGGCCAGGGATCACCGGCGCGACGTTGACCGTCACCGGCACGCCCGCGCCCGTGAGCTCGCGGATAATCCGCAATCGCGCCGAAGGTGCCGACGCGCGAGGCTCCAGCTTCTCCGCCAGCTCGGCGTCCAGCGTGACCAGCGTCACGATCACGCTCCCCGCGTTCTTGCGGGCCAGCTCCTGCCACAGATCCGTGTCACGAAGCACCATCGCGCTCTTGGTCATGGTGCTCACCGGCTGCCCGCACTGGGCCATCACCTCCAGGCACTGGCGCGTCAGCCGCATCGAGTGCTCCAGCGGCTGATAGACGTCGGTGATCGCAGACATGACAATCGGCTCGCCATTCCAAGAGCTCGCGGCGAGTTCTTTCTTCAGCAGGGCCGCCGCGTGAGGCTTGGCAACGATCTTGGTCTCGAAGTCGAGGCCCGAGCTAAAGCCAAGGTACTCGTGAAACGGGCGGGCGAAGCAGTAGATGCAGCCGTGCTCGCATCCTCGATAGGGGTTGACGGTCCAGTCGAACGGCACGTCGGAAGTCTTCGCGACGCGGTTGATGATCGTCTGCGTGTTGTCGGTAAAAACCTGTCGCTCGACGCGTCGAAGCTTGCCGTCGGCGTCCTCGCGCTCGTTCCACTGGCGGTCGAGCTCTTCGCCTAGGACGTGCAGACGGACGGGCTCGAAGCGGTTGCCGGGATTCAGCCCCGCGCCGCGACGATGCGCTGGCCCGTTGAGCAGCGCGTCGCGAAACGCGAAGGGTTGATCAAAGTCAAGGTCCATACAAACATAATACGAACGCGAAGTCGCCCGGCAAGAGATCGCCGTCGCAAATCCGAGAGATTCACAGAGCGGGCTCGCACCGTCGCGCCATGAGCAGGTCTCGCGCGCAGCGTGTCACTTCAGGAACTTCTCGCCAGCTTACGCTTTACGCTGTTTCGCCGCGGCTCGCATGTTGTCGATGAGGTTCGGATACGGCCGGCCCGCGGCTTTCGCCGCCGCGCGAGCCTTGGCTTTGGCCTCCGGCGACAGCGGCGTGGACTTGGCCTTCGGATTGGCCCGCTTCCAAGGCGGACGCTTCCCCGGGGTCTTCTTCGTTGGCATCTGCAATCTCCGCTTCTGCTGTGCTGCGTGAAGGACGGTATCACCAGGAGTTCATAGTCTCAGACGCTCTGTGAGACGCACCTTTACGCGTCGTTCCGGAGAGGTGTGAAGCGACGCGAGAGTGACGTGAAGGGCAGCCGAGATTGCCGTTCAGCATCGCCGCGCGTGTGGCATGATTGGCCGGGAGACCGGCCGCCGCGCGGGTCAATCAAGCGCGTCGGTCTATAAAGCGGCGCGGTCGATCACGTTTCGCGCGCACGCGCGGCGAGCTTCGCGCAGCGCGTTGCCCCCGGACCTCGATCGACGAGAGAGCTCGCGCTTCCACGCCCGCGACATTTTCTCCGTGCCGGGCTTGCATCGCCCGTCGCGGGCGATAGGATCGTGGGTTCTGGGCCGATTCGGCACTCGCCCGGGGTTCACACCAGTGATCCCTAGGCGTGTCCCGCCATCAACCCAGTCTTGACGGGCTGTAGCGCAGCTTGGTTAGCGCGTTTGACTGGGGGTCAAAAGGTCGGCGGTTCGAATCCGCCCAGCCCGATTTCGCAGGCTTGATGGCCTCGGCAAGTGCCGAGGCCATCGGTGTTTATGGGGTCGCTGTTTATGGGGTTGTGCACTCGCGGTCTCGCATCGCCGGAGTGGGGGCTGGTTTTGCGCTGTGAGGTGAGTTGAGAAAGTCGTTCTTCACTCGGCCAACAGCGCTCATCTCTGTCATCAACCCGTTGTCCCGATGCAGCGTCATCTGCCGGGGTGTTCATCGATGCGAGGACCGAGCAGATTTTCCGCTTGCTTTTGCGAGTCAGCGTGCCGGGCCTGATTCTTGAGGGCATCGGACTCGCTCGCGAGGCCGCCTTCTGCCTGGGAAGTTGCTTCGGATGATCCCTTAGTGACGGGAATGCGCTCCGCGGGAGCGGGCACGGGAACCCTAGCAGCCCTATCGGGCGCTGTTCCGGCGCGGAGAGCCTCGGACAGGGGATTGGAGGCTTGGCCAAGCACCGTCACCGGCACACCCTTTGGAAACACAACCTCGCGCGCCTCGTCGGGCATGGAAATCCCTTGCTCCTGATACGCCCGCTTCACCAGGCGGATGACCGAAGAGCGCACCTTGAGCCAACTGTTTTCTCTCCCGTTGAGCCAGAAATATACCTTCAGGTTCACCGTCGCTGCTCCGAGACTGTCCGCAAGCACCCACGGCTCGGGCTCTTTGAGCACTGCTGGGTGATCGGCCAGCACGCGCCGGGCAACCTCCTGCGCGCGGTCGATCGGATCGTCATACCCGATGCCGATCGTGAAATCCTCGCGCCGGTTCGGCATCGCGGTAAAGTTGCGTATCGTGCTCACATACACAGTCGCGTTAGGGAGTTGCGCGAGGTTGCCGTCGAGTGTCATCAGCACCGTCGTGCGAATGTTCAGCTGCTGCACATAGCCCGTGACGCCACTGATCTCGACGAGGTCTCCGGTCTGGAACGGCCTCTGAACGCTCAGAAAGATGCTTGCCAGGTAGTTCTCGGTAATCCCGCGGAAGGCGATGCCCAGCGCGAGGCCAACCAGACCTGTCCCGCCCACCAACGTCAGGGCCAGTTGCGTCAGCCCCGAGATGCGGAGCACGATATAGGCTCCGAGGAATAGAACGATGACCCCCGTGCTCAGAGCGAGCAGGTCACGCAGCAGTTTCGCGCGAACACGCTCGCGGAGCGCGGTCCGTACGCGCTGGGCCCCAAACCACGCAACCACACCGAACAGCGTCAGGATGAGGAGCCCCAGCACCATCATCGGTATCGCCCGGGCAATGTCTCGCCAAAGACCTGACAGCCCATTGAGCGCCACGCTGAAATCCCAGACCGACGCGCCGGCAACTTCCATCTGGTTCGCCACGGCGGCGACACCCTGTGTATTCCGCGCAAGGTCGCCCGCCCACTTCTTCAGCTCTTCGGACTTCGCCGGACCACCTAAAAAAACAACCCCGTTCTCGACTCGCACACGGGATTCGGGGAACCAGTCGGTGGCGTCGAGCACGCTCTTCAGCCGGTCGCGGATCGCAGCGTCTTGCGCGACGGGTTCAATCGCCAGCGTCGTCGCGCCTGAGGAGATATCCGCCGCCGGGGTCTGCGCCAGGTGGGGTGCTCGAACGTCGCGGTCTGACACGCCCTGCCCTCTGGCAATCACTGCAACGCCAAGTAGCGCCCACCCGAAGCACACAACCAGGACAACTCCTCGAAGGCGACACACGGACTCGGTCATCATGCGCATCTCCAGCGAGAAGTCGACGCGGGTAAACAGACGATCTGCGAATGATCGCGCGGTGCGGTGCCGATGAATGCCAACTCATGGTCGCTGCGGATCATCGCGTGCGTCCGGTCTGACATCGAACGCGCTGATACTGTTTCAGTTCGTAGCACGACCGAGACTCGCAGCGGCCTTTATGGAGTGAAGACGATCGGTCGGACAATCTCGACCGTTCTTGACGCGTGAGCAACTCCCGAAGGGCGCGTAGATTCATGGGCAAACTTCAGAGTATCTGGCCATCCCTTCGATCGAGTCTCTGGTTTGTGCCGGGGGCGCTAGTGCTGCTGGCCGTGGCGCTGGCGATCGGGCTGATCGAGGTGGACACTCTGCTCGAGGACGAGGTCCTGAACGCCTGGCCGCGCCTTTTCGGCGCGGGCGCCGCGGGCTCCAGGGCGATGCTCGTGGCCGTGGCGGGCTCGATGATCACCGTGGCCGGGGTGGTCTTCTCGATCACGTTGGTGGCGCTCTCTTTGGCCTCCAGCCAGTACACCTCGCGTGTCCTTCACAACTTCATGAGTGATCGCGCCAATCAGGTGGTGCTGGGCGTCTTCGTCGGCATCTTCGCGTACTGCCTGGTGGTGCTGCGGACAATCCGCGAGGGGCCTGACATTGAGTTCGTCCCGTCGCTGGCGGTGCTGGGCGGGGTCGTCCTCGCTTTCATCGGGGTCGGTTTCTTCATCTACTTCATCCACCACATCGCAATGACGATTCAGGCGTCGCACATCCTGGCGCGTATCGCCGCCGAAACAGTGGAACGCATCGACCATCTGTTCCCCGAGTGCGTGGGACAGGAGGATGAGTACCACGCGGACCCAGACCCCTCGCACACCAAACTGCGTCGGCGATGGCATGTCGCCCCTGCCGCCCGCACCGGGTACATCCAGCGCGTCGAGGCCGAGTCGCTGCTCGCCATCGCCCGGGATAACAAGGCCGTCATCCGCATGGAGCGCCGCATCGGCGAGTTCGTCTTTGAGGGAATGCCGCTTGCCTCCATCCTCACGTCGGAGGGGTCCGGGCCGCCGTCTCATGATGTCCTCAAACGACTGAGTGAGGCCTACGCCATCAACACCCAGCGGACGACAGACCAGGACGCGGCCTACGGCATCCGGCAGATCGTCGATGTCGCGCTCAAGTCGCTCTCGCCCGGAATCAACGACACCACGACCGCAGTGATGTCGCTGGACTACCTGACCGCGATCCTCGTCAGGCTCTGCGGCCGCGATATCAAATCACCCTGCCGGTTCGACGCAGGTGAACTGCGGGTCATTACGCGCGGGGCGACGTTCGCGAGCATGGTTGACCTGGCCTTCGACCAGATCCGCCAGAACGCCAGCGGCAATGTTGCCGTGCTCAAACGGCTCGTTGAAGCGCTGCTCACGCTGGAGGAACGTACCCAGCTTCCGAATCGCCGCGAGGTCCTCCTCCATCACGCTAGGGCGCTGGAGGAAGTCATCCGGCAGACCATCCCGGCCTCCGTGGACCGTGAGCCCGTAGGGGCGCGAGCATCGCTTCTGATCAGTTCGCTCAAAGCGATTGAGATCGCGAGCGAGACGACGATCACTTCCGCACCGGTGCCTCCAACGCCAGATTGAGCATGCGTTCAGAATTCAGGTCGGCCTTGCTGCGACGCGAGCACATCTCGACCGCTTCCATCGCGTGATCGAGCATGTGTACAAGGCGAACTTCGTCTTCATGCCGCGACATGGAGAACTCTCGCTTCCCGCAAGCCTTCGTCGCGAAAGTGCTTGCTGAGGCTCTTCGGCGTGTTCAGATCGGCCTGCCGTTGAAGGAGCAGCGACAGTTCGTCCTGCATCGCAAAGAACGCCAAGCCGGGAGTGCGGTCCGGCAAAAACTCCACCAGCACATCCACATCGCTCTCCGGCGTAAAGTCCTCCCGCAGCACGCTCCCAAACAGCGACAGCCACGCGATGCCGTGTCGCTGGCAGAACACGGCGATCTCCTCAGGCGATATTTCAATGGGCAAGTCGCGGTCCATACCAAAGTGTATCGCGCAACCCCTGGCCAAAGCCCCCACGATCATGGCCGCCCCGCCGACGCCGCCCGCGCCCGACAGCCCCGAAGGCACACGCCCGACGCCCATCGCGTGGGCTGACGATGCCGAAGCCAAGGCCCTGCTCGCCGAGGCCGCGGCGTTGATCGAGGGCAACGCGGAGGCACCGGCGCCGAAGTAAGACGCGAGTGTTCCTCCGCAAGCACGGCGTCGAGTGGGACGAGCGGTTTGTGTGGGGTTGAGGCAGCGGACTGCGCATTCCAGCCCGAGGAAATGCCACGCCCACAGCCGGGTGCCATCTTCAGCCCGAAGGGCTGGCCGTTCATAGCCGGGGGTCCCGCGAGTCTTCGAGCGCGACCCCCGGACATCGCGCTCCAAACCAACCAGACCCCGAAGCGGTCAACGCGCCCTTCATCATTGCCCGCGCGACCAGCCTGCCAGGCTGCGGGAGCAAGAAGAAGAGGGGTATGGGCCATCGCCTTTCGGGGGTGTCGTCGCAAAGCTCCCTCCACACCCCGGCTACGAACGGTCAAGACCTTCGGTCTGAAGAGTGAGCATCGGCCCGGCGTTTGGATGATCTGTTCGTCCATCGAGTCGTTGCCTATCTCTCCAAATGGGTATTTGCGCGAGCGTTGGCGTCCGCGCTGTGGTATTCTGGATTCACCACACCACTCTTCTGGGGTTCATCATGCTGACCATCGCTGCTGGCGGATCGTTTATGTCTCGGGTTCTGCCTCGTGCTTGCCAGTGGCGCTCTGCCGCCGCGGCCCTCTGCGCCGTGGCCTTGGCCACCGGCCAGACCCAGGCCCAGACCTTCAGCAACACCACGGCGCTGAACTTCCCATCCCCGCAGGCGGTGCCGGCGCTGTACCCGAGCACTATTACCGTCCCGCTTGGGGCTGTGCCCGGCAACACCGTGCCGCGCGCCGCCGTAACGATCCGCGGCCTTTCGCACACCTTTCTGAGTGACGTGACCATCGCGCTGGTCTCGCCCAGCGGGCGCATCATCCCGCTGCTGGCCAGCAACAACGGCAGCGGCAATGCAGCCAATGCCGACGTGACCTTCTTTGCCGAGTCGACCAACGTCCTGCCGATCGTCACTGCAAATCTCACCACGGGCATCTATTTGCCCGAGACCAACGCGCTGGCCGCGTTTCCCGCCCCGGCCCCGACGGGCACGCTCAGCCCCCTGGGCAGCTTGGCAGGCACGCCCACCAACGGAGTCTGGTCCCTGTACGTCTTTGATGACACGCCCATAGTTGACGGCGGCAGCATCGCCGGTGGCTGGTCGATCGAGTTCCTCCCGCCCACCACGCCCGCGCCCACGGCCTTTACCTATCAGGGCAAGATCGATGGTGCGACCAGCGGAGTGGTCTACCTGCGCTTCTCCGTCTGGGACAGCGCCGCGGCCACCAACCCGCTCCAGCGCATCGGCAACTTTAGCTTGTCGTCCAGTGTCCCTGTCACCGCCGGCGTTTTCACCACACTGGTCGATGTCGGCCAGCCGCTGCCCAATGACCGCCAGCTCTGGTTGCAAGTCGAGCTCGACTCCGTAGGCAACGGCATCTTTGTCACGCTCGCGCCGCGCCAGGTGATCAGCCCCGCGCCCGTCGCCAGCAGTCCCTGGAGCTTTGGACTGGGTGCCGCTGCCTCCAACGCGGCCACCACGCCACGCCACGCCGCGTCGGCGTCGGCGTGCTCACCCCCGCCATGTCGCTGGAGGTTGCCGGGCCCAATAGCTACTACGGTGCCCCAGCCCTCGGCCTGACCTCCGGCGTCAACTGGTTCTACACCCACGCACCCGGCGGTACGAACAACCCGCACTCATTCATCTGGAACAACACCTCCGCCTTGCGCTTCGGCGTCGAGCCGACCAAGGGCAGCGACTACGCCGAGCTGGCACGCATCACGCCAACCGGAGATGTCGGCCTCGGCACGCAAGCACCGACCGCCAAACTCGATGTCCGCGGTTCGATTAACGCCACCGGCGATCTCGGCCTCGGCACGGATAACCCGACGGCCAAACTCGATGTCCGCGGCTCGATCAGCACCACGGGCAAGTTGCTCTTTGGCAACAACCTCGACGACTTGATCATCCTCAACGGTGCCCCGGGCGGTCCCAACTTCGGCATCGGCATCGCGCTGAGCAACCTGCGCATCCACACCGCCGCCTTGAGCCAGAACATCAGCTTCGGCTACGGCTCCGCCGCCGCGTACATCCAGAGTGCTCAGCTCACCGGCGCTGGAAACTTCACCATCAACGGCAACGGCTTTAAACCCGGCGGCGGCTCGTGGGCCGCCTCATCTGACCCGCGCCTCAAGCACGATGCCGCGCCGCTCAAAGGCACGCTCGACCGTCTGCTCGCCCTGCGCGGCTACCAGTTCCTCTATAACGACGATGTGGTGGAGGGCCACCGCGGCCTGCCGGGGCTTCAGATCGGCCTCATGGCCGACGAGGTCGAGCGTGTCTTCCCCGACTGGGTCACGCGCGACGAGCAAGGCATGCGCATGGTGACCGAGCGCAGCACCACCGCCCTAATGGTCGAAGCCCTCCGCGATCTGCGCGCCGAGAAAGACGCACAGATCGCCCAGCAGCGTGCCGAGAACGCCGAGCTCAAGACCCGGTTGGAGCGGCTCGAGCAGTTGATCGAATCCCAAGGCAAGAAGTAGCCGCCCGTGCCCGGCTGCGACAGCCTTCCGCACTGGACAGGTCGTCTCTCCAGCGCGGCAGTTTTCCTCTTCGGCGACCGCCGCGGCCGCCACGATGTGCGTCCGGACAACCTCAGCGGCGCGCCTGCGCCGCCTGCACATGACGGCAGCGTTTGGATCGTGTCGCCTCACGCTGAAGACTCAGCCGCGTGATCGCTTTGCCCAGCGAAGCTTCGCCGAGCGGGCCCGTGGGTTGCTGCCCTTCTCCTCTTCGTCCGCGATCAGCGGCTCCTCGCTGATGGATTCGTACACCCCACTGCGCAGGCCCTCGCGGAAGCTGGCTTTGACACGCCGGTCTTCGCCGCTGTGAAAGCTGATGATCGCGCCGACGCCGCCGGGCTTGAGCGTCTGCGGAAGCACGCTCAGGAGCCGCTCGAGGTTCGCGAGCTCGCGATTGACAAGGATGCGCAGGGCCTGAAACGTCCGCGCCGCGGGGTGAAGCTTGGCGCCCGCGCCGCGTTCGATCGTGAAGTCGCGAGCTTCGCAGACCAAGGCCATGAGTTCTTGCGTGGTGGTGATCGGCGCGACAGCCCGCCGTTGGACGATGAGCCGCGCGATCGCCGGTGCATCGGTCTCGTCGCCGAGTTCCAGCAGCGCCTCAGCGAGCTCGCCCTCGCTGAGGCGATTGAGCAGCGCCGCCGCGGGCTGGCCGCGCGTCGGGTCCATCCGCATGTCCAGCGGACCAGGACGGCGATACGAGAACCCGCGCGCCGGGTCGTCGATCTGCGTGCTGGCAACGCCAACGTCTGCGAGCACGCAGTCCACCCGCTCCACACCCGCCTCGATCAGCACCGTCGGCAGCGCCGCGAAGTTGTTGTGGTACAAATCAAACCGGACGCCCGCCGCCCGCCCCAGATCGCGCGCGGCGCTGTCAAGGCGCACGCGCGAGAGTTCGATGTTGGCCGGATCAAAGTCGATGCCGATCAGCCGCCCGCCCGGCGCGATCCACTTGAGCATCGCGCTGGAGTGGCCGCCCACGCCCAGCGTGCAATCGACAACCGTCTGCCCCGGCGCCGGCCCAAGCACGTCGAGCACTTGTCTGAGCAACACCGGGATGTGGGGGGCCTTGGATCGCTTCACCGATCGAATGATAAACGAGGCGGGCCGTCAGGGCCGCGGGCGAGCGTGTCGCGCCGGGCCGGGTCGCTTCGGGCGAAGCTGCGTTGCGCTCCTGCCAAATCTCTCCCTCGCCCGCTTGCCCGCTCGCCCGCTCGCGCATCGCGACAGCGCCCACAGCACGTTCGCTCCCACCCGCCGCAAACTCCCCCACGCCAGCGCCTCCCCTCCCCCTAAAACATCCCAGCACCAAGATGAAACAAAGTCGTTGTCGGGTTCACTGCCAAACCGGCAGTCGCGCGGCCCTTCAAGTCGGATTCGGCATCATTCGAGCAGGCCACCTCCTGCCGATCCAACTCAGCCGGCGGGCAAAGTCGGCGTACGTTCGCGAATCGGGCGGCTGGCTCGCCCCCCCTTGGTTTGGTTTCCGCTGGCACAGGGCTTGCCCTTGTCTGACACGGGCCCAAATCTAGGCCCCGAACCAGATCTAAAGACCACGGCGTCTCAGCCCCGGTTTCAGACGCCACCACGGAGCGCACCATGTCCAAAATCATCGGCATCGACCTTGGTACTACCAACTCCTGCGTCGCCATCATGGAAGGTGGAACGCCCAAAGTGCTCATCAACTCTTCCGGCGCGCGAACCACGCCATCCGTCGTGGCGTTCACCGACAAGGGCGAGCGCCTGGTTGGCCAGCCAGCCAAGCACCAGCAGGTGACAAATCCCAAGAACACGATCTTCTCGATCAAGCGATTCATGGGGCGTCGCCGCAGCGAAGTCGGCTCGAACGCCGTCGGCGCGTACAACAAGAGCGGCGACGAAGAGGCAAAGGTGCCGTACTCCATCACCGGCAGCGTCGAGGATTTCGTCAAGGTGAAGGTCAACCAGGGCGAGTTCACTCCGCAGCAGGTCTCGGCGTTCATTCTGCAAGACCTCAAGAAGACGGCCGAGGATTACCTGGGCGAAAAGGTCGAGCGCGCCGTGATCACCGTGCCAGCGTATTTCAACGACGCCCAGCGCCAGGCCACCAAAGACGCTGGCGAGATCGCCGGGTTAAAGGTCGAGCGCATCATCAACGAGCCCACCGCCGCGGCGTTGGCCTACGGCCTTGACAAAAAGAAGAACGAGAAGATCGCGGTCTTCGACCTGGGCGGCGGCACGTTTGACGTGTCGATCCTCGATATCGCCGCCGAGGGCGTGTTCGAAGTGCTCTCGACCAACGGCGATACCCACCTCGGTGGCGACGACTGGGACCAGAAAGTCATCGACTTCCTGGCTGAAGAGTTCCGCAAGCGCGAGGGCATCGACCTGAAGAAGGACGCCATGGCCCTGCAGCGATTGAAAGAGGCCGCAGAGAAGGCGAAGGTCGAGCTCTCGACCATGCAGGAGACGACCGTCAACCTGCCGTTCATCACAGCGGACCAGAACGGCCCCAAGCACATGCAGATCAGCCTGACGCGCAGCAAGTTCGAAGCGCTCACCGCAGACCTGTTCGAGCGATTGAAGGCCCCCTGCCAGGCCGCCCTGCGTGACGCCAAACTCGACATCTCCAAGATCGACGAGGTCGTGCTGGTTGGCGGCTCGACGCGCATGCCCAAGGCCCAGCAGATCGCCAAGGAGATCTTCGGCAAAGAGCCCAACAAGTCCGTGAACCCCGACGAAGTGGTCGCGATCGGCGCCGCGATTCAGGGCGGCGTGCTCATGGGTCAGGTCAAAGACATCCTGCTCCTGGACGTCACCCCGCTCTCGCTGGGTGTTGAAACCCTCGGCGGCGTCATGACCAAACTCATCGACCGCAACACGACCATCCCCACCAGCAAGAAGGAAGTCTTCTCCACCGCGGCTGACAGCCAGCCCAGCGTGACGATCCACGTCCTTCAGGGCGAGCGCGAGTTTGCCAAGGACAACCGAACGCTGGGCAACATGGAGCTCTCGGGGATCGCCCCTTCCCCGCGTGGCGTGCCGCAGATCGAGGTCGAGTTCGCGCTGGACGCCAACGGCATTCTCACAGTGACCGCGACGGACAAGGGCACCGGCAAAAAGTCCGACATCAAGATCACCAACTCGGGCGGCCTGTCCAAGGACGAGATCGACCGCATGAAGCGCGACGCCGAGGCGCACGCCGAAGAAGACAAGACGCGTCGCGAGGTCGTTGACTTCAAGAACCGCGCCGATGCGATGCTGATCCAGACCCGCAAGTCTCTCGAAGAACACGGCGGCAAGGTCACGCCCGAGACCCGCTCCAAAATCGAGAACGCCATCGGCACGCTCGAGACCGCGATCAAGAGTGAAGCAAAGGACCCGATCGAGCGCGCGATGAAAGAGCTCGAGACCGCCAGCTACGAGCTGGGCAAAGCGGTCTACGAGGCCACCAAGGGCGCTGAAGCCGGGGTGCCCGGGGCCACCCCGGACGCGGGCGCAGGGGCCGCGGCTGGCGGTGGCAAGAAAGATGATGTCATCGATGCCGAGTTCGAAGTCAAGGACGAGAAGAAGAGCTGATCGGCAGTCGCCGGTGGACCGAGATTGCACAACGACCCCGCGCCCATCGCGGGGTCGTTTTTTTGTGCATTTCATCGGAATCACACCCAACGCATTGAACTTTCAATATTCATTGAAAACTCGCGACGGCGCGTGTAGCATTCGTCATGCCCACTGGCGTCCTCGGTTCTGAATCCGCGAATCCACCCCGCGCAAGCGTGCCGATGCCCAAGGCTTCGTCGAGCCCGGCGGTCGATCCGCGATTAGGCGCCATCGCCGCGAAGGTCGAGGCCGGGGAGCGGCTGTCTCTGGACGACGGCGAACTGCTCTTCTCTACGCCTGACATCTGGACAGTGCTGCAACTGGCCGACAAGGTCCGCCGCCGCCTGCACGGGGACGTTGCGTTCTACAACGTCAACCGCCACCTGAACTACTCAAACGTCTGCGCGCTCTCCTGCAAGTTCTGCGAGTTCTACCGCAAGAAGGACGACCCCGGCGCGTACACCCGCGACATGGCCTATGTCAAAGCCCAGGTCGCAGAGGCCGTTCAGAACGGCGCGACGGAGATGCACTGCGTGGGCGGACTGCATCCGTACCTGCCGTGGTCGTACTACCCGGAGCTTGTGAGCACAATCCGCGATACCGCGCGTTCGCTCGGGAGCGAGCTGAACGTCAAGGCGTTTACCGCCGTGGAGATCGTGCACCTGGCCAAGATCGCGAAGGTCTACAACGTAAGAGACCGCGCCGCGGGCATCCGGCATGTGCTCCGCGAGCTGAAGGACGCAGGCCTTGGCTCCCTGCCCGGCGGCGGCGCCGAGGTCTTTGACGACCGCATCCACGATGAGGCCTTCAAGGGCAAGATCCGATCCGACGTCTGGCTCGACGTCCATCGCGTCGCCCACGAACTCGGGCTCAACACCAACGCCACGATCCTCTACGGCCATATCGAACAACGCCACGACCGCCTCGTCCATATGGACATGCTGCGCAGGGCCCAGGATCGAGCGCTCCTGCGGATGGGGTACTCCGGGAAAACCACACAGTCGCAGCGCGACGAAGCGTCTCAGTCGCAGGCGGAGTCCGGTCACTTGGGATACTCAGGTGATGAAGGCGCGGACGTGCCGGTGATCACGCTGACGCGCCCGGGCACACCTCTGCCAGAGCACTTGGCCTTCGGATCGCCCTCGGCTCGATCAACCACCGACGGCTCAGCGCACGCCGCCGCTTCGCAATCTGGGTACTTCCAGACCATCATCCCGCTGCCGTTCTTTCCTGACGGCTCTGCCCTTGAACACCTCTCAGGGCCGATGGGGCTTGAAAACTTGCGCACGCTGGCCATCGCGCGCTTGATGCTCGATAACTTCCCGCACGTCAAGGCGTTCTGGATCATGCAGACCCTGCCGATGGCCCAGCTCATGCTGCAATCCGGCGCCGACGACCTCGACGGCACCGTCGTGTGGTACGACATCACCAAGGTCGGCGGCAGCAGCACGCACCAGGAAGTCAGCGTCTGGACGCTCAAGAAAGCGATCCGCGAGGCGGGCTTCACCCCAGTGGAACGCGACACGCTGTACCGCCCCGTGATCCGAGACGGCAACCTGTGGCGAGCGGGGTGAGCGGCGGATGTCTCTTTGGCGGCATGTGTCCCAGATGCAGCTCGCCGCTCGCGGCGCAGCCCGCGCGAACTTCGCGTACGCTGACCGTCCATGGCCGAACCCACGCCACCGACAATCGGTTTTACACGCGCCGCGGGCGCATGGGACATCCTGCGCCGCAACACCGCCGGGCTGATCGGCGTGACGGTGCTGGGCGTGATGGTGCTGATGTGCCTGGGGTCGCTGCCTTGGACGCTGGGGCGGATGACGCCGACGGGATTTGCGTATCTACCAGAAGCGTCGCGCCCGCTGGTAGCACCGATCGAGCATCAGGAGCGCGCGGGGCTGCGGCTGCCGCCCTCCTATTGGTCGCACAAAGCGCTCGAGCGTCAGCGGTTTGACGACCTCACCGAGAATCTCGCCGTGCGGCGCGAGGCGGATCGTCGCGCGATCTCGCCCGCGAGCCTCGTGCAGAGCGGGTTTACCCCTACGGTCGAACAGCGGGAGGCCGCGCGCCCGATGTACCTCATGGGCACGGATGTGCTCGGGCGAGACGTGACGGCCCGCGTGCTGGCTGGCGGCGCGATTTCCCTTGGAATCGGCATCGCGGCGGCCGCGATCTCGGTGTTTGTCGGCACGATGTACGGGGCGATCGCCGGATACCTCGGCGGGCGGGTCGACGACGTGATGATGCGGATCGTGGACGTGCTGTACGGTCTGCCCTATGTGTTGCTGGTAGTGCTGCTGGCGGTGGCTTCAGACGCGATGATTGACGAGCTGACCAGCCGCTCGCAGGCCAAGGAGAAGTGGATCCGCGAGCAGGCCCAGTTGGTAGCGATTGATCGAGGCTGGAAGCCCGGGGCCGCCGAGGCGGGCCGGATGCTCAGCCAAGACAAGGCGCTGCGGGCCGATCTGGAGTCCAAAGCCGACGCGACAGGAAGGTTCGAGCCGGTCATCCTCAGCGATGGGGCACGCACGCGCCTCGACCTGCTCACGCTCTTGCTGGCGATAGGCGGGGTCTCGTGGCTGACGCTGGCGCGAGTGATCCGCGGGCAGGTGCTGAGCCTGCGCGAGCAACCATTCATGGAGGCGGCTCGAGCCCTCGGGATACCGCTGCATCGGGTGTTTTTTCGGCATCTACTCCCGAACCTGACGGGGCCGATCATCGTGTATGCGACGCTGACGGTCCCACAGGCAATCTTGCAGGAGTCATTTTTGAGTTTTCTGGGGATCGGCGTGAAACCGCCGCTGCCAAGCTGGGGAAACCTTGCATCCGACGGGTTGGCGGAGCTGAACACAGTGCACAGCAACTGGTGGTTGCTAGTCTTCCCGTGTCTTCTGCTGGGAGTAACGTTGCTGTCGCTGAACATGATGGGTGAAGCGCTGCGCGAGGCGATGGACCCGCGCCGTCGGGCCAGGTGAAAGAGCCTCGGATTCGTTGTGAGAAGCGTGCAGCCGGTGAGGCGGGCCGATACCATGATGTCTCATTTGTCAATGAGTGATCCATGAACAACCGCTGGACAGTCAAGGATTTCGTGCTCCTGATCATGGTCGGGCTGATCGGCCTCGGGGTGTTTTTGTCGATGGTGCAGCGCGACCGCTTGTGGGATCAGAACGAGCGGGTGCAGGGAGATATCAAGGCCCTGGCGTCGCAGGTCAGCAGCTTGCAGCGAACAGTGGAGTCTCGCGCGCCAGAGCGTGCCCCGGCTCGACCGGCAGGTGCCAGCTCGTCGGGGCCGGTGGCTCCGCTGCCCGCGCCTACATCCGGCGCGGCGCGAGATGAGTCTTGGGCCCGCCCGGGCGTGCCGGTGGCGTGGTCGCGCGATTCCCTGTTCGAGACCGACCCCAATCGTGACGCCCAGTTCGCCGAGGGTGGCGAGATGACCATCATCTTCGAGGGCCGACCCGCGGTCATCACGCCCTATCGCTATGGCGACACCTACGGGCGCTACGTCAACGACGAGATCGTTGAAACACTCGGGCGCTACGCCCCGATGTCGCTCCGCCTGGAGCACACCCTCGCAGAGGCGTGGCAGGTTGATCCACAGGGAATGTGGCTCCGCGTCAAGATCCGCGCCCAAGCCAGATTCAGCGACGGGCACGACCTCGGCGCTGAGGACGTGAAGTTCACATATCACGATTTCATCTGGAACAGCGAGATCCAAGCCGACCGGTTTCGCGGCCAGTACTTCGCGCCCGAGACCGTCGAGGTCATCAGCCCGAAGGTCGTCGAGTTCCGCTTCAAGCAGTCGCGATATGACAACATCTCGCAGGCGTTGACGATGCCGATCGTCCCCAAGCACTTCTACGCCTCCTTGACGCCGGCGCAGATCAACAACTCCACCGGCCTGGTGATGGGCTCTGGCCCGTACCGCATGGAGCGCATGAACCCGCAGGACCAGTGGACGCCGCCTGACGACATCGTGCTGGTGCGCAACGAGAACTACTGGGGTCAGCGCCCCGCCATCGACAAACTGCGGTACAAGATCATCCAGGACAGCAAATCCCGCTTCACCTCGTTCACCAACGGCGAAGCCGACATGGCCCGTCCCACGACTCCTCAGTTTGACAGCGTGCTCGACGACACAACGTTCAACCGCACCAATCGCGCAGTAAAATGGTTCAACGTCCAGGGCGGTTGGTCGTTCATCGCCTGGCAGAACGGCAAACGCTCCGGTCAGCGGCTGACCCCGTTCGCCGATCCTCGCGTCCGGCGCGCCATGACCCACCTGATCGATCGCGAGCGCATCGTCCGCGATATCTACAACGGCTCGGCGCGCGTCGCCACCGGGCCGTTCGGCACGGTCACGCCGATGGCGGCGCCGGACGTCAAGCCGCTGCCCTACCAGCCGGACGAGGCCCGCCGGCTGCTCACCGAGGCGGGGTGGATCGACCGCAACAACGACGGGGTGCTCGAGAACGAGTCCGGCACGCGCTTCGTCTTCCAGCTCACCTACTCGCAGGGCAGCGAGACGACGGCCCAGACCGTGACGTACGTCAAAGATCAATGTGCCAAGTTCGGCATCATCTGCGAGCTGGATCCGATCGACTGGTCGCTGACCCAGAGCCGGCTCGACCGGCGCGACTTTGACGCGATGACGTTCGCCTGGTCCGCGAGCGTGCCGGAGCCGAACCCGACGCAGCTCTGGTCCATCAAGTCGATCGAGGGCACCGGCGACAACTTCGCGCAGTGGCGCAACGAGCAAGCCGACGAGGCGATCAAGCAAGCGGAGAAGACGCTCGACGACGCCGAACGCGCCAAGGGTTGGCACGAGTTTCATCGCCTTTGGCATCAGGATCAGCCATACACCCCGCTCGCCGAGCTGCCCTGGCTTCGACTCGTCAGCCGGCGCGTCGGCAACTTTCAGGCGTACAACAGCGGGATCAAGGTGCCGGAGTTCTTCCTGATCGGTGGCGGAGCCGCGCGCGAGCCGTGAGCGGGAGTGGCCCGACGCTCGCAATCATCGAGGTCGGGTCTTGTCTGAGGAGCGTCGCATGGCCACATACATTCTGCGACGGCTCCTGCTCATGATCCCCACGCTGATCGGGATCACGTTTTTGATCTTCATGCTCGTGGCCCTGGCGCCCGGCGGCATCGGGGCCGCGCTTCGCGGCAGTGGCGGCACCGTCGACGCCGGCGGCGGCGCTTCGCGGGCCGAGGCGGAGGCATATCTCGAAGACCGTTACGGGCTGGACGACCCGGCCCCGATACAGTACCTGCGGTGGCTCTCGCGGATCAGCCCGGTCAAGTTCGGCGCCCGCAATACGGTGTTGCCTAACGGCGAGGTTGTGAGCGGCCCACGAGAGTTGAGGCCCCCGCCCCTGTGGCGGTGGTTCGGTGATTCGATCGCGACGCCCGGTTCGTCCGTCGGGCAGGCCGGGGTGGGTGCGGCGGTGGTCCAGGAACTGCCCAAGCCGACCGACTCGCTCGCGCTGCGTGATCGCACGTATCGCGAGGCCTCGCAAAACTACGCCAAATCGCGCCTGGCCTACGTCGGCGCACGCGCAGAGTTCTTGCAGCGGCTGGGCGAGTACGCCAAGGCGATTGATCGCCCGGACCTCGTTGATTACAAGGGCAACGGTGATGCGGACGCGCTTGAGGCGCTGCCGCACGATCGGTCGTCGCCTGTGTACGCCACGCTGGAAGCGCACGGGCGGGCCCTGATTGGCCTGCACAACGCGGCGCAGGCATCACGCGACACGTTGCGCGAGGTGCTCGACGCCAACCTGTTTGAGCAGGCCGGCGTGCCGTTGATCCCCGGGCTGTTGAGCGTCGGCACACCCGACCTCGGCCAGAGTTTCTCCAGCGGCCGCCGCGTGAGCGAGATGATCGCCAAGGCCCTGCCGGTGACGATGACGCTCAACCTCATCGCGCTGCCGATCATCTACCTCATCGCGATCCCCAGCGGCATGCTCTCGGCCATCCGCAAAGGTGAGTGGCCCGACGTCCTGGTCGGAAGCGTGGTTGTCGCGCTCTGGTCCGTGCCGACCGTGTGGGCGGGCGTGCTGGCGATCGGGTATCTCGCGGACAACCGCTATCTCGGCTGGTTCCCGGTCGCGGGCCTGCACGACAACTCCGTCGAGATCATGCGCTTCCTCCCCAGCTTTGATGCCGACGGGCTCTGGCAACGCGGATACCTGCTTGACATGTTCTGGCACGCCGCGCTGCCGGTGCTCTGTCTGGTCTACGGCGGCTTTGCCGTGCTCGCCAAGCAGACGCGGGCCGCGATGCTTGAGAACTTCAGCGCTGACTTTGTCCGCACCGCCAAGGCCAAGGGCGTCGCCGACCGCTCGGTCGTACTTCACCACGTGCTGCGCAACAGTCTGCTGCCGCTGATCACGATGTTCGCCAGCGTGTTCCCCGCCATGCTCTCTGGCAGCGTCGTGATCGAGAAGATCTTCAGCGTGCCGGGGATGGGCTCCATGATCCTTGAGTCGATCGCGCTGCGCGATCGCGAGGTGCTGCTGGCCAACACGCTGATCATCGCGGCGGTGAACATCCTGGCGTTGCTGCTGGCGGACATTCTCTACGCCATGGCAGACCCGCGCATCGCGTACAAGTAGCGTCGCCGCGAGCGCGACCTTCAGCCAAGCGACGAGCGTCGATCGATTGCAAGTGCAGATGGACACGTGGACAGGAACCCATTGATGACGAACCCCGCGAGCACAACCGACGCCACACCAGCGATGCAGAGCGTCACGGGCGTGCAGTTGATGCAGGGCATGGGCGTGCGCGAGGCCAAGGGCTTCTGGGCCGATGCGTGGGGTCAGGTCGTCAGGCAGCCTCGCGCAATCGCGGCGTTGACCTGGCTCGGGATCATCTCGTTCTTCGCGGTCTTCGCGCCGCTGCTGGCCAGCGGGCACCCGCGGGTTCAGACAATGACCCTCGCCGACGGAACCCAGCGAACCACCTCGCCGCTGCTCGCGTCGGTCACCGGCGTTGACTGGGTGCTGATCGCGGGCTCGGTGCTCCTGGCGATCATGCTCGCGCTCCCGCGCCGCGACAAGGGCGTGCTCAGCATCGGAGGCAAACTCGCCCTGGTCATCACCGCCATTCTGCAAGGGCTGCTGACCGTCGGCATCGCAAACGCCATTCTCTCCATGCTCGCGCAGCGCGAGGTGGTCGGCTGGCTCGCAGCGTGGCGGCAGCACCCGCAGTTTGATCTCCAAATGTTGGCGGTGTCCGCGACTCCCGGATTCGTGTTCGTGCTTCTGTCTCCGTTTCGTTCTGTGCCCGCACGCTTTGCGTGGTGCGGCGTTGTCGCCTTCGCGGCAATCGCGATCGTGGTGCTCACGCCCACCAACCCGCCGGAGAACTTCGAGAAGTACCGCACGCTGCAGGGCGGCGGAGCGCGTCTGGCATACACGCTGGTCCCGTTTTCGCCAAGCCAGCGAGAGTTACACCTGAAGACGCTGCCCCCGGGCAGCGACGCGACGACACCGCTGCGGACGCGCCACGTCCAAAGCGGGCTCAGATCTCTCACAACCGCCTCCGTCGAGTCATCCCAGGGCGATGGCGCGATCACTCGGGCACGCATTGACGCGGAGCAATCCGCACGCGAGGCAGGAAGATCCGAAGCCGGCGTCCGCCGCGCGATCGACAACGCCGACGCAGAAGCTCGCGAAGTGATCGCGGACCGGGTGCGCGCCGAGCACGAAACGCGCCTCATCGCCGAGGCGAGTGTCAAGTTCCCAAGTGACAACGAGCACGTCTTCCGAGCTGGCACGGACAAGTTCGGCCAGGACGTGCTAAGCCAGATGATGCACGCCTGCCGCCTCTCGATTTCCATCGGGCTGGTCTCGACCGGAATCGCGGTCGTCATCGGCGTAACCATCGGCGCACTGATGGGCTACTTCGGCGGATGGCTCGACGTGATCCTGTTCCGCGTCGTCGAGATATTCATGGCGATCCCCGTGCTGTTCGTTCTCATCGTCGCCGCGGGAGTGCTCCCGCGCAACACCTACGTCATGATGGCCATCATCGGGTGCGTGACGTGGACGGGCGCGGCCCGATTCACCCGCGCAGAGTTCATGCGTTTGCGCGATCAGGACTTCGTCCAGGCGGCGCAGGCCGCCGGCCTCCCGCTGCGCAGCGTGCTGTTTCGACACATGCTCCCCAACGGCGTCACCCCAGTGCTGGTGGACGCGAGCTTCGCGATCGCCGCCGCAGTGCAGATCGAGGCCATCCTCAGCTTCCTCTCGCTTGGGCCGCCCGAGCAGGCGAGCTGGGGGCGATTGCTCGCCAGCTCGACCGACGAGAGCGGCCAGTTCCTCTGGTGGCTCGCGACAATCCCCGGCCTGGCAATCTTTCTCACGGCGCTGTCCTACAACCTGATCGGCGAAAGCCTGCGCGACGCGATCGATCCGAAGCTGCGAAAGGCGCGCGTCTAGCGCGAACTCCTATGGCCAAGTCTTCGGGCAACAAGATTCACGCGGCGCTCGACGAAAGCGTCCCGCTCATCAGGGTCAAAGACCTCGCGGTGTCGTTCGAGAATCGCGGCGGCCCGCGAATCCAGGCGGTTGACGGCGTGCGCATGAGCATCTACCCGCGCCAGACGCTCGCGGTGGTGGGGGAGTCCGGCTGCGGAAAGTCCGTGACCGCCATGAGCACGCTCCACCTCGTGCCGCGCCCGCCGGGCCGGTTTGATCGCGGGGAGATCCTCTTCCAAACCGACCGGGGCGAACGCGATCTGGTGACGATGCCCGAGCGTGACATGCGGCAAATCCGCGGCAACGAGATCGCGATGATCTTTCAGGAGCCGATGACAAGCCTCAACCCGGTGTACACCATCGGCGATCAGATCGTCGAGGCGATCCTCCTGCACCAGCGCGTGGGAATCGACGAGGCGGAATCGATCGCGATCGGCTCGATGCGCGATGTCGGCATCCCGTCGCCCGAAACCCGCCTGCGCGCCTATCCACACCAGTTCTCCGGCGGCATGCGACAGCGCGTGATGATCGCGATGGCCCTGGCGTGCCAGCCCAAGCTCCTGCTGGCCGATGAGCCCACGACTGCGCTGGATGTCACGATCCAGGCGCAGATTCTGGAGTTGCTACGCGACCTGCAACGCGAGCGCCAAATGGCGATCATGCTGATCACTCACGCGCTGGGCGTCGTCGCTGAAAACGCCGACGTCGTGTGCGTGATGTACGCGGGGCGCGTCGTGGAGTATGCAAACGTCTACGACCTCTTTGATCGCCCGCTTCACCCCTACACCCGCGGGCTGCTTGCAAGCATCCCCAAGACGCGCCACAAGGACCACCGGCTGGTGACCATCCGCGAGGTGGTCGAAAATGAGGCGGAGTTCGTGATGCTCGCCGGGGGCGAGCGCGGCGTGCGCCCCTGGTGGCCCTGGCACAAGGCCCCCGCAGACCTGACGCCGCGCGCCGGGCCAGCGGGCGAGTATGACTTGCACGAGATCGAGCCCAATCACTGGGTCGGCGTGTGGGCAACCAAGGCGATCGCAGATCGACCCAGCCGCGAGCCGGATCTGGCGTACCGCGTGGGTGATGCCGCGGGTGTCAGCACGCAGGCCGCGAGCGCCGGTGCCTCTGCGTGAGCTAGGGCGAGCGAGGCGTTGCGATCAAGCGCGAGTCACCAGGATCACGCCGCTGATCACCAGCAGGCACCCCAGCACCCGGGCCCAAGTGATGTCCACCCGCGGCATATTCATCATGCCCGTGGAATCGACCAGCAGCGACGCCAGCATCTGCCCGCAAACCATCGCAGCGAAGAACGCTACCGTGCCGATCTTCGGCGAGAAGACGATCGCCGAGGTCACCATCGTCGCGCCCATCAGGCCGCCAATCCACGACCACCACGGTGCCGCCCAGATGCGGTCGAGGTTGGGCTGGAGTCGCATGATCGTGATGAGCATGAGGAGCGCGACCGTTCCGCCGATAAAGTTGACCAGTGAGCCGTGCAGCGCGTGCCCAAGCGTCTTGCCCATCTCACGGTTCGACGCCGCTTGAAAGGGCAGAAAAGCACCAGACACAAGCGCGGCCAAGAGTGCAAGCGGATTCATGCGTGAGCCAATCGAGAAAGGTGAGAGGCAAACGTCGTCACGCAAGCGTAAGGATGCGAGACGGAGATACGAGAAACGTCCGAGCTCAACGCGCCACGCCCAAACCGAGACGAAGAAACAAGCCGAAGTGTCCTCACATCGCCGGTCAGTTGCGAAGTTGCTCCAGCAACCGCTCGATGTAACGCCACGCGTTGAGTTCGGTGCGGATCCGGCGCAACACCGAAGGGTCCGGCGGACCGCTCAGCGACGCGAAGTGCGACCGCACAGCATCAATGTGCCGCTGCCTCCGCGCGTCGCCCCAAGTCTCCCAGCGATCCAGAAACGCTTCGGACTGTCGCTCCTTGGCGGCCACGTCTCCGGGCTCACCAGCGAGTTCGGCGCGCTCCTCGTCAATCGTTGATCGCGTCTCCATCATCTGTACAAGGAACCCTTCGGGCAGGGCCCGATCATCTTCCTTCCGTCGCCCCCCAAGCCGGGAGAGCAGCGCCTGCGCACGCAGTTCCGCATCAGAAAGGATTGACCGCGCGCGGTTGAGTTCGCCCGCGAGATGGGCGATATCTGTCCCAGGGTCCGCCGGGCTTGTCTGATGATCCGGGTGGGCCCGGGCCATGCGCGCCAAGAACGCTCGGTCGATCTCAGCCGCCGAAAGGTCAAACGTCGGCCGCAGGCCGAGCACGTCAAACGGATCTGAAGGCGAGGCGTCCATGAGCATGAACATTACGGACGAAGGCGAGCGAATGCGTTTGACTTCTGATCGCCAATCGCTTTCGATGAGGGGACGCAGGGCCGCCGATGATCGGCTTCGGTTCGCCCTCAGGAGGCCTTCCGTGACAAAGCACATCGGCATCGCGGCGGTCAGCCCCGAGGGGGCTGCGCTGTGTTATCGGGACATCGCTCGCTCATGCACCGCACGCCTCGGCGATACCGGCCACCCCGCCGTCACGCTTCACAACGAGCCATTTGAACTCTACCTCGACGCGGTCCTGCGCGACGACTGGCACACCATCAGCGACTTGCTGATCAAGTCCGCGCTCGCGCTGGCCAAGTGCGGCGCCGAGTTTGCGATCACGCCGGACAACCTGATGCAGCACGCCGTGCAGCTCGCCGAGCCGCGCAGCCCGATCCCCTGGCTCACGATGACCGACCTGGTCACCGACGCCGTCACGGGCGACAAGCGCAAGACCGTCGGCCTCATTGGTACCAAGATGGTGATGTTCGGTTCGACGTATCAGACCATGCTGGGCCTGCGCGGCGTCAAGGTCATCGCGCCCTCTCCCGACGACGCCGAGATCATCGACGGCATCATCTTCCGCGAACTCGTCCACGGCATCGTGCTCCCAGAAAGCCGCAGAAAGCTCATCGACGCGATCGATCGCATGGGCGAGCGCGGCGCCGAGGGCGTGATCCTCGGATGCTCCGAAGCGCCGCTGATCCTGAGCCAGGAGCACTCGCCGCTACCCATGTACGACGCGACGGCGCTGCTTGCTGAGGGCGCCGTTCGCTTCAGCCTCGGACACTCGGCGCGGGCCACGGGGTGAGATCGCGACGCGGGCTGCCGTCCTCGCTTTCTCGCGCACTCTGCGCCGCTATACCCGCGTTGGTCGCTTCGTCCAGCAGCGCAACGACCGCGTCCGCGCATCCCCAGCTCAGCGTGACCCCGGCGCGACCGTGCCCGTAGTTATGCACGATCGGGCCGCGGCTCGAAATCTCAATCTCCAGCCGCACGTGCTCATGACACCCATTGACCACGCGCGCCGGGCGCAATCCCGCGATGCGCCGCAGAACCGAAGCGCCCAGGAAGTCCGCGTTCTCGCCGGTGTGCGAAGCCATCAGACGCTGGCAGCGTGCGAGGATGTCGCTCAGACTCGCCTCGTCAGTCTCGCAGCGCGACTGGTCCAGCTCGTACGTGCCGCCCAAGACGATGTAGTCGGGGAACGGATAGATGTACGTGATGCCGCCATTCGGCTCGAGGGTGGCGATGGCGTCGGTATGGCCGCGGGTGTTGGCGACGTGCAGGAGCTGGCCTCGCATGGGCCGCACGAAGGGGTCATCGCAAAGCTCGCGGGCACCGAGCCCGGCGCAGTTGACGATGGCCTCGGCACCGTCTTGAAACACGCTCGCGAATGAGCGAACATCGCGCTGGACAAACCGCACGCCCAACTCCAGGGCATGTGCCCTCAGCCACGCGAGATACACCCGCATGTCCATCATCGGAACGTCAATATCGAAGCCGTGCGCAGGAGCCGCGTCCGAGCACCACGCTCTCGTAAACGGCCGCACGCCGCCGACAATGCTCGTCCACGCCGGGATCGGATCGTTGCGCGCAAGATACTCGTGCGCCGTGCCGATGCGCACGCCCGACTTCCGTTGCGTGCGGGCCAAATCGCGGAACGTCCGCAATGAGCCACCGATCCAAGCCGCGTGCTCGCCAGCGTCAAACGGCGTAAACACCGCGCCGGCACGCGAGGACGTCGTGTCCGCCAGGTCGTCTCGAAAATAAACGGTGACGACGGCGTTCCCATGGCGTCGCAGCGCTACTGCGCTGCTGAGCCCGATCACGCCCGTCCCGATCACACCGATCTTCATGAGCAATGGAGCGTAGCGCCGGTTCGCTGGGGTGAGCGTTATGCGAGCGCCCGCCCAAGCGCGACCAACTCACGTCGCCCGAGTTGCCAATCCCTCGCTCCGAACCGGCTCCACAACTGCCCAACGACCGGCCTCAGCAAGAGAACTTGGGCAATCTGCGGGGCCTAACGAGGCTCGCGAGCTTCGGGGAACCACTCAAATTGTGGCTCGCCCATCTGGTGCAGTTGCTTCCGCTCGGTCAGGCGCTGATCATTCCGTCTCGGTGCCGGGACAGTCCGACCATTGGTCTATGAGGAGAGAGAGATGCCCATTTTTCTATCACGTTGCGCGATCGCTGCTTGCGTCGGTTCCATGCTGTCCGTCAGCGCGGCCCGCGCCAACCTGCTCCAGGATTACAACCTCATCGTCTTTGAGAACGCCACGAGCACGTCCAACGTGTTCGGCCGCACGCTCATCGGCGGCAATCTCGGCGGCCCCGCCTCCGACTACGGCCTGCGCCTGCTGCCCGCCTCCAACTTCGGCACCACCGACGTGCTGACCGTCGGCGGCAACATCACGACGAACAACATCAACATCGCCGCGGGTGATCTGCGCCGCGCTGGCACGCGCTCGGGCAACGTCAACTTCAACGGCCCGGGCGGCAACGAGATCATCGATAACTCGGGCAGCATCGCATCGACCGTCGCCAGCGTTCGCGCGCAGCTCGAATCCGCCTCGTTGCTGATGATCGCGCGAGCCGCGACCAACACCGTGAACTTCCCTTCCGGTCAGCCGGCAGGTGTCGTGTTCAACTGCGTCCCGGCGTCTGACGGTGCCGCGATCTTCAACTTCGCCGCCAGCAGCCTGTTCGGCAACTCGAACGTGCAGCAGATTGACATCAACCTCAACGGCGCCACCAGCGTCGTGATGAACGTGACCGGCTTAACCATCGGCTGGTCGATGGGCAACTTCGTCGGCAACTTCGTCAACCCGAACGTGTACTCACGCGTTATCTGGAACTTCGCAGACGCGGCCAACATCAACTGGCTCAACGGTGGTTCGCTCCGCGGCTCGCTGCTCGCTCCCGGCGCACGCCTGGAGTTTGCCAGCGTGATTGAGGGATCCGTTGCGGTGCGCGAGCTTGACCAGCGCAGCGAGGTTCACTTACCGGGATACACCGGCCTGATCCCCTCGCCGGGCACCGCGGCCCTCATGGCGCTGGCCGGGATCTTGGCCAGCCGCCGCCGTCGTTGAGCAAGGCAATGTCCGTCAGTACGCTACGCTCCAGTGATGGGTCTTCAGACAGCATCGCTGGCGATTGAACGGTTCGAGCAGCTCGGATCGACCTCGATCGCTGCGCGCCAGTTGCTCGTCGCGGGCGCCTCGCTCCCACGCGTCATCATCGCGCGCACGCAGAACGCCGGCATCGGTCAACGCGGGCGCGGCTGGGCCAGCCCGCGCGGCGGCGTCTGGCTCACCCTCGCCTGGCCCATTCAGCGCAGCGACCCCGACGCCCTCCTGCATCCCTCGCTCGCCCTCCGCGCCGGGATGGCGGTCCATGACGCGATCGCGCCGGAACTCGAAGGCACGCCGCACGTTCTGGCGCTGAAACTTCCCAACGACGTGATGATCGGCGGCCGAAAAGTCGCTGGAATCCTGACCGAGATCGTCCGCCCAAGCTCTCTCTCCGGCCCAGTGGTCCTGATCGGCGTGGGCATCAACGCAGACTTTTCCAGCGATCACCTTCCGGCCGAGTTGCACGCCAGTGCGACAACGCTCAAAGACGTGCTCGGTCGCGAGGTCAACACCGACGCAATCTCCATGCGTTTGATCAATGATCTGGTGCGAGCGTTGAGCCACCCGCCGAGCCTGCCGGTCCTCCTCGCCAATGCCCGTCCGCTGCTCTGGGGCGTCGGGCATCAGCACCCGCTGACCACGCCCGACGGCAAACGCACGACCGGCATTCTGCTGGGCCTCACCGACCGCGGGCTGCCGCAGTACGAGATCAGCGGGCGCGTGCTGGAGATCGCCAGCCTGCCCACGGCGCCCTTGTCACCCATACCCACGGCGTCTTAAGCAGCGTGGGCGTCGTGAGCAGTGTCGGCGTCGTCACATCGCGGCGTAGATCTTCGAGTCAAAAACAAAAATCCCCGACCAACGTGGCCGGGGTTCGTTGATCGCTTCGTGTCAATCAGGCTCAAGAGTCAGGCCCGCCCGGAGACGGACCGGACCTCACACCATGGCCTTGAGGGCCTTCAAAGCGCGGATCTTGACAACGGTGGAGGCGGGCTTCGCCTTGCGCATCTCGTCGGCGCCGGTGAAGGGGTTCTTCCACATGCCAGCCTTCACAGCGGGCTTCTCCTTCGCGATGATCTTCATCATGCCCGGCACGTTGAAGACGCGCGGGCCCTTCTTGGACAAGTCAGCGGCGATCACCTTGCCCATGACCTCAAAGACCGTGGCGATGTCCTTGCGCTTCAGGCCGGAGTGATCTCCGACGAGCTTGTAGAAGTCGCTCTTGCCACGAATCTTCTTGGCGGGTTCGATCTTGGCGACCTTGGCGACCTTGGGTGCGGACTTTGCGGCCATGCGTTTTCTCCGTGGGAAAAGGGTATTTTGTCACAGTTCCACTGCGACACGCCCATGTTTTAGCGGTTCCTGAAGCGTTGTTCAAGTCCCGGGGCGATGTGAATTAGCGGTTTTTGGGTTGTTTTTGATGCACTTTATCTCGTGTAATCTTGAATCCCCCTGATTCCAAGCGGTTTTAAGGGGTTTCTTGCAGGCGCAACGATGCAGCCTCGTTGAAATCCAGTCACAATCGCGACCCGAGAAATGTGCAAACAAGTGCCCCGGACTCAACCTCGACCCTTGACGAGAGTCTCACTTCGTCGCCTCGACAGGCCTTCCGAAGCGATCACGCTCGAGATGAAAACCACCAGATCAGCCCCGCAACGAGGCGTGATCGGAGCCGTCGTCACTGCGCCCGACCCCGCGCCGACAACGCCAGCCACCCACACGACCCGCACGCGCAGCGATTCCTATCCTCCGCTCTATGGCCCAGATGATGAACACGCCCACCACCGAGTTTGAAAAGCTTGATCGCTGCGAAGGCCTCCACCATCGCCCGCGCGTCCTCCTCGGAAAGATGGGCCTCGACGGCCACGATCGCGGCGTCAAAGTCATCGCCCGAGCCCTCCGAGATTCCGGCGTTCACGTCATCTACTCCGGCCTCTGGCAGACCCCCAAGAGCCTCGCCATCTCCGCTCGCGATGAAGACGTTGACGTCATCGCGGCCTCCATGATGAGCAACTCGCACCTGGTCCTCGGCCCCCGCCTCATCGGTGATCTGAAAAACTTCGGGCGTGCCGACATCCCGGTCTACATGGGCGGCATCCTCCCTTCAGAAGACATCCAGCCGCTGAAGGATGCTGGCATCGCCAAGTGCTTCACCACCGCAACCGGGCTGCTGGACATCGTAAACGCCGTCCGCGAGGCGACGATCCCGCTGACGCAAACAGTGCCCAGCGGGCACCCCATCGCCCAGCTCGCCCGCGATATCTCGCTGATGCACGCCGGCCTCCCCCTGCGCCCAGAGGCCAAGCGCCGCCGCCCCGCGACCGTGATCGGCGTGACAGGATCACCCGGCGCGGGCAAGAGCACGATCGTTGCCCAGCTCGCCGGGGAGTTTTCCCGCCGCGCGTCAAGCGATGTCCCCGGCCCGCTGGCCGGCAAGCGCGTCGCGGTCGTCGCGTTTGATCCCATGAGCCCGCTCACCAGCGGTGCCCTTCTGGGCGATCGCCTCCGCGTCGACTTCAACACGCTGGGCGACTCGATCTTCTACCGCTCCCTGGCCATCAGCGGCGAAGACTACCACGCTCTCAACGACATCATCGAGCTCATCGGCGGCTGCACCGTCAACAGCGAGCACGTCTTCGACACCGTCTTCGTCGAAACCGTCGGCGCCGGCCAGAACGAGACCCGCATCCGCAAGCACGTTGATCGCACCCTCGTGGTCATGACCCCCGGCATGGGCGACTCGGTGCAGATGGACAAGGCCGGCATCCTCGAGATCGCCGACGTCTTCGTCTGCAACAAGGCCGACTACCCCGGCCAGAACGAACTCGTCCGCAACCTCCGCGATGGCGCCGGCGGCCGCAAGCCCATCGTCGAAACCGTCGCGACCATGGGCACGGGCGTGCCGGAGTTGCTTGACCTGATTCTGGGCTCGTGAGATTTCGCGGGCGACGCGCGCCGCCTTCAGTTCGGCGCCTCAGGCTGGCGCGACCGCAACGGAACGTTGCGGTACGGGTCGAGGTAGAACGTGTACGTCGCCTTGGTGACCGCGTTCATCTCGACCTCTTGCCGCGCAGAGCCGTCGAGGAACACCATTTGTCCCTTCTCGTACCCGTGCCACCAGCCCTCGACCAAGCCGCCGCCGCCGATCGCGTCGCGCTCGGCCTTGGTGTACCGGGCAGCCGCGGAGGCCCCCGCGTCGGAGATCACGACGACCCGGCTCGGAACCACCGTCGCAGTCCGCGGCCCGTACGTGGATCGGTACGAGCCGATGGGGCCACCAAACCACCTTGCCCTCACGTCGCAGTAAAGCCACGAGTTCATCTGGTAGCTCGTACCAAGTTGCCCGTACACCGTCTCGCTCCCCTCCTGCGAGCGATTACCGGTGCCGAATGTCTGCCAGATCACCGGTTGACGGCTGGCGCTGTACACGCACCCCTTGTCCGACGGACAACGAAAAATCTCTGCGCGAGCCTGCTCGGTCACGTCTGAGCCAATGTAGGGATTCAGCGGCCTGACCCCCGTCATGAACGATGCCGAGACCCCCGGGTTGACCGGGTTTCCCTGCGCGTCCAGCGCGTACCAGTGAACACCACCCCACGACCACCGGAGTTTCGCCTGGTAGTTGGAGTCGCGACCGACCGGAAAGTTATCAAAGTCGTTCGAATACGCCGCGACCGCGATGCCGATCTGTCGCAAGTTGGAGAGACACTTGACCGACCGCGCCGAGTTTCTCGCGCTCGCGAGTGCGGGTAGAAGCAGCGAGATCAGCACCGCGATGATCGCGATGACCACCAGCAGCTCAATCAGGGTGAACCCTCTCGCACGTAGCATGTTCGAACTATACAACACGCCCGCTTGATTGCCAATGCTCGCGGCACGCCTCGTGCAGACGCCGAGCCGCTATCCTGCGGTTACACGGGCACCGTTGTGGCCGCCCCGGCGCCCGAGCGACTGTGACCACCGGCCTCCGTGCCCAAACTTTTCAAGCTCGATACGCCGATTCTCATGTCCACCAATCGGATCGCATCGACACCCGGAGTTTCCCTCATGCCTTCATCCATCTCCATGTCCGGCGGCAAGCTCAACGTCCCCGACCAGCCCATCATCCCGTTCATCGAGGGCGACGGCACCGGCCCAGACATCTGGCGCGCCTCGGTCCGCGTGATGGACAGCGCCGTCGCCAAGGCATATGCCGGCACGCGCAAGATGCACTGGCTCGAAGTGTTGGCCGGCGAGAAAGCCTTCAACAAAACCGGCAACTGGCTCCCCGATGAAACCCTCGCCGCGTTCCGCGAACACCTCGTCGGTATCAAGGGCCCGCTCACCACGCCCATCGGCGGCGGCATCCGCTCGCTCAACGTCGCGCTGCGCCAGATCCTTGACCTCTACGTCTGTCTCCGTCCCGTTCGATGGTTTAAGGGCGTCCCTTCGCCCGTGAAGCGTCCGCAGGATTGCGAGATGACGATCTTCCGCGAGAACACCGAGGACATCTACGCCGGCATCGAGATGGCCGCCGGCACGCCCGAAGCTCAGAAGATGCTCGACTTCCTCGAGAAGGAGTTCCCCAAGGACTTCAAGAAGATTCGCTTCGGTACCATGGCCGCGGGCGCAGACTGGATGGAACGCGTCGGTGATTGCTTCCCCACCGAGCCGATGGTCGGTATCGGCATCAAGCCCGTCTCCGCCATCGGCTCTCAACGCCTGATGTACGCCGCGATCTCCTTCGCCCTGCGCGAGAAGCGCCGCTCGATCACAATCGTCCACAAGGGCAACATCATGAAGTTCACTGAGGGTTCCTTCAAGGACTGGTGCTACCACATGGCAACGAGCGGCTTTCGCGCCCAGGTTGTCACCGAACGCGAGTCCTGGATCCTGGGCAATAAAGACGCAACTGACGACCTCTCCAGCGAGGCCAACGCCAAGATGATCGACCCCGGCTTTGACATGATGACCCCGGACCAGAAGGGCAAGCTCGTCAAAGAAGTGGACGCCGTGCTCTCCTCGATCTACGCCACCCACGGCAAGAGCCAGTGGAAATCCAAGCTCATGATCAAAGACGGCATCGCCGACATCACCCTCCAGCAGGTTCTCACCCGCCCCAAGGATTTCGACGTCATCGCCTGCATGAACCTCAACGGCGATTACCTCTCTGACGCGCTCGCCGCCCAGATCGGCGGCATCGGCATCGCCCCAGGCGCGAACATCAACTACGTCACCGGCCACGCAATCTTCGAAGCCACCCACGGCACCGCCCCCAAATACGCCAACCTCGACCAGGTCAACCCCGGCTCCGTCATCCTCTCCGGCGAGATGATGCTCCGCTACATGGGCTGGGCCGAAGCCGCAGACCTCATCATCAAAGGCATGGACGGCGCAATCTCCGCCAAGACTGTCACCTATGACTTCGAGCGGATGATGAAGGCCGAAGGCGACACCGGCGTGACCAAGGTCAAGTGCTCGGAGTTCGCAGATGCGGTGATTAGGCACATGGGGTGAAACTCGCCCAGCGGCATACAACACGCTTCCGGCGTTACAGCAAGTCGCCGCTGACATCACCGTGGCCTTCACGATCATCGCGTCTACAACGCCCAACAACCAGCGTCAACGCCGTCCTCAGGAACGAGATTTTGCGAAGCCCGGGCCATCAACGGACACCGTAATCGGCGTCACGCCGCTGGCCCGGCCGCCGCCTTCAACCACTTCCGACACGTCGCCAGCAGCGTCCGCTTATCAACCGGTTTCGTCACGTAATCATCGCAGCCCGCGGCCGCGCAGCGATCGCGATCACCCGCCATCGCGTGCGCCGTGAGCGCCACGATCGGCGTCGTGAAGCCCTCTTGCCGCAGCGCCTTTGCCAGTGCATACCCATCCATCTCCGGCATCTGCATGTCGGTAAGGATCAGGTCGAACGGCGTGCCGCTCTCGCGCTTGGCCCGAATGCTTGTCAGCGCGATGCGACCGTTGTCGGCCACCTCAACCGTGAACCCCGCAGAGCGAAGCAGGTGGGCGATGAGCCGCTGATTATCGATGCCATCCTCAGCAAGGATGATCCGCCCGGCGTCCTGTTTGCCCGCAGCACCATCAGGCCGCGCCGCCGCCTCGCCCGACGCTGATCTCGGTGCCAACGCCGACAGAGAGCCCAGCATGTTCACATCCGGTGCGCCCGGGACCGGGTCGATCGGAATCCACAGTCGGAAGCACGACCCTTCGCCGCTGATCGAGCGCACCAGCTCGACATCCCCCTTCATCATGCGGGCCAGCTTGCGGCTGATCGCCAGACCCAGGCCGGTGCCGCCATGACGCCGTGTGACCGTGTTGTCACCCTGAGTAAACGGCTTGAAGAGTCCCGCCACTTCCTCCGCGTTCAGGCCTGGGCCGGTGTCGCAGACATCAATCATGAGCCGCGAGGGCACGCTGCCCTCGTCCACTCGTGCGCTGATCGACACCACGCCCGCGTCGGTAAACTTCACCGCGTTGCCCGCCAGATTCATGATGATCTGACGCAGTCGCGTCGGGTCGCTGTACATCAGCGATGGAATGGCGGAGTCCAGGCTTGTCGTGAAACGCACAGACTTCGTCTCCGCCTTGAGCCGCAACAGCTCCGCAACCTCCTGAATGATCCGCGCGCCCGGCGTAGCAATGCGCTCGAGCTGCATGTTGTCTGAGTCGATCTTTGACAGATCAAGAATATCGTTGATCACCATCAGCAGGTGCGCGCCGGCTCTTCGAATGATCTGGGCCGACTCCGCACGCGGAATCTCGCCGTCAGCGCCGCTCGCCTCGTTGTCGCAGAGCAGGTCCGCATAGCCCATGATGGCCGTCAGCGGCGTGCGCATCTCGTGGCTCATGTTCGCCAGAAAATCGCTCTTGGCCTGGTCAGCGCTCTGGGCCAGCCGCTTCGCCTCGCGAAGATCACGGTTCACCGCGCGCAGGTCGGCCTCGGCGAACTTGAGCGTGGTGATGTCGGTGTGCGTCACTGCGACAAACCGCCGGCCCGCATTCATGAACCCCCGGACTGAGCAGGTGAACCAATGACGCTCTTTCGACGAGTGACACGGGTACTCGATGGAGGCCGGACGCACGTCGCTGGCGATCACGCAGCGGATCGCCTCCGCGACCGCCGCCCCTTGCTCGCATTGCCCAGCCGCGCGCTCACACTCGCGCAAATAGTTTGCGCCGCTGAGCACGGCCTTGGGGTCCCCGCCCCCGCGCTCCGCAGACACGGCCCAGGCATCGTTGAACGCGCAGATGTAGCCCTCCGCGTCAAGCACGACCGTCTGAGAGTCCAGCGCGTTGATCGCGCTGTGCATGAAGTCCTTCGCCGCCGTGGCCTGCTCCTCCGCGAGCTTGCGGGCGGAGATGTCGTTCTCGATGAAGACGTACTTCTCGATCACCCCGTCGGCATTACAAAATGGAGCGATGATGGTGTCCAGCCAGACCAGCGTTCCATCTTTGCCGCGATTGCAGATCTCGCCCCGCCAGGCACTGCCCGAAGCGAGCGTCCGCCACATCTCCTGCCAGAACTCCGGCATCTGCACGCCCGAACTCAGGCTCCGGTGATTCTCGCCCAGCAACCGCTCGCGCGTGCATCCGCTCACGGCGCAGAACTTGTCGTTGACATCGAGAATGCGACCATCAGCGTCGGCAACCGAATAAATCGAGTGACGCCGCAGCGTCGCCCGCAGCGCCCCGGCCTCGCGGATCGCGTCAAGCGCGCGCTCCGCGTGACGAGTCGATTCCTTGCTGGCTCGCGCGAGCGAACGCGCCAGCAGCATGAGCAGCGCCAGCGACAGCGGCGTGCCGATCGCGACGATTGACGCGAGGATCGCCTCGCGATTCGCCCACGACGCGGGCACGCTGATCATCGCCTGAATCCCGCCATGCTCGACAGTCGGTATCCCCGACATCCGGAACACCGCGTGATACATTCCTTCGCGCTCGAACGCCACCGACTCGGATCCGCCGTTGACAAGTGGCGCGATCAGCGCCTTCAACTCAGCCTCGGGCACCGGCGGCGTCCCGCCGGTATTGATCTGCTCATCGACGAAGCCACCCGCGTCCGTGACCAAACGTGCTACGCCGCGCCCGTCGCCCAAGTCGCGCCCCGCAACGAGCTCCGACACGCGCTCAAAGCGCATCCGCGTGCTGATCACGCCGATCTGAGCGCCGCTCCTGTCGTGTACCGGCACCGAGTGCGCAACGGTCAGCCCGCTGCAATCAAACAGTGCCAGCGTGATGTCGCACGCGGCTTGAAACTCAACAACCTCAGACCGTTGCGCGCTGACCACGCAACGCGCGATGACGCTCCGATCGCTGAAATCGCGCCGCAGCACGCGCTCCAGCCGCGCGGCCGGCACCGCCGTCCCGTCCGCATAGACCGTGTTCATCGCCAGAATGTGCCCGCTGGAGTCGAACACCGTCACCGCGTCGATCTCCGTCGCGCCGCGCACCGCATCATTGCACGCCATCGTCAGTGTTTGCCGGTCGCCAGCTGCAAGAGCTTCAATGACTTTCGGCGTGTGCGCAATCAATCTCCCGCGAAGCACCGCCCCAGTGCTAACGCGCTCGATATCTGCGATCAGCAGGCGGCCCGTGTCACTGATCGAATGCTGAACCGCAGACCGCTTGTCAGCCGCGGCGGCGCCCCCAATGTGCCACACCGCCTGTCCGACCGCCAGCCCAAAGAACACCACGACCGCGACATCGACCGCACGCATCAGCCACACACGACGCGAGCCTCCAATCGCACGCTGGAGGATCCTGTCGTCCACCACGCCCGCCGAACGTGTCGCCGGCGCATCCGAACGCTCAGGGCTCTGAGCGCCGCCGAATGGTCCAACCAATGCGGCGGGATCATGCCGACGACTCCGCGAATGATGGAATAATGAAGAAAACTTCACGACCACTTGTATCGCCCGGTCGAGCGCAGGCCCCAAGTGCGATCAGTCCATTCTTCAGAGAAACTCCCGTGGGAATGACTGGGAGTCCGAGAATCCCCCTGACGCTCAGTGCTAGAAACCCCGCCCGCGCTCCTATTGTCCTCCCGCACGTCCAGACTCCGCTGGAACCTCCGCATGTGTGGCATGTTTGACGGCACAAAGCTCGAACGCCCGGTAACCTGCGAGTTCTGCACCGCCCCAATCACGTCCTGTACCTGCCCGCGCGACCGCCTCAGCGGGCAAGTCCTCCGCCCCGCAGATCAGCCCGTTCGCATCCGCCGCGAGCAACGTCGCGGCAGGTTCGTCACCGTGATCTCCGGCTTCGCAGCACGCTCCGCCCGCACCGACGATCTGCCCGCGATGCTGAAACAACTCAAGGCCAAACTCGCCACCGGCGGCACGCTCGACGCCCAAACCCTCGAACTCCAAGGCGACCACCGCGACCAGCTCGTCGAGCACTTCAAGGCCCTGGGTTACCCCGCCAAGGCCGCGGGCGGGTAGGACATCACGCCTCGCGTTCAACTCGAAACTCGCAAGTATCGAGTCGCGAGTCGCGAGTTCTCAGACCCAGGTGTCACCGCCGCGCTTCAAGCATCGTCTTGAGATACCTGCCCGTGAACGACGCGCCCACGCGTGTGATCTCCTCCGGCGTGCCGCTGGCGACGACCATTCCGCCGTTGCTCCCGCCCTCGGGGCCCATGTCGATGATCCAATCGGCGCACTTGATCACGTCAAGATTGTGCTCAATCACCACCAGCGTGTTGCCCGCGTCCGCCAGCCGATTCAACACTCCGACCAGCTTGCGGATGTCTTCAAAGTGCAGGCCCGTCGTCGGCTCGTCAAGCACATAGAGCGTGTGCGCGCTCACGCTGTTCCGCTTGGCCAGCAGCACCGCACGCCGTCGCGTCGTCTCCTCGTCCGCGTCGTCATCCCGGAACCGCGAATCCCCTTCCACGCCCGCCTGTGATTCGCCCCGCACCCGCTGCCCATCGGTCGTCAGCGCATCCAGCGACACCCCCGCCGCCAGTTCGCTCGCCAGCTTCACCCGCTGCGCCTCGCCACCCGAAAGCTGCGTGCTCGGCTGCCCCAGCGTGATGTAATCCAGCCCGACATCACGCAGGCACATCACGTGCCGCAAAATCTTGGGATGATTCTCGAAGAAACTCACCGACTCCTCGATCGTCATCGCCAACACATCCGCGATCGACTTCCCGCGAAAGTGAATGCCCAGCGTCTCGCGGTTGTACCGCTGACCGGAGCAGACCTCGCAGGCGACGTAGACATCGGGCAGGAAGTGCATCTCGATGCGCTTCAGCCCCTGACCCTCGCACGCCTCGCAGCGCCCGCCGCCATTGGCCGCCGAGACGTTGAACGAGAATCGCCCAGGCTTGTAGCCGCGGATCTTGGACTCTTTCGTTTCCGCAAACACCCGCCGAATGTCGTCAAACACGCCCGTATACGTCGCCGGATTCGATCGCGGCGTGCGCCCAATCGGTGACTGATCAACATCGATGATGCGATCGATGTGCTTCAACCCCAGCACCTTGTCGTGAAGCCCGACCTGCGCGCGCTGGCCAAAGTGCTTCATCACGCTCTGCAGCAGGATGTCATTGACCAGCGTGCTCTTGCCGCTTCCGCTCACGCCGGTGACGCAGACCAGCCCGCCGATCGGGAACGTGACGTCGATCCCCTTGAGATTGTTGTGCCGCGCGTTCTTGATCACCAGCGCCTTCTTCAGATCTAGCGCCCGCCGCTTCTCGGGCACCTTGATCGAACGCGTACCAGAAAGGTACTGGCCCGTGAGCGAGCCCGAGGCCTCGATGTCCGCGACCGTGCCCTGCGCGACGATCCGCCCGCCGTGAACGCCCGGACCCGGCCCGATGTCAAGGATCCAGTCCGAAGCGCGGATCATGTCCTCGTCATGCTCGACGACAATGACGGTATTGCCGATGTCGCACAGATGCCGGAGCGTGCGGATCAGTCGATCGTTGTCGCGTTGATGCAGGCCGATCGTCGGCTCGTCAAGCACATAGCACGCGCCGACCAGGCCCGAGCCGACCTGCGTCGCAAGGCGGATGCGCTGCGCCTCGCCGCCGGAGAGCGTCGCGGTCCGCCGCGAGAGCGAGAGATACTCCAGCCCAACCCCGCCCAGAAAGCCCAGCCGTCCCTTGATCTCTTTCAAGATCGGCTCGGCGATGATCGTCTGTTCCTTGCTCAGCCTCAGCCCCGACATGAACCGCACCGCGTCGGCGATGTTCAATCGCGACACCTCCGCGATGTTCAACGTGTCAGTCATCGCCGCCGCGCCACCGCCCTCGCCCGCCCCGCTCGGCTTCGCAGCGCCACTCTTCGCCGACGCCTTCGTTTTCGCCGACTTCTTTCCCTTGCCCTCCGCCAGCGCCGAGCGCCCACCAATCACCGTGCCGCTCGCGACGCTCGCGCCATCCACGGGCTCATCGCTCTGCACCAGCACGTGCAACGCCTGGATCCGCAACCGATCTCCATGACACGCAGCGCAGGGCTTCTGCGACACGAACTGCGCCAGCCAGTCCTTCACCGTCGGGTTCTCCGTGCTCAGCATCCACTCGGTCAGCTCGGGGATCACGCCCTTGAGTTTGACGCCCTGCCGGGCCGCCTGCTCCTTCGTCGTCCCCATCAAGACCATCTGCTTCTGCTCGCTGGACAACTCCTTGAACGGCGCTTCATAACTAAACCCCACCACCCGGCAGAACTTCCGCAGACTCTTCGTAAACCACGCCCGCACCGCGTGATTCTTGTTGTACGCCGCGATCGCCCCCTGCCGAAAACTCAAGTCCTCATTGGGCACGCACAGCGCCGGGTCCAGCTCCATCAACGTCCCCAGCCCGCTACACGCCGGGCACGCGCCGCTGGGTGAGTTGAACGAAAACAGCCGATGGCTCAGCTCTTCCAGCGAGCTTTCCGGATGATCCGTACACGCGTGCTTGGTCGAGTACACGCGGTCGTAGTACGCGCCCGCCGCCGCGCCCGTCGCGCCCGCCGTGCTCGCGTGCGCCGCCGTCCCGCCATCCGGCGGCCCGCTACTCGCGTGCGCAGCGTGCGCCGGCGGGTTCTCCACCGCGACGATCACGACGCCCTCTGCGAGCTTCAGCGCGCTCTCAATGCTCTCCACCAGCCGCTGCCGATTCGACCCGTCGTCGTCCTTCGCCGGCTCCACAGAGATCGCCAGCCGATCGATGACCGCCTCGATCGTGTGCTTCTCGTAGCGCCCGAGCTTCAGCGGGTTCTCACTTTCGTCCTTCAGAACCTCGCGAATCTCCTTCACGTCGCCATTGACGCGCACGCGCCCCCAGCCCTGCTTCTGCAGGTTCAGCAGCACGTCGCGATGAAACCCCTTCTGCGCCCGCACCACCGGCGCCAGCACCAGCAGCCGTCGCCCCGCCGCCACCGTCATCACGCTGTCCACGATCTGCGTGCTATGCGTCGCCGTGATCGGCAGGCCGCAACGCGCCACGACCGTCCCATCCTTATCCACCTTCGTCGGATGCCAGCACACCGGGCGCCCGCAGCGCGCAAACAGCAGCCGCAGATAGTCGTAGATCTCCGTACTCGTCGCCACCGTCGACCGCGGATTGCTGCCGCTAGACCTCTGCTCGATCGCGATCGTCGGCGGCAGCCCTTGTATGTCATCAACATCCGGCTTCTTGAGCTGGTCCAAAAACTGCCGCGCGTACGCCGACAGCGACTCCATGTACTTCCGCTGACCCTCGGCGAAGATCGTGTCGAACGCCAGCGATGACTTTCCGCTGCCCGAAAGCCCCGTCATCACCACCAGCTTGTCGCGCGGAATATCCGCGTCGATCCCCTTGAGGTTGTGCTCGCGCGCCCCACGCACGCGAATACACCGCGCCGGGTCCGGCGCGCTGCTCGGCACAATCGCGCGCGAAGCAGGAGCCGACGCCGGCGCAGGCTCGATCTTGCGTCGAGTCAACGAAGAGGCGGGCTGCGCCGGGATGGTGATCGCGACAGGCTCGCTCTTGCGGGCCATGGAAGAAGAGTTCGAGTTCACGCGGGCTCCGTCCTGCGGGGAGGTCGTCAAAGTCCCGGATGTTAGGACTTCAGGCGGGACGGAGGTCAAGAAGTTTGGAGGCCCACGGCGCGAAATAGGTGTTGTCGACAAAGGCAGGCAGCGTGTCGCTCCCAGGCCCAATCGCGAAGAGGTCCGCGTGGTCGGCGTTGTGCCCGTTCGTATTGAACGCAACCCCAAGCTGCGACGTCAGCAGGCTGCCCAGCACGCACGTCAGCGATCGCTGCATCGGGTTCAGCACTGCGTACTCGTTCGCCATCACCCGCCGCAGCGTCTCCTCCGCATCGCTTGCCATCGAAAACCCAAGCGCCTCCTGCGCGAGCTTCACGAGCCGCGCCGCGTCCGCCCTCGGGTCGCTCAGCGCGCCCAACTCGCGGAAGATCCACTCGAACGAGTGCTTGGCGTTGCCCAGCCGCTTCATGCACTCAATGCCATGCCGCCCGTAGAAAATCGGCGAGCACCCGCCCGTGCCGTGATCTGTAGTGACCACCACCAGCGTGTCGCCCCGGTCCATCGCCCACGACGCAACGTAATCCACCACGCGATCAAACTCCGCCAGATCCGCCAACAGCCCCGCGGCATCGTTGGCATGGCCCGCGTGATCCACCCGCCCTCCCTCGATCTGCACGCAGAACCCCGACGACTGCCCCTGCGGCCCGCTCAAACGCGTTAGCGCGACCCGCGCCATCTCCATCAGATCAGGCTCGGTGGTCTGGCGGTCCAACGCCATCGAAAGGTGCGAGATGTTGAACGTCCCCAGCAGCCGCGCATCCGCCGGCGCGCCGGGCGTCGTCGTGCTGATCGCCCGCGCTAACTCTTCCCGCGTCCGCACCAGCGCCACATTCCCCGCCGCCTTCGCGTCGCTCTCAGCGACAAACTGCGTCCCACCGCCCAGCGCCACGTGAATCGGTCGCTGGCAAAGCTGCTCGCCGATCTGGTCCTCGCTGCCGCGTTTGCTCACGTTGCAATAAAAACCCGCCGGCGTCGCGTGCGTGATCGTCGTCGTCGTCACGCACCCGGTCAACTTGCCCGAGCGCTGCGCCTTGATCCACAGCGGCTCGATCGCACGCCCGTCCGGACCGATGCACAGCGACCCGTTCTCGTGCTTGACCCCCGTGCTCCACGCGCTGCTCGCCGCGGCTGAATCCGTCACGATCGAGTTCGCCGCGTGCGTCGACTGCAACGCCCGACGCGCATGCTTCGATTGCGACCACCGAACCCACGCCGAGGGTTCGCCGCCAGCCCAGACCGTGCTGGCATCCAGCATCGCCAGCGCCCCCATCGTCATGCCGTCAGCCACCAACAAAATCAAGTTCGTCGGCAACTTCCCCGCCCCATCGCGCGAGATGACCAGCGGCGCCTCCGGCTGACGCGCCCGCACCGCCCGCGGCAGAATCGCCGCAGTCGTCGCCATCGCCCCCGCCGCCAACAGCGCCCGCCGAGACATCGCCGGGCCCTGCGAAGGCGACAAGGGATACGCGTGATGCTCAACGTCAACCGAAGTTCCGGCGCGTGCTGAGGTGGTTGGTGTGGTCATGCCGCTCTCGAAGTAGTCGTGAATCGCCAGTTGAACCCGCCGGGAGTTGGCACTCCGCCGAAGGACGCATCAGAATCGAAACTCGCCCTTGATGCCAACGAAGCCGGTGGGAGCAGAACGAAATCGGTTCTGCCGATTGCCGTCCTGGTTGAGAATGTCAAACTGTTGATACGCCACGACGCCGCCTCGAACAGTGAGTGAAAAGCTCGGGACCGGCAACCAGGTGACGCCGACCGCAACGGGGATCTGCCGATCACGAACCACGCCCTTGCGCAGAAAACTCTCGTCAGACAGACGAAACTCGCGAGATTCATAGAAGGCCTCGATGAACACAGTGAACGGCTCGGAGACTTTGAGTGAGAGCGTGGCACCAAGGCCGCGTGTCGCGAAGCGAAGCTTCTCGGTAATCTTCCAGTTGACGCCGATGATGGGAAACGCTTCCACATCGTCTTCAAGAGAAGTCTTGGCGAGCAATCCGAACGAGAGCGTCAAGTTCTCGTCAACTTTGTACCCCGCGCCGATGAACCCGCCGCCGGTGAACGAATCGCCCACGTCGGCCTCGCGCTCCCCAGAAAGCTGCAAGATCCCGCCCACGAACACGAACCACTCTTTGTCGATCGAGTAAACCGCACCAGGGTTGATCGTCGTGTCGTACATGACGTGAAACGGCTTGGCCGAGGGCGGCAGCACCGTCGTCGCGTTGTCAAAGTCGTACCACGACACCTCCGACCCGACGTCCAACGTCAGCCGCAGATCGTCGTTCAAGCGATACCCAACCCCGACCCCGCTGCTCAGGCGCGACACCTGATACGACCCCGGGTTCCCGCGAAGATCGGTCGAAAACTGGTGCGTGCCGGCGCCACTCAACGAGACCACCCACGGGCTCTTCGCGTCATCCGGGCGCGTGAGCGTCGTCGGCGTCGTCGGCGCAACGCCCGGCGCAGCCTCCTGCGCCACAGCAGAGCCCATCAGAACAAACGACGCGAGAACCATCCCAACGTGACATCGTGACATCAAAGCACACTCCAAGAAAAAAGAGTCAAGCAAACGCTGCGACCCGCCGCCAACTCAGGCGTGCATGAGCCAAGCGTAGAGCAGCCACTCAAGCAGCAGCAACACCATCGCACCGATCACGAACCAGTGCCAGATCTCGCGCCCCGCCGGCGGCCCGTCGATCCGTGCCTGCGCGGTAATCGGCGCATCAATCGAAAGCCTGACCTCGTCAAAGGTCCGAGCCATGGATTCCTGCGCGCTCGCCAGATTCACCGCGATCGCGCCCTGCCCGCCCGTGGCCCCGGGCTCAGCGCCGCTGAGCTGATACACGCCCACACGCTCCACTACCCCCAGCGACCGCGCCCCATTCTCCCGGCCTCCGCCCACCAGCGCCGTGATCGGCGCTCGCACAATCACCCCCTCCGCCGACGCCAGCGACAACTCCGTCGCCCCCGGCGCCACCTCAAACGTCAGCGCCTCCGTCGTCGTGTGCCAGCGCCCCACGCGTGCCTCCGCCCGTCGCGCAAACAGGTCAATCGCCCCCGAAAGGAACACCGGAAACGAGAAGTGCGGCCCCCAGTTCGATCGCGCCAGCGGGAACGCCACCACGATCCGCTCCACCGGGCGCACCAAGCTCGGCGAACTCTCCCTCACGAACGCGATCAACTCCCCCGCGCCGCTCGATGCCAGCGTCGTCACGCTCAGGTTGCCTCGCGCCAGCGCCGCCGGATCCGGCACCACCAGCGTCCACGCCGGCGACACAAAGATCGTCTCCAGACTGACATACCGCATCAGCGGGTGCTCTCGATTCCACGCCAGCACCGTCTGAATCGCCGGCTCCTCGCCCGCCCCCAGCGCCGCAACCGCCACCAACTGCGCACCAATAGTCACGCGCCCCTCGTCCAAACTTCTCGCTCGCGCCAGCGTGCGCGAGCTCACCGCCGCACCAAAGTGAATCGACGCCACCGGCGGCGCCGGATCCGACGCCACCCGATCCAAGATCACCACGTCAATGTCCGTAAACGCCGTCACCGCACCGCTCCCCCCCGGCCCCACCACCGGCGGCGAGTTCAGCCGCGCCACATATTGCTGCCCATCAATCACCTCCAGCGACGCCGGGCGCGACACATCAATCGCCGAAAGCAACGCCGCGTCCGCGTCCTTGCTCCCCTGCGGCGACACCAGCAACACCCTCGGCGACGCCAACGGCGAAATCACCACCCCCGCCACATCATCCGACGCAAGCACATCCGAATCATTCAGCCGAAGCAACACCACCCCGCCCATCGCCTCAGAAATCGTAAACGTAACGTTCAACTCTCCCGGCTGAATCGCCCCCGCCGCTCCTGCTGTACCCGCGCCCCCGGCGCTCCCATCAAGTCCCGCGCCCGCCGCGTTCAACGACGCCCCCAAAGCCTGCGCCTCGCTCGCACCAGGAATCTCAATCGCGCGCCGCTCCAGCGTCCGCCCCGACACGCTCAGCACCAGTTGCGTGCTCAGCGCCCGCGTTCCCGAGTTGACCACCCGCGCAAACACCCGCACCGTCGTCGGGTCATCAAAGTCCCGCCTCGCGCTGATCGACACGATCCCCGCGTTGGCCACGCCCCCCGGCCCCGGCCCGCATCTCACCAGCGCCAGATTGATCCCCGCCAGCGCACGCGACACCTCTCTGGCGTGCGCGGGCGTCTGGTCATACTCCGGCACCCCGCCATCAGACACAAGCAACACCACCGGCCGCGCACCCTCAAAGCTCTCATCCCGCGGCCGATCCAACACCGCCCGCACCAGCCGTATCGCCGCCAGCGGATCCCCCGGCTGATCCGTCGGCCTCACCCGCTCCAACGCCTCGCGCAGCACCTGCCGGTCGTCGGTCATCGGCGACAAAATCGTCGCCTCGCTCGCGAACCGCACGATCATCATCTGTTGATCCGCGCCCAGCGACTCGATCATCCGCTCCGCCCGCGCCCGCGCTTCATCAAGCCGTGAGATCGGAGCCGTCGCCGAAGGTGGGGGGGGTGGGGCCGTTATCGCCGCGCCGCCGCCGCCCGTCGCCCCCCGCGACGTCAACACGCTGGGCCGAAACGCCCGATCCCCATCCAGCGCTGACATCGACGCCGACGTATCGATGATCAGCGCCGTTCTCGCCGCGCCGGGCCCAATCGCCGGGATCACCGGCCTTGCCGCCGCAACGATCAAACACAGCACAATCAACAGTTGCAGCAACAGCAACCAGTTGAACCGCAGCCAGCGAAACGGCACGTTCGCTTGCAAATCCTTCACCGCCTGCTGCCAAAGAAACGTCGAGCTCACCCGCACCGGCCTGCGTCGAAGCTTCAAAAAGTACAGCGCAAGCAGCAGCGGCACACAAATCGCCGCCGCCGCGATCCCCACCATCGGCGCAAGAAACGTCATGCCGAACCCTTCGATGGCGGACCCGACTTCCGCTTGAAAGGCCTGCGCTTCGGCTCCTTCGGCTCCGGCTCAGGCATCCCCTTGGCCAAAGGCTTGAACTTTCTCGACGACTGCCGCCGCGGATCCTTCTCAAGCAGCACCCGCTTATGCGGCGGCACCTTCCCCACCGCCACATCCGCCCACCCCGCGGGTGCCGCGCTCGCCTTCGCCATCTCAACAGGAACGTCCGGTCGCGAGCCGCGAAACCGCATGCACACCGCAAAGATCTCGCGGCTCACCTCACGCGTCGCATCCGGCCGATACCCGCGCGCAAAGTCAAACACCCCCAGCGCCTCGCGCATCAAGTCCGGGTACAACTCCCCCTCCAACACCTTCATCACCATCCGCCCGCCCGGCGCCAACGACTTCTCCGCAATCTCCAGCACCCGACGGCACAGCGTCACCGACCGCAAGTCATCGCCGATCCCCGCGGTGTTCGGCGCCATGTCGCTCAACACCACGCTGAACAGCCCGTCAGACCACCCCTTGCCCCGACGAGTCAACGCCAGCATCTCGCGCGGCGTGACCTTAAAGGCGTTCCCCTGAATCACCCGCACGTTCTCCGGCAACTTGATGTTTACCGGCAACAGATCGATTCCCACAATCACCCCGTGCGGCCCGATGATCTCGCTAGCCACCTGCAGCCACGATCCCGGCGCGCAGCCCAGATCCAGCACCGTGTCGCCCGGGCGCAGCACGCGATAACGCTCATGGATCTGCTTCAGCTTGTACGCCGATCGCGCAGCGTACCCCTCCGCCTTCGCCTGTAGAAAATACTTGTCGTGAAGCTCGCGCGGCTTGGGCATGCCCTAAGCGTAAGAGCCACACGCGCCCCGTGCATCGAATTTGTCCCCCGCGCCGGGCACCGGACCTCGTACACTCTGCCCAGCCCGGACGCAACCCTTCGGGCAGCGCCTCAACCCCTCTGCCCCCGGAGCCGAAGCCCATGCCCGTCTCGACCCGCAAGTTCATCCGTGATTACCAGCCGTCTGACTACGTCGAGGGCGTCTTCTGCATCTCCAACGGCCAGCTCGGGCGCACCAAAACCGACAAGCCCTACCTCAAGTGCTTGCTCAAGGACAAGACCGGCGACCTTGCCGCCCGCATGTGGTCCATCGATCAGGACTTCTACCGCAAGCTCCCGCAGGAGGGCTTCGTCTACATCGAAGGCGAGGTCCAGGCCTACCAGGGCGACCTCCAACTCATCATCCGCGTGATCGAGCCGCACACGCCCACGCAGGAAGAGATGCACGACCTGCTGCCCGTCTCGCCCCACAACATCGACGAGATGTTCGGCGAACTCACGGCCCTCATGGCCACGCTCAAGCACCCCGGCATGCAGGCCCTCGCCCAGGTCTATCTCACCGATGAACCCCTGATGACCGCCTTCCGCGTCTGCCCAGCCGCGAAAAACATGCACCACGCCTATCTCGGCGGCCTCCTCGAGCACACGCTCCAGCTCCTCAAGCTCGGTAGCGCCCTCTGCCCCCTCTACCCCAAGCTCAATCGCGACATCGTCATGATGGGCCTCTTCCTCCACGACCTGGGCAAGACCCGCGAAATCGTCTTCGACCGCGCCTTCACCTATAGCGATCGAGGTGAGCTCGTGGGCCACATCGTCGACGGCGCAATCATGCTCCACGACCGCGCCCAACTCGTCATGCGACAGACCGGCCAGCGCCTCCCCAAGCACGCCGTCATGGTCCTGCAACACATCATCCTCAGCCACCACGGCCAGCCCGACTTCGGTGCCGCCAAACTCCCCAGCACCCCCGAAGCCATCATGGTCTCCCTGCTGGACAACCTCGACGCACGCACCTTCATGGCCCTCGCCGCCGCACGCCCAGATCGCGACACCCCCATCGAACTTGGCGGCAACTTCACCGAGAAACAATGGGCCCTGGAAACCAAGCTCTTCCGCCCAGATCCGCTCGGGGAATGAACCGCAGGCAGGTGGCCCGCCGAGGATTTAGGTGGCCCGCCTTTCCAAGGCAGGTCTTCGGGGGTCGTGGAGGTGGGTGGGGGGTTTGACACATGAATGCCTTGACAGGCCTCAACCCCGCCCAGCGCGACGCCGTCATCCACGACGCCGGCCCGCTCATCGTCCTCGCCGGGCCGGGCACTGGCAAGACCCGGGTGATCGTCCATCGCGTCGCGGATCTGATCGCACGCCGTGACGCGCCCCCAAGCTCGATCCTCGCCGTCACTTTCACGATCAAGGCCGCCGACGAGATGCGCGGGCGTCTGGGCGAGCTGCTCAACCACAGCGCGTCAGCCCAGGCGGTGCGCGTCCACACCTTTCACGCCCTGGGGATGAACATCCTGCGCCGTTTCGGCGATGTCCTCGGCCTTGGCACCCGCCTCACGCTCATCGACCCCGTGCAACGCCGCCGCCTGGTCAAGGAACTTTTGCAGCAACACGAGCTCTTCCGCTCCTCTCGCGCCAGCGGCCTTTCAACCGCCGCCGAGCACGCCACCAACCTCTTCGAGCGCCTCGCCAACCACGCCGTCGAACCCGCCGACGCAAAGCGCCGCGCCGAATCATGGATCACCGAAGCCGCCAGCCTCACCGACGCAACCCAGCGCGACGGCGAGATCGCCCGCGCCGAGATCTTCCACGATGCCGCGCGCCTCTACTCCCTCACCCGCGAAGCCTGCCTCGAACGTGCCTGGCTCTCCTTCGACGACCTCATCTCCATGCCCATCCGCCTCCTGCACGAGCACGATCGCATCGCCGCCATCATCCGCTCCGAGCTTCGTCACATCGTCGTTGACGAGTTCCAGGACATGAACCCCGCGCAGATCGAGTTCCTGCGCCAACTCGCGCCCCGCAGCCCAACCGTCGCGACCGACATCTGCGTCGTCGGCGATGACGACCAGGCCATCTACGGCTTCCGCGGCGCCGACGATCGCGCCTTCGAACACTTCCACCACGCCTTCCCCGGCGCACGCGTCATCCGCCTCGAAGAAAACTACCGCTCGCGGCAGCGCATCATCGGCGTTGCCAACGCCACCATCGCCCTGGCATCGCGCCGCTTTGACCACGCCAAGGTCATCCGCCCCGGCACCATCGCCAACCCCGAAGCCCAAGCAACTCCCGCCCACCGCGACGGGCGCGTCGAGTGCGTCTCGCTGACGAGCGATTCGCACGCCGGCGCCGTGATCGCCGCGTTGATTCGTGCCGACCAGCGCGTCGCGCCCGAGCGCCGCCTCACGTCATTCGCCGTGGTCGCCAAGAGCCACCTGCAGCTCGAACGCATCGGCGCCGCGCTAGACATGGAAGGAATTCCCTCGCGCCGCCTGCGCGTCAAGGGCAAACTTGACGACGCTGGCGTGGAGATCGTCCTGGCCTGGGCCGCCGCGATCCTCGACGCCCGCGACTGGGCGGGCATTCGCCCGCTCCTGCTCGCCGCGCCGATCCACCTCCCTCCCGACGCCGTGCTGACCCTCGAACACCGCTACCTCGCCAGCGCCTCGCGCTTCGAGGCCGGCGAGCCCGACGCGATTCTTCCGGACGAGTACCTCGCGTGGCTCCTCACCCAGCCCGAAGCGCCGCCGTCACTGCCCGCCATTAACCAGAACATCCTCGCCCTCCGCGCCGTCAGCGCACACATCTCCGCCAGCGAAGCCCTGCGTCGCATCGTCCACACCAGCGCCGTCGCCAATGCAGAACTGCTGGACGCCAAAGCACGCGCCATGCGCGTGAGCGCACTTGTCACGCTGCTGCGCTACGCCGCGGATCGCCAGGAGCGCCTCCGCCCGCCCGCCGACCTTCGCGCATTCATCGAGGATTATCTCGAAGACCTCCGCTCCGGCGGCGGCGACGATTCCGGCGCGCTCGACTCATCTGACATGGTCGATGATCACCAGTCGCCCGCCGACGAGCCGCGCGACGAAGTCCTCCTCGTCACCGCCCACTCCGCCAAAGGCCTCGAGTTTGACACCGTCTTCGTCCCTGGAGTCAGCCCCAAGGCCCGCTGGCCCGAAGCCCGCGTGCGCGACGAATCCGGCATCGCCGCCCCGCCCGGCCTCTGCGGATCCCTCCTCACCGACGAGCAGCGCGCTGCCAACGTCATGGACGAGCAGCGCCGCCTCTTCTACGTCGCCTGCACCCGCGCCCGCCACCGTCTCGTCCTCCTCGCATCCAAAACCAAGACCCGCTCCAAGGGCATCAACTTCTTCGACGAGCTCACGCTCGATGCCCCCGGCTCCTCCCTCGTCACGCCCATCGACGAGGCCGACGCCCTCGCATCCGGCAACGTCGCACCCGCCTCGCCCTGGGATCTCAATGCCGACCTCGACACCCGCCAATCCCGCCGCGAACTCATCGACCGCTGGCGCCAGCGCGCCCGCCAGGAAGCCGCCAGCGCGCTCGACGCCGTCGAACGCGCGCCGCAGTGGGCGGACCAACTCGCGGCCTCCATCAACATCCTCGAACGCGCCGCCGCTCGCCTCGCCGCGCTCGCCGCCGTCTGCCGAGGTGAATCCGGCGACGCAATCGCAAACACGCTCGCAAGCGCCAGCCGACCGGCCCTCGCGACCGATGTCGCCCAAATGGTCGATCGCCTGCGCGCCCTGGGGCTGGACAAGGGCGCCTGCGAAACCGCAAGCGATAACGACCCAGTCTCCGTCCAAGCCCTCTTCAGCGCCCGCGGCCTGATGCCCATGCGCGTCCGCCCGCCGCTCCGCCTGAGCTTCACCACCATCGACGCCTACCGCCGCTGCCCCATGTGCTACTTCCTGCGCTACGTCCTGGGCCTGCCCGAACAAGAACGCGAGGCCACCGAGATCGGCAGCATCGCCCACGCCGCTCTCGAACGCTTCTACCGCCAGTGGTCAACCGCCGACGCCGAGGGCCTCGCTCGCCCCGGCAAGTCGGACCTCCTGGCCATCGGCCGACGACTGTTCTTCCAATCGCTCGCGCCTGAAGGCCGCGCCGACAAGGAACTTCTCGACAAGCTCATGGCCCAGCTCGAGTTGCTCCACGACCGCCTGCACGACGAGAACGCCCACGTCCTGGAGCTCGAGCGAAAAGTCACCTGGATCTTCGCCCACGCGGGCGTCAACCACACGATCGACGCCAAGATCGACCGAATTGATCGCGACGCCGCCGGCCTGCGCATTATCGATTACAAAACCGGCCAAGCCTGGAAAAAACTCCTCGCCCCGCCGCCGGACGACCTGCAACTCGGCCTCTACGCCATGGCCCTGGACCACCTCTACGCCGACCCGCCGCCCGACAACACCCCGTCCCAACCCGCCCAAGCCGGCCCCATCCGCCTCGCCGGGCACGCCGAGTATTGGATTCTCAGCACCGGCCAGCGCGGCAGCATCGCCCTGGACCGCCTCAATCGCGCCAAAATCGACAAACAAATCCGCGAAGTCATCGACGGAATCCTCGCCGGCGACTGGACACCCAAAGACGACTGCCCCGGCCCCTGCGCCCTCTTCCGGAACCCGCCCGACAACCCCTAGGGGCAGCGCCATTCCGTGACGCACCCCGCCGCCCCCCCCCCCGGTTGACCACACCAAACCAGGCTTGGCCGCCAAAACTGTGCCGCGCGGCACAATTTCCAGCCCCTTGGCGCAAGGCCTCCTCGGTAGTACGCTAGACGCGGCCACAAGAGGAGCCGCCTTTCATGCCCGATACGCAACGCGACATGGAACTCCAGACCGGCGCTGGAGAGGGGCTGTTCGTTCTGGACTCGATGGCCTTCACCGAGACCATCGGCCAGCCCTTTCAGATGACCCTGCGCGTCCGGCTCTCCAAGCCCGACGTGGACATCTACCAGCTCATGGGCAAGGCCGTCGTCGTCCGCATGCGCATGGTCTTTAAGGAAGACCCCATGCGGTGGTTCCACGGCTTCGTCCGCTCCATCCGCGAGCCCGGCCCGCGCGAAGCGCGCCGGGTGTTCCGGCTGAGCGTGGTCCCGACCATGTCCATGATGGACCTGACGACCGACTCACGGATCTTTCAAGAGAAGACGATCAAGGACATCGTCAGCGAGGTGCTGGGCAACTACAAGATCGAGTTCGCGTGGCGGGCGACCGGCCAGACGGTCAAACGCAAGATCTGCGTTCAGTATCGCGAGAGCGATCTCCAGTTCGTCATGCGGTTGCTGGAGCAGTCGGGGCTTTCGTTCTTCCACGAGCACACCGAGCAGAAGCACACCCTGGTCATCGCGGCGGAGCCGGAGACGTTCAAAAAATCCAAGGCGTATCCGCGGGTTGGCTTCTCGAACCCGGGCCCGGGCGACGCCGACTCGATCACGGAGATTCACACCTATCGCATGCAGACGACCGAGAAGGTCATCGTCAGCGACTTCGACTTTATGAAGCCCGCGACGTCGCTGGAGACGGAGCAGCCGCTGGGCGCGACGGATCGACTGATGAAGACGCATCGGTACGAGTACCCCGGTGAATACTGGGAGATGGCGGAGGGCCAGGCACTTTGCAAGCGGATCGCGCACGAGCTGACGTCGCAGTCGAAGGTGATCACCGGTGAGTCGAAGTGCCGCGGGTTGAGCGCGGGGACGAAGTTCGAACTTGCGGATCCGATGGAGGCACTGATCGCGTCGCTGGTGGAGCAGGAGTTGCTGGTGACGTCGGTGACGATCATGGGGCAGAACAGCGAGCTGAGTTCCGAAGCCGGTGGCGAGTCGCATGTGGACACCTCGTTCACCGCGATCTTCGCGGCGCAGGACTACTGCCCGCCGCGGGTGACGCCGAAGCCGGTGGCGGTCGGGCCGCAGACCGCGAAGGTGGTGGGTCCAAGCGGGGAGGAGATCTACACGGACAAGCACGGGCGGGTGCGGGTGCATTTCCACTGGGATCGTCAGGGCAAAGGCGATGAGAAGGACACGTGCTGGGTTCGGGTGTCGCAGGGGTGGGCGGGCAAGGGGTTCGGGATGTTCTTCCTGCCGCGGATTGGGCACGAGGTGATTGTTGAGTTTATCGACGGGGACCCGGACCGGCCGATCATCACGGGGTGCGTACACAACGCCGATCAGACACCGCCTTACGCGCTGCCTGACATGAAGACCGTGTCGACGATCAAGACGCTGTCCAGCAATGGAGGCGGCGGGTTTCACGAGATCCGCTTCGAGGACAAGAAAGACTCGGAGATGATGTTTGTCCACGCGCAGAAGGATTTCGATCGTCGCGTGTTGAACGACATGAAGACGTTCGTGGGCGCCAACCGGCACGACACGATCACCGGGGATCTCGCGCAGAAGATCGACGGGGCGGTGGGGCAGGCGATCGGTGGCGCGTTGTCGGTCGAGGTCGGTGAGGACTATTCGCTCAAGGTTGGCGGGAAGACGATGATCGAGGTGGGCGGCAACACGTCGCTGAAAGTCGGCGGGAATCTGAATCAGAAGATGACGGACCTGAGCATCGATGCTGGCGGCGGCGTGATGATCAAGGGCGCTTCGGGGATCGTGCTTGATTGCTCAGCGGGGATCACGCTCAAGTGCGGCGGCAGCAGCGTGGTGCTCGATTCCAGCGGCGTCACCATCAAGGGCAGTTTGGTCACGCTCGATGGCTCCATGATCAAGATCGCCTCCGGCCCGGGCTCGCCGCCCGGGGGCGGGCCGGCGTGCTCGATCGAGGCACCGGCGGCGCCGGCCGCGGCCGAGGAGCCGATCAACGCGGAGCCGGGGGCGATGATTGCGTATCAAGCCGAGCAGAAGCAGCGGGCGGAGATCGCTCTGGAACCAATCCCAGGAATGATTCCGTTGCAGGAGAAGCAGACGGACCCCGAAGAGGAGAAGACTTGGATCGAGATTGAAGTGATCGACAGCGAAGGCGAGAAGGTCAAGAACGAGAACGTCAAGGTGCTGTTCAGCAGCGGCAAGATCGTCTCGAAGAAGACCGACGGCAACGGGCTGGTGCGGATCGATGACCTCGTGCCGGCCGACAGCAACCCGCTGATCGACCTGCCTGATCGAGAAGACCCCGAGTACGACAAGGTCGCAGAGGTCGAGTCGGGAGATGACACCAAGCCGCTGGCCGATCCAGAGCCCGAGCCCGGACCGGTCGAGCCCGGGGAGGACGTCTACACCGAGGTTCCCGTGGACGAGGAAGAAGACGACGGCGCCCCCGCGCCAGCGTGATGATCGCGCTCGCACCCGCAGAAGAACTGTCCAATACCGGTTGGTGAGGAGTTTCGCGGATGTCTACTGCCAGCGTTTCAGGAAGCACCAGGAAGAAGAACGTCATCCGCCTGGGGCGGGTGAAGTTCGAGGTCACGCTGCTGTACCTCGGTCACGATCGGATCGAGCACCACAACACCACTTACCGCTGCAAGTACGAGCTGCAGCGCGGCGAAGCGCTCATCGCCAGCGGCCCAGCGCTCCTGGCCAACCGCGTCCCGCTGGAAGACCGAGCCGACCAGTCTGTCAGCGCCGCGTTGCCCTATGCCCACGAGGGCGACAATCAGTTGCCGGTGAGCGACGAAGTCTTCCGGTTGATGATCACCGACAACCACGCCATGCGGTCTTGTGACGACCTGCTGGGCACGCCCGGCGACACGACCTCGAAAGTGGAGAACTACAAGGCGACGATCGGCGCCAGCGGCACGGTGACCTCGAAGAAGGATTGGCGCCCGGACATCAACCCCGCGGTGCCGTTCCGGATCGTGATCAAGAAGTTTATTGGCAGCGACCAGGTGAACATCAAGGAAGATCTCGACGTGATCCTGCACGTCAAAGACCCGGCGGAGGAGATCGGCGTGATCACCGGCTCGCCGGACGACCACAAGCGCCGCAAGTTCAACCGCAAGTTCTTCGGCAAGTACAACCGCACCAACGAGAAAAGCACCAAGGGCGATGACAACGCGGTCATCCGCTTCGGCGGCACGCGCACGCCCGACGCGACGCATCCCGGGGTCAAGGGCACCGCGGTCATCAAGAACATGAAGTACGTCGCGACCCCGGTTGCTGACGTTGGCGCCTGCCCTGCCAACTGCGTGAAGTTCAGCGATCTGACCGACTCGACCGCGGAGAGTTCCTATCGCGTCAAGTTCACGCCCAGGAAGGTTGACGTGCCCGAGGGCAAAGTCGGCGTGGTGGATTTCGCCTTCTGCCCGCCCAGCGTTGGCGGCGATAACTATCGCTTTCTCATCACCCTCAAGCTCGACGGCAAGGACGTGCGCGAGGTTCGCAAAAACGGCCTCAAGATACGGATGACAGATTCGAGCGGCTCGCGGATCCCAGAGAAGCAGGGCTATTGCGCGGGGCGCATCGTCCTCTGGAAACGCGTTCACTTCAAGCTCATGGCCTGCTGCAACGGGCTGACCAGCGCGGATATCACCTGGGACACCGTCAAGAGCGTGTACAAGAAGGCGTTTATCGAGGTTCACGAGCCCGAGATCATCTACACCGTGCGCCGATCCACCTGGAAAGCGTTTCTCAAAGCCCACTTCCCCGCACAAACCGCGGCGTTGGACACCGCCGTCGAGACCGGTGCCCCGGTTTACGCAACCGACTTTGTTCCCCCCTCGCTTCGCGCCACGTTTGACCTCGACGCGGACCTTCAGCCTCTGGCCCTGGAGATCGTGGACAAAGCCTGCGATCGGCGCGGCGTCACCTCCCCCCGAGTCAACACCGCCCAGGACAACAGCGAAGGGTTGTTCATCTTCTACTGTCGCAAGGGCAGCTATTCCGGCAGCACAGCCGTCGGTGCGTACTTCTCCGATCGTACTTTCTGGTTCTTCGAGCAGGGCAATCAGGCCTCCACGACCAGCACCTGCGCCCACGAGCTCGGGCACGCGATGTACCTGCGCCACTCGCACACGCTTCGCATGCCGCTGCAGTTGACTATCGGCGGCGTTGCGAGCGACATCATCGTGCCCGATGGCGAGTTCAACAACAACTTGCTGGACCACGATCAGAACGACGCCTTCGCGTGTTTGCTCTCGTACACGCGAGCGTCCAGCGCCGCTCCGTGCGGGCTCTGCTGCCTCACGCTGCGGATGTTTGATCGCGTCAAGATCGCCGACCCGGCACGTTTCCAGAAGCAGTCGATGAAGGCCGCGGGTCCCGCGGCGTTCTACGACTACACCTTGGGCACGCCGCCTATTGGGCCCGGCCAGCCGATGGCGACGCCAAACACCGCCACCGATGTCCCCGCCAATATCGCGATTGGCGGCTGGAAAGCTCTGATTGTTCTGGGTCCGGAAGTTGATTTCACCGATCGCGGCAACACCGCTCGCAAGGGACGAATCAACCTGACGAAGCCCCAAGCCGCGAACGCGCTGGCCAACTTCACCATCACCGGGACGGCGACCGTCACGCACCGCATCGCCTCGACCGATGCGCAAAACATGTTCAGTTGTTTGGTTATTGATGCGACGGGGGCGGGCACTGTCCGGATCCGGTACCGTAAATCCGGGATCTCGTGCGAGACAAACTTCAACGTTGTGTGAATGCCGGACCATGACACCACGCACGCTCCTTACCTTGTCATGCTTCGCCGCCGCGACACTCGGCGTGGTGTTTCCGGTATCGGCGAACACCAGATTTCTTGAAGCGTCTCCGAGCGATCAAGCCCCGATGGGCGCTTCACCGGAGCGATCGCTCACCGCCCCGCCCGCGCCCCACTTTCCGCCAACCTCCCAGCCGCTCGCGTTCGCACCCTCGACACCGCTCGGGAAGGACCCCACCATGAAGCCTCCTGTTGTTCCTGAGATCAAGCTGTCCCCGAGCGAGGTCGTTCGCGGAGAGTCCGTGTACTTCTTCGCCAGCGCGGTCAACACCTTGCAGGCGCCCGCGTACGTCCAATCGTTCAGCCGCCACAATCGCGCATTGGGCATCGAGGCCAAGTCTGGCGAGGGCACCTTTCGTGGCAAGGAGATGACCCGCCTCACCAAGCCTGGCGCACACTTCCACGGCCCCGAAAACAAGCACAGCGTCACCATCCCGCCCGGCGGCTCGATCTCGCTCGCCGATGACATCCTGCTCTGGACCGGTGAACTGCCACCCTCGACCTACGAGGTTCGCGCGTATTACGGCGGGCCCTGGGAATCGTTCTACGCAAGCAAGCCTGTCAAGTTGAGCGTCCTGCCTGTCAACTTGCGATTGATCGCCTCGTCGCGCCTGGGCGCGCGCTCGCCGATGGCGCCGATCCCCGGCGCGTTTGTGCATCAGACACCCGATGCGCAGTTTGCGATTTTCCTGCAACAGCAATGGCCCCAGCTCCCGCCGATGCCCATGCACGCTGTGAAGGTCGCGACACTCCCGGCGGAGCCGACGGTTTTGGCCACTGCGGCCTCGGTTGACCCGGAGCCCACGGTTGGTCGTGTGCTCTGGACCCAGGGCGGCAAGTCGATGATCGCGAGCGTGAACTTTGGCCCCAGCCCGGGCAAGGCGCCCCCGCCGCCGCCGCAGCCGGCGCTTCCGTTTGCGCCGGTGTTCGAGGGCGGGCCGCTGCGCAGCCCGATCAGCCTGGCGACGGGCGAGGTGGCGACGATGTGGGCCAGCGCCGACATGTCGCGAGCTGCATTGATGTTGATCGACGAGGGCGGGCAGGTCATCGCTGCGCCGCTGGAGATCGCCAAGGGCAAGCCGATGGGCCCGTATGCGTGTCTCTGGGAGCGAGGGGACAAGCTGCACATGGTGTGGGGGACGCCGGCGAGCCGCGAGTTCACGTATTCGCGCCTGGTTTTGGAAGACGTGGCCGCGGGCTTTTCGACGCCGTCGGTCTTCTTGACCGACGACCCGATCATCTGGCTGGACGGCTTCGTGGACTACGGCTCGGCTATCACGGACATCATGCTGCAGGACGAGCTGGACCCGGAAGAGACCAAGCCGCGCACGCAGCCCAAGCCGGCGATCATGGCCTGGGTCGTGACGCGCAGCAAGGACAAGCTGACGTTCACGAAGACGAACCTGGTTGATCGCGGCAGCACAGAGGTTGCGTCGATGCCACTGAAGGATGCTGACACTGCCGAGGTGCTGAGCGGGACGATCGACGCGCGAAATAACCCAGCGATGCTTTTGCGCAGCAAGGACGGCGCGATGTGGTACGTCAACCTGACCGAGCGTCGCATAGAGCCGCTGGCGGAGGCGTCGGGGCGCGTGGTGGCGATGGATGCGCTGCCGTCGTTGATGAGCGCGACGAACCGCTCGACGTTTCCGTGGGTCTATCTGCGGTTTATGGACAAGGCGGGCGCGAAGATCGCGTACATCAAGCTGTCGCCCGCGGCGGAGCGAGATCCGATGCTGCCGAAGCCCGAAGCGCCGCCCCCGCCTGGCGATGTTGGCGACGATCAGGAAGACCCTGATGCGCCGATCTATAAGCCGCCGATGCCCGGCGACGAGCCTTGAGAGCTAGCCGTCGTCGAGCTTGTAGAAGATAGGTGATCGGCAATCTTTGCGAAGATTGAGGTGTGATTCGCGTCTTAAGAGCATTCTGCCAGCCAGTCCTCGGGCCCAATCCGGAGTTTCATCCATGCCCCCCGCAGCCAGAATCGGAGACTTGCACGTCTGTCCCGCCGTGACCGGCATAGTTCCGCATGTGGGCGGGCCGGTGCTTGGGCCGCCGACGCCGCCGGTGGTGTTGATCGGGTTCATGCCGGCGGCGGTGGTTGGGCACATGTGCGTATGCGTGGGGCCACCGGACACCATCGCCATGGGGTCGAGTAAGGTGTTGATCGGCAATAAACCCGCCGCGCGGATGGGTGATTCCACGGCGCACGGGGGCATGATCACGATAGGCTGCATGACCGTGATGATGGGATGAGCCAGGGGTGGCGGCGCGGGCGGCAGAGGGCGATTGGCGAGGCGAGATTCGGTCTTCCTGGCTGGCGAATCGATGCGGCGCTGGAATTCGGGGCGTCAGCCGCCAATCATCCCCCTCGCCCGGCGTGGAGCGTTTCCATGGTCGGCGAGTGATTTCGCCACTTTAGCTCAGCGGTAGAGCGATGCTTTCGTAAAGCATAGGTCCAGGGTTCAAATCCCTGAAGTGGCTTTAGCGCGGTGCCGCGAGGCAGGGTTTGACGGCGGTGGTTGTACTGACCGTTGACGGCGACGCGAAGGCCCGCGGCGGTGTGTGGAATCTCGTGTCAGTGTGTTGTGTGAACCGTTTGCGATCCTGGCGGCGTCGCTTGCGGGTAGGGGTCTTTGACCATGTGGCGCATCGCGCTGGCAATGCTTCTGGGCGACCGGCCCAAGTACCTGGCACTGGTGGTCGGCCTGTCGTTTGCGGTACTTTTGATCTCGCAACAGGGTGCGATTTTTCTGGGGCTGCTGATCCGCGCGACGGGGCCGCTGCAGAATGTGACGCAGCCGGATCTGTGGGTGGCTGATCCGTTTGTTCGCTGGGTGAGCGAGACGCGCCCGCTGTCGGACTCGGACTTGTTTCGCGTCCGGTCGGTCAGGGGCGTGCAGTGGGCCGAGCCGTTTTTTAATGCGCGGGTGACGTGCGACCTGCCGAGCGGCGGGCAACGGTTTGTGAACCTTGTCGGCGTGGACCGCACGACGCTGGTGGGCCAGCCGCCGGAGGTGACCGAGGGCCGGCTTGAAGACCTGAAGATCGATGGGGCGGTGTTTGTTGAAGAGTCCGCTCGCGCGAAGCTGGAGAACGTGCGGATTGGCGACCAGCTCAAGCTGAACGATCGGCGCGCGGTGGTGGTGGGGTTCTGCCGGGCCAAGAGCGGGTTTGATTCGCCGGCGTTGCTGTACACGACGTACGAGCAGGCGGTGACGTTTGTGCCGCTGGGGCGGAACGCGATGACGTTCATTCTCGTGAAGGTGAAGCCTGGCGAGGACGTGAAGGAAGTGCAGCGCCGGATTGGCGAGCTGCCCGACATCGCGGCGTTCACGACCGACGAGATGCGAGCCAAGACCGTCGATTTCATTTTGAACGAAACGGGCATCGGGATCAACTTTGGAATTACGGTGTTGCTGGGGGTGATCATCGGGCTGGCGGTGTCGAGCGCGATCTTCTATCAGTTCACGCTGGAGAACTCGAAGAACTACGCCGTGCTGAAGGCGATGGGTGCCAAGCGTCCGGCGCTGATCGGCATGGTGCTGCTGCAGGCGGTGTGGGTGGGCTGCATCGGGTTTGGGTGTGGCGTGGGGCTGACGGGTCTGTTTGCGTTGCTGTCGCGAAAGCCGGGGGTGGAGCTTGCGGTGCTGTTCCCGGCGTGGCTGTTTGCCGCGAGCTTTGTTGGGATGATCCTGTGCATCTCGGTGGGTTCGTTGCTGTCGCTTCAGCGTGTGCTCCGGCTTGAGCCGGCGGTGGTGTTCAAGTGACGAGCACGCCGAACTCTGCCGCGCTCACTGCATCGGCGACACCCGCGGCGCTTACGGCGATCCGATGCGTCGGGATCAAGAAGTCGTTTGGCAAGGGCGCGACCGAAGTCAAAGCCTTGCGCGGCGTGGACTTGGAAGTCTCCAGCGGCAGCCTTGTCATGCTGGTCGGCCCGTCGGGCTGCGGCAAGACCACGCTCGTCTCGATCATCTCGGGGGTGCTGGACGCGGACAGCGGGAGCGTCGAGCTCTTTGGGACCGACTGGGCCTCGCTGCGCGGGGACGCCAAGACTGGGCGGCGGGGCAGCATCGTGGGCTTTGTGTTTCAGCAGTTCAACCTGTTGGCGCCGCTGTCGGCGGTGGAGAACGTGGCGGTGCCGCTGGTGATCCGGGGCGTCTCGCAGCGCGAGGCGCTGCGGCGAGCCGGGGACGCCTTGAGCGCGGTGGGGCTTGGTGATCGCCTGCGATCGCGTCCGTCGCAACTCTCGGGCGGGCAGCAGCAACGCGTGGCGATTGCGCGTGCGCTGGTGGGGAACCCGCGACTGCTGGTGTGTGACGAGCCCACGGCGGCGCTGGACGCGCACACGGGCCAGACCATCATGGATTTGATCAGGGGCGCTTCGCGCTCAATGGACGATCAGGGCCAGTCGCGATGCGTGCTGGTGGTGACGCATGATAATCGCGTGTTTCACTATGCGGACCGCATCGAGCAGATGGACGACGGGATGATCAAGGCCAAGGCGGATGATTTCGTGTATCAGGAACAGCAGCAGCAGCACGCCGAGGCACGGGCCCGAGCGGGTGCGGGGGAACAGGAATGATTAAGTGGCTGACGATCATGGTTGCGTGTCTTGGGCTGGGGGTCGCGCTGTATGCGGTGGCGACGGAGGGGCAAGACAAAGCCATCCCGCCGGCACCGGCGGCGGCGCCGAGCGTGAACCCGTTTGAGAGGGGGATCGCGGCGGCGGGGACGATCGAGGCGGCGTCGCGCAACGTCGCTATTGCGGCGCCCGAGGGCGGGCTGGTGGCGGAAGTTTTTTCGCTGGTGGGCGGGAGCGTCAAGCGCAACGACCCGCTGTTTCGGCTTGACACGCGCTTGCTGAATGCGGAGTTGGTGCGGGCGGCGAGCGCGGAGGCGGCGTCGGCGGCGCGGTTGGCGAGATTGAGAGCGCAGCCGCGGGCGGAGGATGTTCCGGCATTGGAGGCGGCGGTGGCGGGGGCGACGGCGTTGCTGGCGGACGCGGAATCGCAGCTTGCCGATACGCAGCGGGCGGCGACGAGCCAGGCGGTGTCGGGGTCGGAGATCACGCGGCGGACGTTTGCGGTGGACGTGGCGCGTGCGGACGTTCGGCAGAATGAGGCGCGGCTTCAACTGATGCGGGCGGGGGCGTGGGCGCCGGACATTGCGGTGGCGGAGGCGGAGCTTGCGCAGGCGAAGTCAGAGGTCGAGGCGATCCGGCTGCGGATCGAGCGGCTGACGGTGCGGTCGCCGATTGATGCGACGGTGCTGAAGCGGAACATCGAGCCGGGGCAGTTTGTGCCGACGTCGGCGTCGGCGCTGGTGATCGGCGATCTTCGGACGCTGCATGTGCGGGCTCGGGTGGATGAGGAAGACGCGCCGCTGCTGAGGGATCGCGCCAAGGGCGTTGCGCGGGTGCGTGGCGTGGCGAGCGAATCGCTTGAGCTGCGGTGGCTGTGGGTTGAGCCTTTGGCGCAGCCGAAGACGGAGTTGACGGGGGCGACGGTGGAGCGGGTGGATACGCGGGTGGTGGAGGTGCTGTTTGAGGTGGTGGGCACGCCGCGGACGAGGTTGTTTGCGGGTCAGGTGGTGGACGTGTTCATTGACGCGGAGTTGCCGGGCCCGGCGAAGAACTGAGGGGATGCGAGCGCGGCGGTGTTTTTCGGGGGGGGCGGGATTCGCGGGATTTGTGAGGGGGCGCGGGTTGAGGGTTGATGAGGTTGTTGGTGGGGGCGAGGGGGGGCGGCAGGTGGGTTTCGGGGACTCAGGTAAATGTTCATGGGAATGAGATTTCTGGGCGTGGATGGGAACTTGGGCGCATCTGGCGCGTCGAACCGTGCGGTGAGATTGTGTCGTGCAAAGGTGACGCGAAGCCGATACACTTTCCCGGTCGGCGGTCTGTAGACCAGTGGATATCTCCCTCTTCGTGGGAACATCAAGGAGCGGTACATGGCTTTGAAGAACACCCTCACTCGTTCGGTCTTGCAGATCGGCACCCTGGTTGCCATCGCCGGAACGTGCGTCCTGCCGGTCAGCGCGCAGTCCGCGGCACCTGCGACTGAGCCGACCAAGTTGGCGGTTCGTCCGAGCGGCAACCCTGCGCGTGACAATCTGCAGCGCTTGCAGACGCTCGTGACGATTGAGGAATCCAGCACCCGGCTGGGCAACATCATCGACTTCCTGGCGAAGGAAACTGGCGCGTCGTTTGACGTCTTGTGGCGCGGCGACCGCTCCGGCGGTCTGGATCGCGATCAGGAAATCAGTGCCTCGTACAAGGGCCTTGCGGGGATCGTCGTGCTCGAGAAGGTGCTGGCGCGCTACTCGCAGGAGTCGGGCACTGCGACGACTTGGCAGATGAGCGATGTCGGCGCGATTCAGGTTGGGCCGAAGGAGATTTTCAACAAGACGACGCGGCGCGTTGAGCTGTACGACATCAATGATCTGCTCTTTGTGATGCCGATCTACGACGAGGCCCCCGAGATCGACCTGGAGAAGGTGCTCCAGAACCAGAGCGGCGGCAGCAGCGGTTCGCCGTTCACGCAGAACCAGCAGAACAACAGAGAGCCGGTCCGCACAAAGGAAGATCGCGGGCGCGACGTGATCGGCCTGATCACCTCGCTGGTCGAGAGCGACCAGTGGTTCGGCGATGTCCCGGAGCCCAAGTATTATCAGGGCCACATCATCGTGGATGCCCCGGACTATCTTCATCGCGCGATCAACGGCTATCCGTACTGGCCGACGGTGATTCGCGCTGGTGGCGGCGGCAGTTCGCGTCGGTTCGTGTCGCTCACAACCGATAACCAGCTCGCCTCGGTGCGCGAGTTCGTGAATACGCCGGTGACGGGCATTGTCCCCGGCGGCGGCGGTCGCTAAGACCGGGATGGTTGAACGCTGAAGTTGTTTGTGTTCCCCAGAGGGGCTCGCGCACGCGGGTCCCTTTTCTTTGGCGATCAACGCCTCAACTTTGTACGATGTAGCCATGAGCATGGTCAGCCCGTCTGCGCACGATCGCATCGCCTCCGGCCGCACACTCCCGGCGATTTTGGGGGGGATGCCCGCGGTCGGTGGATCGCAGGTGGAGGCGAACCGTTGGCCGCTGATCGGGCCGGAGGACGAGGAGGCGGTGCTGCGGGTGCTGAGGTCTGGCGAGCTTTCGAGCGGGCACCTACCGGGCGCGATGGGGGGGTATCCGTGTCCGCATCCCGAGGCGCTGGCGCTGGAGTGCGAGTGGGCGGAGTATCTGGGTTTGCCAGCGGTGGACGTTGGCGAGTTCATACCTGCGCTGGCGGGCAAGGGGTTTCGGGTTGCGCCGAACGTGCTGTCGCACAATAATGGAACCGCGGCGATTTTGGCCGGGCTGCACGCGCTTGATATTGGGCCGGGCGACGAGGTGATCGTTCCGACGACGACGTGGTGGTCCAGCGTGCTCACGGTGCTGCATGTGGGGGGAGTGCCGGTGTTTGCCGAGGCGGACGCGGAGACGCTGGCGCTGGACCCGGCGGATGTTGAAGCGCGCGTGACTGAGCGCACCAAGGCGATCATCGTCACGCATCTGTTTGGCATCCCGGCGAAGATGGACGAGTTGGTGGCGATCTGCAAGCGGCACGGGCTCAAGCTGATGGAAGACGCCAGCCACGCGCACGGGGCGACGTATCGCGGCATTCAGCTCGGGCTGATCGGCGATGTCGCGGTGTTCAGCCTGCAGGGCAACAAGCTTGTGCCGAGCGCCGAGGGCGGGTTGCTGGTGGCGAAGGACAGCGACGTGCTGCTGAAGGCGGCGCGGTTCGGGCAGTATGAGCGGCTGGTGCCTTTGAAGGCGATCGATCATCCGTTTGGTCGATTCGCGGCGACGGGATTTGGGTACAAGTTTCGGATGTCGCCATTGAGCGCGGCGCTGGCGCGGACGCAACTGCGGCGGCTCGATGAGCGCAATACGGTGCGGAATGACAACTGCGAGTATCTGAGCCGTCGGCTGGCGAAGCTGGGGCTGCGTTGCTTCATGAATGGCGACCCGGGGCTGGAGCACTCGAAGCGGGTGTACTTTGAGTTTCTGGTGGGCTTTGACGAGTCGGTGCAGAAGGTCTCGACCAAGGCGGTGGTCAAGGCGTTGCAGGCGGAGGGATGTTTGGTGAGCGCGCCGCGGTATCCGTTGCTGCACCAGCAGCCGGTGTTTACTGAGGGCCATTGGCTGGACTTGGCGCGACTGCGCCACGACCCGGTTGCGAGCGCGCGGGTGTATGACGGGAAGAACCTGACGAGGACAACGGCGGGCAATGGCACGTTGATCAAACTGCCGAGCTTCCCGAGCGCGAGCCGGGCGCTGCTGGATCAATACGCGGAGGCGTTTGAGAAGGTGTTGCGAGATCCGTCGGCGCTGCCTGGCGCGTGAAACGTGAGGGGCGCACCAAGGAACGGGAGCGGGGGCTTACTTCTTCTTTGACGCGTCGATGTCATCGTCGTCGTCGTCGAACTTGAGGTCTTTGAGCAGGTCCTTGAGGTCGCCGCCCTCGTCGTCGTCATCGAAGACGCTGGGCTTGCCGATGGTGGTGGGGGGCTGCTTGGAGCCGGGGGCGGGCGCGGGGGGCTTGCCGCTGATCGAGGTGGTGGGGCGGGCGCTATCGATGGGCAGGTCGTCGTCATCATCGTCTTCGAGGCCGACGGTGCCGGCGGCGTAGCAGTCTTTGGCGTCGATCTTGGCGGGGTCGCCGTTGATCTTGACGACGAAGACGACGGGGCCGACGGTGATGAGGTCGCCTGGGGCGAGGGTGGCTTCGCGGACTTTTCGGCCGTTGACGTAGGTGCCGTTGGACGAACCGAGGTCTTTGATGGAGACCTGGGCGAGGCTGGCGACGACTTCGCAGTGGCGTCTTGAGACTGCGGGCACGGGGATGCGGAGCTTGGCGCCCTCGTCGCGCCCGATCAGCGTGGACGCTTTGTCCAAGGGGAGTTCGCGGGCGGATCCGTCAGCTTTGACCATCACAAGGGCGACTTGCACAGGCGAGTTCCTCCGGTCCGGGCGAACGATGTTCGCGTCTAGATGCCCCCACCCCCCGCGAACCCGGCCCCCCCGCGTTGCTGCTCAAGGCATCGCGAAAATCCAGCGGCTGAGCGGGAGGATAGCGTATCAAGTTCAGCGGGAGCGGTGTTGCTCCTCAGCAGCGGGAAGTCGCTGTGAAAGTCGGGTTGGCTGCTGATGCGATGGAACACGTTGTGACACACACGCCTGACCAATCCGATGTCGTGCTGCACCAGGTGGGTTCGCCTCAGGGCGGGACGCCTTCGGCACGGGCGGCGCTTGAGGGCGAGGCTCGCGGGCGGGCGGGTGAAAGTGGGGGCGGGGGCGAGGCGGTGAGATCGCTGTACATCCACACGCCGTTTTGCGTACACAAGTGTCACTACTGCGACTTTTACTCGTTCGTGGACAAGAAGGACCAGCAGGCGGCGTTCGCGGATCGGTTGATTGAGGAGCTGCGGGGGCTGAGCGTGCATGCGTGTGGGGCGGATGGGACGCCGCGACCGCTGCGGACGATCTTTGTGGGCGGGGGGACGCCGAGTTTGATGCGGGTTGAACTGTGGGAGCGGGTGCTCAAGGCGATGGCGGAGGTGTTTGATCTGTCGATGATCAGGGCGGCGGCGGACGGGGCGGGACTTGATCGTCGAGCGGGCGTGGCGTTGAACAGCGGGGGTGGGGGTGGGGGTGAGTTGAGGGATAGGCCGCTGAGCGCGGTTGCGCCGGGGGCGGAGTTCACGGTTGAGTGCAATCCGGAGAGTACAAGCGCGGAGTTGATGGCGCTGCTGCGGCAGTTTGGTGTTGGGCGCGTGAGCGTTGGGGCGCAGTCTTTCAACCCGCGTCACTTGAAGACGCTGGAGCGCTGGCACGACCCGGCGAATGTTCAGCGGGCGATCGAGCTGGCGCGGGCCGCGGGGATAGGAAGGCAGAGCGTTGACTTGATCTATGGCGTGCCGGGCCAGACGCTGGCGGAGTGGGCGAGCGATTTGGAGACTGCGCTGGGGCTGAACACGACGCATTTGTCGTGTTACAACCTGACGTATGAGGCGACGACGGCGATGACGGCGCGTTTGCGGGCGGGTGAGTTTGTGGCGGTGGAAGATGACGTTGAGGCGGACATGTTTGAGATGACGGGCGCGACGCTGGCGACGGCGGGGCTGCGGCGGTATGAGGTGAGCAACTACGCGGTGCCCGGGCAGGAGAGCCGGCACAACCTGGCGTATTGGTGGCACGAGCAGTGGCTCGCGGCGGGGCCGAGCGCCAGCGGGCATGTGTATGCGAGTGGGGGTGGATCGTTTCGGGATGCGGCTTCGGGCGGTGCGCACGTCGAGGTGTCAGGCGGCGGGGAGTTCGCGCGAGCGGGTCATCGTTGGAAGAACCGACCGGCGCTTGCGCAGTATTTGGATTTTAGCGATGGGGGCTATGCGCCGGTCACGGGCTATGAGCCGCCTGATCCGCGGCGAGCGGTGCGCGAACGGATGATGACGGGCATCCGGCTGTGCGATGGCGTGGAGGTGGGGGCGGCGTGCGGGGCGGTTGGTGAGGTTGCGGGTGCGGGGGCCGCGACGGCGTGGCGGCGTGAGATTGACGAGTTGGAGGGCGATGGGTTGCTGGTGATTCGGGGTGCGCGCGTGATGGTGACGCAGCGCGGCTGGCTGGTCGCGGACTTTATTGCCAAGCGGCTGATGAGGGCGGTGGAGGACGTGAGGTGAGGGGAGCGCAGTGAGGGCTTGCTGGCTGGATGCCTACTCGGGCAGCGTCAGGTGCAGCTTAATGAGCGTCGCGCGGAGTTCTTTTGGCATTGCCGAGCGGATGTCCATCTGCTGGCCGGAGGTCGGGTGGACGAAGGTCAAGCGGTGCGAGTGGAGCGAGAGGCGCGGGGAGGCGTGGGCGACGCCTTCGGGGGCGTACATGGAATCGCCGAGGATGGGGGAGCCGATGGCTTGGAAGTGGACGCGGACCTGGTGGAGGCGTCCGGTGAGGGGTCGGGCTTCGACGAGGGCGCCGTGAATGCTGCTGCTGAGCGTGCGGTAGGCGGTGGCGCTGGGCTTTCCTCGGGAGGAGACGATGGAGGTTTTTTTCTCGCCGAACTTGCCGGGCCGGGGCTCGACTTCGAAGAGCGGCTTGGAGATGACGCCGATGGGGCGTTTGGGGGCCTTTGAGCAGATCGCCCAGTAGAACTTGCCGATCTGGCGCTGCTCAAACTGGCGGCGGAGGTCGTCGTATGCGCGGTTGCGGAGGGCGAGGATGAGCAGGCCGCTGGTGGCTTTGTCGAGGCGATGGAGGAGGCCGAAATCGCGAGCTGCGCCGAGGTTTTGGAGTTGGTGGCCGAAGCGTGCGAAGAGGCCGTTGAGGAGGGTATCGTCCTCGTGCCCGAGGCCGGGCTGGGTGGCGAGGCCGCTGCGTTTGTTGACGACGAGGATGTCGTCGTCCTGATATTCAAGGGCGTAGGTGACGCGTTCGGCGGGTTGGACGGACAGTGAGGCCATGGTGGTTGTGCTCGACGCGAAGAGGCGTCTACTCGCGTGGGCAGGCGTCGTGATCGAGGTACCACCGCAGGTCGCCGGCGTGGGGGCGGACGCCCAGGATGGGGAACTCTTCGACGGGGAAGTCAGAGCTGGCGGCGTTTTCTTCGTAGGCCTTGGAGACGCGAGCGAGGGTGTCGCGCTTGTTGCTGCCCAGGACCAGGATTGCGACGAAGCGAGCGGCGTTGAGCAGGTCAAAGGTCATGGTCACGCGGTCGGGCGGCGTGACGCGCGGGCCGCTGTTGATGCGGACCAGGCGGGTGTTGGCGTCGGCGGAGGGGAAGAGGGCGGGCGAGTGAGGGAAGAGCGACGCGGTGTGGGCGTCGTTGCCCATGCCCAGGACGACGAAGTCGAGCCGGTCCTGACCTTTGCTGCGACGGCTGAGGACGCGCAGGAGTTCGGCTTCGTAGCGACGGTCGGCGTCGGGCTCGAGGGCCATCATCGGGTGGACGTTTGCCTCGGGGATGCCGGAGTGCTGGCCGATCAGGTCGTCAAGCTGGCGGAAGTTTGAGCGCTCGTCGTCAAAGGGGACGCGACGCTCGTCGACCACCCACATGTGCGAGCGGTCCCACGGCAGTTGGCGGTAGGCGGGATCGTACATCAGGCGGCGATAGAGCGGGAGCGGGGTGCTTCCGCCGGAGAGGGCGAGGTGAAAATCTGAGAGGGATCGGACGCACTGGATGGACTGCAGGAGCAAGTCTGCGGCGAGCGCGTCGATCGCGTCGTCGGCTGTGGCGCGAAGCATCACCTTGCCGGGGAGGCGCGGGGCGACCGCGGGTTGTTCTAGCGGGATGAGGTCGTCTGACATCGGCGGATCATAGAGCCGAGGGGCATTGGCGCGTTTTTGGTGATGCAGGCTGAGCGGGCTGGTTGGTTGAGAACGTCAACCGGGGGCGGGCGCGTCCTTGGGTGCCTCGGCGGATTCGAGGTTGTGCCAGCGACGTTCGGGGCCCGGCGTGCTGCCGGCGCTGATGATGGCGTCGGCGGAGGGCGGGCCCCAGGTGCCGGGGGTGTAGTCCTGGATCTCGGCGCGGAGTTTGGGCGACTTGACGAAGGGGTCGCAGATGCGCCAGCCGCCTTCGACTTCGTCGCGGTGCTTGTAGAGGGTGCGGTCGCCGCGGATGGCGTCGAGGATGAGGGGGCCGTAGGCCTCGATGACTTCGCCCCCGAAGGAATGGAGGTAGTCCAGATCGAGGTTGGCGGAGGCGAGGTGGATGCCGGAGCCGGGGACCTTTCCTTCCATGCGGAGGGAGATGCCCTCGCGTGGGGCGATGGTGATCAGCAGGCGATTTGGTGGTCGGTCTGCGAGCGACTTGTCCATGTTGCGGAACATGTTGGTCGGCGGCTTGCGGAACTGCACCATGACTTCGGTGCGTTTGGAGGCCATGCGTTTGCCGGAGCGCAGGAAGAAGGGCACGCCGGCCCAGCGCCAGTTGTCAAAGCCCAGCTTGATGGCGGCGTAGGTCTCGGTAGCCCGCGATGGGTCCACGCCTTCTTCTTGCACGTAGGCCTTGTCGTCGGGCTTGGTGCCCTTGGAGTAGCGCCCGAAGACGGCGCTGATCTGGGCCTGCTCTTCGGTGAGGGTGGGGGAGCAGTTGATGAGCTTGATCTTCTCGCGCATGATGGCGCTGGCGTCGTAGGTGCTGGGGGGCTCGATGGCGACGAGGCAGAGCACCTGGAGCAGGTGGCTCTGGATCATGTCGCGGAGCGCGCCGGCGGTGTCGTAGAAGTTTGCGGCGCGGCTGCCGACGCCGACGGTCTCGGCGGCGGTGATCTGGACGTGGTCGATGTAGGTGCGGTTCCACATCGGCTCGAAGAAGGTGTTGGCGAAGCGCATCACGAGGATGTTCTGGACGAGTTCCTTGCCCAGGTAGTGATCGATGCGGAAGATCGCGTCCTCCTCGAAGACGCGCCCGAGGCACTGGTTGAGCGAGACGGTGGAGGGGAGGTCGGTGCCGAAGGGCTTCTCGATGATGATGCGTTGCCAGGGGGTGGAGGCGGACTTGAGGGAGCACCAGCGGTGGCCCTCGGTGACCATGCCAGCGGCGCCGATGTTGTCGATGATCGACTCGTAGAGCTTGGGCGCGACGGAGAGGTAGAAGAGGATGTTGGGCGAGCCGCCTTCGCGGAGGATGTTGAACTCGGTGCCGAGCTCGTTGATGCGTTTGATCAGGGAGGGGAAGACGTCGGGTGATGCGGCGTCGCCGGTGTGGTAGCGGAGGCGCGGGGCGAAGCGATTCCAAACGCCTTCGTCAAAGACGCTGGCGAACTCTTTGACCGACTCGCGCAGTTTGTCGCGGAACGCGTCGTCGGAGAGCTCGGTGCGCGAGACGCCCAGGATGCAGATCTGCTCGGGGAGGCGGCCCTGGCGATCAAGGTCGTAGAGCGCGGGGATGAGCTTGCGCTTGGTCAGGTCGCCGCTGGCGCCGAAGATGATGAGCACGCAGGGCTCGATGGCGTGGGGAGTGTTGGCGTTAGCGTGCGTCATAAGGCTGAGTCTATCGCGGCCAACGTTTGTGCGCCGGGCGGAGCGTCTTGACTACGCTGGACCTGTGAGCAGCGGGCTGCGGATCATCGACGCGAATCTGAACCGAGCGCGCGAGGGGCTGCGCGTGCTGGAGGACGTCGCGCGGTTTCACCTGAACGACGGAGCGATCGCGGCGCGGGTCAAGCAGGCGCGGCATGGGCTGCGCGAGGCTGTCGGCCTGGCGGGGTGGACGGAGTTTGAGCTTCAGTTTGCGAGAGATACGCCGGGCGATGTCGGGGTGACGATCAAGACGGATGCTGAGTTTTCGCGAGCATCGGTGCGCGAGGTGGCGATCGCGGCGGGAAAGCGTGTTGGCGAGGCCTTGCGGAGTATTGAGGAGAATGCAAAGGCACTGGAGGTGGAGGGCGGCAGCGCGGCGGGCGCGTCGGTATTTGAGCGGCTGCGATACCAGACATACGACATTGAACGAGCGATCATTGTGGCGCTGGGGCCGGAACGAACGGCCCCGCAATGGCGGCTGTGTGTGTTGATCACCGGGTCGCTGTGTGCGCTGCCTTGGATGGAGGTGGCGCGGCAGGCGCGGCTGGCGGGTGCGGATTGTTTTCAACTGCGAGAGAAGTCGCTTGGTGATCGCGAGTTCCTGGAGAGGGCGCGGCAGCTTGTGGAGATTGCGGGCGGGCCGTGCGCCTTGCGTTCAGAGTCGAGCCCTGCTCGCGCCAGCGTGATCATCAATGATCGCGCGGACATTGCTTTGCTTGCCGGGGCGGATGGCGTTCATCTCGGGCAGGATGATCTCTTGGTTGCAGATGCACGGCGGGTTGTCGGCCAGGGGCTGCTGATTGGCGTATCGACGCACTCGATGGGCGAGGCGCAGGCGGCGGCGGAGGCGGGCGCCGATTATTTGGGTGTGGGGGCGATGTTCAGCTCGACGACGAAGTCTCGCGAGACGAGCGGCGGGGAGTATCTTCGCGCGTTGGTGAGCGATTCACGGAGCGGAAAGCTGCCTCATCTGGCTATTAGCGGGATCACGCCGGAAAATGTTCGCGAGTTGATCGGTGTAGGGTGTCAGGGGATCGCTGTGTGTTCGGTGGTGTGCGGGAGTTCAGAGCCTGGGCGTGTGTGTGGCGAGTTGCTGAAGGCGTTCGAAGTGTGAACAGGCTGTCGGCGGTGCGCCCGCCGGGGCTCTACGCTGGCGACATGAGCGATCAGTTTGAACAGGCCACGCTCGCCAACGGCCTGACGATCATTGGCGAGTGCGACCCGAGCGCGCACACTTCGAGTGTGGGCTTTTTCGTGAAGGCTGGTGCTCGCGACGAGGCGGCGCCGATGATGGGCGTGAGTCATTTTCTTGAGCACATGATGTTCAAGGGGACGACGCGGCGCACCAGTGAGGACATCAATCGAGAGTTTGACGCGATGGGGGCGCGGAGTAACGCGTACACGTCGAGCGAGATGACGGTGTTCTATGCGGCGATGCTGCCGGATCGGCTGGCGCAGGGCTTTGACGTGCTGCAGGACATGATGCGCCCGGCGATTCGAGAGGCGGACTTTGACGTTGAGAAGGGCGTGATCCTGGAAGAGATTGCGATGTACGAGGACGACCCGGGATTTCGGCTCTACGAGCGCGCGATCGAGGAGCATTACGCCGAGCACCCGCTTGCGTATCGCATTCTGGGGACGAAGGAGACGATCGCGGGGATGAAGCGCGATTCGATGCAGGCGTACTTTGATCATCGGTATAGCGCGGACAACACGGTGGTGGCGCTGGCGGGGAAGGTGGACTTTGACGGCGCGGTGAAGCGGGTGGAGGCGGCGTGTGGGCATTGGGCCAAGACGGGCGCCGAGCGGCGGTATGAAGTGCCGCGGCTGGTGGCGAAGCGATTTGAGATGCGGGACGCGAAGGTGAGCCGCGCGTATCGCGTGATGCTGAGCGCGGGGCCGGCGGCGACCGATGCGCGTCGCTACGCGTCGTTTGTGGCGGCGCAGTTGCTGGGCGGGGCGGACAACAGCCGGCTGCACTGGGCGCTGGTGGAGACCGGGCTGGCGGAGGAGGCGGACACTTCGTACGAGCCGAAGGACGGCGTGGGCGACATGCGCACGTTTATCGTCTGCGACCCGGAGAAGCTTGAGGAGGCGTGGGAGGCGGTTGAGCGGGAGATCGCGGGCCTGGCGGGGACGATCACGCCGGAGGATGTCGGGCGGGTGCGTGCGAAGGTCGCCACGGGTGTGACGCTTGCGGGCGAGCAGCCGGAGGGTCGGATGCATCGGATCGGGCGGCAGTGGCTGGTGAGCGGGACGCGGCGGTCGCTTCAGGAAGAACTCGAGGCGATCGCGCAGGTGAGCGTTGAGGACGTGCGCCGGGTGCTGGCGGAGATGCCGATGAGCGAGCGGGCGCCGCGGACGATCGGGACGATGCTGCCGGCGTGAGGTGGTTGGACGTTTAGGCGGCGGCGCGCGGAGCGTAGACGCGGCTGCAGCCGCCGCCGGCGCGGATGGCGGCGTCAACAGCGCGCATGGCCAGATCGATCTGGTCGTCCGGAGATGAGATTCGGGATCGCGTGAGCGTGTCGCGGCAGCAGACGCCTGCGCTGAGCGTGACTGCGATTGCGGTGGAGACGAGGCCGACCGGCTGGCAGTTGACGGGGGCGGCGGCGATTCGGGCGCGTGCGCCATCGATTATTTTCGATGCCATCGAGCGGTCGGTGCGTGCCATGATGACGCCGAAGCGCAGGTCGTCGTAGCGGCAGACCAGCAGATTCGTTTCGTCAAAGTGGGACTTGAGCATCCGGCCGATGTTGGCAAAGAGCGTCGAGACGTAGGCCTCGCCATGGAGCGCTCGGAGTTCCTGGGCATCGTCCACGTGCAGGATTGCCAGTGAGAACGGATCGCCGGATGGGTCTTCGCTTTGCGCAAACGCGGTGACCAGGTTTCGGTTGAACGTGAGCCGGTTGGAGACGCCGGTCTCGGGGTCGGCCATCGGGCCGCACTCGGTGGGGGTGTCGTCGGCGAAGGGGACCTGGATGGCGGCGAGCTGGCGGTTGGCCTTCGCGATGACTTCTTGCGAGTCTTGGATCTGGCCGATGTCGAGATTTAGCAGATGCGCGATTTCCTTCACGCCCATCTGCACGGCTTTCATCGCGGTGTCCACGTCGGCGTTCGAGAGCCCGCCCAGTTCCTGGGCCTTGGTGTAGAGCCGCTTGAGCACGAGGCCGGGCTCTTCGCTGCCCAGCAGATCGGCGGCGACGTTGCCCAGGCCCACGGCCTTGCAGACTTCGAGGCACTCGGCGGGCGCGGCGCTGGGGCGCTCGTGATAACGGATCGGCAGCGCGAGCAAGGGAGGCAGCTTCCAGCGGGTGGCGAGCATGGCGCCAACGTCCGCGTGCGAGAGTTCGAGGTCGGCGAGTTCGTAGCGGATGAGTTGACGATGATCGCCGGCGGCCTGGGCCAGGACGCGGGCGTACTCCTCGCCCAGAGCGCGGTGCATCGCGATCATGCCGATGTCTTGAAGCAGCCCGCCCAGAAAGCACTCTTCCTCGCAGTGATTGCCGCTGGCACGGGCGAAGACTTTGGCGGCGACACCTGAAAGCAGCCCGCGGCGCCAGTATGCCTGATAGTCGAACGTTGTGTCGCGCTCCTCAGCGATCGAGCTCACCAGCGAGAAGCCGAGCGCCAATGTCTTTACGGCGTTGAAGCCCAGCATGACGATCGCCTGCTGGATCGACGTGCAGGGCTTTCGGAGGGCGTAGAACGAGGAGTTTACGGTGCGGAGCAGCTTCGCGGAGAGGCCCTGGTCGTTGGTGATGGCCGCGGCGAGTTCGGCGGTGCGAACCTTGTTGTCCTGCGTCAGCTCGATGACCATCAAGGCCACCGCCGGCAGGCTGGGCAGCGTCTTGCAAGAGAGCACTTTTTCGAGAGTTTCTGGGTTCATGCGACGGGGCGGTGAGAGGGCGCGGTGAACGTTCCTTCTCAGGGGGTATCGACCTGCGCGCACGAGGACTTCATGGGCGGGGCGATCAGCCTGACGGCGTGGCAGCTTCTCGGGCGTCGAGTGTTCGGGGTGCGACGGGAGCATGGTCCGGGAACACGAGCGCCGCAGTGGGGAGCGGGCGTCCGACCAGCCAGCGGGTGTACGCTGCGAGGAACCGGCTGGCACGCTCGACGCTTTCGGCTGGTGCCCGGCGGCGCGTGGGCTCGGATGCATCGAGTCGGCGGAGGACATCAAGCGTTGCGGCACTGAGCCGCCATGCGCCGGGGACGCCCTGCGATGTCGCGCCGCCCAAGGCGGGATTAAACGCGACTTCGGCGTCATCGGGCAGGGGCTGGCGCGTGCTGACGTCAACGAGCAGCTCGGGTTTGTAGCCGGCTTCGACCAGGGCTGCCCACTGAAACCGTGCGAGCACGGCGTGAACGACGCGGGTTGGGCCTGCGAGTTGCTTCAGCGCGTCGACGCTGCGATCAAAGAGCACCGGGTGGGGGTCGGCGTCGATGATCAGGTGTCGGATGGTGTCTGCGATGAAGTGGGCGGCGTGGAATGCGCCGAGGCTTGAGCGCAGGTGGAGCATCGGATCGCGCAGGTCCCACTCGGTCAGGAGCGAGAGGTCGCTCGAGGATTTGAAGACGATGCCCGCGTCGCCGAGGGTGAGCGCTTCGACGCCGCCGCTGTATGGGGTGCCGGGGCGTTTGGAGCCTTTGGCGAGGACGCGAACGACGCCGCGGGAGCGGGTGAAGAGTGAGACGACTTGGGAGGTCTCGGACCAATCCCAGTGGCGGACGCACAGCGATGGCTCGAAGACTGGGGGCACGGGCGATGGTACGGGCGGCGCGCCGGCGATAGACTCGCCTCATGCACTTCAACCTGGTGGACGCGGTGCTCGAGCGCACGGCCACAAGCATCTTGACGATCAAGCAGGTCTCGCTGGCGGAGGAGTATCTGCAAGACCACTTCGCGGGGTTTCCTGTGCTGCCGGGCGTGTTGATGCTGGAGTCGATGGTGCAGGCGGCGCGAGAGCTGGTGGATGCCAGTGATGTGGAGGCGAAGCGTCCGGCGCGCCGGCTGGTATTGGGGACGGTTCGGGCGCTGAAGTATGGGACGTTTGTGAGGCCCGGGTACTCGATCCGCGTGAGCGTCGCGCTGCACAAGTGTGAGATCGACGCGTTGGCGATTGAGTTCAAGGGCGAGGCGACGCTGATCGGCCCTGGGGGCGCGGCGGTGCTGGATGCGGCGGGTGAGCCGGCGGTGGCGGTTGCGGGGCGATTCGTGCTGCGGGCGCTACGTGTTGAGTCGGGGGCGGTGTCAACGTGAGCGCGTCGAGGTGAGCCGGAGAAATCAACGCGAGCGGGCACTATCATCGGCCCGCCATGTTCTGAGGGTTTCTCTTGATACGGTGGGCTTGAGATTGCGTGCCGATGAGGCTCGCGGGTCTTCGGCGTCCGTGGATGAAAGGTGCTTGTTATGACTCGTGACGAGATTTTGGGGAAAGTTCGCACGGTGCTGGTCGATGCGCTCGCGGTTGACGAGGACGAGGTCACGCTCAATGCGTCGCTGGTTCGCGATCTGGGTGCCGAGTCGATCGACTTTCTTGACATCGTGTTCAAGCTGGAGCAGGCGTTCGGCTTCAAGATCCAGCAGGGCGAGCTGTTCCCGGAGAACGTCGCCCAGGATCCGAAGTACGTACAGGCGGGCAAGGTGACAAGCGACGGCATCGCGGCGCTGAAGGCGCGATTGCCTCACGTGGACTTTTCGACGTGGGAGAAGGATCCTTCGCTCAACAAGGTCGCCGAGCTGTTCACGGTTGACACGATTGTCCGGTTCGTCGAAAAGAAGCTGGGCTGAGCATGCGCTGGATGTGGATCGACAGGGTGGTTGAGCTGGTGGCGTCGCAGAAGCTGGTCGCGATCAAGAACGTCTCGCTGGCTGAGGAGCACTTGCAGGACCACTTTGGCGCGGACGGCGCGCGGGGGCTGGGGGCGTGCCCGGTCATGCCCGCGTGCTTCATCATCGAGGGGATGGCGCAGACCGGCGGCATCCTGGTGGGGCACGCGGAGGGCTTCAGGCTCAATGTTGTGCTGGCCAAGATCAGCCGCGTGGAGCTGCTGCGAGACGCGATCCCGGGAGACACGCTGCGGTATACCGCGACGATCGAGCGTATGGACGCCATGGGCGCGACGGTCAAGGGCACGATTGACCTGATGCGTCACGGAGACGACCATCGTGCGAGTATCGCGTCCGGCACGCCCGCGGGTTGGCAGCCGGTGGGGACTGTCGAGATGATGTTCAGCCACCTGGACAACAACATGGGCGCCGGGGGCCAGGCGGGGCGCGACTTCCCGTCGGGCAACTTTGTCTTTGGTGAGTCGTTTCAGACGCTGCTGCGGTCAAGCGGCTATTGATCGTCCCTTCACATCAGCCGCGCCCCGGCCTAGCCTTGCCTCCCTATGGCCAAGACACGCGAGATCAAGAAGCGAATCAAGGCGGTCGGCAACATCCGTCGCATCACCAAGACGATGCAGATGATTGCGACCAGCAAGTTTGCCCGCGCCGCCGCGGCGGCGACTGCGACCAAGCCGTACACCGAGGGGCTCTTCAACCTTGTGACCGAACTGGCGGGGACCGCTGGCGAGGTCAAGCACCCGCTGATGGGCGGGCCTGTCGAGGGTGCCAAGGCGGAACAGAAGGCTGCCGAACTTACGCTCGTGATCACCAGCGACCGCGGGCTGTGCGGCCCGTACAACGGCTCAATCCTTCGCACCTTCATGCAGCACATTCGCGCTCATCAAGCGGCGCGCCCCGACGCTGGCGGCGTGATCGAGCTGGTCGGCAAGAAGGGCGCGGGATTCCTGAAGTACAACAACGTGCAGGTATCCAAGACGCACTCGATTGGCGATAAGCCGGCGTTCGACGTGATCGCCCGCCTGGCTGAGGACTACATGGTGCGCTTCGTCGCGGGGGAGCTGTCGTCTGTGCGCGTGGTGTACATGCGGTTCGTCTCTGCGGGCCGCCAGATGCCCGAGGTTCTGCAGTTGCTCCCGCTGAAGCCGGTGGAGAAGAAGACTGTTGCGACGCCCGCTGGCGGGGCGCAGGGTGCGGGGGTCGGCAGCGTGGTTGATTACGATTTCTCGCCCCCGGCTGAAGGGCTGCTAGGTGACTTGCTTCCCGAGACCGTCAAGGCGACGCTGTTCCAGGTGTTCAACGACGCGATCGTTTCTGAGCATGTGGCGCGAATGGTGGCGATGAAGGCGGCGACGGACAACGCCGGCAAGATGCGCAAGCTGTACACGCGTGATTACAACCGCGCTCGCCAGGCACAGATTACGACGGAGCTGTCCGAGATCATCGCGGGCGCGGCGGCTCTTGGTTGATTGGCTACGACTGGTTTCGTCGCGCGCGGCTTGGAATCTGTCGCACGCCCGGTCAGGCCGATCGCCTGCCTTTTTCATACCCGATGTCACACTTGCTACCGAGCGATCCCGCTGCCTTTGGCACCCCCGCCCCGCGCGGTGACTCGGGCTCGCACGCCGCGCCGCTGGCGCAGGTGTGGGCTGTTGCGCCGGACTCTGGCGAGGTGGTGGGACATCGCGACCGGTCGCTGCTGTATCTTGCACCGGGCTTCTTGTCGTATCGCGTCCACAAGCATGTTCGGGGCGTGCAGGTCTTTGATGTTCAGCTCATTCGCCAGCTCGTTCAACTGGGGTTCCGAGTCTCGGTGCCGGCGGAGTCGTCGTGGAAGCCGCGGCTGGGAGAGTTGCTGGGCGACTTGCGAGTGCCGGCGAATCGGTCGCGCGGGCCGGGCGTCGAGATGATCTGGACGCCGACGCTGCGCAAGCCGCTGTGGAACTCGCTGTGGCTGGCGGCGTCGCTGGCGCTGCGTGGGCGGCGGTGGCACGCGGCGTACATCGGTAATGCTGGCGAAGGGCTGGCGACTGGTGCGGGCGCGATGTACCGGCTCGGGATCTTTCGGCGGGTGGTGGTGATGGCGCACCGCTATCCGAAAGCGCGAATGAACGACTTTGTGCGCCGCGCCGGGGCGCGGACGCTGGCGGTGGGCGCCAATGTGGAGTGCATGTTCCCGCGCGATCTGCCTCAGCCGTGCGTGATCCGGTTCGGCGAGGTGGACCACGCGCATTTCTTTCCTCTGAGCGTTGGCGAGCGAACCGCGGACGGGCTGGTTCACTTTGTGATGCTTGGAGCGCTAGACACCGCGATGAAGGACGTGCCCAGCGCGCTGGAAGCGTTTGCGCGATTGCCGGCGGAAGTGCGGGCGCGTTGCCGGTTGCATCTTGCGGGCTTTGGCCGGCCGCCGCGAGCGGCGGATTTGCCGGAGGGCGCGACGGCGTACCGCTGGATGCCAATGGATCAGATCCCCGCGTTTCTACGGCAGATGGACGTCATGCTCGTCACGTCGCGGAGCGAGACATTCTGCCTGGCGCTGGTGCAAGGGATGCTCACCGGCCTGCCCTCGGTCGTGCGCGACATCGGCGTCCTGAGCGAGAAGGTCGAGCCCGGCGGGGGCGTCACGTTCACGAGCGTCGACGAGCTCGCGGCCCACATGGCTGCGCTGGCGACTGATCCGCGGCGCCGCCAGGCGATGGGCCAGATTGCTCGCGCGACGGCGATGGAGCGCTACACCTGGGACACGCCGAGTTTCGTACGCGAGTTCCTGGACGTGGACGAGGACAACGCCACGCGTACGCCGAGCGCGTGAGGGGCCTTGGCCAGTGTTCAATGAAAAGCCCCGGCTCGTGAGAGCCGGGGCATGTGGTTCAAGTCTTCGCTGCGATTGGCGATGGCGGGGAGGCGGGGCGCGCTTCCCCAGTTCACGCGTGGCCAAGGAGGCTGGGATCAGTTCTTCGGCGTCGCTTCGGGGATCACCGTGACGCGGAAGCGGTTGTCTGGCTTGCAATACTTGGCGAACACCTCGCGCACCTTGTCGGGCGTGAGGGCGGCGTAGAAGGAGCGGATGGTGACGATGTCGTCGAGCGAGCTGCCGCGATAATCGATGGAGTTCAGGCGGCCGCTCCAGAAGTCGGGCTTCTTGATTTCTTCTTCGAGGAGCTTGTCGAGCTGGCGTTGGGCGACTTCGAGTTCGTCCATCGTGGGGCCGGTCTTGGCAAACTCCGCGTAGAGCTCTTCGAGTGTCGCGGGGAGCGCCTCGGCCTTTGAGGGGTCAGTGGGCGCCTGAGCGGTGAACACGCCGTAACCCGGGAAGGCCTGCGACGGGCGGCTTGATGCGCTGATCGAGTAGACCAGTTGGCGTTCTTCGCGAACGGTCTTGACCATGCGGGTGCTCAAGATTCGTGACGCCATCTGGAGCGTGCGGACGTCTGCGACGTTGGTGTAGTCGGCGCCGAAGAAGCCGTCGACCACCACCGCCTGCGGCGTCTGCGTCTTGAGCGTGCGTGTGACTGCGATCGGGCCTTTGGGTCGCTCGATCTTGCGGAGCGCGGCGTGCAGCGTGCTGCTGATACGCGGGCGCGTGGGGAGCGAGCCGAGATACTTTTGCACGAGATCCGCGGTGCTTTGCTGGTCAAAGTCGCCGACGATGGTGACTTCCATCGGCGCGTTGATGATCGTGGAGGTCAGCCACTTCTGCGCTGCTTCGAGCGTGATGGCGTCGATGTTTGCCTGCTCCAGCGGGCGGGTTCGCAGTTCGCCGGCGGGGTAGATCGCTTCGGCCAGGGCTTCGCCAAGCACGCCGCCGGGCTGGCTCTTGCGCATCTGGATGCCCTGCGACTGGCGGTCCTTCCAGCGGGTCAGCGCGTTGGCGTCAACTTTGGGGTCTGTCAGCAGGAGGTGGGCAAGCTGGAGGGCGGTATCGAGCCCTTCGGGCGAGCCGCTGATGCCAAGGGTGACGCTGTCGTCGCCGCTGGGCCCGCCGCTGACCGAGGCCTTCTTGCCGGTCATGAACTCGCGGATCTGCGTGGGGCTGAGGGTGCTGGTGGATTGGGAGGCGGGGGAGAACGCGAGGGCGGCGGCGCTGGTGATGCCGCGATTCTGCGCGGTCTCCAGGATCTCGCCGGTGGCGAGCGTGATGATGATGCTGACTTCGTTTTTGCGCTGATCAACGTGGCGCATGTGGACGCGGGCGCCGTTGCTGAGCCAGGCGCTGGTGACTTCTGTCGGGCTGTGGGTGATAGTTTCAACCATCTTGCCGGGCGTCGGGGCCTGCTTCAGCAGGGAGTCGACGCGGACGACGCTGTCCTGCTTCGCGGGCTTGACATCGAACGCCTTACGACCGAGGTCCACGAGTTCGGCTTCGCTGGGCACGCTTGCGGTGCTGGGAATCTGCGCGATGAACACGCCCGCGGAGGGGTCGAAGTTCTTAGTGAATGTCTCGCTGACTTCCTTCGGGCTGATCGTGGGGAGCACGGTGCGGAGGATCCAGAGGTTCTGCGCGGCGGAGGTGATGGGCTCACCGTCATTCACGCCGCCGGTGATGCGACGGAGGAAGACCTGAGCCGGGCGCGTGGACTCGGACTTCACTGCTTCTTCGGCGCCGGAGATCAACGCCTCGTTTGCGTCGGCGATTTCCTGATCGGTGAAGCCGTGGATGCGGGCGCGCTGGACGGCGACGCCGAGGTCCGCGAGCATCTCGCGCCAGAGTTCGGGCTTGCCGCTGACGCGAAGGTCAGATGACAGTGCTGTGCGGAAGAAATCACCAATGCTGGCGCTGGCCTGAAGGAAGCGGCCCTGACCTCTTTCGAGGTCGGCCGCGATGCGACGGTTGAAGGCCCAGGTGCCGATGAGATCGATGTAATCGCGCCGGGCGTCGGCCATGGTGAGGGACGGGCCGCGTGCGGCGGAGAATCGCGTCAGCGAGATGGAGCCGGTCTTGAGCTCGGCATCGGTGGCGACGATGGAGCGCAGGCCCTCGCTGGGCTTGACGCCCACGACAAGGTCGGCGGGCTTTGGCGCTTTCTTGAGCGAGCCGAACTTCAGCTTGATGCGTTCCCGGGCGAGGCCCGGGTCAACATCGCCAACGACGACGACGGTGGTGTTCGACGGGACGTAGTAGGTGCTCCAGTACTTGAGGAAGTCCTCGCGCGTGACGGACTTGATGGTCTCGACGGTGCCGATGGGGAGGCGGCGGCCGAAGGTGGACTCGGGGGCGAGGCGCTCGAAGATGTATTCCTGGATGCGCTGGCCGGCGCCGAGGCGGGTGCGGCGTTCTTCCTGAATGATGCCGCGCTCGCTGTCGATCTCGTCGATTCTGAGGAGGAGGCGGCCGTTGACGTCGCTCATGAAGGTGAGGGCCTTGTCGAGCGTTTCGGTGCTGTTGTCCGGCAGCGCGAGCTGGTAGACGGTTTCGTCAAAGCTGGTGTAGGCGTTTTGATCTCGCCCGAACTGGAGGCCCAAGCTCTGGAAGAAGTTGATGACGGTGCCGGGCTGGAAGTTTTCCGAGCCGTTGAAGGCCATGTGCTCGAGGAAGTGGGCGATGCCGCGGGTGGAGTCGAGTTCGTTGAACGAGCCTGAGCCGATGCGCATCCAGACGCTGGCGCGTCCGTCGGGGTTGTTGTGGGGCTTGATGATGTATTTGAGGCCGTTGTCCAGCTCGCCGTGGATGAGCGAGGGGTCCGAGGGGATGGGGGCAGCGGGATCGGGGAGGGCTGCCATGGGTGAGGCCGGCTGGGTGCGGGTGGGCGTCGGCTGGACGGCGGGAGTCGGTCCCTTGTCATCGGCGTTTGCGAGCCCGAGGATGGAACCGGAGGCGATTAACAGAGCGACAACCGCAGGACGAGACTTCATGAGCGACCTTTCAGAGAGTGAAAAAGGCAGAGGCGATGGGAGAGCTGAGGCGGGACGGGCAGTGCGGTGGGCAGAAGGCGATTGAGGTCAATCCGCTTGGGAGGGGAGAAACCTCTTATGAGGAGGCTGCCCGAACGGGCGCGCAATGATGCCGGGAGCCCGGTCTGGGCCCTCTCGGTATTCCGGATAAGGCCCGTCAGGTTGCAAACTCTTCATACTGGCCAAGGGATTGTGCGGAGGAGATTGTGGCGGGCATCGTTTTCTGGCGCGCGGGAGTGATGCTCGGGGAGTGCTTGAGTGTGTTTCGGTGTTCATCCCGCACGCATTCGGGGAGAGCGACGTAAGCTCACTTCGCTTCGGTCCTCTGAGGGTCTGGTGATGATTTTTTGGATTTGTGAGGGAATCGGCGTCCTCGGAGTGCGGGCGTCCGAACTGTTCTCGTTGTCGGGATCCGAGGCTTCTGCGAGGTGATTCAAGCATGGGTGATACGCGTGCGTCGAACTTGGAAGGTCTGATTGCGTCGGGCTGGAAGTCTCGGTCTGTCAAAGCCGAGATGCGCGAGAATCTGACAGCCGCTCTGGCGCGAGCTGCGGGCGTGGATGAGCTGTTCCCCGGGATTACGGGGTATGAGAACACCGTTCTGCCGGAGCTGGTCAACGCGATTTTAGCTGGGCATGACATCTTATTTTTGGGGGAGAAGGGTCAGGGTAAGAGCAAGCTGATGCGTTTGCTGCCGCGGTTCTTGGACGAGTGGACGCCCTACCTCGACATCCCCGGCTCGCCGGTCCACGAGGACCCGCTTCACCCGATCACCTCCGCGGGCAAGGCGCTGGTTGCTGGCGCGGCGCCGAAGAACGTGCCGATCAGGTGGTGGTCGCGTGATGATCGATATGCCGAGCGCCTGGCGCCGGGGACGAAGTTCGCGGACATCATCGGCGAGATTGACCCGTCCAAGCTGGCGATGGGCGTGAGCATGTCCGCGGAGGACTCGCTGCACTTCGGGCTGATCCCGCGCATGCATCGCGGCATCTTTGCGATGAACGAACTGCCCGACCTTGACGACAGCGTGCAGGTCGGCCTGTTCAACATTCTCGAAGAGCGCGACGTGCAGATCCGCGGCTATCCCGTTCGCTTTGACCTCGATGTGGCGGTGCTCTTCTCCGCCAACCCGTCGACGTACAACCGGTCGGGCAAGGTCATCCCGCAGTTGAAGGACCGCATCGGCTCGACCATTCAGACGCACTATCCGCTGAGCCGCGACGCGGGGATTGAGATCACCGAGCGCGAAGCGGTGGGCTCGGAGGCTGATGGTGGCGGGGGCGGGGGGCTTGGTGGGGCGTATCCGGTGATGGTGCCGCGGTTCATGAAGGAGATCGTGGAGCAGATGTCGGTGGTGGCGCGCAAGAGCAAGTACGTTGACCACGCGTCGGGCGTGTCGGCGCGTTTCAGCATCGCCAACTTCCGCACGATGGTCGCCAGCGCCCGCCAGCGCGGCATCCGGCTCAACGAGCGGCCGAGCGTGGCGCGGATCAGCGATTTGGCACACTACCAGACGTCGGCGGTGGGCAAGGTGGAGTTGGACTTGATGAGCAGCCACCAGCTCACGGAGAAGCAGGCGCTGGAGGCGATATTCGCCGAGGCGATTCGTGATGTGTTCAAGGAATATGTCGACGAGCATGGCTTGGGCGAGATCTCCGAGATCTTTGCGAAGGGCGTGAAGATCGAAGTGGGGGACATGCTGCCGAGCAAGCACTATGCCGAGCGGGTGAAGCGCGTGCCGCCGATCTGGGCCAAGGCGTTTGAGATGAACGCGGCGGCGGACGAGGCGGTGCGGGCGAGCTGCATGGAGTTTGTGCTCGCGGGGCTGTGGTCGAGCGACAAGATCAGCCGGTCGGTGCGGAATGGGCGGGTGATGTTTGAGACGTGAAGCGGGGCATGACGCGCGAAGGGCGGACTGAATACTGAAGGTGTCACGGCGCGGCTTCGCGTGCGAGTGCGGCGGTGAGTGCGCAGGAGACGATGATGGCGAACGATGAAGTGACTCGTGGAAATGGCGAGCGGCGAGCGGGACAGTCGGATCCCGGATCGAGGCAGATGCTGGGCGGGCTGGTGCACTCGTATCAGCGGTACGACCCGAAGGATTTTCCGTCGCCGACTACGCCGCCGCCGGATCTGGCGTCGCTGGGTATGGAGCACATGATGCGTCATGGCTCGATGCGGCGGTTTACGCCGGAGGAGCTGGCGAACGCGGTGAAGCTGGACATCTCGCAGTTTGCGGGGATGGGCCCGGCGCTGGATTCGATGATCGCGATGCTGGAGGAGCGAAAGCGGAAGATCCTGGAGACGTACGAGGTGAAGTCGGCGGTGCGCGATAGCGAGCGGCGGGTGCGCGGGGCGGCGAAGGAGATCACGCCGCCGAAGAAGTATCGCGAGGTGTTTGAGCGCGCGGTGCGCGAGGAGCAACTGGCGGAGCTCGAGGATCTGTGGTACTTGACTGGGGGCGAGAAGAGCCCGATGAACGAGCAGTTGCTGGGGCTGATGCAGCGATTGGGCGACAAGTATCAGGTCGAGGAGCTGGACTCGAAGTACGCGTTCATCGGCACGCAGGCGACCGACACGCCCGGGGCGCTGCAACTCAAAGAAGAGCTCGAGGCGATCGACAAGTTGCTGGAGCAGCTTCGCGAAGCGATGAAGAACGCCAAGCCGGCGATCATCGACATGGAGGAACTTTCGCGATTTGCGCAGGAGCAGGACGTGCAGCAGCTCCGGGATTATGCGAAGCAGATCGAGGAGTACCTGAATCAGATCGCGGAGGAGCAGGGTCTGGAGCAGAGCGCCGATGGGTACCGGTTAACGCCGAAGGCGTATCGAGTTTTCCAGGGGAAGCTGCTGCAGGAGATTTTCTCGTCGCTGGAGGCGGCGCGGAGCGGGCGACATGAGGGGCCGGTGAGCATTGACGGGGCGGTGGAGCTTGCGAGGACGAAGCCGTTTGAGTTTGGGGACTCGATTGCGAACCTGGATGCGCCGCAGAGCTTTGTGAACGCGCTGTTGCGCGAGCGAGGGATTGAGCCCGGGCGCGATATCGGAACGGCGGGCGCGAGCGGTGGCAGCGCGGCGGGTGGCGCGGCGTCACGGGTCAAGGTGCGGATGCTGCCGGTGGACATGGAGATTCATCGCACGCGCAACAACCCCAAGTGCGCCACGGCGGTGCTACTGGACATGTCAGGCTCGATGCGCAACGACGGGCAGTACTTGAACTGCAAGCGCATGGCGCTGGCGCTGGACGGCCTCATCCGGCGCGAGTATCCGGGCGACTTTCTGTCGTTCGTCGAGATGTACACCATCGCCAAGATCCGGCGCAGCAGCGAGATCATCGAGCTCATGCCCAAGCCGGTCACGATCCGGAACCCGGTGGTGCGCCTGAAGGCGGACATGAGCGATCCGAAGATTTCGGAGATGCAGTTGCCGCCGCATTTTACGAATATTCAGCACGCGTTGCGGCTGGCGCGACAGATGCTCAGCGCGCAGGATACGCCGAACCGCCAGGTCATCCTGCTCACCGACGGGCTGCCCACCGCCCACTTCGAAGGCTCGGAACTCTTCATGCTCTACCCGCCGGACCCGCGCACCGAGGAGGCGACGCTGCGCGAGGCGCTGGCCTGCAAGCGCGACGGCATCACGATCAACATCTTTCTGCTGCCCAACTGGGCCCAGACCAGCGAAGACGTCGCGTTTGCCCGCACCATCGCAGAACAGACCGGCGGGCGCGTGTTCTTCACGGCGGGCAACGACGTTGATCGCTACGTGCTGTGGGACTATGTGTCGCACAGGCGGAAGATTATTGGGTAGGCTGGGGGCGGTTTGAGCGGTGGGGATGGGGCGCGGGTCGGGGGGTGGGGTGCGGGAACAGGGGCGGGGGTCAATGCGGTGCTCCTCATTGGCTTGTTCACCCGTCTCTTTCTTCGATGACAAAGACGCGAACATTTCGTTTGTAGTGGCCCGATGCACTGAATAGTGATCGCGTTGCTGGTTGGTGTCGGTTCTTTCGCCGCGCTCGTATCGGATAACCTCATCACGTCACTGATGCTGAAGCGCGCGATGCGGAATTCGTCGTCCCAGATCTAGACTCACATTATTCTTCGTGAAGCACTTCGATCTGAGAAGTTGTGGAATATCAGCATGAGTCCGGCGCTGAGAATCTACATTCTCTCTTTGAGCGAAGAGCAACTGGAGATGACCGGCGCCATGGTCGTGGGGAGGATGTTCGAGTGCCAGAGATTCATGCTTTGGCTAGAACACATGCAGCGTGACAGCTGAGATAGGGGCCGCGGCATTGAAGGCTGGGGGAAGCCGGGCCTCTTTGCACGCCTATACAAGCGAACAAGCCCCGGCGCTCGGGCGCCGGGGCTTGTCTTCTTTCTACAGACCAGTCGCTCGCGACTGGTGACCTCATCACTCTGTCTCGCGACTGAGTCTTCAATGGAGCCGGGGGGAATCGAACCCCCGTGCCGAGACGGTCAACTGAGCACCTCTACGCGTGTAGCCGTTGATTTACATTCAGTTCGGGCACGCCCACGGCAGGCTTGCCTCGTTCCTAGCGCCCGGTATTTCTCACCTCGTTCGCCGGGAGCGCCCTGGCGAGGCCAGCCCGTTGTTTTCATCCTGACCGGCCACGGGCCGAGCCAGCCAGGACGTGCTACCTAAAATTAGGCAGCAAGAGCGTAGTTGTTATTGGCAACTATTGTTTTGCATACTTTTTACGTGGCCTGCATGCTCCACGACGCGCCATACTCAGCCTCACACGCTCGGTCGAAACCACATCGGCCCCGACAAATCGACGCTTCCCGGCGAGTGCTCGCCGGGCGGCTTGATTGATTATAGCTGGTGCGGGGGGTGGCGGGGGGCTTTGGTCGCGGAGTGGGCGGAGGTGAGCGGAGAGAGCGCGTGCGCGAGTCGGCTAGTGGCGAGGGCGATCTTGAGGGGGAGGGAAGGGAAGGGAAGAGAGGGAAGGGCAGGGAGGGGATGGGAAGAAATGGGGAAGTGGGGGAGATGCCGTTCTTGAGCCATCCATCCGCTCGCGGTCAAGCCTTTGTGTCGCCCTGCGGGGTTGGGGTCGGGCCGCCGGGTGCGCCGAGGGCTGGGGGGACCCAGGTGCTGGCGACGTGGAGCTCTTTGAGCTGCTTGTCGGTGGCGCTGCTGGGGGCTTTGGTCATGAGGTCGGCGCCAATCTGGGTTTTGGGGAAGGGGATGACGTCGCGGATGTTGTCCGTGCCGCAGAGGTGCATGACCAGGCGATCAAGGCCGAAGGCGACGCCGGCGTGGGGCGGGGCGCCGTAGCTGAGGGCTTCGAGCAGGAAGCTGAACTTTTCCTTCTGCTGTTCTGGGGTCAGACCCAGCAGCGCGAAGACCTTGCCCTGGACTGCGGGGTCATGGATGCGGACGGAGCCTCCGGCGATCTCGCTGCCGTTGAGCACGATGTCGTAGCCGGCGCTGAGGATCGACTCGATCTTGTCGTCGTCGTTCATGTCGGCGTTGACGAACAGGTCGCGCTGGTCGTCGCGCGGGGCGGTGAAGGGGTGATGCATCGCGACCCACTTGCCGGTTTCCTTGTTCTTCTCGAACATCGGGAAGTCGATCACCCACAGGAAGTTCCAGGGGCCGGTGGGGGCGCCGGCGGCAGTGTTCTCGCCGGGCTTGGGGACGAGGCCCATGTCGCGGGCGACTTGCTGGCGCAGCTCGCCAGCCGCCTTGGTGGCGATGGCGTAGACGTCTGCCAGGAAGAGCACGGTGTCGCCGATCTGTGCGCCGGTCGCGGCCAGGAAGTCGGCCTTGATCGGCTCGAGGAACTTGGCGACGCCGGTGTCGAGCTTGGGCCCGCCGTCTTCGCCCTTGATGACCTTGACAACCGCGACCCCGCCGGCGCCAAACTTCTTGACGAACTCGGCGTAGCCGTCGGTGACTTTGCGGGTGAGTTTTTCGGCACCGCCGGGGACGCGAAGGGCTTTGACGACGCCGCGCTTGCTGTTGAAGGCGGGTCGATCGGAACCCTTGGCCAGGGCGTCCTTGAAGACCTTGAAGTCGGTCTTCGCGGCGGTCTCGGAGATGTCCTTGATCCGCAGATCAAAGCGGGTGTCGGGCCGGTCGATGCCATAGTGCTCCAGCGCATCGCGGTAGCTCAGGCGCTGCAGGGGCGGCACGTCGTAGTTGAAGATTTCCTTCCAGAGACGACGGACGAAGCCCTCCATCATCTGCATGACCTGCTCGCGGCGGACGAACGACATCTCAAGGTCGATCTGCGTGAACTCAGGCTGGCGGTCGGCGCGCGGGTCCTCGTCGCGGAAGCAGCGGCAGATCTGCATGTAGCGGTCGCAGCCGCTCATCATCAGGATCTGCTTGAAGAGCTGCGGGCTCTGCGGGAGCGCGTAGAACGTTCCCGGCACGTTTCGGCACGGCACCAAGAACTCGCGCGCGCCTTCTGGCGTGCTCTTGTAGAGCACGGGGGTCTCGACTTCGAGGAAGCCGTTTTCATCGAAGTAGGTTCGCGTGGTCTTGTAGACCTGGTGGCGCGTGGTCAGGATCTTCTGCATGCTGGGGCGGCGGAGGTCCAGATAGCGGTGGGTCAGGCGGAGTTCTTCGTTGGGCAGCGCGTTGTAATCATCGGGCAAGAACGGCGGGTTCGCGGTCTTGTTGAAGACTTCCAGCGCAGTGACGACCAGTTCGATCTTGCCGGTGGGGAGCTTGGGGTTTTCGCCACCGATGCGGGTGCGCACGGTGCCGCTGACGCCGACGCAGTCTTCGCTGCGGAGCTTGTCGGCGTTGTCAAGGATGGCCTGGGCTGCGCCGTCTTCCTTGTCAAAGACGAGTTGAGTAAGGCCGTAGCGATCGCGGAGGTCGATGAAGATCAGGCCGCCGTGATCGCGATAGGAGTTCACCCAGCCGTTGAGGCTGACGCTCTGGTTGACGTGGGATTCGCGAAGTTCGCCGCAGGTATGGGTACGGAGGATCATGGGGCGGATGTTAGCGTCAAGGGGTCTGAACGCGTCGGGGATGGCAGGACATTTCGCGGGCCGGGCGTTTCGGCTTTATACTGGGTGGATGGGCGACACTGATCGCGATCATGAGCCGGTGGAACCGTCGCGCGAGGCGGGCGATGCGGGGGCGCGGTCGGTGTGGCGGTCGGCGACGATGCTGATCTGGGTGGGCACGGCGCTTGAGCTGGCGGTGGCTATTTTCATGGCGGCCGCGGCGTTTGCGGACTGGGGCGGGGGACAGGTGAAGCTCGGGGCGGCAGCGATCGGGGGCGCGGCGATTGCGTCGCTGGTCGCCTCGCTCATGGCGCGCGAACACTTGCAGAAGCTTCTGAGCCTGAGTGGCAAAGGCGACCTGGCGATCAACTGGACACTGCAACTGGGGCTGCCGATTGTCGCGGCGTGGCTCTACTTCGGCGGGTGGTTCAAGACGGCCACCGGGCTGGTCGGTGTGATGGCGGTGTTGACGGTCATGCTGGCGGGGCTGCTTGCGTGCAGCGAGCGCTTTCGTGAAGCGATGCTCTCGCCGCCGCGGGATGATGAGATGAGCGGGTGAGCGTGGTTGCCCGGGCTACCGTTTGGGGTGATCACGCTGACGCGGACGGTCCGATTCTCGATCAACCCTCGCACGCTTCGCGACGGGGCGGGCGCAACAAATGGGGCGAGCGCACCGAGTCGTGACGGCAACGGCTATACCGGCAGGCCGGGATTCCGGGGGCTGGCCCGGTACTACGAGCTGGATGTCGCGTGCGCCGGCGAGCCTGACCCCGCCAGCGGCTACTTCAAGGATATCAAAGAGCTGGACCGAGCGGTGCGGCGGGTCGCGGTCCCGGCGATCGAGCGGGCCTGCGATGAAGATGACACGCAGTCGCCAGCGCGGGTGCTGGCGTCGTTCTTCGGCGAGTTGAACGCGGCGCTTGGTGGCTCAATGGTTGAGGTGTGCTGGCGATTGACGCCGTCCTACCATGTAGTCATGCGGACTGCAAATCAGTCTACCGTGCTTCTTCGCCAGCGGTTTGAGATCGCCGCGGCGCACCGGCTGCATGTGGACGCGTTGACGGACGAGCAGAACCGCGAGCTGTTCGGGCGCTGCAATAACCCCAGCGGACACGGGCACAACTACGTCATCGAGCCCGAACTTGAGATCGGCGCCGACGCCATGGGCGACTGCCGCTTTGAGCTGGCGAGGCTTGAGGGGATCGTCGAGGAGGTCATCCTTCGCCCCTTTGATCACACGAACCTGAACATCGACACGCCGGAGTTTGACACACGGCGCGGCGGGGTCAATCCCTCCGTGGAGAACATCGCCCGCGTGTTCTTCGAGAAGCTTCGGCCTGCGATCGCGCAAGCCATGTCTCCCTGGGGCGCGCTGCGCAGCGTGACGGTCTTTGAGACCGAGAAGACGCGCGCGACGTATTCGGGATGAAGAGACGACGGCAACACGAGTTCTCGTGTGCTTGATCGCGTCGGTTCCAGCGAGCCGGCTGAGTTCGGCGACGGAGCGTGTCGCTCTCTGCTACACTCGCGCTGTCATCGGTGCCTGCAACCGGATCGAGCCGGCTCTGCGGGTGAAAAGGGAAGCGTGGTACGTCGCTGCGTAGATGTGTTTTCGAGCGCAGCGACTATTCCACCGCGGACGCGCCGCCGTGAGGGGCATCCGCTGATCGCGGCGTGAACAATGCCGAAAGCCACTGGCGCTTGTCCCTTGCGGGCGATGCTGGGAAGGCGAGATCAGCGATTGGCCCTGAGCCGGAAGACCTGCCGACGATGCCGGCCCTGTCGCATGGCGATAGGACATTCCGGCGCATGGTCGTCCTCGCGAGCTTGCCCAAGTTGGGTGAGCATGGGACGCCGGCGAACGTCGCCGCGTCGTTCCTCGCGCGATGTTTCCGGCATTCCACATCTCTCGCGAGACACGATCGCCTTCGGGCGGGAGCCGCTCTGCGCGATCAGGGCGAGGTGTGCGCGTCGCGTGATCGCGGCGTGCCAGAGAGGTCAGCGATGTCGGAGTTTTTTCTTCGTGTGTCAGGGCGTGTCGGTGGTGTCCGTCAACGCTTCTTGAGTCGGGTTCCGTGTTGGTGCGTGGCGAGCGTGCTCGTCAGTGCGGGCGCGGCGAACGCGCAGTTCGCTTCGAGCGTGGTCAGTTATGACCCGGGCAGCGGCACGAGCGCGTCATTTCGCGATCCGACGCGGGCGCTGGGCGAGCCGTCGCGATTCACTGCTGGCGCGTTTGGCGGCGCGGTGACGCCATTCGCCTCGGCGTTTCTCTCGTCGCAGCTTGTGCAAGTCGGGCGAGGCGGGTCGCTGGTGGTGTCGTTTTCGACGCCAATCACCAACGACGCCGCGAACCCGTTCGGCATTGACTTGATCGTCTTTGGGAACGCGTTTCTCAGTGACGCGAGCTATCCCAACGGCATTAGCTCGGGCGTGCTGGCTGGCGAGGGCGGCGATGTTGACGTCTCCGCCGACGGCATGACCTGGTTCCGCGTCGCGACCAACAGCGCTGACAGTGGCTTCCCGACGCTGGGCTACTCCGATCTCACCGATCCCTTCAGCACTACGGCGGGCGGAGTCGCGACGGACTTTCGGCGTGCGGTTGACCCCGCGTTTTCGCTTGCCGCCGGATTGACGTTCGCGCAGATCGTTGCTGGCTACAACGGCTCCGGCGGCGGGTTGGGCGTTGATATCGCCTCCAGCGGCCTGTCATCGGTGAGCTTCGTCCGCATCTCTGTCAGTGCCAGTGCTCAGTTCGTCCCGGAGATTGACGGCTTCTCGGTTGTGCCGACGGCTGGCACCGGCGCGATCGTGATCTTGGCGGGGATCGCGTGCCCACGTCGGCGTCGCTCGCGCTGAGTGTCCGACCACCAAATCCCTCGCCCGAGCACGCTTCGCAAGCGTGCTCGGGCATTGTCAGATGAAAGGGCGATCAAATGAATGCATCTCCAAGCAGACTACGCAAGCCGCGGCGCAGACCTTTCACAGGTGTGCGCCCGCTCGCGCTCGCGGCCAGCGTGCTCTGGATGTGGCCCGCGAGCACGCTGGCACAACCTGAGGCTTCGGCGTTCATCTGGCCCACGCTCGCTGGCGATGCGGCGCGCACGTCGGTTTCGTCCGCGAGCGCGCCGACAGCGCTGGGGGCGGCGCGCTGGGTGTGCAATCAAACGACTTCGGGCGAGCCGATCGCGTTTACGCCGGCGACGGGAGTCGTCGCGACGGCGCTGCCGGGCCCGCGGATCTTCGCGAGCGGCAAAGTGGGGGGCGTGTTGGGGGTGGGAGGACAGGATCGCGCGATTGCGATTGATGCCGAGTCGGGGAGTGTTGTCTGGTCGGTTGCCGTGCCCGGGCCGCAACTTGGCTCGTGGTCAACGCCCACGATCGACGCTCGACGCGGCACCGTGCTGTTCGCGACCGGCTCGGCGTTGATCGCGCTGCGACAGAGTGACGGCGTACAAGTCTGGCGCTCGGAGCTGCCCGGCGCACCGATCAACGTCACGCCGCTGGTGACTGCGGACCTTGGCCCGGCTGATCGGGCGTTCGTCACCACTGATGGCGGCTTCGGCGGGGCCAGTCAGATCCTGTGCATTAATGTCAGCTCGCGCGACAGCACGCTCAATCCCTTTGACCTCGGCGAGATTGTGTGGATCGCTGACATCGGCTCCAGCGTCGGGGCCACGCCCGCGTATCTCGACGGCGTGGCGTACGTCGCCAGCACCGGCTTGGACACGTTCGGCATTGGCGAGATTCGTGCGTTTGATGTTCGCCAGGCTGATCCCGCTTCGGTCACGGCGCGCTGGATGTTTACGAACCCGGTCGCGGAGGGCTTCTTCGGGGGCGTGTGCGTTCGCGAGACGCCGGATGGTCAGGGGCCGTTTGTGTACGGCGCGAGTTATGCGTTCTTTGGCGGGCTGGACTCTTCGAACCTCGTGAAGGTCCGGGCACGCGATGGGGCGCTGGTGTGGTCAGCACCCAGTAATCGAACGAGCTCAATCCCGGCGGTTCTTGCCGACGGGCGGGTGGTACTCTCGACGGGTGTCTCTGGCTTTGGGAGCATGCCGAGCGTGCAGATGTTCAGCGACGCGGGGCAGATCGGAGCGCTGCTCTGGGATACGGCGTCGTCGACGTGGATGGATGCGAACCAGAACGGCGTCATCGACAGCGGCGAGTTCACGGCGCTGGGCGGTTGGAATACACAACCGACTGTCCTGCCGGTTGCGAGTGGAACGGGGGCACGCGTTATGGTCGGTACGTTGCCGGTCGGTGATGGTGGTGGGAGTTCGCAGTATTCGCCGTTGTCGTTGCTGAACGTGAGCAATGGGCCGGCGCTCGCGGGCTTTGTTGTTGAGCAGAGTGCGCAGGCGGGCTCGTCGGCGTGCGTGTTGGGGGGCGGGGTTTACTCGCTGGGCGTCGCTGGGCTGGTCGCGTTTGGCGCACCCCCGCCGCGAGGCGATGTGTGTGGGGATTTGGCGATCACGATCGAAGACCTGTATCGCCTCGAGCAACTTCCTGCGAACTCGCCGTCGCGGGACATCAACCGGTCTGGGAGTTTTTCTGACGCAGACCGGACGATGCTCGTGCGCGAGATTCGGCGCGATGAGGCACGCGTGATGATTCGAGACAGCGGGGGGGGCAAGGCCCGATGAGCGACCCGAATCTTCACCACGGGCCGAATCGCGCCTGCCGCAGAGCAGCGCGCTCGCGGGCGTTCACGCTTATTGAGCTGTTGATCGTGATTGGCGTGGTGACGCTGCTGGTCGGCATTCTTCTGCCGACGCTCGGCGCGGCGCGCGAGAGCGCTCGCTCGGTTCGCTGCGCCTCAAACCTCCGGCAGGTCGTGATCGCCTGGACCGCCTACGCCGGCGAGTATCGCGATCGCGCGATGCCGCTGGCGTATTGGTCAACGCAGGACATCGGCTCTGGGCCGCAGATCTTCTGGTGGGGCTCCCACGGCACCTCCGTCATGTCGCCCGATTTCTCGCGGGGCTTCCTGGCGCCGTATCTCAGCGCCGGCCTGCACGCGGGCTCGCTCTTCGAGTGCCCGAGCCAGGCGTGGGGGACCTATCGCCCGCAAGGCCCGTCACGCTCGATCACCAGCACCTACGGCTACAACGGTTACTTCCTCAGCCCCGCCAAAACACCGGGCTGGGGCGACGCTATCGGCCATCGCCCGTGGCAGCGCGTCTCTTCGCTCGCGTCGCCTTCCTCGCTCGTGGTCTTTGCAGACACCCTGCTGCCCGGTCCGCCCGGCACAGTTCCCGGCAACAACGCCCTGCTGGACCCGCCGCTGCTCTTTGATGCCGGGACGTGGGTGCCGAACCCGAGCCCGACGAGTGCGTTTCGTCACGCGCGGCGTTCCGCCTCGGCACTCGGCTCCTGTGTCAGCGCATTCGCTGACGGACACGCCGCGAGCACGCAGGCGTTGACCTCATGGCTCACGCACCCGCACCACGCGGTCGGCTCGATGGGCGGGCTGGAGGGGATCGGTGCGAGCTATGTGCCCGACTGGACGACGTGGCGTTCCAAGCCTGCGCTGTAGGACGAGACGCGCGGCGTCCACCGCTGCCGTCTCGAAGCGTGCGTCACGGGGCACCGCACGAGTCCTAGTGTTGGTCATGCTGTCAGGCTCTCTTCGGTCATTGATGGTGCAACTTGTCGACTACGCGGGCCTCTTTCCGCCCGCGAAGCTCGCGATGCCCAAAGCGGTGGAAACGTTCGCGCGCCATCGTGACGGGAAGCACGCCTTCGGGCTCTCTCGCTTCATCGTGGCCTGCTCGAAGCTCGAAGAGTTCGCCGAGGCCTCCGCACTCCACCTGGCGCGTCTGCCCAGCGCCGCGGACGATGCGCCGCCCGAACCCTGGACGATCTCAGTGTTGATCGACGGCAAGCTTGAAGACAATCTCGAAGCGATCGAGCGATTTAACAGCTCGCACGAAGCCGCGAACGGCAAGGGCCACAACCATGCTCACAACGCCGTGATCGATACTGTTGAGATCAAGGTCGCCAGCCCCGACACCGTCGAGTACGCGCTGGAGCGGCTCCCCGAAGAGCTCTATCCATTCTTCGAGATGCCATCCGAGGGCGATCTGCGTGGGTTCGCGGCGTGTCTGGCCGGGCGCGGGGCGGGGGCCAAGATCCGCACCGGCGGCATCCAGGCGGAGATGATCCCGAGCGCCGAAGTTGTCGCGGAGTTCATCGATGTGTTTAACGCCGCGGAGGTGCCGATGAAGGCCACTGCGGGGCTGCACCACCCGCTTCGCGCCACCTACCCGCTCACCTACGAGCCCGCCTCGGCGACCGGCGTGATGCACGGCTTTCTGAACGTCTTCCTGGGGGCGGCGCTGCTGCACTGCAACAAGATCAAGCGGGCGCAGCTGGTCGAGCTCTTGAACGACACCAACCCGGCGTCGTTCAAGTTCAGCGACGAATCCGCGGTGTGGAAGGGCAAGATCATTTCGACCGAAGAGATCATGGAGGCCCGCGAGAACTTCGCGATCTGCTTTGGATCCTGCTCGTTCGACGATCCGATTGACGGGCTCCGCAAGCTCGGGTTTTTGAGCTGATGCTGCGGTGATCTCGTTCGAACCCGCGTGATCGGTCGTTTGGGCTTCGTCAGTCAGCGACCGTGTCATCCCCGTTTGGCACCGCTGCGCGGCTGTGCCGGTCAGTCCGATCGCCCGAGCTGGCGGTGAGAAAGTCTCGTTGCGTTTTGCAGCCGCGGATGCCAGACTTGCGAATCGTTTGGCGTCGCGCAGTGTTTGAGGCACCTCACCCCGCGGAGGCAGGAAATGTCCAAAGCGATCGTTGATCCGGCCGAGCTGCGGCGGTTCGCACAGGATTTACGCCGCTTTACCCAGAGCCTTGACGGGCAGATGCAGGTGCTCAACAGCCGGCTTTCGGGCCTCAGCCAGACCTGGCGCGATCAGGAGCACATGAAGTTCGCGCAGGAGTTTGAGCAAACCATGCGTGTGCTGGCCCGCTTCAACACTGCGGCGGCGGAGCACGTGCCCGTGCTGATCAAGAAGGCCGAGAAGATCGAGGAGTATCTGAACCAGCGCTGACTGGTGCGCACCCTCGCCCGCAGGGCGAGCCGGAGGGCGCACGCCTCCGCGTTGACCTTCAAACTTCTGGCTCGTCACCGGACCACGCCTCACCCCGACACACGATGACACAACCGGCCAAGGTCAGTTCGATCGACGCGCTGCGCGACTTCCGGCGGGCGGTTGAGCGTTTCGGCGTCGAGATCGCCGGCGCACTTTCCGAAGTGGACTCAACTGCGCAGCGGACGCTCTCATGGCTGTCGCACGATCAGCTCCCGCATTGGCAGCGCCAGATCCGCGCACGCTCGGAAAAACTTGCCCAGGCGCGCTCGAACCTGCTGCGCAAGCAGCTCTCGAGCATGCAGGACGACCCGACGTGCATCGACGAACGGCGCGCCGTTGAGCGGGCCAAGCAGGCGATCGAGGACGCCAACGAGAAGGTCCGCCTCGTCAAGAAGTGGCTCATCATGGTGGACAAGGAGTACACGCTCTATCGCGGCGCCACTAGCGGCCTCGCCGACACGCACCAGCGCGACATCCCCGCCGCCGCGATCCGCCTTGCTGCCATGGTCAAGCGACTTGAGGAGTACGCCGCCATCGGCGCTCAACCGCCGAGCGGATCCGCCGCTGGAAACTCTTCTGAATCTGGCGACGCCGGAGAAATCGTTCTGAACGACTTGGAACCCGTCGAAGCTGAATCTGGCCAGCAAGCGGAGTCACAAACCGAGCGTCTCTCCAAGCTGCGGCGTTTGTGTCCAAGCGAGAGCGCGCGAGGAGCTGCTCCGCGCGACGACTCGCTCGTGCGGGCCTGGTCGATCGCCACCGAGAGCAAAGACCCTAGCCGCCGCTCGCGCATCGATTCGCCCGATGCGGACGACGCGACAGCGGAGCCGGACGGCGCGCTCGACCAGGCGTTGACTTCCGCTGCGCTCACGCCTTATCTGGGCGAACCACCTCGCGCTGATGAGCGCGTCACGCTCGCGCCGGGAGTTCTGGACGGACGCGATTTTTTTCTCGCTCGGCTGGTCCCCGCGTTCCCGGGCGACAGCGGCTGGTTCCTGGGCGGGATCGAGTGGGTGGCGCACGCGGACCCGGGCGTGGGTATTGTGAGTGTGAGTATCGGCTGGCTGTGTGAGAAGCGCCCGGCTCTCGGTGAGCTTCTTCGCCTTCCTCGCGGCTTTCTTGTCACGCTGTTGTCAGGCTCACTGGGGGCGGTGCTCGACGAGCAGGACGCGCGGATCGTCGGCGAACTCGGCACGGACGACGACGGGCACACACGGGGCGTCGCATCATGAGCCTGCAATCCTCGCAATCACGACTGAAGGACGCGTTGAAAGAGCTTCGCATCGCGTGGTACCGCGCCCGTGGCGAGTGGGATGACGGTGCGTCGCGCAAGTTTGAGGAAGACGTCCTGCTTCCGTTGGATGGCAAGATCATCGCCGCGATCGGCGCCATCGCGCGGCTTTCAGAGGTGCTCGAGGCGGCCCGGAGGGATTGTGACAAAGCCGATTGAGAATCCGATCCCGCGTCCGACACCTGCGAACGGCGCCCCGCTCGGCGCGCCCGCGGGTGCCCCTGCGCTTGCGCCGATCGGCGAGGGTCGCTTGAACGCGATGACCCGCACGGTGTTGCAGGAACTCGCGCGGCTGTCGGCTGATCGCGCCACGAGCGAAGCCGCAGTGAGCCGGACCTTTGAAACCATGCTGCGTGCTACCGACGCCGAGCTCACCGAATCGCTGACCGCGACGCTTGCCGAGCTTGAGAACACGCTCAACACCATTCGACTCGATAGCGACAATCGCTCCAGCACCGTCAAAGCGGCGGGCGACGAAGCGATCGCACTGGCCAAACGCAAGTTCGAAGCCGCGAAGAACGCCCTGCGCGAGCGGGGCGAGACTGACGTTTCGAATGCCAAGAAGGCCATGACCGAATCGGTCTGGATGGCCGAGACCATCCACGACACGAGCATCGACAAGCCCGGCGCGGCGCTTGCGAAGCTGCGGGCCGAGGTCGAGCGCCGCCAGCGCGAGACCGACACGCTTGCTGCTCGCGTCGAGCTTGAGTTGGCGGTCCTGCTCGGGTCCGGTCGCGCCGCGCCGCGCCCGTGGGCCAGCGGCGTTACGCCCGATCTCGTCGAGCCCGGCTCCGCCCGCGAACTGGCCGAGCGATTCAACGCCGCGGCCCAGGACGTGATCACCAGCGCCGGCGTCTTGATGGCCCAGCGCCTGCCGAAGGCGTTTGTCTCGCCGCTGCCGGTCATCTACGGCATCGTTGCTGGCACGATCGCCGGCGTCGGCATCGCCTCAGTTCGTGCCATGCAGTTTGACGCGCTGGCTGCTATTGGTGGCGGCGTGGCCCTCATCGGCGTCTCAATCGTCGGGGAGCTCATCCGCCGGCGCCAGCGTCAGCGGCTGCTTGCCCAGGGCGGCGCGTTCACGCGAAGGGTGCTGACGACCCGCGCCGTCGGCGAGGGGCTGCTGAAGCGAGCGGACGAGGATCGTCGCCAGCAGGAGAGCGAGATCCGCGACTTGCGCGATCGCGAGGTGTCGCAGGCTCGCGCCAAGAACGAGAGCGTCGCGACATTGGCCAACGCCGCGTATAGCCAGAAGCGCGCCGAGATGGAGATGTCGCTTCGCGAGGAACTGGTGAGCCTGGGTGAGCGCCGGACTGAGTCCATTCGTCAGACGGAGACCGAGCGACGCGCTCGCCTGGCCCAGGCCGACGAGCGATTCCGAAGCGTCAACGCGAGCGCCAAGGCCAAGCACGAGGCCACACGAGCCGCGGCCGACGCCTCACACGCGACCGGCTTTCAGGCGCTCTCGGGCGCCTGGCACGAGGGCATTCAGCGCGTGCAGCGCACACGGCGCGAGCTCTCGACCTCCACCGCGACCACCGATTGGAGCGCGATCGCAGACGCCGAAGCCTGGCCCGAAGCGCAGCGCGCTCCCGCGTGCGTCCCGCTGGGTGAGCTGGACATCACGCTGACGCGGATCCCCGATGCCGTGCCGACAGACCATCGGCTCGCCACCGAGTTGCCGCTGGCGTTTCATCTGCCCGTGTCGCTGGAGCTGCCGGATCGCTGCTCGCTGCTGCTGCAAGTTGGCGGCGCCGGCGGCGCGATCAACGATGCGCGAGCCGCGGGGCTGAGCGTGCTTCGCGCTGCGACGCTGCGCACGATTTTGTCGATCCCGCCCGCGAAGGCCCGCATCACCGTGATCGACCCGGTCGGACTCGGGCAGAACTTCGCGGGCTTCATGCACCTTGCGGATTCTGACGCGCAGCTCATCACGGATCGAATCTGGACCGAGCCGCGCCACATCGAAGCGCGCCTGACGGACCTCACCGAGCACATGGAGACGGTGATCCAGAAGTACTTGCGCAACGAGTTCGCGTCGATCGAGGAATACAACGCCAGGGCCGGCGAAGTCGCGGAGCCGTACCGCTTCCTGGTCATCGCCGACTTTCCCTCCGGCTTCAATGAGAACAGCGCCCGTCGTTTGGCGAGCATCATTTCCAGCGGTCCAAAGTGCGGCGTGTACACGTTCGTCATGCACGACACGCGCCAGCAACTCCCGCAGGGGATCGCCTCGCCGGATCTTCGCAAGCTGTCCCTGCGCCTCGCGTGGCGCCGCCCATCGCCCGAGCAACCGGGCCGATTCGTCATCGATGAGCCGGAGCTCTCGACGTGGCCGCTGCGGCTTTATGATCCACCATCCGACGAGCGATTCAACGACCTTGTGCGGCTCGTGGGCCGGCGATCCAAGGCCGCGGGTCGCGTGCAGGTGCCGTTCGCGATGATCTCTCCTTCGCCGGGTCAGGAGTGGACGCGCAGCACCAGCGATGATGTCAGCATCGAGCTCGGGCGCGCCGGCGCAACGCGCCTGCAATCAATGACCCTTGGGCGCGGCACGGCGCAGCACATGCTGCTGGCCGGTCGCACGGGATCCGGCAAGAGCACGCTGCTGCACGTGATGATCACCAACCTCGCGCTGCGCCACAGCCCCGACGAGATCGAGCTCTATCTGGTGGACTTCAAGAAGGGCGTCGAGTTCAAGTGCTACGCGCAGGCCAGCCTGCCGCACGCGCGCGTGATCGCCATCGAGTCCGAGCGCGAGTTTGGCCTGAGCGTGCTGCGCCGCCTTGACGCCGAGCTCAAACGGCGCGGCGAGCTGCTGCGCGATGCCACCGTGCAGGACATCCGTGCCTATCGACTGGTCGCCAATGCACAGATCATGCCTCGCGTGCTGCTGATCGTGGACGAGTTCCAGGAACTGTTTGTTGAGGACGACAAGCTCGCGCAAGAGGCGGGGCTGCTCCTGGACCGTCTCGTTCGCCAGGGGCGCGCATTCGGCATGCACGTCATCCTCGGATCACAGACACTGGGCGGGGCGTATTCGCTCGCTCGCGCGACGATGGGACAGATGGGCGTGCGCATCGCGCTGCAATGTTCCGAGGCGGATAGCTATCTGATTCTCAGCGAGGACAACGCCGCGGCCCGGCTGCTGAGCCGGCCCGGTGAGGCGATCTACAACGACGCATCGGGCGCGCTGGAGGGCAACTCGCTCTTCCAGATCAGTTGGCTGAGCGATCGCGATCGGGATGACGCGCTGGACCGCATCAACGCCAGGGTCACGCCGGAGCTTCAGCGTCGGCTCGTGCCGGCGATCATCTTTGAGGGCAACGTGCCCGCGCGAGCGGAGCGCAACCAATCGCTCAACGCGCTGCTGGACGGGCGCACCGCGATGAGCGGCGCCGGAGCGGCCGCCGTCAGCGGCCAGCCCTCACGCGTGCAGGCGTGGCTCGGCGATCCGGTGGCGATCAAGGACGCGGTGTCCGCAACGCTTCGGCGGCAGTCCGCATCGAACATCCTGATCATCGGCCAGCAGGAAGAAAGCGCGCTGGCGATGCTCAGCGTCGCGGTCGTGGGCATCGCGGCCCAGCACATCGCGGCGGCCAAAGGCCACGCGGGCAACGGAGCCGCGCTGGCGAGCTTCGTGCTGCTCGATGGGTCTGCCGCCGATACGCGAACCGCCGGGTATCTGGATCAGGTCGCGGCGGCGTTGCCCGCCAAGACGCCCGGGCGTGCGGTGCCGTATCGCGACGTGCCGAACGCGATCGCCGAGATCGCCACCGAGCTGCAACGCCGCCAGGCCGGCGAGATCGCCGACGCGCCGGCGATCTACCTCGTCATCCACGGCCTGCAACGCTTCCGCTCCCTCCGTCGCGTCGAAGACGAGTTTGATTTTTCCGCAAGCGCCGACGGCGCGGCCCCGAAGCCCGACAAACAACTCGCCGCGATCATCAAGGAAGGCCCGAACTTCGGCATCCACACGCTCTGCTGGTGCGACACCGTCACCACGCTGCAACGCACGCTTGAGCGCAACGCGGCCCGCGAGTTTGACATTCGCGTGCTCTTCCAGATGTCCGCCGCGGACGCGAGCGTGCTGGTTGATGCACCGGGCGCGAGCGTGGGCCTAATCGGCCAGAACCGCGCGATCATCCACAGCGAGGAACAGGGCACCGTCGAGAAGTTCCGGCCGTATTCTGTGCCGGAGGAGGCGTGGCTGCGGGAGATCAGCAAGCGGCTCGCGGCGCTCGGGCACTGACGAACCGATTGCGAGGTCTCTCAGGCGGAACGGCGCGTGTGGACGAGCGGCAATCGACCAGATTTTCGTAGATTCAGCAAACGCTGATACATCGCCGCGCGATCACGCTTGTCGCCCTTCGCTTCGAGCTTCTTGAAGATCTCCTCGAACTGTGCGGAGTATGCAAGACGATCGACGGGGACGCCCGCCTTGACGAACTCGTTCACCAGATCGGTGTCGAAAGGTGATTCCAGATCGTCGCGATCAGTGCCACTGGCTTCATGTTTAGACATGTGACTCACCTCTCATCTCAGGACGGATACGAAGCGCGGCCGTTTGGGCGGCACCATCAAGACTTCGGAACAACTGGGCCGACGTCACGCCCATGCTGTCGAGCCGAGAGAGAACGCTCCATCGCTCGCTCGCCGGGATTTCATATTTCGTGAGCCCAGAGCCCACGACTGCGTCAAATGATACGCTCGGGTCGTCCCCCGCGATGAACACCGACTGCTGCTCGTGTGCCCGAGCATTGTGCCAAGAGAGATCCGTTTCCCGTTTGATGGACAGGCGACTCGCGACGTCGAGATTGCCGAGATTCAACCGATAGATGCTCACATGAGTCGGGGGGTCCGGGCGATCGTGCCGCGAATCAGTGAACGCAAAGTACGCGGCGATGAACGGTGATTCCGTCCAATCCATGTAACGCGACGGCAGCCCATGGTGTCGTCCGAGCAGGTCCTGCTCATCGTCGTGGAGTTTCCGGAGTTCCGAGTGGTACCCGAGTCCTTCTCGAACGAACTCGCTACGCAGCCGACCTTGTATAGCGGTACGATCTTTGAGATCGAGCTTGCCGCTATAACGATCAAGTGTCGTTTCCAGGCGCCATCGGCTGTCGGCCATTCCTCGAAAAACGAATCGCCTCCGCGCGACAATGCCGCGACCAAAGAAATGAGAGTTCATCCGCTCTTCGAACTTCGCGAAGCTGGACCACGAGATTCGTGTTGAGAGCGTGCGACTTTTTTCGGCCATGCTCACCACTCCGGCCCGCCGCTATACCGCCCGTAGATATCCGCCATCGCCTGGACCATCTCGCCGAGCGTGCAGTTGGCCAGAGCGCCCTCGATGAGCGCGGGCATGACGTTCGTCGCGTGCAGCCCTGCGCCCGTGGCGTGAACCGCGCCCGCCGAGCCCGCGCCGGAGCCCCAGGGGAGTTCCGCAAACTGGCTCACGATCGCCTTCCCCTGGCACGCGGCGCGGACATTGTCCAGCGCACGCTTGACCTTGCCCGCATCGCGCCGGGCCTTGAACGCGCTGAGACGTGCGCACTGCTCGATCTCGACGGTGTGGGGGATTTGCAGGATGTCGATCGGACGCGTCTCGTCGTTGTCCACGTACGCGTTCACGCCGACGGTGATGCGGTCGCCCGCCTCGCACTCCTCGCTGTACCGGTAGCTCGCCTCGGCGATCTGCCGGCGGAAATACCCCTTGTTGATCCCATGCACCACGCCACGCCCATACGCCGCGCGCGGAGCATAAACCCCAGCCCGCCGCTCCGCCGGTTCCAGTTTGGCAACTTGGCCATTTGACAGTTTGGCCATTTCATAACTCCCCATCGCGTCGATCTCGCTGATGTAGTCCAGCGCGCCGCTCTCGATTGAGTCGGTCATCTGCTCGATGAACCACGAGCCGCCCAGCGGGTCGGCAACGCGCGTCACGCCCGTCTCGTGCGCCAGGATCTGCTGCGTCCGCAGCGCGACCGTCACGGCCTGCTCTGTGGGCAGCCCCAGCGTCTCATCCATGCTGTCGGTGTGCAGGCTCTGGCAACCGCCAAGGACCGCCGCCATCGCCTGATAGGCCACGCGCACGATGTTGTTCAGCGGCTGCTGCTCGGTCAGGCTGCACCCGGCGGTCTGCACGTGCGTCTTCATGTAGAGCGATCGCTCGCTCTTGGCCTGATACCGATCCTTCATCATCCGCGCCCAGATCCGGCGTGCCGCCCGCAGCTTGCAGATCTCTTCAAAGAACTCGTTGTGCGAGTTGAAGAAGAAGCTCAACCGCGGCGCGAACTCGTCGATCGGCATGCCGCGTTCGAGGCACGCCTCGACGTACTCCATGCCGTCGCGAAGCGTGAACGCCAGCTCTTGCACCGCGGTGCTGCCGGCCTCGCGGATGTGATACCCGCTGATGCTGACGCTGTTCCACTTCGCCAGATACCGGCTCTGAAACTCGATCGTGTCCACGACGAGCTTGACGCTCGGCTCCGGCGGGTAGATGAACTCGTTCTGCGCGTGGAACTCTTTGAGGATGTCGTTCTGAAGCGTGCCGCCGAGGTTCTCCCACTTCATGCCGCGCTGCAGCGCGTGAGCGAGGTACATCGCCCAGATCACCGCCGCCGGGCCATTGATGGTCTGACTCACCGTGACCTTGTCCACGGGAATGTCCGCGTACAGCCGGTGCATGTCCTCGATCGTGCAGATGGCGACGCCACACTTGCCGACTTCGCCGGCGCTGAGCGCGTCGTCGCTGTCGCGTCCCATCAGCGTGGGCAGGTCAAAGGCCGTGCTCAGGCCGGTGTTGGCGCTAGTGCCCTTGCCCTGATTCAGGATGTACTTGAACCGCTGGTTCGTGTCGTCGGCGCTGCCGAAGCCGGCAAACTGGCGCATGGTCCAAAGGCGCGTGCGATATCCTTGCGGGAACAGGCCGCGGGTGAACGGGTACGTCCCGGGCGCTGGGATGTCTCGCTCGACATTGCGCAACGACTCCACCGGCGTCAGCGGCGTGCTCACCGGGTCCAGAATCAAACCCGAGATCGTGACGGCCTTCGGGTCCACCTTCCCGTGCGCGGCTTGAGAGGGGATGCCGGAAGGGGTCGAGTTCCGGTTCGGTGCAGTCGTCATTCGATACCTCTCGGTCTGATGGTCGCGAAAATTGCGGGAAACCAAGTATATCTCCGGGGCAGCGTCAAGCACCATCGTCATCCACAGGCCCCGCCGCACCCGATCAACCTTGTTGGCGCAGTCGCAGAGCATCGGTACACTCGCGGCATGACTACCTCAATCATGTCTCGTCTGGCACGCCGCTTTGATCGCAATCGTTGGGAATGCTCACGTCGCGAGATGCTTCGCGCATCGCTCGTCGCCGGCGCCGGCCTGCTCGTCTCGGGCCCGCTATCGACCCTTGCCCGCGCTGGCGTGGCCCAGCCGCCGACCGACGGGCGCGGCAGCCCCGCAAAGCCGGCGGTGCGTCGGCGCATCGCGGTGATCGGCGCCGGGCTTTCGGGCCTCTCCTGTGCGCACGAGCTCTCGGTCGCGGGTCATGACGTCACCGTCTTTGACGCCCGCCCGCGTGTCGGCGGGCGCGTGCTCTCGCTGACGGAGTTCGTCCCGGGCAAAGTCGTCGAGGGCGGCGCCGAGTTCATCGGCTCCAACCACCCCGCGTGGCTCGCCTATGCCAAGAAGTTTGATCTCACCATGAGTGATGTCGCGGCACACGACGATCTCACCTCACCGATCGTGCTCGAGGGCGAGCGACTGACTGACTTGGAAGCCGGGCGGATCTACGAGCGGGCCGAGATAGCCCTTCGCACGCTGAACGCCGAGGCGCTGGCGACCAACGCCGACGAACCCTGGAAGACCGAGTTGGCCGCGCAGTGGGACGCCCGCTCCATGGGCCAATGGTTTGACCAGCTCGACGCTACGGCGCAGACCAAGCGTCTCGTCCGCGTGCTCATCGAAGCCGACAACGCCCAGCAACTGGAGCGCATGAGTTCGCTGGCGTTTCTTGCGATGCTCAAAGGCGGCGGCGTCGAACGCTTCTGGTTGCACAGCGAGGACTTCCGCTGCAAGGGTGGCAACCAGCAACTGGCCCAGCGCTTCGCCGACTCGATCGGCGCCGAGCGCATCCGCCTTGGCACGCCCATCTCCCGCATCGATCTCACTGCGAGCGACGGTCGCGTGAGCATGCTCACCTCCAGCGGCGAGCGGGTGGACTCCGATGAGGTTGTGCTGGCCTGCGCGCCCAGCGTCTACTCCAAGATCAGCTTTGGGCCGCCCGATCTCGCGCGCGAGGTGATGGCAACGCGCGTGCAAATGGGCGTGGCGTGGAAGTTCTTCGCCGCGATCGATGAGCCGTTCTGGCTCGCTGAGAAAGTCTCCCCCTACGCGTTCAGCGACGGCCCCATTCACCTCACGTGGGACCCGACCGACGGCCAGGATGGCCCCGGCTCCGCCCTCGCCGGGTTCAGCGGCGGCCCCGGTGCCGAGGCGCTTCGTGGACTGCCGCTGGATGCGCAGCGCCCCGCCGGACTTGCCGCGCTCACGAAGCTTTATCCGGGCCTCGAGAAGCGAACCGCCGAAGTGCGGTTCATGAACTGGCCCAGCGACGCGTGGACCCGCGCCGCCTACTCCTTCCCCGCCCCCGGCCAGATCACCACCTTCGGCAAGACTCTCCAACAGGGTCTTCGTGGCGGCTTCGCTGAACCGCGGCTGCACTTCGCTGGCGAACACACCTGCCACGCCTTCCCTGGCTACATGGAAGGCGCCCTACAAGCCGGCATCCGAGTCGCGAAGACCATTACCACCCGCGCGGCCGCGCTAACAGTCTAGTTTGAGACGACGCAGCTTTGTGCCAGCGGCCCTGGCGTTGCCGGGTCGCTTCTCTATGCCTCACTTCGCAACGCGACCCAGCAACTCCTTCACCGCCGCTTCCAACTGCGCATCGCGTCCCGCCGCCTCGTCCTGCGGCGTCTTCTCAACGTTGATGTCCGGCGACGCGCCGTTGTTCTCGTAGTCCGTCCCGTCCGGCAGATACCACCCGCGGAACGGCGTGCGGATGGTCGTGCCGTCGATCAGCGACGCCGCCCCCGTCGAGATCACGCCGCCGAACGTGCGCGTGCCCACCAGCGTTCCCCGCTTGATCGTCTTGATCGCGTGAGCGAAGATCTCCGCGTTGGAGAACGAGTTCTCGTTGATCAGCACGTTGATCGGCCGGCTGTATCCATAGATCAATCGCCGATCCCGCGGGTATGCGTCGCGCGGCGTCGCCTTCGGATCCGCCCCGCGCGGCACCGTCCACGCGTGGTTCGGCGCCGTCAGCGACGAGAGCAAGATGTCCGCAGTCGAGCCGCCGCCGTTGTCGCGCACGTCGATAATCAGCCCATCTTTGCCGGAAGCCGCCGCGAACAAATCACGCTCAAAGTCATCCACCGAGGGCTGGCTCATCGAACGAATGTGCAGATAGCCAAGCCGCCCCTTCGAGAGCTCGTCCACTTTTTTCGCCCGACCGCGCACCTCATCGGCGTACCGAGTGTTGTTGTCCTCCGCCGCGCTCGACGGTATTACCAGGATCGTTCCCGGGAGCGCCGGCAAAGCCTGCGCCCGCTCCACCACGATCAGCGTCTCTTTTCCAGCTCTCCCGCTCATCGCGGCGTGCAAATCAATCGTCGGCAGTGCGTTCGCGTCCGGGCTCAACGGCTCGCCCTCGATCGTCGTGATCACGTCACCCGCCCGCAGCTTCGCGTTCTCGCGATCCGCCGGTCCTTGAAAGATCACCCGATCCACGCGATAACCCCCCGGCGCGGGCGAGGCATCAATGCCAAGGTATCCGATGGCCTGAGCGCTGCCTGCGCCGCCGGCCGGGGGTGAAGTGATGCCGGTGTGCGAGCCGTCAAGCTCGCCCAGGAGCTGCTCAAACACGCGATCAAACTCGCCGGGCGTGCGCGTGCGCTGCGCCAGCGACAGATAACGCTCGTTCAGTCCCTTCCAGTTCAAGCCCTTGAGCGTTGGGTGATAGAAGCCGTTGCCCATGATCCGCGACGCCTCAAGGAACTTCTGGCGTTGCTGCTTCGCGACATCAATGACCACTGGCGCATCGATCGGCATCGCATCAACTTTGCCTCCCGGAGGCGTCGTCAGCGACACCGTGCCCGTGCGCACGAAGCTGACCTTCGAGCCGTTCAAGGAAACTTCGATTCCGCCCGCCGCGCCCGGTGAGACCGTCTTGCGGTCATCGCCCTTGAAGCTGATCGAGTACAGCGCCCGCTCCGTGTCGGCATCACCGACAAACAGCACGCGCTCGCCCGCCGGCGTGATCGCCAGGCTCCCCTTGTTCCCAAGCGACCCAAAGACTCTGCGCACTCGCAGGTGCGAGTCCTGCACGTCGAACTTCAGCGGCTCGACCGCCTTGGCTTTCTTCGGCTTCGCGTCAGCACTCTTTACGCCATCTTTCTCCGGCGGCTTCGCGTCGGCCTTGGTATCTCCCGCGTCCGCCTTCGGCGCGTCGTTACCCGCGGCCGCCTCATCCGGCTTCTTTGCGTCGTCCTTCTTCTCCGCTTCGTCCCACAGCACGGGGTCGATCGGCTTGCGCTTCCCCGCGGTCTCCGCCGCTTTCTTGAAGTACTCGTCCAGCTCGTATCCGCGCAGGGCTTCGATCTTTTTGTCCAGGAACAGCGCGTACACATCAAACACGAAGTTTTTGTTGCCGCGCTCGCTCAGGAAGTAGAGAACCTTTCCATCGGCGCTCAGGCGGGGCGAGGAATCCAGGTCCGGGTGTCGCGTCAGGTTGATGCCGCGCGCCAGGTCGCTGCCGGCCTCGCCCATGGTGTCCATCAGGAAGATATCGTTGTTAAAGTCCAGGTCTTCCAAGCCGTAAACAATGTGTCGCGAGTCCGCCGCCCACTGCACGTCGGGCTCGTTCCACGACTCAAGCAGGACCTTCGCGGTCCTGGCCTTCAGATCCAGCAGCACCAGATCCCCAAGCCCGCGTTGCACGATCAGTTTGGTCCCGTCGGGCGAGGGCGCCGGCGATCGGACTTCCTGCCCGAGCACGCCGTCGTTGCGCCCGGTCGGGATCATCGATGTGTCCAGGTGCTTGACGTCAAACCGCAGGGATTCCTGCCAGCGCTTGGAGTAGTCGATCTTCTTCTTCGCGGGCTCCTTCTTGTCGGCGTCTGGCTTCTTCTCGCCATCATCCTTCTTCGCGTCATCTTTCTTGGCGTCGTCGTCCTTTGCTGGCTCGTCCTTCTTTGCCTCGTCCTTGGCGTCGTCGTTCTTCTTCGGCTCGTCGCTCTTCTTGGCATCCTCATCCTTCTTGGGCTCATCCTCCTTCGGCGAGATGTCCTCGCGCGCCAGCGCCACCGTCGCGTAGTACACCTGCGACACGCCCGACTCATCGGAGCTGAACCACAGCACGCGCCCGTCGGGCGACCACGCCAGCCCGCGCTCGCGCCCGTGTGTGCTGGTCACCCGCCGCGTTGGCCGGTTCTCATCGGTAGATCGCACGAACACCTCGCCGCGCGCGATCACCGCCAGCGTCTTACCGTCGGGGCTCAGCGCCGCCTCGCTCACCTCGCGGGCCAGGTTGATCCGCTGCGTGATGCCGTCCTGCGCATCGGGCGATGCGACGACCCGCACCGCCAACGGCGCTGTCCCGCGCGCAGTCAGATCCAGCGTGTAGAGCGTGTCCCACACCACGAACGCCGCGAGCGTGCCGGTCGCGTTCACGGACAGATCGCGCACGCCGTGACCGATCGTGATCTGCTCGGGCGTGGCGCTGAACGACGTGAGCTGCTCGGCCTTGCCTTCGTCGCTGCCCGCCGCCAGCCGATACACGTTGTTCACGCCGGTTCGCGACGAAACAAAGACGGTCGAGCCGTCCGGCATCGGAAACGCGTCGGCGTCCAGCGCCGGGTGTTTGGTCAATCGTGTGAAGTTGCCGTCGCCAGTTCGCATCTCGAACACGTCGGTGTTCCCACTCCCCTGATACTTCGGCCGGTTCAAGTCCGGGCGGCCGCGCGTGAACGTCACCCGTGCGCCGTCAGCGCTCATCCGCGGCGTCCCGCCAAAGGCTTCCGTCAACTTCCCGATCGGCTTGCTCCCGGACCCATCCACCGCCGCCTTGTACATCCGTGTCGAACGAAACAGCGTCGCGTCCAGGTTTCCCGAGAACAGCACCGACGCGCCGTCGTTGCTGAAGCCGCTCAGGCTCACCGCGCGATCGAGCGTCGTGATCCGTCGCGCAGCACCCGCGATCGGCTCGCCCGCCTCGCTGGTCAGGTCCATCACAAAGAGATTCCGCCCGCCGTCGCGATCGCTCTCAAACGCGATCGACTTGCCGTCGGGGCTCCACGCGCTGCGACGCTCCTCGCCCGGATGGGCCGTGAGTCGCTGCGCCCCGCCGCCCTTGCTGTTGACAATCCACAGGTCAGCGAGCCACGCGAAGACGATCGACTTTCCATCTGGCGACACGCTGGGATATTGGATCAGCCCGACCGTCTTGGCCGGGTTGCCCTGCGCCACCGTGCGCTCGCTCGCCACACCGCCCGCTCCGGGCGTCGCGCGTTCCGGGCGCACCGCCCCCCCCGTGCTCGTCGGCGTCTCCCCGCCCGCTCGCGGCTCACGCGCCATGCACCCCGGCGTCAGCACGATCCCGCTGACCACGCCCAACGTCAACACACACAGCGCCGTCGTGCCCGTTCGGTTCATCATCGTCCTCATCAAAGGTGACCTGCCGCGCGTCCTATTACTCACGCCGGCGCCGCGACCGCGACGCCGTCTCGCGCGGCCAATTCTCAAACAGCTACAGAATAAAGCCCCGAGCCGTCCGAAGCAAACTCCGCCAGTTGCTCAATCACCTGGCCCCTGCGCCGACCGTTGCCGGCTCGACCGCATCCTTCTCCACTTTCTGCTCCTTCGGCGCTTCTCGCGGCAGCAGCGTCGACGCAGACGCAAGCCGATACGCCGTGATCGCGGTGCACGTCGCCGACTGCTTTAGATACTCCGCGATCGCCAGCTCAAGCTTGTCGTTCTGGGTGTGCCAGCCAAACCCGTAATCCGCGCGCCCGACCTCTTCCCAGAAGAACCCCGGCACGCCCACTGCGTTGAACGACGCATGGTCGCTCCCGCCATCGTTCCGCAGCGACTTGGTCATCTTGATGTTCACGTTCAGCGCCTTGCCATCGACGCTGTCGAAGAACAGGCCGTTCACAGGAGCCGTCGCCGCCGCGAGCATCTTGGCCATCTCATCGCTCGTCGCTTTCAAGCCGCCCTGGGTGTTCGTGCCGCCGTCGTCGTTGATGCACGCCGACCACGATGCCCACTCGGCCTTGCGCTGCTTCACGTGGAACTCGCTTCCGAGCAGGCCCTGCTCCTCGCCGGTCCACAGCGCAAAGCGAATCGTCCGGCGTGGCTTTGCGCCCGCCGCCTTGAGAATCCGCGCCGCCTCCAGTGTCGCCGCGATGCCGGTCCCGTTGTCCGTCGTTCCCTGCGAGCCCGGCCCGTCCCATGTGTCCAGGTGTGCCGACACGTACACCACCTCGTTCGGCAGCTCACTGCCGCGTATCTCCGCGATCGTGTTGAACACCGGCGACGGCCCCGCGATCAGCTCGTGCTTCAGGTCAAACTCCGCCATCACGCTCCCGCCGTCGATGATGCGCGAGTTCATGTAGTCATAATCGCTCAACCGCACGATCACCGAGGCCTCCCGGGGCACATCCGCGGCTTTCGTCGTTCGCCACCCACTCAGCGCCCCGGTCCACACGCGCTCGTCGCCGCTGGTGGTGATGTACCCCGCAACATCGATCAGCGCGACACGATCGCGAATCTCCACCTCGGTTGAAGGGGCCTCCATCGAGCCCTTCTCGCGTGCCTCGCGCCGCTGCGTGTACATGTCGCTCACGCGCCCGCGCGTCTCGCGCATGCCGCGCGCCGCGCTCTGCGGGATCAACACCCACGCACCCTTGAGCGAGTCCTTCACCTTCTCAAACTCCTCCGGCGTCCTGGGCATCCGCACGACCGTCCCGCGCTGCGCCCCCTCAGTCCCGCGCGTCCAGGACAGCGTCGTGAACTCCATCGTCCGGACGACCTTCATCTCTGGCGTCGGCGTCGCCGGTCGCTCAGTTCCCGTCACCCCGGGCCGGCGACTCGGTCGCGGCGATTCACTCATCAAAAGCACGCCTCGGCTCGGCCCGCGATCGAACACGGTCTCCACGGTTCCCCATTGCTCAAGCTCAGCGCTCAGGCCCCACGTCCGAAACAGGTCGCGCGTCCACTCATTCGCCCGGCGCTCCCGCGTCGAGCCTGTCAGCCGCGGGCCGATCTCCTTCGACAAGTAACGCAGGTGATTCATGACCTCGTTGCGATGCACGCCCTCGTCGATGATCCGCGCGATCGTCGCCTCATCGCCCATTGTTCCAGCAACCACCGGCACCGCCTTGTCCTCGATATACCCAGTCCACGTTCTCGGCGTCAGCACCGCCGCCGCCGACGACCGCTCCACGCTGGAAGCATCTACTCGCCTGCCGCTACTACACCCCGCCAGCAACGCCAGCAGCGCCACCGCCCCCGCAACACCCAGCCACACCGGGACCGTCCGCTGCCTTGAGAGCCGGGCAGTTTGACTAAAGGTTGTGAATGAAGTCACTGAAATGTCTCCGTTGGTGGGTGACGGCGCGGGTGTTAGAACGCTAACAGGCTATCACAACGCGACGCGTAAAGCGCGCACCCGTCACAAAGCGTGCCGCCGTCCGCCGCTCGCGCCGACGTACTCGTCCAGCGGGCGCTCGAGTAAATAGAACCCGCTGTTCGAACCACTCGGCTCGCTGACGCGGCACAATCGACCTGCTTCCCATCAGGAGCTGTTGTAGGCCAGCACTTAAGAGCCTTATCGTCTCGGTCGAGCTCACGCTCCGCGACGCAGCCTTTCCACTTAAACACCAGCCTCACAATCATCGTCGGCAAGTTCAAGATCTGAGCTGTTAGCCCGACGGTCAAGGCGTAGGACACCACCCGAGCAGGCCGCTCCGGCCCGAACCTGCCGGAGCGGTGTGCGTTCCGGGTGATTCCGCCCCGCAGATCATCCGATCACTTGACGTTCCAACTCAACCTGCAACGATCCCCGGACCGGCACCGAGTTCCCGGTCCTTCGTTGCAAGCGGGCTCAGCGCCTCGTGGCCAAGAGTCTCGCTCTGTGTTTCTTTGCTTCCGGAGTGACCCATGAAAACCGCTCGATTTAACGCCATCGCCGCCGCCACCGCCTGGCGTGACCAGGCTCGCACCGAGGGCGCCGGCCAGCGGATCGAAGAGCTCTACGGCTGCGACGTCTTCTCTGAAAAGGTCATGCGTCAGCGCCTGCCCAAGAGCATCTTCCAGCGCCTGATGAACACCATCAACCGCGGGCAGAAGCTCGACGCCCAGCTCGCCGACACCGTCGCCGCCGCCATGAAAGACTGGGCCGTGGAGCGCGGCGCGACGCACTACACCCATTGGTTTCAGCCTCTGACCGGCCTGACCGCTGAGAAGCACGACTCCTTCATTACCACCGATGGCAGCTCCTCCGTGGTGAGCCAGTTCTCCGGCTCCGCTCTCACTCAGGGGGAGCCCGACGCCTCCAGCTTCCCCTCCGGCGGCCTGCGAGCCACCTTCGAAGCCCGCGGTTACACCGCGTGGGACCCTACCAGCCCGGTCTTCCTCAACCGTTCCGGCCCCAACGTCACCCTCTGCATCCCCACCGCCTTCGTCTCCTGGACCGGCGAAGCGCTCGATAACAAGACCCCGCTTCTTCGCTCCATCGAGGCCCTCAGCAACCAAGCCATGCGGATCTTGCGCATCCTGGGCAGTGATGAGGGCGTCGGGCGCGTCAACACCACCCTCGGCCCGGAGCAGGAGTACTTCCTGATCGACCGAAACTTCTACTTCGCCCGCCCGGACCTGCTCCAGTGTGATCGCACGCTCTTCGGCGCCAAGCCCCCCAAGGGCCAGCAGCTTGAGGATCACTACTTCGGGTCCATCCCGGCCCGCGTTCTGAGCTACATGGCCGAGGTCGAGGGCGAGCTCTATCGCCTGGGCGTCCCGGTCAAAACCCGCCACAACGAGGTCGCGCCCGCGCAGTTTGAGATCGCGCCGATCTTCGAGAACGCCAACGTCGCTGTCGACCACCAGATGCTTCTCATGGAGACGCTCAAGCGCGTCGCGCCCCGCTACGGCCTGCAGTGCATCCTGCACGAGAAGCCCTTCGCTGGCATCAACGGCTCCGGCAAGCACAACAACTGGGCCATCTCCACCGACGCCGGCGTCAACCTCCTGGACCCGCGCGAGGATACCCACACCAACATGCAGTTCCTCGTCTTCCTCTGCGCCGTCATCCGCGGCGTGGACGTCCACGCTGAGCTCCTGCGCGCTTCCATCGCCAGTGCCAGCAACGACCATCGCCTTGGTGCAAACGAAGCCCCGCCGGCGATCATCTCCATCTTCCTGGGCGACATGCTTACCGACATCATCGATCAGATCGAGAGCGGCGTCACCCGGCGCACCAAAAAGGGCGGTCAGCTCGACCTTGGCGCGACCACGCTCCCCAACCTCCCGCGCGACGCTGGCGATCGCAACCGCACCAGCCCCTTCGCGTTCACCGGCAACAAGTTCGAGTTCCGGGCCGTCGGCTCCAGCCAGACCAGCGCCTGGCCCATGACGGTGCTGAACACGATCGTCGCCGAGAGCCTCGACTTCGTCGCGACAAAGCTCGAGTCTTCGCTCGGCAAGAATCTCAACCCCGCCAAGGCCCAGAAGGTTGTCAGCGACCTCCTGCGCACCATCATCAAGGACCACAAGCGCGTCGTCTTCAATGGCGACGGCTACAGCAAGGAATGGCACGAAGAGGCCGAGCGCCGCGGCCTGCCCCACCTGCGCGATTCCGTAGACGCCCTGCCCGTCTTTCTCAAAAAGCGCGCCGGCGATCTCTTCAACAAGTACAAGGTTCTTTCCCGCGCCGAGACCGAGGCCCGCGGCAATATCTTCCTCGAGAAATACGTCAAGCAGGTCACCATCGAGGCCGAGACCATGGTGAACATCGCCCGCACGATGGTCATCCCCGCCTCTCTCCAGCACCAGCGCCGCGTCGCGGAAGCCATCAGCGCCGCTCAAGGTGCCGATGTCGATGTCGCCGACCAGCGCGCGGCGCTCGAAGACCTTGTCGCCATGATCTCGCGGCTCTCCGGCGCGACTAGCGCGCTGGAGGATTCGCTCGCTCAGGAAGACGGCGGCCAGCCGCTGGACCACGCCAAGCACGTCCGTGACCACGTCAAGCCCGCCATGGCCGACGTTCGCGAGGCCGCCGACGCGCTGGAGGGCGTTGTCGCCGACGATCTCTGGCCCCTGCCGACGTATCGCGACATGCTCTTCATCAAGTGACGCGCCCGCGGCGTGTTCCGCTCGCGGATCACGCTGTTTGCCGCTTATAAAACTGCGAAAGTATTCCTTCGAGCCCGGCAGCAACGCCGGGCTTTTTCATGCACTTCGCTCGGGGCCCGCACCCAGCCGATAACCCGCTCGTCCGCACCGCGCACTTAAAAAACTCACAGAGGAACCCATCCAACTCAGCACACCCGCCCCGCCCGCCGATACATCTTGCTCAGATTCTGACCACTTTCGGAGGTGATCCAATGGGTGTCGAGACCGCACAGCGTGAACAGGTCGTAGCCGCGGCGATACGCGAGATTTCCCACATCGCGACCTTGCCCGAGATCACGCTGAAGATCATTCAGCTCGTCGAGGACCCTACCTCGACCGCTCAAGATCTCAACAACGTCATTGCCAAGGACCCCGCGCTTTGCACGCGAATCCTCAAGGTCGTCAACTCCGCGTTCTACGGCTTGCCCGGCCAGATCGGCTCGATCAATCGCGCCATCGTCCTGCTGGGCCTTAACGCCGTGAAGAATATCGCCATCGCCGCTTCGCTCAGCAAGCTCTTCAAGGGCGGCCAGCTCACCCCCGGCTTTAGCGCCCGTGACCTCTGGCTCCACTCCGTCAGCGTCGCCACCTGCACCAAGATGATCGCCGACAAGCTCAAGCTCGGCCTCGCCGACGAATCCTTCCTCGCCGGCCTGATTCACGACATCGGCATCATGGTCCAGATGCAGTATGACCGCAACAAGCTCGTCGACGTCATCGACAAGGTCGCCCCCGCCCCGGGCTCCGGCGACCAGACCCCGGGCGACATGCTCGCTGCGGAGATCGCCGTCTTCGGCGCGACCCACCAGGACTTTGGCTCGGCGCTCTGCGAGAAGTGGAAGTTCCCCAAGAGCTTCTTCTTCGTCACCGGGCATCATCACAACCCGATGGACCTCCCGGCCGAGAATCGAACGCTCCCCTGCATGGTCTACATCGCTGACCGCCTCTCCGCCGAGTTGAACGAGGGCTTCCGCCTTGACCTGCAAACCTGCGACATCGCGGGCGAAGTCGTCGAGCAACTGGGTCTGGAGATTTCCGACATCGAAGACATTCGCGCCCGCCTGCCCGAGCTCGTCGAAGACGCCAAGGGAATGCTCGGCTAAGCCGGCACGCTCCCACACCAACCACCAGGCGACACCTCAGGGCGACACGGCCAACCGCGTCGCCCTGTTCATTGCCAGCCGCCTTCGTGTTTGCTCAGCCGGCCGGCGCGCTCTTCTCCGCCGGCGAATCCCAGAACACCCGGTAGATCAGCCCCGCCACGATCGCGCCCAGACATGGCCCGATGATGTACGCGTGAAACATCTCCCAGCGATTGCCGCACAGCGCGGGCCCGAACGACCTCGCCGGGTTCATGCTCGCCCCGGTCAGGGGCCCCGCCGCCATGATGCACGCCGCGACCGTCATCCCAATCGCCACCGCGCCAAACCCGTTCGCCCGCTTATCAACCGCCGACGCCAGCACGACAAACACCAGGGCCGCCGTCAGGATCGTCTCGATGCCCACCACGGCGTTGAAGTTGCCGTTGGTGGTCAGTTGACCAATCGTCGCCCCGATCTTCACCGAATCCGCGTTGGCCACCGGGCTGGTGAGAAAAAGCAGGAGCGTTCCTGCGGCACACGCCGCGCCCGCCAACTGCGCGATCACGTACACGAACGCCGTGCCCGGCTTCTGCTTGCCCGCCACCACCAGCCCCAGCGACACCGCCGGGTTGAACTGACCCCCGCTGATGTACCCGCACGCGGCGATGAACGCCGTGAGAATCAGCCCGTGCGCCAGCGCCACTGTCACCAATCCACCCGGCGCCGCCCCCTTGATGCCCAGGCCCATGAGCGCCTCGGGGCTGGTCATGATGATCGCGCCGGCGCCGAAAAATGTCAGCGCAAAGGTTCCAATGAACTCTGCAACAACCGCCGCACCTGGTTTCGCCATGGCCCTGCTCCTTGAGTCGGGCCCAACCGCCACCGGCCGGTCAAACCCGCGGCCGAGAGTCTCCCCATTTCACACCTCAAATGCAACTGGCGGGGTCGGGCGGGCTTCGCCGCCTCGCCCGAATCCTGCTTTTGGCTTCCCGCCAGCGCTCGATCCCGCATCCGTCGCCCCCTATGCCGGTAGACCAGACAAGCCCGCGTCGGGCCTTGTCAGGGTGCCCTCTATGTTGAACCGTTTCCCTCGATTGGTCGCTGTGATCGCACTCGTGCTGGTCGTCTTCGCAGCGACCACGCTGCCAGCGTGCCAACGCAAGAAGCAGGCCGCCGCGTATAGCCAGAGCACGCCGCGCGATGTCATCGATTCCCTCGTCAAGATGATCGACGACGGGCAGGTGCAGCGCCTGCCGGATCTCATCTACGCAGACTCCAAGGAGTTCCGGCTGGTGATGAACCGTCTCGGCTTGCTCATGGACCGCATGCGTGAGCTCTCGCTCGCAGTCGCCAAGCGATTCCCCGCCGAGACCGCGTCCATCCGCCAGCAACTCCAGGACGGGCGCTCGCTGAACTCCATCACCAAGATCGCTGGCGGGCTGCCCACCGGCGCCAAAGGCGGCGGCAAGGTCGAGCTCAAACTCGGCCAAAACAAAGGCAGCCCCGCCGTCAACGTCCCCGTCCCCGCCAACGACCCCGCCACCCGTGAAGCGCGCCGCAACGCGGTGCAAGAGATCCTCGACCAGCTCATGGCCGATCCGTTCAGCCTGCTGGGCGCGTACGCCAAACGTCTGACCACCGTCGAGATTGACGACACGCAGGTCGCGGTGCTCTTTGACGGCAAACCCGTCCCGCCGCTGGGCTTAACAATGAAGAAGGAGAACGACGCCTGGTTCATCGTTCTGCCGACCAAAATCCCCGGCGCTCAGCAGTATCTTCCCGAGACCCGCGCCGAGTGGTCGATCCTCGGCTCGCTCATGAAGGCCCTGGAAAACTCCGTCAGCGATCTGCGCGATGACGTGAACAACGGCATGGTCGCCAAGATGGAGCAGCTCGCCGAGAAAGCCGGCGAGAAGGCGTTCGTCCCCGTCGCAATCATCGGCATCGTCTACGCAAAGGAGATGGACGCGCGCCAGCAGCGACAGAGAGCAATGGGGGAACTCCGCCCGCGCCTCCAGCGCTGGGCCACCGCCCGTCAGGCCCAGGGCGAAGACCCGCAGACGACCGAAAAACTCCTGCAACTGGTGAACGCCGCGGCGCTCGAAGGGCTTGACCAGGCCGTACGCCTCAAGGTTCAGGAGTCTACCAAGAACAAGCTCCCGGTCTTCGACAAGCTCAGCGATGGCGAGCTACAAGGCATGATCGAAACCTGGCTCGATCAACGCAACATCAAAATCTCAATCGGCCTCCCAGCCGATACCGCCGCCCTCGAAAAAGCCGCGGCCAAGCTCATGGAAGCGGTGAACGTTCAGAAGTGAGGTCGCGGAAGAAATGCGCCCATTTGCGCGCTCATTCACGTCTCGCATTGTTCAACTTCGGGTCGGCAATCGGGATTCGGCAATCGGCAACCGTGACAAGACGGGAGACCGCAACGGCAGATTCCCAAGTGAGTCCTCATCCCCATCCCGCCCTGCCTTCCACGATTCCCGATTGCCGAATGCCGATTGCCGAACTCAACCCGCTATCGGCTTCGGATTCAGCAAGCTCAGCGTGTCCTTGACGCCCAGGTTGAGGAAGATCTCGCGCGTCGCAGTGCTCTTGTTGAGCGTGTAGAAGTGGATGCCGCGCACGCCATGGTCCAGCAATTCGGCGCACTGTTCGGTCGCGTACTGGATCCCCACGCGCCGCACCGCGTCCGCCTCGCCGCCCGTGCGATTCAGCCGACGCAGCAGCGCCGCCGGGTATCTCGCCCCCGCGGCCATGTCCGCCATCGCGTTCATCCCCTTCATGCTCGTCACCGGCATGATCCCCGCGATGATCGGGACCTTGATCCCCGCCAAATCACACCGCTCTCGAAAGTCATAAAAATCGTTGTTGTCAAAGAACAACTGCGTGCAAATCCAGTCCGCCCCCGCGTCGCACTTGGCCTTTAGAAACTCCATCTCTCGCACGCGATTCGGCGTCCCCGGATGACCCTCCGGGAACCCCGCGACACAGATCCCAAAGCCTCGCGGGTCCGGGTGGGTCCGCTCAGCGTTAAACCGCTTGATGTACCCCACCAGCCCCGAGGCGTACCGAAACGCATCTTGCCCGCGATCCCAATCCGGCAGGTGCTTGGGCACATCACCACCCAGCGCCAGCATGTTGCCAATCCCCGCCCGCGCGTACTGCTCAAGGATCGAGCGGATTTCCGCCTCCCCGTGACACACGCACGTCAGATGCGGCACCGGATCAAGCTGCGTCGCCGTCTTCACCCGAACTACTAGATCTCGCGTCAGCTCGCGCGTGCTGCCGCCGGCGCCGTACGTCACCGACACGAACGAGGGCTTGAGCTCTTCCAACTCACCCATGATCTGGTAGAGCCCGTCCGCGGCTTCCGGCGTCTTGGGCGGGAAGAACTCAAAGCTAAACGTCGTGTGATGCTGGGCAAGGATGTCGTGAATGTGCATGGCCTGGCCTATCGCAAGATGCCGCCGTCATGACGCCGCGTGCGGGGTCCGTCCCGCAGTTGATCCGCAAGATCCTCCAAGTATACACCCATTCATCCGGATAAATGGATGATCTCACTGACAGCATGTGGGCTCAGGTGTTCGGACGTTGCCGCTGGACGCCCGTAGCTTCGCTCCCGCGGGCTTAATCACCACCGGATCGAATGTCAATGTTGCGCAAAGCGGTGTCAAAGGCGGTGGAAAATGGGTGAACAAACGCCAGATCGCCTTGCATGTCGATGCTCGCTTCGGCTAGGATGGCTCGCAAGTGGGGGAGTATTGCGCGTTCCCAGATTCTCTGAGAATTGTGAAGCCTTGGCAAATATCGGTTGGCGGAAGGGCTCAGTCTGTTTCGGGTTTCCCAGGCCAGATATGCTCGCCCCCTGCGGCCGTGCCCGGTATCGAAAAACGCGTCGGGGAAGTCTCAGTGTTTCTTCATTTCGCCTCCGCTCTAAGCCCGCTCTGGTCGCCACGCTGACGCCGCACCGCCGAGGAACGCATTCATGAGTGTCCGACCCATGCACGACCTACGCACGCCCCGTACTCACATATCCGCTCACGCCCGCGTGGGTTTCACGCTGATCGAGTTGCTCGTCGTCATCGCGATCATCGCGCTGCTGATCAGTCTGCTTTTGCCGGCCCTCAGCGCTGCCCGCAACTCCGCCCGCACCCTTGTCTGCTCCGCCAACCCCCGTGCGATGGTTCAGGCCGCCGTCGCCTACGGCAACGATTACAAGGATCAACTTGTCGGCAGCCCGGCCACCAGCGGGCGCGACTGCTTTAACTGGGCCGACATTCCCCCTGCGTTTCAGAATGGCCCACCTCGCGGCGGGCGCTTCAATGGCATCGCCGTCCAGAGCTGGGATTTCATGGGTCCCCTCGCCCTGATGATGGGCCTCACCGGCCCCAACGACGGGGCCGCGACCCAGGGCCAGGCCGAGCGTGCGGCTCGTTTCGACTGGTACCGTTCAAGCGTTGGCGTCTTCCAGTGCCCTTCCAATCGAATCACGGCCGAGGTCTTCAACGCTGGCGGCGCGCCGATCACCAATGGACGAATGATCGCGTACAACATGTCAACGCAGTTCACGTCGACGACTGACTCCAGCCCCTTCGGCACCGCTCCACGCCCCGACGCGGATCGAAAGGGCTATCGCCCGAACTTCAATCGGATCGGCCCACCTTCTATGAAGGCTCTCTTCTTCGAGGGCCACCGCTACGCCACCGGCGCCGAGCAGCCCGACTTTGATTTCGCCATGAACGCGGCCTTCGGCGGGGCGTTCGGCGGCGTTGGCCCCTGGCAAAATCAAAGCAAGGAGCTTGATCGCTCCGGCGCCCCGGGCGAAGCCAACCGCGGCGCCGTTACATCCGGCGCGCGCATCGACGCACGTGGCTACGCCTTCCGCCATGGCACCCGCAATCGCAGCGGAACCGACGGCATCTACCTCGGCAACGTCGCCTTTGGCGATGGCTCTGTCAAGACCATGAAGGACGACGAGGCCACCAACCCCGACATGTGGTTCCCTACGGGCACCAGCCTCGGCAACCCCAACCAGTTCTGGGTTGCGACACGAAGCCTCTTTCCAAAGCAGACCGCGACCACCGGCCGGTACACCGTTCCCTGATCTCTCGTCCTTCTCACACCAACTCCTTCACGCGAGGTACTTCGCATGAGCACAGCAGGCAGTCGGCTCCCCTCGTTGCTCGATGACAGCACCACGCCGCAGGGCTCGGCTGCTACACAGTCAAGCGGGCGCGGCAGCGCCGGCCCGTCAGTACTGAACAAAGACACCTTGAAGGCCGGCTTCGCGGTCGTCTGCCTCATCGCCGCGACGATCTTTGGCTACTACCAGCTCACCTCAGGCGGGCCTGATCTGGCAAGTAACTCGCTCTATCGCGAAGTCGTGGATTCAAAGACCGGAGAGTCCTTCAGCAACTTCTCGATCGGCGAGGACAACAGCGCCTTTCCCTACATGAACCCCAAGACCGGTCAGCGCACGCTGTACCCCGCCGAGCGGTGCTACTACACCCGCGACGGCAAGGTGAAGTCCACCCCCACGCTTGTCTTCGTCAAGCAGTATGAGAACGAGAACGCGGGAGAGACCGCCTGCCCCGACTGCGGACGCAACGTCATTCGCCACAACCCCGCGCCGGCCTGGACGCTCATCGAAGAGGCTAAGCAGCGAGAGAGCGGCAAGAAGTAATCGCGCGAGCGTTCGCCGGGATTGCCCAGATGGTCGAGTTTCATTGAGTCAACGCGCGACGGTGCTGGCTTCGCGGGCGCGTGCCTCGCTAAGTGCGCCCAGCGACCACTTTGTGCCCACTTCGCCATCGCCGACGAGCCACGTCAAGTCGTCTTACCCCCGCCACATGCGCCACGCCGCGCCCACCAGCAGCACCAGCACCGGCAGACCGAGCGTCAGGCCCCAGCGCAGGGCGCCGAGCTGCGGATCCGTGAGGTTCGGGATGGTCGCAACGCTGGTCGCGGTTACGCCGCGCTGGATGAGTTCGTCGCGTCCCGCCAGCCAGTTGATGCTGGCGACGAAGAGTTCCCAGTTGCCCGGGAACGCCAGCGACTCGCGCCCGTCCACGTTCGTGCGCTGCGCCGCCATGGTGTCGATGAACCAGGAGTTGGATCCAAACACGAGCGCTCGCTGCTTATCCCCGCGTGGGAGCATGCGCTCGATGGACGCCGCGAGGACCCAATCCGCGCCCGCCCCCTCAGCGCCCTTCGATACCCCCGCGTCGTCATCGCTCGGGCTGTCAAACGCCGGCGCTCGGCTCATGGTCGCTCGCTGCTGATCGCTCAGCGAGCGAAACGTCTGCCACTCGCTCTCGGCCCACACGCCCTGCGTCGCCGGGATCGAGATCACTGCCCGAATCTCCGGCGTGCCCGCGTCGCCGGCAGCGGGGGTGGGGGGGGTGGGGGAGGTGGGGGGCGGAGCGATCCGCAGCGGCACGCACCACGCCAACCGCAGCGTCAATCCCTCGATCGCTGGCGCGATCGCGTGCGGCGTTCGCGCGCTGGTCATCTGCATCACGCTGGAGACCTGGCGGCGCGCCGCCGCGAGCGACTCGACCATCAGCGGCTTGCCCGACTCGACGTTGAGCCCCAGCGGCGTCAGAAAACTCACCATCGCATCCGCCGCCCCCGCGGCTCGCGTTGACGACACGCTGACATTCAGCATCACGGCGCGCCCGTCCTCAAAGAGCGTCTGCGCCGCCTTCGCAAGGTTCCCGACTTGCGTCGCCGATTCCAGCGTCGTCGCCTCCTGCCCGATCACCACGAACACGACCGGCCGATTCGCCGCCGCCGCATCGACCACGCTCTGCGGCATGTTCAAAGACACCGCCACCGCCCACTCCTCGCAATCAATCCCGCGGACCGCGAGCATCTCCACCAGTTGCCGCAGCTCGCCCCCCGCCAAGGCCCCGCGCTGCGCGACGCTGTGCATGACCACTGCCAGCGGGCGGGCCCGCCCGGTCATCGCGACCATCGCCGCGGTGAGTCGCTCTTCGGCGCGCTGGCGCTGATCCGGCGGCGCGATGAGCTTGCCATCGGTTGTGACTTGTGGCACCGGCAACAGTTCGTCAATCGGCACCGCCGTGACCCGCGCCGGCTCGCCTGCCTTGCCCCCCGGCCCGATGACCAGCGCCGCCTGTGTGCGGCTCAGCGCCTTGGCGATCGTCAGCGACCGCACCTTCGGCAGCGATTCCAACTGCGCCACCGCGCGAGCTGCGCCGTCTCGCGCGGGGTTCAGCGTCATCGCCAGCTTCGCCGCCTCCTCGCGCATCTGCGGGCTGACGTCCTTGGTCTCCGGCCGCGCCCGGCGCTCCGCCTCTTCTGCCGCCTGCGCCAGTCGAGGGAGCGACGCCCGCATCACCTCGCGAACTGCGCCCGCCGCCTCGTCCACCTTCGGCACGCTCATCGGCGCCGCGTTCTCAGAGAGCAGCTTCTCCGCGCGCGCGACGCCGGAACGAAGCTGCTCGCCGATGGCGCGAAACAGCGCCAGTTCCTGTGACGTCGCGCCGCGAAGCTGGTCGATCGCGCGGGTCCGCTCGCTTGCGGGCAGCGACGCGTTCGTCGTGACGCTGGCCTCCAGAATCTTGCTCATCGCCTCGACGGAGATCACGGTCTGGTCCGAAGCGGTCGCCAGCGTGTTGCTCGCCTCGAGTGCGCCACGAATCGCGCTGACGTGGCGCTCGATCAGCGGGCGCTCGTTCTCACCCAGCTCTCGCATCAGCGCATCAAATCGCGCCGCGTCCGATGGAGTCGATACATCGATCACATCGACCGAGAGCAGATCTGACCCGCGCGAGAACTTGTCGAGCACGTCTTGCATCCGTCGCCGACTCTGGGCGTCGCTCTGCGACAGATTCGCGATCACCACCAAGCGCGTCGGCCCGAGCAACTCGCCCAGGATCGTGCGAGTCATGGGCGAGAGCTCGTGCGCTCGCGTCGCCGTGAGGTCAAAGCGGCGCGACAGGCGGGCGTCGCTGGTCAGCACGAGACTGAGCCCCGCGATCATCGTTAGCGCGAAGAAGACAACAAACGCCTGGAACGCGTAGCGCGAGCGGTGGCCCGAGATCGGTGCTTGCGGTGCGTTGTCTTCCATCAGCGCCACCTCCGGGCTCGAAGCACAATCGCCGCGATGCCGATCAGCCATGCCGACACGATGGCGAAGTATGCGACGTTGCCAGTATCCACGACGCCCTTGGAAAAGTCCGCGATCCGCGCGTTGGCCGAGAGCTCGCTCACCGCCCGAGCAGCGCGCGCCGGAAGTTGCGAAGAGCCGTACGCGATCGCCAGCTCAACGCCGATCAGGACGAACATCGTCGCCAAGAACGCCAGCGTCTGACTGCTCGTCAGCGCGCTGAACAGCAGCCCGATCGCTAGATACAAACCACCAGCGAGCACCACGCCCAGATACCCCGCAAAGATCGGCCCGTAGTCCGGTCGCGTCAGCGCGCCTAGCACCAGCACGTACGCCAGCGTCGGCGCCAGGCACGTCAGCAGCAGCAGCAGCGCGCCCAGATACTTCCCCGCCACGACACTCAACTCGCTCACCGGGCTGCTCATCAGCGGCTCAAACGTCCCCGATCTCAGCTCCTCGCTGAACAATCGCATCGAGATCGCCGGCGCGATGATCGCCAGGATGAACCACCAGAAGGCAAAGAAATCGCGCATCGACGCCGGTTGACCCGGGATCAACGTCGCGTTTGTGAACGCGAAGCCGGAGCCCAGCAGCGTGAGCGCCACGATGATCCAGCCCAGCGGGAGCTGGAAGAACGCCCGATACTCGCGTATCGCGATGGTCGCCACAGCGCTCACGGGACCTCCCCGCTCGGCAACACCGGTTCGCTCCTGGAATCAACCGTCGAGCTCGCCGCCACCCGATCTTCGACCGCTGCGAGGAACACGTCTTCGAGCGTCGGCTCTTCGCGGGCCAGCGTGCGAATCGCGAATCCCGCCGCGGACATTGCCCCTGCAATGGCTTCCCCCGGATGACCCAGCACGCCGCCCGCCCCACCCGCGCCCTGCGGAAGACCCTCGCTCGCTGCGAGTGCCGCAACCGCCTCGCTCCCGTGCATCTCGACTCGCGCAACGACGCCGCGATCGCTCGTCGGTTCACACGACAGCACCCGCGCTCCGATCCGCTGGAGCACCTCGCGCGCCAGATGCATCGGCTGCGATCCCGAAGCACTCACCTCCACCCGCCACGCCGCGGCCGCCCGCAGCGGCTCCAGCAACTCATCCGGCGCCCCCGACGCGCGCACCTGCCCGCGCGCCATGATCACAATCCGGTCACACGTCGCCCGCACCTCCGGCAGCGAATGGCTGCTGAGCAGCACCACGCGTCGCGTCAATCCCGTCGCGCGCGCGACCTCGCCATCCAGCGGCTCGCTGGCCAACTCGCGGATCGTTTGTCGTAGCGCGCGGATCTGCGCTGGGTCCAGCCCGCTGCTGGGCTCGTCCAGAATTAACACTGGCGGGCGATGCAGGATCGCCGCCGCGAGGCCGACGCGTTGTCGATACCCCTTACTCAACTGCCCGATCCGCCGGTCCTGCACGTCCGTCACTTCGCAGCGCTCAAGCGCACGGTCGATCGCGCCCCGGCGCTCGGGTCCCGGGACGCTGAACACGCTGGCGCGATACGCCAAAAACTGCCGCACGCGCATCTCCGGATACAGCGGCGCCGACTCGGGCAGAAAGCCAATGCAACGCCGGGCTGGCCCCGAGTCCTCGATCGCGTCGTGCCCGCAGACCCGCACGCGCCCGCTGGTGGGGGTCAGAAAGCCCGTGATCATCCGGATCAGCGTGGTCTTGCCCGCGCCGTTCGGCCCGAGGAGGCCCGTCACCGCGCCGCCCAGCACGCTGAGCGAGACGTCGCGCACCGCCATCACGCCGCCAACCGGGCCTGCGAACTGCTTGCTGACGCGATCAACCTCGATCATCGCGTGGAGCGTAGGGACGCGGCAGGGGTGCAAGTGACAATCAAGCCCGCAGGGGGATCAGTTGGCGCAGCCGCGCATCGCGCAGGTAGAGCCCGAGCCACAGCAGAACGCCGATCAGCGCCTGAATGACGAACATCTCGCCAACGCGCACGTGCGTCGCGATCGCGCCGCCCATGTAGCCGGTCAGCAGGATGGCTCCGAGCACCGCCGTGCGCGGGAAAATGTACAGCACCGTACACGCGAGTTCGATGACCGCAAGCGGGACAATCTTGCTCACCTCCCACCCGATAGGAGCCAGATCCTCCGGCTTCGGCGTCATCGCCAGCTTCGCGACTGCGGAGGCTAGCAGCGTGAGCGTCGGCAGTGCACTGATCGCAACCCCCGTCCAGAACATCCCTTTGGACGACGCCATCTTGGAACTTTCGCTCTGGCTCATCCGCTTGCTCCTTGCATTGTGAACATAGATCACCGACACGCGCGGCTCGCCGGACCGAATCTTACCGCCGCCCACTGCTCGTGAGCGAGCCCAGCATACCCGCACTCATCGCCCCCGTCCGCCCCACTCCACGCCCGGGAGCATCTGCTCATCATCCGGCGTCGCGGGCTCCAGCATCGCCCGCACCGTCGCCAGCGTGTCGGCATCCATGATCGTTTTGTCCGTCCGCCAGCGGGCCATGCGCGGGAACCGCAGCGCCACCCCCGCGCGATGGCGCTGCGACCATTGCAGCCCCTCGAACGCCAGCTCAAACACAAGCTCGGGCTTGACGCGCCGCACCGGCCCGAACTTCTCAAGCGTGTTCGCGCGGGCCCAGGCATCCACCCGCGCGATCTCCGACGCGTCTAGCCCCGAATACGCCTTGGTCAGCGTCACCAGCTCGCCGCCGGGTCGATCTACCCACACGCCAAACGTGTAGTCCGTCAGCAGGTTCGCCCGCCGCCCGCTCCCCGGCTCGGCGTACGTCATCACCAGATCTAGCGTGTACGGCTCGATCTTCCACTTCCACCAATCCCCTCGCACCCGCCCGGCCCGGTACACCGAGCCGCGCCGCTTCAACATCAAGCCCTCCACGCGCCCCACCCGCGATCGCGAACGCTCCGCTTCAAGCTCCTCCCAAGTGCCGCCGCCGACCAGCGCCGAAACCCGCACTCGACCTCCCACACTTCCCGCACCCCCCGCACTTCCCGCACCCCCCGCACCCCCCGCACTTCCCGCACCCCCCGCACCCAGTTCGGCTATCAGCCTCTCCATCGCCTCGCGCCGCACCTCGATCGCATCGCTCGTCCGCGCCCCTTTCTCGTCCGCCAGCAGGTCATACGCCATGAACACCACCGGGTGCTTTGCCATCGTGCGAAGGCTCACGCTCTTGCGCCCCAATCGCTTCTGCAACGTCGCAAACGGCAGCGGCGCTGCCCCGTCATGCGCCAAAATCTCGCCATCCAGAATCACTCCGTCGGGCAATCGTGAGAGTGCGCTGACCAACTCCGGGAACGCGTCGGAGACCGGTTCCTCGCCGCGCGACCAGAGCAGCGTGTGCGGGCCTTGCCGCACCGCCTGAGCTCGGATGCCGTCCCACTTGTACTCCGCCAGCCAGTCCTCGCGCGGACCAAGCTTCTCCCGCAGCGCCCTTGCGTCGCCGTCAACTGGCGATGCGAGATAGAACGGCTCCGGGCGCACCACGAGCCCGTCGTCCGCCTCGCCGATCGACGCGAAGAACCCCGGCGTCGGCTTGAACTCCCCCTGGATCCGGCGCGCCACCGCGTCGCGCTCCACGCCAAAGTGCTCCGCCAGCGCCCGGATCACCAGCGTCTTGGACACGCCCACCCGCAGCGCCCCCGTCAACAACTTGTTCACCACCAGCACGCCAGCGCGATCAAACTCGCGCCACCATCGCACGACCACCGCGCGCCGCTCCGCTGCCTCCATCGTTCTCAGCGGCAGCAACTCCGCCTCCACCCACGCCGCGAGGCCCAGATCGCCCGTTGGTTGCCGCTCTGGCGTGCTCCGGACGTCAGTCGCGGGATTGCGCTCCGCGCCGCCGCCGCCGTATCGCGTGTCCAGCACCAGCGCGATCGTCTCCGCCAGATCCCCGACCGCGGCTCGCGTCTCATCAAGCAACCAACCCGGCAGCCCGCTCTCCTCCTGGGCCCACCGCTTCAGCTCCACGTACGACAACAGCCGGCGCAGCTTCCGCCCCGTCAGAAAGTACACGCCCCACGCCCCATCCTCCGCTGGCACGCTCGCGAAGTACAAGCGCATCGCCTCGACCTTGGTGTTCGTCGAGGTCGTCGCATCAATCTCGTCATACAGCGCCGCGAACCGCCTCATGGCCTCCTACCCGTCGCGGCCGCGTCGCTCGCCTCACCCCCCGCATCCCCGTCACCCGCACCCTCAACAACTTCCTCCGCCGCGATCTCCTCCTCACCGGTGTATCGCGTCTCCAGAGGGCGAGCATCCACGCCGCGCGTCTCGCGCACGAATCGGGCCAGCGTCTCGCTGCTGCCGTGGGTCATCAGCACCGTGCGTGCGCCGGTCTCATCGATTGTCCGCAGCAGGTCCGGCCAGTCGGCGTGATCCGACAGCACAAAGCCCCGGTCATACCCGCGCCGCCGGCGCACGCCGCGGATGCGCATCCAGCCGGAGGCGAACGCCGTCTGCGCATCGGCGCCGAATCGGCGCATCCACACTGACCCTGCCGCCGAGGGCGGCGCGATCACCAGCGCACCGGCAAAGAGATTCACCCCGCGCTCCCTCTTGCCGCTCCCGGCACCCCTCGCAGTTCCTGCGCCACCCGCCTCGCTCACCCGTCGCGTCGGCAACATCCTTACGCCCTCGCGCCGGTACGCCTCTACCAGCGGCTCCACCGCGCCGTGGGTGTACACCATGAACCGCTCGCTCCCTTCCGCCGCCTCGGTCTCGCCAAATCGCAGAGCCACCTGCGCTCGCAACTCCGCCAGCACGCGCTGCGCCTTGCCCAGCGCATAACTGAATAGCACCGAAGCGCGCCCCGCCTTGCGGTTCTCCATCCACCAATCCAGCATCTCGTTGCAGATCGCCGCGGTCGGCTCCCACCGATACGCCGGGAGCGCGAAGGTTGCCTCCGTGATGAACCCGTCGCAGCGCACCACCTCAAACGGCTCGCACGTTGGATCCGGCGCGCGCTTGTAATCACCAGACGCCACCCACACCGGCCCGCCGCCGCGCGGCTCCACCCGAACCTGCGCCGACCCGCGCACGTGCCCCGCAGGATGGAACGACACTACCGCGTCGCGCAGCGCAAACGCCTCGCGATACGCGTGATATACCACGCGCTGATTGCGTAATCGAATGTCTAGAAGCGCGCGGCTTCCCTCCGCGGCGTGATAGACCGCTGAGCCAAACCGCGCATGATCGCCATGCGCGTGCGTGATCACCGCCACCGGCACCGGCCGCCAGGGATCTATCCAAAACCCGCCCAAGGCGCACTCAATGCCAAACTCATCAGCCGCAAGCAGATCGTTCATAGCACGCGCCCAGCACGGGCCGCCCGCCCTCCGGTCCGCAACGACAGATCAGCCCCGCCATGAAGCCCCGATGAGCCGCGGCACCTGAAGCCTGCACACTCGGAGGACGGACCCCGCGTTCACGCATACGCCGACATCGGCGGGCACGTACACACCAGGTTGCGATCGCCATACGGATTATCCACCCGCCCCACCGACGGCCAGAACTTGTGCTCCCGCAGCCAATCCAGCGGAAACGCCGCCTGCTTTCGCGAGTATCCATGCGACCACTCGTCGGCGCTCACCACATGCACCGTGTGCGGCGCGTGCTTCAGCGGGTTGTCGGTCTTGCTCAGCGTTCCATCTTCGATCGCATGGATCTCCTGGCGGATCGCGATCATCGCGTCGCAGAATCGGTCAAGCTCCGACTTGCTCTCGCTCTCGGTCGGCTCGATCATCAACGTCCCCGGCACCGGCCACGACATCGTCGGCCCGTGGAACGAGTAGTCCTGCAGTCGCTTGGCGATGTCCTCGACCGTCACGCCCGCGCCACCCGTCTTGGCCCGATCAAACGGGCGGCAGTCCAGGATGAACTCATGGGCACACAGCCCGGTGCTGCCGCGATACAGCACTGGAAAATGCGCCTCCAGCCGCTTGGCCATGTAGTTGGCGTTCAGGATCGCCACCTGCGTCGCGCGCTTCAGCCCATCAGCACCCATCAGCGCGATGTACACCCACGAGATCAGCAAAATCGTCGCGCTGCCATAGGGCGCAGAGGAGATCGGGCCGACCGCGTGCTCGCCCGCGCTCTCGGGCTTCAGCACCGGGTGCCCGGGCAGGAACGGCGTGAGGTGCTTGGCGACGCAGATCGGGCCCATGCCCGGGCCGCCGCCGCCGTGGGGGATGCAAAAGGTCTTGTGCAGGTTCAGATGGCAGACATCGGCCCCGATCAGCCCGGGGCTCGTGAGCCCCACCTGCGCGTTCATGTTTGCGCCGTCCATGTAGACCTGTCCGCCGTGGCTGTGCACGATCGAGCAGATCTGGCGGATGCCCTCTTCAAACACGCCGTGCGTGCTGGGATACGTGACCATCAGCGCCGCAAGATCGTCCTTGTGTTCCTCGGCCTTCGCCTCAAGGTCTGCGATGTCGACGTTGCCCTGCTCATCGCACGCCACCGCAACGACTTTCATCCCCGCGATGATCGCCGAAGCCGGGTTCGTGCCGTGGGCCGAGTCGGGGATCAGGCAGACGTTGCGATGCCCCTGACCGCGATGGCGGTGGTACGCGCGGATCACCACAAGCCCCGCATACTCACCCTGCGAGCCGGCATTCGGCTGCAAGCTCACGCCAGCAAACCCCGTGATCTCCGCCAGCCATGCCTCCAGTTGCGTGAACATTTCCGCGTAGCCGAGCCACTGATCGCTCGGCGCAAACGGATGGATCGCGCCGAACTCGGGCCACGTCACCGGCAGCATTTCGCTGGTCGCGTTCAGTTTCATCGTGCACGAGCCCAGCGGGATCATGCTGTGCGTCAGCGACAGATCGCGGCTCTGGAGCTTCGAGACATACCGCAGCATCTCGTGCTCGCCGTGATACGAGTTGAACACCGGGTGCGTCAGATACCCCGACTGGCGCGCTAGCCCCGAGGGCAGATCCACGCCGACCGATCGCGCGAGCGACTCCACATCCTGATGCGTATCGCCACCAAACGCCCCCAGCACCGCCTGAATGTCCTGCGCCGTCGTCGTCTCGTCACACGAGATCCCGAGGTGGCCCGAGGCCATGGGGCGCAGGTTGACGCCATGTCCCTCTGCACTGGCCATGACCTGCTTCGTCGTCCGGTCCGTCGGCTTGACGCTGATCGTGTCAAACACCGGACCGTCGGTCACCTCGTGCCCCATCATCTTCAGCCCGGCCCGCAGCGCAGCGGTGAACGCGTGAACGCGCTGGGCGATCCGCCGCAGCCCCTCGGGCCCGTGATACACCGCGTACATGCTTGCCATGATCGCCAGCAGCGCCTGCGCCGTACAGATATTGCTCGTCGCCTTGTCACGCTTGATGTGCTGCTCGCGCGTCTGAATCGCCATCCGCAGCGCTGGCCGCCCCTGCGCATCGCGGCTTACGCCGATGATCCGCCCCGGCATCTTGCGCGCGTGCTCGCTCCGCGTCGCGATGAACGCCGCGTGCGGGCCGCCGAAGCCCATCGGCACGCCAAACCGCTGCGCCGAGCCTACCGCGATATCCGCGCCCCATTCCCCGGGCGGCGTCAGCAGCGTCAGCGCCAGCAGATCCGTCGCGCACACCACCGTCACACCCGCCGCCTTGGCGGACGCCGCCAGATCCGCGTAGCTGCTCACGCGCCCGTCGGTGCTCGGATACTGCACCAGCAACCCGCACACCCCGCCGCCGCGCTTCGACACGTCCATCGCACCGGGCGCAAACGTCTCGATCGTGATCCCCAGCGTCTGGGCCCGCGTCCGCACCACTTCGATCGTCTGCGGGTGACAATCCTCCGCCACCAGGAAAGTCCTGCGCACGTTCGAATCGTCATGGCCCCCCGCGATCGAGAAGCACATCGCCATCGCCTCCGCCGCGGCCGTGCCCTCATCTAGCAAGCTCGCGCCCGCCAGCGGCAGGCCCGTCAGATCACTCACCACCGTCTGAAAGTTCAATAGCGCCTCGAGCCGCCCCTGCGCGATCTCCGCCTGATAGGGCGTGTACTGCGTGTACCAGCCTGGGTTCTCCAGGATGTTCCGCTGGATCACCGGCGGCACAATCGTGCCGTAATACCCCATCCCGATCATCGACCGCAGCACCTTGTTCTTTGACGCCATCGTCTTCAGTTGCAGCAGCAGCTCGTGCTCGCCGCGCACCTCGTTCGTTCCCGTCTCGATCTTCATCGGCAACGTATTCCGGATCCCCGCCGGCACGACTGCGTCGGTAAACGAGTCCAGCGACGAGTAGCCCACCGCCTCCAGCATCTCCTGGACGTCCGACTCGCTGGGCCCGATGTGCCGGCGCACAAACGTGTCCGACGCCGCCAGCACCGACCCCACACCCCCCGACCCCCCGGTACCGCCCGCCGCGCCAGACACGCGCTTCGCGTGCCCATTGCCAACCTGCACACCCGTTAAACCCGCGGCGGTCGATGTCATTGTTCTGCTCCCAGTGTCCAAGTTGATTCCGTCCCGTCCTGCCTTTAAGCCACAAGCCCGCGGGCGTGCCTGCGACGCCCGCACAGCTCGCATGTCAGACGAGCCCAGCCACGCCAAGTGCCACTCCGCCCACGCTGCAAACACTCTCGAATCGCATAATAGCGCCCTATTTCACGACTCGAACAGCCCGGCTCTCGCCGCATACGTCACACCAATGTGCTCACACCCTGAACGTGTAATTTCTCTTCCCCTGGGTGTACAGGACAACATCCCCAGCCGTAACAAATATGGCTCCACTACGTCCTGTAACGTCCCTGAATCCTCGTTCATCGTCGCCGCGATCGTCTCCAGCCCGACCGCTCGGCACTCGTACGTCTTGGCCAGCACGCCCAGATACTGCCGGTCCAGCCGATCCAGCCCCTGGTCGTCAACGCCCTCGAGCGTCATCGCCTCGCGCACGACTTTCTCCGTGATCTTCCCGCCCGCCCGCACGTCTCCAAAGTCTCGCACCCGCCTCAGCAACCGATTCGCGATCCGGGGCGTCCCGCGGCTGCGGCTGGCAATCGCGATCAACGACGGCCCATCCAAGACCGTCATGTTCAACAGCCTTGCGCTTCGGGCCAGAATCGTCACCAGCTCATGCTCCGCGTAAAACTGAAGGTTGTCCTCGATCCCAAACCGCGACCGCATCGGCGCGCTCACCAAACCCTTGCGCGTCGTCGCTCCAATCAGCGTGAACGGCTTCAGCGCGATCTGCACCGTCCGCGCATGGATCCCGCTATCCACCGGCACATCGATTCGGAAGTCCTCCATCGCTGGATACAAAAACTCTTCCACCGCTGGCGGCAGGCGATGGATCTCGTCAATAAACAACACGTCGGCGTTCTCAAGGCGCGTCAGCGCGCTGACAAGGTCCGTGCTCCGCGAGAGGGCCGGCCCGCTGGTCATGCTCACCCGCGTGCCCATCTCCGCGCCAATCACATAGGCCAGCGTCGTCTTGCCTAGCCCGGGCGGCCCGTGCAGCAGCGTGTGCTCCATCGGCTCCTTGCGCCCGCGCGCCGCCTCGATCGCAATTTGCAACTTGGTCACCAGGTCGCGCTGCCCGACATACTCCCCTAGGTGAGTTGGGCGCAGCGACCAGTTGACCTGTTCTTCTGCCTCGATCGCCTTCCCCGTGACCAAGCGCTCCGTCGCCATGCATCCAGTGTAGCGACGATCAGTCCTCCTCGGCCTTCGGCTTGTACGCCGAGACCAACTGCGTCTGCACCGCTGGCGGCGTCCGCTCGTCGTGGCTGTACTCCATCACGTACCCGCCTTGCCCCGCCGTCATGCTCTTGAGCTGCCCGCTATACGCCCCCAGCTCGCTCAGCGGCACCACCGCCTTCACCACGCACTCATCGCCATCGCCAACATCCGAAGTCTGCACGCGCCCGCGCTTGCCGCTCAGGTCCGCTGTGATATCGCCAAGGTTCTTTGCCGGGGCTGTCACCTCAAGATGCACCCAGGGCTCCAGCAGCGCCGGCTTCGCCTTGGTGATCGCATCCAGAAACGCCCGCTTCCCGGCCGCGACAAACGCGACTTCCTTGCTGTCCACGTCGTGGTACTTCCCGTCATACACCTCCACCCGCACGCCCGTCAGCGGATATCCCGCCAGGCACCCCATACTCAGAACCTGGCGGCAACCCTTCTCGATCGCGGGCAGGAACTGCTTCGGGATGCTTCCGCCCACCGTCGCGTTCTCAAACTCAAAACCCGTCGGGTGGTCATGTGCCAGCGGCTCAACCCGCAGGTACACCTCGCCAAACTGACCAGCGCCGCCCGACTGCTTCTTGTGCCGGTGATGCCCCTCGGCCTTGGCCGTGATCGTTTCTTTGTACGCCACCTTCGGCGGCTGCGTAGTCACTTCCACGCCATATCTCGCCCGCAGCTTCTCAAGCATCACCCGCAGGTGCAGCTCGCCCAGCCCGTGCAGCACCGTCTGACCCGTCGCCGCCACGCGTTCCATGGTGAAGCAGGGGTCCTCCTCCATCATTTTGTGTACCGCGTTGGTGAACTTCGTCTCGTCGGCATAGTTCTTCAGCTCCACCGCCAGCCCAAACAGCGGTCTTGGCAGCGGCAGCGTCGGCGGCAGCAGATGCAAACCCTGATCCGCGTGCAGCACGCTGTTGTACTTCAACTCTTCCACTTTCGCGACGCACCCGATATCTCCCGCGTTCAAGAACTCCACCTCGATGTGGTCCTTGCCCCGTACCTTGAAGATGTGCATCAGCCGCACTGGCTTCTTGTCCTCGTTGTGAAACAGCTCGCTCTTGCTCCGCACCACGCCCTGAATCACGCGAAAGCACGCCAGCTTTCCCATGAACGGGTCGTTGATGACCTTGAACACGTGCGCCACCGCCGGCTTCTGGGGCGACACTTCCGGGTCGTAGATCACCCGCTGGCCATCGATCATCTGCTCCAGCGCCGGCGGCGTCTCGTGCATCGGCGTCGGGCACAAGTCGGCAATGATGTGCAGCAGGTCGTCAACGCCCGCCCCCGTCTTGGCGCTCGCAAAGCACACCGGCACCAAGTGACCCGCCCGCATCGCGGACTCAAAGGCCCGGCGCAGCTTGGCCTGATCCAAGCGGTCGCCCTTCTCGAAATACTCGCCGGTCAGCTCCTCATCCATCTCGACGACCTGCTCGACGATCGCGGTGTGCGCCTCGGGCACGCTGCTCATTGCCGTCTCGTTTCCCGCGCCGGCTTCGCCGCTCAGGGCCGTGCCGTGGTCAAACACATCGATCACGTCCGCGTTTTGGCGGATCGGCAAGTTGATCGCCAGACACTCGTTGCCAAACGTCTCGCGGATCTCGGCGTACACCGCCGCCAGGTCCACCCCCGCCTCATCAATCTTGTTTACCAGCACCATCCGCGGCAGCCCCAGCTTGCTGGCCATCGCCATCAGGCGGCGCGTCGTCACCTCCACGCCCTTGCCGGCATCCACCACCAGCACCATCAGCTCCGCCGGCGCAAACACGCTCACGCTGTGCCCCAGAAAATCCCCCGCCCCGGGCGTATCGATGCAGTTGATCAGCCTCCCGCTGTGTACAAAGTGCGTCAGCGAGCTGGTCATCGAGTGCTTGTGATGGCGCGATTCCGGGTCGTGGTCGCTCGTCGTGTTCCCCTCGCTGATCGAGCCCATCTTGCCGATCGCGTGCGTCTGGAACAACAGCCGCTCCACCAGCGTCGTCTTCCCACACCCCTGATGCCCGGCCAAAACCACGTTACGGATCTCTTCAGTCGTGAAATGGGCCATGGTCCAACCTCCATTCACCGCCCCCAACCACAAAACAGTTTACCGTTCCCCGCCGCTTTGTGTTCCTCAACCCGCGCCGTTCCTCTTCTGACCCCTCACTTGGCCACTTCGCCGCTCTGCCACTTCGCCACTTGCCTCCCCAGCCACAGCGGCAGCCGCAACTCCTCCAGACACCGCCGCCTCGCCTCCGCGATCGCCTCCAACCGTTTCTCCCGCACCATCGGATCTGCCACCGCCGCCTTCACCACCTCCACGCCCTTCGCATCCAGCGACGGAATCCGAATAAAGCTCTCCGGCGGGATCAACCGTTCCGGCGCCCCCGGCCCAAAGTACAGCGGCACAGACCAGCTCAAAAGCGGGTCCCATAACTTTTCTGTCACATATTGCTCGCCTTGGTCATAGTTCTCAATCGCAAGCGAGCATCGCGAAGCCCGCAACACCTGCCCCTTGCTCGACACGCCGCCCCGCCCGCGCAGGTCCGCCGGCAGCCCCATGCCAAACAACTCCAGCGCCACCCCGGCCGCCCGCAACAACCGCAAAAACTCTAATCGCTGCCTGTGCCCCCCGAGCGCCACTTTCCCGCTGATCACCGCCGCCAGCGCCACCTCGCTCTCCCTCGGTGCCTGCGCCCGTAGCGCCCGCACGTCCTCCGCGAGCATCCAGAATGCCGGCAGCGTCACCGCCTCGACCGACGCCGGTGCCCCCGCGTCCGGCGCCCACACCCGCGCGCACCGCTTCACACCCACCTCATAAAAGTTTCGCGCAATCGGCGGCGGCTCATACAGCAGCATCCCCACCCGCTCACGCTCAACCCCCAGCATGTCAAACGCCAGCGTCGCCTTGTGCGAGCGATAGTCCCCGCGCACCTTGTGCAGCAGCCGCTTCCAGCGCGGCATCTTCCCCGCCCCCTTCGGAAAAAATGGCAGGTTGAAACAGAACACCCGCTCCGCATCTCGCGCCATGTGCTCGAGCTTCACGCCCGACGCGTTATCACGCCCCATCTCTCCGTCGCACTGCGTCCACAGCCAGTCTGCATTCATCCCCATGTCGCTGAATATGCCGATGCGCACTGTGAGTGCTCCCCGAGTTTCGTTCCGCCTGACGTCCGCGACACCCTCGGGCCGCGCCTCAGCGATAGCACCGCTGAACGTGCGCCGGCACCATCGCCCGCCGCACCTCAATCGCCGGCTCCACGCGCCCGAACCGCGCCGCCAGCTCGGCCATGAACTCCTGCACCCCCGCCGACTTGACACTCCGATACGTCACCCATGTGAACACTGCGCCCGGGCGCATCAGCCGCACCGTCTCGTCCAGAATCCGCACCCTCGCCTTGGTCGGGATTGTCGTCCAAGGGAGCGCCGTGATCACTGCGTCAAGGTGCGCTGCGCCGACCTCCTGCGTGTACCGCGCGATCTCCGCCGCGTCCCCTTGAAACAGAGGGACCGTCGGGAAGTTCTTCGCAAACCGCTTGGCGATCTGCTCGTTGAGCTCGACCGCAAAGAACATTGTCGCCTCGCCGATCACCTCCAGCACCGCCTTGGTGATCGACCCCGTTCCAGGCCCGAACTCAACAACCGCCCGCGCCTTGTCAAGCTCAAGCCCGCGCACCATCGCCCGCCCGATCTCCGGACTCGTGGGAAAGATCGCCGACATCTGGAGCGGCGACCGCAGGAACGCAGCCAAAAACTCCACGTGGTCCCGAGCGTTCGTCAGCGGCGTTCGATTCCTGCCCGTTTGACTCATCCGACCTCCCAGCAAACCGCGCCCCACGCTGCGACCTTCGCCGCACATCGCACCGACCGAGTGCGGAGCATATGGAGCCATCTCGGCCCCAGCCACGCCCTTTGAGCCGCGCACGCAATGAGCATCGCCTCATCGCTCCTACGCTGGCGTGCTCAGTCGAACCGCGCCGGCATCGCTCCGTCAGCCGCCGCGCTCTTCATCCGCCACCCGAGGTCTTCATGTTTGTCATTCGACGCGCTAAACCCGATGACACCGGCACGCTCCTGAAGCTGGCCAAGATGGTCCACTTCATCAACCTCCCCGCCGACCGCCAGATCATCGATCAGAAGGTCGCCTGGTCGCGCCAGTGCTTCGTCTTCGCCTCCGAAAACCGTACAGTCACACCCGCCAAACGCACCAAGCCCCCAGCGCAACTCCCTGTCCGCACCGGCTCCGACGGCGCGCTCGGCGCCGGCCTCCGCGACATCACCGGCCGCTCGCCCGTCTTCGTCTTCGTCATGGAAGAGCACCCCGAGTCCCACAGCGGCGCCAGCGGCGTCGTCGGCACCTCTCAAATCATCGCGCAGATCTCCTCCCCCGGCCAACCCAACCTCTCCCTTGAACTCCGGCGCATTGAGAAGTTCAGCCAGTCCCTTCAAATGGGCGTCTCCCACGTCATGGCCCGCCTGCACCTCGACGAAGACGGCCCCACCGAAGTCGGCGGCCTCATCCTCCTGCCCTCATACCGCGGCCATCGCGCCAAACTCGGCCGCTTCCTCTCGCTCGTCCGCTTTCACTTCATGGGCCTCCATCGCGAGTTCTTCTCGCCGCGCGTCTTGGCCGAGATGATGGGCCCCGTCAACTCCGACGGCCAATCCCCCTTCTGGGACGGCTTCACTCGCGCCTTCATCAACATGAGTTATGAGGACGCCGACCGCTTCTGCCAGGAAAGCAAGGAGTTTATCCTCTCGCTCTTCCCACGAGAAGAGATCTACCTCACCCTCATCGCACCCGAGGCCCGCGCCTGCGTTGCCCAGGTCAGCAGCGAGACCGTCCCCGCACGGCGCATGCTCGAAAAACTTGGCTTCACCTACCACAACCGCATCGACCCCTTCGACGGCGGCCCTCACCTCGAATGCGCGCTCGACGCCATCTCCATCGTCAAAGACACGCGCGTCGCCCGCCTCGCAGACCCGTCGCCCGACGACAAGCCCCCGACCCAGCACGCCATCGTCAGCGTCATCGACGACGACGGCGAGTTCCGCGCCGTCGAATGCCCGGCATCGCTTAATCGCCAGGGCCGCCTCGTCATCCCTCGCGCTTACTTGACCGCCCTCCAAGCCGAGCCCGGCCTCGACTGCGGCTTCACCTTCCTCGAACCGCCGCAGTCGCGCAAACCCACGCCGCCAACTAAAGCCACCGCCGCATCGCCCGCCGAAAAACCCGCGCCTGCGGCCGCCAAGCCCAAGTCCCGCGCCGGCACCAAAGCAAAGTCTCGCCGCTAGCTCGGCCCTTTTAGACCCCGCCTCCGCGAGCCCAGCCACGCTCCCAACTGCTCGTCGCCCCCATCACCCGCTCCTACATTCCCGCATGCCCATCGACCAAGCCTCGCACATCCTCCGCGGCCCCGCCAACCTCATCGCCGGCCAATGGCATCCGATCCTCGGCGACTCCCACCTCACCGTGAACCCCGCCTTCCCCGAGCAGCGCATCTTCGCCTGCTCGCCTCGCGTCAGCGATGTCAACCTCGCCTGCGCCGCCGCACGCAAGGCCCTTCCCGCCTGGTCGCAGACACCGCGCGACAAGCGTTTCGCCGTGCTCCGCCGCTTTGCGGACATCGCCAAGTCGCGCCAGTCCCTCATGGCCGATCTGCTCTGCGACGAGATCGGCAAAGCCCTCTGGGAATCCAAGCAGGAAGCCGCGCTCCTCTCCGGCAAGGTCGATATCACCCTCGACCCCGCCCCCGAAGGCGGCCTCCATCGCGTCTCGGATTTCGAGTTCGCCCTCTCCCCCTCACGTATCGGCCGCTGCACCTTCAAGCCCCACGGCGTCATGGGCGTCATCGGCCCCTTCAACTTCCCTGCCCACCTGCCCAACGGCCACATCGTCCCCGCCTTGGCCATGGGCAACACCATCGTCTTCAAGCCCAGCGACAAAGCCATGGCCGTCGGCCAGCAACTCGCCGATTGGTTTGACGAAGCCCTCCGCGCCGAAGACATCAACATCCTTGGCGTCTTCAACCTCGTTCAAGGCGGCGCCGATGTCGCCTCCGCGCTCGCCACCAACCCCGAGCTCGACGCCATCGCCTTTACCGGCTCCTGGCCCGTCGGCAAGAAAATCCTCCAGGCCAACCTCGACCAACCGGGCCGCATCATCGCCCTCGAACTGGGAGGCAGCAACCCCGCCGTCTTCCTTCCTGATTGCGACCTCCGCCTCGCCGCCATCGAGCTCGCGCGCTCCGCCTTCGCCACCACCGGCCAGCGCTGCACCTGTACGCGGCGCGCCATCATCCATCGCGACATCGCCGACCGCCTTATCAGCGCCGTCTGCAAGATCGCCTCCACGCTCTCGGTCGGCCAGCCCCGCGCCACGCACCCCGTCTTCATGGGCCCGATCAACAACGATCGCGCTCGCGCTGACCTCCTGAACTTTCAATCTCGCGCTCAGGCCGCGGGCGCCGAAGTCCTCGTACGATCTAGCGCGCTGGACACCCCCGGCTCCACTAGCAAGGGCTTCTTCATCACCCCCTCGATCCTCCGCGTCGACCGCTTTACCACCGCCGACGCCCTCGCCCCGGGCGAAGCTGGCTTTGATGCCGGCTGCGACACCGAGATCTTCGGCCCGCTCCTGCGCATCGCCATCGTCAACGATTTTGACGACGCAATCGCCCAGAGCAACGCCACCCGCTACGGCCTCGCCGCCGCAATCTTCACCAAAGACCGCGCCGCCGCCGCGCGTTTCGTCAGCGAGGTTCGCGCCGGCTGCATCAACGTCAACGCCGGCACCGCCGGCGCTTCCAGCAAGCTCCCCTTCGGCGGCCTCGGCTGGTCCGGCAACCATCGTCCCGCTGGCTCCTTCGCCCTTGACTATTGCGCTACCCCCGTCGCCAGCATGCTCGAATCCTCCGACGCCGCCGCGCTCCCCGAAGGCATGATGCTGGAAGACGCATGGCTCAAGTGACGCTGCGATCACGCCCCAACCTGCTCGACCTCGTGCTGCTGGCTCGGCTCGCCGCCGTGGTCACGCTCGTGATTGGCACCGCCGAGGTTCTCCACTCCGCCCTTCCCGAGCTCGCCATAGATCTCAGCGCACGCGGCCCGCCCGGCCCACCGGGCTTGCTTGGCGACATATTGGATTTCATCCGCGCCCGCGCCGCCGCCCTGTCGATCTCTGAGATCGGGCATCTCGCCGGCTACTCCATCGCCGGCGCCGTCGCCATTACCGTCCTCTATGCACCCGCTGGCAAGATCACCCGCGCCATCAACACCCAGAGCTCACGATGATCGACTACGGCTGGTTTCGCCTGATCGTCCGCCTCGTCGGCGTGCTCGTCATGATCTACTTTGCCCCGGTGTTGCTGATGTCCATCGCGTCGCTGGCCATCAACCTCCCCAGCTTCCTCAGCGGCGCTGCTGGCCCCGAGTTCTCGTACATAATATTCTCCATCCTCGGCGCAATCATCCCGCCCGCAGCCGCCACCGCCGTCGGCATCTACTTCACCTTTAACGCCCGCGGCTTCATCCGCTGGTGCATGCGCGACCTGGCCAACTACTGCGGCGCTTGCGGCTACGACATCCGCACACTCACCACCAACCGCTGCCCCGAGTGCAACAACACCATCACCCCGCCCACCTCGATCACCCCTTCGTCACGGTGATCCGGCCTTGCGGATCCACTCCTCCAAGGTGCCCGCATGTTCAGGTGGCCCGCCTTTCCAAGGCGGGTCCTGAGCAAGCTGCAAGCACCCCATGCCCGATCCATTGATCCGTCCCCGCAGTTCAGCGTTTTCTTTGATGGCCGCATCGCGCCGTTCCGACAAACCGTCACGCCGGCGAGGTAACGCCGCGCTCCCTTAAACCCTCGTGATTTTCGTTGCGTTGCTCGGCGTTCAAAGTAAACTTCCCGGATGAACACAACAACCACCAGACGCAGGCTCTTCACCATCCTCATCGCCGCCGCGCTCGCCCTCGCCACGGGCGGCCTCCTGTTCGCTGGCCCGCTCAACCCGCCCGCCGGGCCGGTGACGTCGACGAACAAGACGCTTCAAGAAGTCGAGCCGCGGATCGCGATCAACCTCACCAATACGCCCGGCGACGCCAATAGCCTCTTCAAGATCACGCAACCCGGGTCGTACTACCTCACTGGCAACATCACCGGCGTTGTCGGCAAGCATGGCATCGAGATCGCATCGAGCAGGGTCACGATCGATCTGGGCGGCTTTGAAGTCCGGGGCGTCGCAGGCACCTTGAACGGAGTCATGGTTGATGGGACGCTCACTGGCGTGGCGGTGACAGATGGATCGGTCACGGGATGGGCTGGGTACGGCGTGCGGCTGATCGCAGATATCTCTGGAAACGGCGAGCAGCACCGCGTAGAACGAGTGAACGTTGTCGCGAACGGGGATGTCGGGATCGCGGTTGGGTACGGCTCGATTGTGCGGCACTGTCTGGTGCGTGACAATATGGGTTCGGAAGCGATTCGTGCGCGCGGGACCGCCATTGTGGAGTACTGCATGGTGATCGACAACACGGGGAACGGGATCGACGTCGGGGATGCCTCCACAGTGACGGGTTGCTCGGTGCAGGGCAGCTCTGGGGTGGGGATCTCGGTCGACAAAGGCTCGGTGGTGACGTCGTGCGCTTCGAGAAAGAACGGTCTTGGAATCTATGCGAGCACGGGAAGCACAATCATGGATTGTTCGGCGAGCGAGAACACAGGCGGTGGGATTCGGGTGGACACCGCATGCCTGGTCGCGCGCAGCACGGCAACGGCGAACGGCGGGACCGGATTTGGGATCGGGAACACAACGACGATCGTCGATTGCGTGTCGCTCAACAACGTCGGGAACGGCATCTTCGCCACCTTCCGCTGCGTCATCCGCAACAACCAGTGCGACGGAAACGGGGCTGGAACAGGGGATGGTGCGGGGATCGTGGTTGTGTCGGTGGATAACCGGATCGAGGGGAACGCCTGCCGCCTGAACGACCGAGGCATCGAGGTGGACGGCACGGGCAACTTCATTGCGGGAAACACGTGTTCGGGCAACGGCAACAACTGGGATGTGGTCGCGGGCAACGTGTGCTTCGTGGTGAGCGCGACGACGTCGGCGGCGATCACCGGCAACAGCGGCGGGGTCAGTCCCGGAAGCACGAGTGCGTGGGCAAACTTCACGTACTGATGAGGGCTGTGGGCAATGGGGAGTGGACAGTGGGCAGTGGGCAGTTGCCAAGAGGCAGTAGCGAGTGGCGATCCCGAACATCGCGCCGGAGCGTAGTATTGCACTCGCCTCAGATCCGGTCCTGCGGATCAATGCTCTTGGATAGCCGTACGTCAAAGCACATTGATCCGCAAACCCGGATCAGTGGCACCAAGGCGATCAATGCCACGCACCCGGGATTATGATGAATTTCAATCGACGAGTTGATATATCTCACAGACGCCTTTTATTGGTTTACATGCCATCTTTCATGGTTTTATGTTCATCTCTTTCAATCGCGATTCATTCTAGTGGTTCGTATTCAACGAACAAGTATGTGCTTCTGGGAATTATTTCTATCCCTATGTTAGTCGGCATTACTTGGTTTACTTACTTAGTTAATAAAGATATAGCTAGATCGAGCGATAGCGATACCGGGTCATGACGGCTTCACCCGAAGAGGGGTGCGGTGGGCGGGAGCGTGGCATTGAACGTGCCACTGATCCCGCGGCGGGATCAGTGCCGCCTTCGCTCCCGATTGACCCAAACCCCCACGCCGTGGTACGCCGCGGCGGACTCCACCGGCGATCAGACGCGCTACTATGTTCAGAACTGGAGAGCCGACGTGGTGGCGTTGTTGAACAGTGATGGTCGAGCGATGGAGCACGTTCGCTACACGGCGTACGGATCGGCGCGCCGGTTCCTCACCAGCTCGATCGACATCGCCTATGACGACGGCGACCTGGTGCCGCCGCTGGGCTCGCCGAAAGCCGCCCTGCGCAACAAAGGGTGTGTCCCACTGATCCGGCCCTGCGGATCAGTGCTCGTAGATCGCCGCACGTCCCAGCACACTGATCCGCAAAGCCGGATCAGTGGCACGAAGGCGATCAATGCCACGCACCCCTGTAGTTGGTTGTTTGAAATAACTAGTGTATTGGAGTAAATTTTGATGAGCCATCAACTTGTCGTCGTATTTGCTTTCCTACTCACGCTTTCGATCGCAGCCGGTGGGTGTGATGGCACATCGTCGACGCCAGCAAACCGGACTAAACTAACGCCACCAGCAGCAGCGGCGAAGAAATTTGAGTTCTTTGATGGCGAGAAGTTCTTGCTTCCTCTCCAGTGGGCGCAACCCGCTGAGCCAAAACACGCGGATGGAGCATCGGCAATTGCTCGACTTAGTATCGATAAAGTAGGCAAGAAACATGTTGAGTCAGAGTATTTTCGTGGGGGGTTCGATCCTCGTTCGAAATGGAGTCCTCTAGAAGAGTTTGGCAATGACCTCGAGGCGATCAAGCAAATCGGGCATTCAACATCACTTGCCATCGTTTGGGGAGAGGGAGATTCCCAAAGTAGGCGAACGAACGATATAATTCTACCTGATCGGAGTATTGTCGATGCTATGGATATTAGTGGATACTTTCTCGCTCTTGCCGCCGTTGCTAAGTATGGCGAACTCCAAGAAGCCGAGCGAGCTAGCGATCTTTCTGCCGACTTGCTTCGAGCAGGTTTCGCAATTTATAAGTCCGACTCCGATTGGAGGACTGCGAAACCACGCGTGCTGATTTTGTCGGGTTCATGGCGCGCTGCATTCGAACTCCGCAAGCAGCGTGCGAAGGTCTCAGAGAACGCAGATGAGGAAAGCAGGTGGAGTAAGCGTCTAGAAGAGCTCGAGGTCGCGGCGAGATCAGCAATGAGTGCGGCTCTCGTAGAGCAAGAGAGGAGCGAGGGGGGAAATCGCTGACGACGAGGGGGTGCGTAGCACTGATCGTGCTACTGGTCCGGCTCGGCGGACCAGTGCCCTTGGCTACCGGCTCTGGGTGCGTGGCATCGAACGTGCCACTGATCCCGCGGCAGGATCAGTGCCGCCTTCGCTCCCGAATGAACCAATCCCCACGGGTCCGTGGCATCAATCACCTTGCCACTGATCCGGCTCTGCGGATCAGTGCTGCCCGTGCTTCACGCCGCACCGGTCCCACCGACTCACCGCCGACGGACTTGCCACTCTTTGGTATCACCCTCGACGTCAATCAAAAGAAAGTCTAGCTCCACTACCGCGCCGGATTTCTCAATCTTCTACCCGAGCGTCGGCGTCCTTTCGGGGTGGCTGTGCCCGTGTGGGATGTGTCCGAAGCGTCAGGCTGGCTGCCCTCTGTGACTCCGAGCGGTGACGCCCAAGTGGCACACGAGCCTGCCGGCCTGCACGCAACAAGACCGTCTCCGCATGTGCCCCATCGACTTCGCCTCTGTCGAACTCCCCGCCGAGAGGCATAGGGGGACCCCGTACCCCAAGGGTTCCTAAGGCAGCCTAGGGCACCCTACGGCAACGCACTTCGGCTGCGCGTTGGTCATTGGTCATTGGTCATTGGTCATTGGTCATTGGTCATTGGTCATTGGCCGTTGGCCGGGGGCCGAGGCGAGCGGAGGGTGGAAGATGGAGAGTGCTGTGCAGGTCAAGCGCCCGGATCGACCGGCCGAGACGTCTCGCGGCTCGGCGCGCCGGCTCGCGGCGCGGGTGGGCGGCGGAGGAGCCAGGTGAGTTCGGGCATGCCGAGTAACGCGCCTAAGCCGACGTAGCCGAGAGTGCCCGCCGCGGCGCAGGCGAGGAGTCGCAGGGCGTGGTGTCTCCACAGGTCGTCTTCAGACGCGGGCCACAGCAGGCGTAGCGCGATCACGCCGAGCGCCATCGCGCCCGACATCGCCAAGATCCGCAGCACGCTGTTCGCTGTCGCGCCGTCCAGCGTGATGCCGGTGCGGCGCGAGAGCAGACGCCAGAGGATGAGCACCTGAATCATGGCGCAGATGCTCGTGGCCCACGCCAGGCCCGCTTCGCGCAAGAGCCAGATCAGCGCGAGGTTAAGCAAAAGATTGACGCCGACCATCCAGATCGCGACGCGCATGGGCGTGCGGGTATCGCCAAGGGCGTAGAACGCGCGGGTGAGCACGTGCGTGAGCGAGTACGCCCAGACGCCGAGTGAAAAGCCGAGCAGCACGTCGGCGCAGCGGGCCTTGCCGATGGCGCTGAAGGTGGGCACGAGGGCCGCGGTGGCGTCATGGCGGACGAGGACGAGCCCGATGGAGGCGGGAATGGCGATGAAGAGCGAGAGCCGCACGCCCCGGCGCAGGACGCTGGCGAAGGCCTCGTGCTCATCCGCGGCCCTGGATAGCAGGGGGAAGACCGCCGAGGCGACCGCGATGCCGAAGACCCCCAGCGGGAACTGGTAGATGCGGCTGGTCATCGAGAGGATGGTCGCGCTGCGTTCGTCCAGCGGGTACGTCACACCCATGATCGTGGGGCCGACCCAGATGGGGAAGCTCGCGATGATCAGGTCAAAGAAGGTGTTCAGTTGCAGCGTGCCCGCGCCGACCAAGACGGGCACGAAGCGCCTCAGCATCGTCATCGCGGCGGGCCTGGCTGGCGCGTGATCACGCCGCCAGCGAACGTGTCTGCGCAGCAGCCAGAGAAACCAGAGCACCTGCGTCAGGCCTGAGAGTGTGGTGGCGATGCCGACGGTCAGGGCCGCGGTCAGGCCGGCGGTCTGGCCGCTAAGGACGTAGTAGAGGCCGACGCCGATGACAAAGGCGTTGAGGATGAGCGGCCCGCTGGCGGCGGGGCCGAACTTGCCGTGGACTTGCAGCATGCCCGAAAGGATGGCGGCCATGCAGATGAAGGGCATGAACGGCAACATCACCATGGTCAAGGTGATGGCCATGTGCCGCTCGTTGTCTGGCGGCAGCACGAGCAATGCGATGAGCAGGCCGACCTCGCCGAGCAGCGTGAGGACTGAGGTCGCCATCGCGAGCCAGATCATGGTGAGCGAGGCGAGGCGGTCGGCGACGTCGGTATCGCGCTTGTGAGTCTGGGTGTATTCGGGGACGAACGCCGCGGAGAGGGCACCCTCGCCGAAGAGCCGCCGGAAGAGGTTGGGGACTGCGAAGGCGATGGAGAATGCCGAGCCCAAGGCGGTATCGCGGAACATCAGCCCGATGAGCAGGTCGCGGGCCAGGCCGCCGAATCTTGATGCGAGCGTGACAATCGAAGTCACCCGCACCGCGGCCCCGAGCGTGTGGCCCCCGCTCTGATCGGCGGACGCTCCGCCGCCGGTTGACGGCATTTTCTGGGCGTTTTCCCGCGTCGCGGCGGGCGTGCCTGGCGGCTGGGCGGGTTGGTCGTTGCTCGCGTCCATGCGAGAGCGAGTCTAGCGGGTTGATTCGGTGTGAATGTTGACAGGCGAGCCGGCGATCAGGAGCGGTGGACTCGCACGGAGTGTGCCTTGAACCCAACCCCATACCCTCGCGGCATGGACATCCTGTACGCACAGGTCTTCTTTCAGGCCCTCAGCGCCACCGCCATCGCCAGCGGCCTGTTCTATACAGGGTTTCAGTTCTGGCACGCCCGGCGCGCGGCGCGCCATGCGAACTTCACCAAGCTCGTCGAACTCCAGATGCACCTGCGCGAGATGCGGGTGAGCGATCCATCCCTTGCACAGGTGTATCAGCACGATGTCGAGCACGCATCCACTGAGCGCGAGGTTCGCGAGTACTTCTTCAACCTGATGCAGCTCAGCGTCTTTGAGATCGTCTGGCACGGCCACCGGCACGGACAGGTGGACGATGACTACTTCATCTCGTGGGAGTCTCGCGTCCGCGAGATCGCCAGCGAGGCGAGCTTTCGAAAGATGTTCGAGTCCGGCAGCATGAAGATCATGCATGACGGGTTCCAGGTCTACATGACGGCGCTGATGCGCACCACGCCGGCCCGAACTATTCGCACGCCTTGACTTGGCATCAAGCTGCCGCGGCCTGACGAAGCCACAACGGCCGTCCCGCCCTCTGCCCCCCGGCCGCCGGGCCGCCGCCAGCCCCGCCCGTTCAAAGAACAAACCGCACGCGCCACGTCAAGAGTTTGTTAGACTGTTCAAATGGCTGGACCAACGAGCGGCGTGTGTTCGCGGACACTGTGTACATCTTCAACGCGCGGGCGCGCGTCGAGGCGAGTCGGGCGAGTGATTGCTTTTCTCGGCATCGCCGCCGCGCTGATCGTCTCGGCGGGCGCGGCCCCGGAGCGAGCGCCGGTGGGCACGCAGCCGCCGCCGAATCGAGTGGGGGCGGCAGACGCTGTTCGCTGGAGCGCGCTGACCAACGCGACCGTACACACCGCACCCGGCAAGGTGCTTAAGCACGCCACGGTGGTGATGCGCGACGGGTGGATCACCGAAGTCTTGTTTGATCCCGCGACTCAGGCCGAAGAGGACGCCAAACCCGCCGCCCCCGCCAAGCCAGCGGACGACAAGGATGCAAAGCCCGGCGAGGGCGCAGCGACGGCGTCACCGGACGATGATGAGCCGGGCGCGAAGGACAAGGCCGCGTCGGCCGTGAAGGACAAGGCGGACGCGAGCGGGCGAGCGAAGGCGATCCCTGCGCCAGCGGGCGCGAAGTCGATCGACGCAACGGGGCTTCATGTCTACGCCGGCTTTGTTGAGCCGTATCTTGAGGTCGAGGTGGCGCGACCGGAGCCGGAAGTCAAGGGTGCGCACTGGAGCGCGCGGGTGACGCCGCAGCGCCGCGCGATTGATTCCAAGGGTGTGGATGAGGGCGTTGCGAAGTCGATGCGATCGATGGGGTATGTGGCCGCGGTGATCTCGCCCAAGGGCGGGATCTTCCGCGGGCAGAGCGCGGCGGTCTCGCTAGCGCAGCCCGAGAGCGATCTCGCCTCGGCGCGCCCGCCGGCGTATCGCAATGCGGTCTATCAGAGCGTCGCGCTGGACCTGACGAACGTCGGCGGCGGGGCGGGCCGGTGGCCGGGCTACCCCGATTCACAGATGGGCGCGATCGCGCTGGTGCGACAGGTGTTGCTGGACGCGCCATGGGCGGGAGGGTCCAGCGCGCTGGAAGCGCTGACGACAGAGACGGCGCGGCTCAACAACTCGAGCGACCGGAATCTGAAACAGGACTTCGCGCGTCCGCTGCCGCTGCTGATGAACGCCGAGGACGAGCTTGAGATCGCGCGCGTGAGCAAGATCGCGGAGGAGTTCGGTCGTCCGGCGATGGTGCTGGGCAGCGGGATGGAGTTTCGGCGGCTGGATGGCGTCAAGGCCTCGATGGAGCGCCTGACGCTGAAGAATCCGCCCGACAGCAAGGCTGGCGCGGGCGGTCAATGGAAGGGCTCGCTGATTCTGCCATTAAACTTTCCGGAGAAGCCGAAGATCGCGTCGGTCGCAGATGCGGAAGACATCGACCTGCGGGAGCTGATGACCTGGGAACAAGCGCCCACGAATCCGCGTCGGGTGCTGGGCGCGGGAATCAACGCGGCGCTCACCACTGCCAAGCTCAAGGATCGCTCGCGCTTCATGGCCAACGTGCGCGAGGCGATCCGTCACGGGCTCAAGCCCGATGACGCGCTGGCGATGCTCACCACCCGCCCAGCGGAGATCATGGGGCTCGCAAGTGAACTCGGGACCGTCGAGAAGGGCAAGCGCGCCAGCGTGATCGTCGCCGACGGCCTGATCTTTGCCAAGAAAACCAAGCTCCGCGACGTGTGGATCGATGGCGTGCGCCACGAGATCAACGCGGCGCCGATCAAGGGCGAGGGCTTCTACGACGTCAAGATCGTCGGCGATGCTGGCAAGGACAGGATCGCAATCTCCATCGACAAGGACAACGGAGTGACCGTGCGGCGTTGGCCCGCGACGGAGGACGGCCGACCGGCCAAGGAGCAGAAGAGCCGCGCAAAGTCATCCAGCCTCACCGAAGACCGCGTCACGGCGGTCTTCGACAATGAGCCGTTCGGCACCGTTGGCATGGTCAGCATCAGCGGCATCGTCGAGCGCGACGACGCCGGCGCGATCAACGGCTTCAGCGGCGCGGGGCAATGGGCCGACGGCACGCCGTTCCGATGGACCGCGTCAAAGGGCGACGAGCCGAAGCCCGATCGCGCGAGCAGAGCGCTCCGCGGCGTGTGGGAGATGCAGTCTGTCGGCGGCAATCCGATCCCGCCGGGCGGGCCGGAGCGGCTGACGATCACGGTCGGCGCGGACGGCCAGGTGAAGCTCACGTCGACGCCGGAGTTCAAGGACATTGAGGCGGAAGATGATGTCGCGCGGGGTGAGGGCGTGTGGTTCAAGTTCAGCCGCGAGAAGCTGGGCGCGACCAAGGGCGAGATCAAAGTTGTCGCGAAGGTCCAGGACAAGACGCTCGTCGGCACGTGGAAGGAAGGCGAAGCGGAGGCGCTGAGCTTCATCGCGATCCGAGTGGGTGATCTGCCCAAGCCCGAGCCCAAGAAGGCCGACGCGTCGAGCGAGCCAAAGAACGCGGGCGACGCGAAAGCGGTAGACGGCGCGCCCGCGGATGCGTCCAAAGACGACGGCGTCAGCGGATCATGGTCCGGCACGCTCACGGCCGACGCTCCGGGCTTCCCGCCCGGCGGTGTGCCCATCAGCATGACAGTCAAGCTCAGCGCCGGTCAGGCCACCGGCGCGGTGGAAGCGATGGGTCAAAGCGCCGCGGCGACGGGCAGCTATGACGAGGGTGCCAAGACGCTGACGCTGAGCGTACAGCCCCCGGCCGAGAGCGACCCGCCAGCGACGGCTGTGCTCAAGGTCGACGGCGCGAGCGCGAGCGGCCCGTTCACCATGGGGCCGACGAACGCGAGTGCTTCGATGAAACGCCAGTCTGGCGCGGCTTCGGGCGCGGGCGCGAAGAAGGACGCTGACGGCGACAAGGAAGAACCCGCCGACGCGCCGGAAGAGTTGCCCGGGTTACCGTTTGGTGGATACGCCGTGCGCGATGAGCAGAAGCCCGCAAGCACGATCCTGATTCACAACGCAACCGTTTGGACCAGCGGGCCAGCGGGCAAACTCGAGAACGCGGGCATCATCATCGTCAGCGGCAAGATCGAACGCGTCGGCGCGGGCATCGCGCCGCCCGCCGGGCCGGTGCCCGAGGGCTGGCTGGTCATTGACGCCAAGGGCAAGCACGTCACGCCCGGCATCATCGACGCGCACTCGCACACCGGCATCAGCAGGGGGGTCAACGAAGGCGGGCAGGCGGTCACTGCGGAAGTCCGCATCCAGGACGTCACCAACCCTGACGCCATCAACTGGTACCGCCAAGTCGCTGGCGGCGTCACCAGCGTGCTCAGCCTTCACGGCTCAGCCAACGCGATCGGCGGGCAATCGCAGGTGAACAAGATTCGCTGGGGATGCGCGAGCGCCGATGACATGCACATGGCCGAGGCGATCGGCGGCATCAAGTTCGCATTGGGCGAGAACCCCAAGGGCGGCAACTCGTCTGGCGAAGGCTCGACGTATCCGCAGACCCGCATGGGCGTGGAGATGCAGATCCGCGATCGTTTCGTCGCGGCGAGGGAGTACGCCGCGAAGCGCGAGCAGAAAGAGGGCGCGCCGGCACGCGACTTGGAACTCGAAGCGATCGCGGAGGTCTTGGCCGGGAAGCGACTGATCCACTGCCACAGCTACCGCCAGGACGAGATCCTGATGATGGGGCGCGTGGCGCAGGAGTTCGGCTTCAAGCTCGGCACATACACGCACATCCTTGAAGGCTACAAAGTCGCGGACATCGTGCGCGAGACCTCGCGCGGGGCCTCGGGCTTCGCGGATTGGTGGGCGTTCAAGGTCGAAGTCCAGGACGCGATACCCGGAGCCTTCCCGATCATGCACGAGCAGGGCGTCGTCGTGAGTTTCAACAGCGACTCAGACGACCTGGCGCGGCGCATGAACATCGAGGCCGCCAAGGGCGAGAAGTACAGCCGTCGGGCCGACGGCGTCAGCACCGTCAACAGCGAAGAGGCCCTGAAGTGGATCACGATCAACCCCGCCAGGCAGCTCATGATCGACCAGTGGGTCGGAAGCCTGGAGCCCGGCAAGCAGGCCGACGTCGTGATCTGGTCCAGTGACCCGCTCAGCGCCTTCAGCAAAGTCGAGCGCACGTTCGTTGACGGCATCGAACGCTTCTCACTGGAGCGCGATCAGCGATCGCGCCAGTGGATCGCCAAGGAGCGTGCCCGCTTGATCCAGAAGGTGCAGCGCGACAGCCCGTCAAAGAAGCCGGGTAGAGACGGCACGAAGGCCGGAGAAGCAAAGCCCTCAGACCGCAAGTCTCCCGAAGCCAAGCCCACGACGACGCCAGCTGAAACGCCGAAGAAGCCGACCAACCTGGTCACGCGCGCCGAGCTTGAATCGGAGCTTGGCGAGAGCAAACAAGCCGCCGAAAGCGCCGCGTCACAGGACGCGTTGCAGCAGCGGGGCGATGGCCAGAGCAATGGCCAACTTCGAGCCGGCGTGTCCGAACGCGTGCCGCTGATTGTCCGAATGAACCGCGAGGCGACAATCGCGCGTCGTGAGCTCTATCTGGAACGCCTGCGCCGCGGCTTCAACCCCGAAGACCACCGCTCTGGCGTGTGCGGGTGCGAGTGAGTGTCTTACCGAGATCCTGCATGCCCTCCACGCCGCTCACGCTCCACACGACACCCGGCCTCCGCGTCCCGCGCCTCACTCCCGCATTCCCCTCGTGACCGTCATCGAGTTTCACCTGACTCAAAGGTTTAGACCCATGCAGACTCACTCATCCAATGCCGCCAGTAGTTGCGTGCAGCGTTCAGCCCCGGCGATTGTGCAGTCCGCGCGCGTCATCGCCGCCGCGATCTTCGGTGCGCTCGCGCTCGGGATCATTCCCTTGCCCGCGCACGCGCAAGACCTGACTCCCCGCGCGCCGGCTCAGAAGGAAGCAATCGCGCTCGTCGGTGTCGATGTCTACCCCGTCGACGCCGAGGCGATCACCGACGGCTACGTCCTCTTTGATCGCGGCAAGATCAAGGCGATCGGCAAGCGTGCCGATTTCGTGCCCGCTCCGGGCGTGCGCGTTCAAGACTTGAACGCCCTGAGCCCTCCCGCGGCCTCCGGCGCAGCGCCGAGCCAGCCCGCGCCCGCCGGTCGTCCCCGCGTCTATCCCGGGCTGATCAGCCCGTACACACGCATGGGGCTAGAAGAGATCGGCGCGCTCCGCCCGAGCCAGGACCTCAACGAGGCCGGCGACGTGACACCCGAAGTGGTCGGCGCGGCGGCGGTGAACCCGGACTCGTGGCTCATGCCGGTTGCCCGCAGCAACGGCGTGCTGATCTTCGGCACGTTCCCGACCGGGGGGAGCATCCCCGGTCAGGCGAGCGTGATCACCGCTGACGGCTGGACCACCGAAGATCTGACGCTGCGGCGCGACGCCGGGCTCATCGTGGCCTGGCCGCTGATGCGAACGGTGCGCGCGTGGTGGATGGATCAGAGCGAGGACGAGCAGCAGAAGCGCGCCAAGGAACGCCTTGATCGAATCACCGGCCAGAACGGCGCCTTCGCGCTCGCAAAGGCCTATATCGCAGCGAAGGACGCCGACAAAGCCGGCGTGCCGACCGACCTGCGCTGGGAAGCCATGCGCTCGGTCTTTGCTTCCGCGGGCGCTGCGCAGCGCCCGATCCTCGTCGAGGCGCAGGAATACGACCAGATCATCAGCGCCATCGCCTTCGCCAAACGCGAGAAGTTCAAGCTCGTGATCGTCGGCGGGCGCGACGCGGTCCTGGCGACTGAGCAGATCAAGTCGATCGGCGCGAGCGTGATCGTGAACTCGGTGCTGAACATGCCGCGCCGCGACGACGCTTCGTATGACGACGGGTTCACGCTTCCCAAGCGATTGAAAGACGCCGGCATCCCGTTCGCGATCGCCAGCGGCGAAGAGACCCCGCACGAGCGCAACCTGCCGTACGCCGCGGGCCTGGCCATCGCCTACGGCCTGGACAACGCTACCGCCCTGCGAGCCGTCACGCTCGCGCCCGCGGAGATCCTGGGCGTCAGCGACGCCATCGGATCAATCACCCCGGGCAAAGACGCCACCATCATCATCACTCGCGGCGACCCGCTGGACGTCCGCACGCAGGTCATCGGCGCATACATCCAGGGTCGCCCGATCGACCTCAGCAACAAGCAGACGATCCTCGCCGAGCGCTATCGCGAGAAGTATCGACAGGCCAAGTGAGGCGATGAGGACGCTTACTTTAACTCGCTGGTGCCGCGCTGCTCTTTGACGCGCTGCGCCGCGGCGCGGGCGGCGCGGAACTCCTCGAGACCCAGGGGCTTGGGGAACATCTTCGCGAACTCTGATTGGGCCGCCGCGGCGTCTTTCTCATTGAGTCCGCGCGGGATGTTCATGTCCAGCAGCGTGTCGTGCGTCCACACCCGATGGTCCTCCGCCATCCGCGAGTAGATCACCAAGGCGTTGGTCAGCCCTGCGCTATTGAGCATGAACGCGCTATAGAAGCCCGCGAGCTCGCGAAAGTCCTGCTGCATCACGCCCATGCGCGCGCTGTTGGTGTCAACACCCGTCATCTTCCACTGCTCCTTCGTGAACTCGTGGTGGAAGCGCTCGGCGTACGCCATCGACTTGCGATACACGTCGGTATCACCAGCCAGCAGGCCATTGATGAGCGCCGACTGGATCGAGGCGGCGACTTCCTGAACGGCGATGTTCGGGCTGGTGATGCGATCCTTGAGATTCTCGATAACGAAGTCATCCAGCGGCATGCGCTTCCACATGTCGATCCGCAGGTCGTACTCGGTTCCCTTGGTTCCGAACCACGTCATGAGCTCGGTGCGATACTGCTCGGCTTCGTCGATCTGATTGCGTCGGTAGAGGAAGCTGATCGCGTCGTGCAGGAAGTTTTCGTAACCAGCCGCGTAGAAGCGGTACGTTCGGCTGGAAATATCGACGCCCTTGGTCTCTTTGTACTGCTGCTCCTCGCGCGCCATCAGCTCCTTAATCACCGAGCCGTAGCTGGGGATGAAATAGTCGTTGGGGAGCGTGACATACAGCTCCGGGCTGTTGATGTCAAACATTATCATGCCCGAGCGATAGAGCTCCTGCAAGGATTGCACGACCATCCGGTCGGTGTTGATGAAGTCGTTGTTGCCGGTGTTGCGTTCGTTGACGCGGGCCAGCGCTTCTTCGACGCCCCGCGCCGCCCAATAGAGCGCGTGGGCCGCGGGGTGGCGCCAGTCCATCGGGCCATACTTCTGCGTGAAGCGGATCATCCGCTCCGGCTCCATGTGATACTCGTCGATGAGCATGCGCTTGCGCAGGTGATAGATCAGCTCACGGCGTGCGACGAGGTTCGCCGGCGCGATCAGCAGCTCGGTGAAGTCGCTGGCTGGCGGACTGATATTCAGGTCCTTGTTCGCCTGGCGCAGGGCGTTGGCCTGACGAAGAGCGGAGCGAAGGAGCTCGAGTTGATAGAGGAACATCCGGCGCCCGATCGGCGTCTGGACGTCCATGTTCATCTTCGCCTTGAGCGTGTCAACGATGACCTTGGCGTTCTCGCAGCCCGGCTTGGCGTAGAGCTCTTCGAGCGACGACGGCGCGTTCGAGATCGGTGCCAGGTAGTTGTCGACGTACGCCTTGATCGCGTCCGGCGTCCGCTGCGTCTGCGGAGTGCGCTCCGGCGGCGTGCCCATCGCGACCGTCCACTCCAGCGCGAACTGGCGCTTGTAGAACTGGTTCGCGTCGTCCATCAGCATCTGGATCTTGTGCAGATAGAGCCACGAGAGCTCCTTGTGCAGCAGCAGATCGCTCGGGTTCTGCGGGATCCCCTCGTCACGCAACAGCCGAATCCCCGCGTTCACCCACTGCCAGCGCTCCTGCGGCGTGTTGGTCGCGACGCTGATGTTGTACGCCAGGTTCCACGCGTGAAACGCCCACACCCGCGGGAAGCGCGGCTGCAAACGCGTGATCGTCCGCGCCAGGTCCACCGCCTCATGAAACTTGCCGTCCTGCTTCAGCTCGTGCGCCCGCATCCACAGCACGTTGACAAACAACCCGCGAAACGCGCCGACCGCGATCCCCAGCGCCTCGTCGCGCGACATGCCGTCTTCAGCGCGATCGGTATAGACCAACTGGTGCCGCCCGCTGGACGCCGCGATCATCGTGGTGAGCAGGATGCTGATGCCAAGGCACACCGCGATGACGCCGAGGCACGCCACCTGGACCATCCCGCGGGCCGGACGACGGTGCCCGCCGCCGCGCCGTCTTGCGCCGGGAGGCGAAGGAGAGGAGTGCGGCGCCGATGGTGTGGCCGACACGAGCGGCCGCGGCAGGTTGGTGGAGCGTGCGGTCATGGGGTGTCTCTGGACACAGGTTCGAGCACAACGGGCCGCCAGACTTACTGGCCCGAGTAGATGGCTAGTTCGCGCTTTCGGAAGATTGCCGATGCCACCGCCCAAAGTGCGCAGGAGATGGCCAGCAGTAAGAGCCCACCCTCGGCGGTGCTGGACCACGAAATGTACTTACCCTCGACCACGCTGGCGATCGGGTCGATGCGTGAATACGCCTGAAACACGCTCACGACTCCCTCGCTCACCTTCGAGGCCAGGAGGTTGAACCAGATCGTGTTCTGCTGGTCATCGGTGGTCGAAAAGTTGTCCAGTGCCTTGGCCAGGAAGCCGGAGCTCTCAGCGATCATGAACGTTCCGAACGACACCAGCGAGGCGACGGGGAAGGAGAGGAACGTCGCCGCAGTGACCGCGATCGCGCTGAGGAAGACCAGCTTGAACCAGAGCACCAGCGTGGCCCGCAGGAAGTTCGGCGCGAAGGTCGTCACCGGGTAGCTCACCTGCAAGCCGTCGCCCACCGCGAAGCTCATGGTCTCGGGGTTGGCCTGCCGCCGCTCGACGTCGCCGTTGTACACCGTGACGCGGAGAATGCCGTTGTCATCGATCTCGCGCGCCAGCAGCGGCATCGTCATGGCTTGCGCCAGGTTGGTGGTCACGACCTTCGGCCCCGAGCGCGGGAACCAGAACGTGACGCGATACGTCGAAGTCGGGGCGTTGTCACCCGCGTTGATCTTGTAGCGCATCGCCACCGGCAGGTTCAGCTCCTTCGCAGTGCGAAGCCCCTCAAACCTGTATTCCTTGCCCTCGACCTGATCAGCGCGAACGGAAAGAAACTCGCGCAGCCGCTCGGTCTGCACCTGCTTGACGATCTTGGCCACGTCCGGCGGCGCCAGCTTCGGGTCCGCGTCATAGGCCTTCTGCTCGGCCTTGAAGATCGCCGTCACCTGGAGCTCGATGGCCTGCGCATCCTCCTCGGGGATGAACGCGCTGACGGTCTTTCGCCCGGCGAGCACCTGGTACTCAAGGATGAAGCGGTCCTCGGTGAAATCCACCTGATCGTTCGGATCGGCGACAAACGGCGCGACCTCACCGAAAGCGCGCTGGTGGCGCAGAAACTCCGTGAACAGGTACACGCCCGTCGCCGACACGCCCAGCAGCAGGGCCGCGACCACGCTGACGCCGACCCATTTACCCAGAATGTACTCCCACGCCCGCACCGGCTTGGTCATCGTCTGCCAGATCACCTTGTCGCGCTGCTCAAACGTGATCGTCGCGGCAGACAAGAACAGCACCAGCACCGCCGCCAGCAAAAACGATCCGCCCATGCCGTACTGCAGGAAGTTCTGCACCTTGTACCGCAGGGGCACGTTCTCTTGCAGCATCCCGGGCAGGGCCGCGAGCCCGACGATCAGCACGATGATGAACACCAGCGAGATCTTCATCCGCACCGCTTCGTTGATCACGTTTCGCGCGATCGCGGTGACCGGGTGCGACGCGCCCAAGAGCAGCGCCGCGCCGCGGACCAGCGTCGAAAAGCTCAACGTCAGCGCCAGCACGCCGACGACGAAGCGCCCCGTGCCCGCGACATCAGGGGAGCCAAACCGCATCATCGGCCACGCGATCAACACGCCCGCGCTGACCGCGCCCAGATACGTCAGCCCCAGGCCGATCCAAACCGCCACCAGCGCCACCACCACGCCAGCGCCGATGCCGATCGTGACCCGCCCGGTGGACAGGCTCTGATCGCGCAGCCCCGTGGTGATTTTGGCAAACGATTCCTGAATGCTCCGATCGCGCGCGTCGCGCTCAAGCTGCACGCGCCCGGCCTCGTTCTTCACAACCCCGCCATCACCCATCGCCCCAACGGCGGGTGCCTCGCCCGGTCGCAGGGGCGTGGTGCTCGCTGGATCAACCAGCGGCGCCAGCTCGTTGGCCCGGGCCTGCTGCGAGACGCCGTACGCGATCACGCCGCCCAGCCCCGCGAGCACGATCAACGCCGTCGCGATGACCTTGAAGGTCAGCGATTGCTGCAAGCGATCAATCTTGGCGAGGCGTTCGGTCCAGCTCATACGTTCCTGCGTCCTCCGTCAGCGATCACTCAACACCCGCCAGCCCCACTCGCATCAACCCTTTTCGTTCGGCTTCTCCGTCAACATGTCGATTACCGACAGATCAACGTTCGCGCCCGGCGCAGGCCGCTCACTTGCCGGGCGCGGCGCGGGCGAAGGCCCCGGCGTGCCGGGCGTTCCGCCTTGCACGGGCGCAGGCTGCGCCGCATCCGCGGGCGCATCGGTGTTCACGAGGCTGCTGATGATGCCGGAGTCCGGCTGCGACCGCAGCTCGCTGGCGCGCTGGGCCGACGTCGTCGCCCGCCGCGCGTCTTCGGCCCGCTGCATCACATCGCGATCGTCGCGCTGCGAACTCTGCACCAGGTTCGCGATCAGCGCCTCACCCTTTGCTGCGCCGTCGCCCTCGGCGGCACGCAGGAACCCAGCCGTCGCGCCGCCGTGGCGCGCGCCGCTGTTCTCAACCTTCTCTGCAACCGCGGACTCGACGATCTTGACGAACTTCTCTTCAAGCTTCTGGCGCGCCTTGCTCACGCGGCTGATCGAGTTCCGCCCGCCGCTGCGCTCGCGAATGAGCTTGTCGATCGCCGCGATGGTGTCGTTGTCCAGCGCGTTGGTCTCGATGATCGCGCGATCGTCTGCCGCGAGCACCTGGTCGCACGTGCCCTCTTCGCGGATCTTCCCGCCGTAGAGGATGACCATGCGATCAACAGTGTCCTCGACGTCCGCCAAGATGTGGCTGGAGAGCACGATCGTCTTCTTGCGCCGCCCAAGTTCAATGATTAAGTCCTTGACCTGTCGCGTGCCGATCGGGTCCAGGCCGGTCGTCGGCTCGTCGAGGATCAGCAGATCCGGATCGTTGATGAGCGCCTGGGCCAGACCGATGCGGCGCTGCATGCCCTTGGAATACTCGCGCACCTGCCGAAACTTCACGGCGCTCAGGCCCACCATATCCAGCAGCTCCGCGATCCGGCGCGTCCGCACGCGATGTTCAAGCTGGAACAGCTTCGCGTAATAATCCAGCGTTTCCTCGGCGTTCAAAAATGGGTACAGATACGACTCTTCCGGCAGATACCCGATCCGCTTCTTGCTCTGCACGTCCGAAGCCGAACGACCAAATACCGCGACGCGACCGCTCGTCTGCCTCAGCAGCCCCAGCATGACCTTGATGATTGTGGACTTGCCCGACCCGTTCGGCCCCAGCAGCCCGAAGATCTCCCCAGGGTTCACGTGAAACGTCACATTGTCCACGGCCTTGGCCCGCGTTCGCAGCCAAAAATCCTTGAACGTCTTGGTCAGCGATTGCACCGCGACAACGGGTTGCACGCTCTGCACGCTGGCATCAATCATCACATCGTCTCCGGCGGAAAGTCGCGAAGTATTGCGCATCAATCATTGAGCCTGATCCCGAGCGCCCGCCCCACCCCCCCCGTCCTCACTCTTTCAATTCACGCGTCGGAGTCAGGAACTCGTTGTTCCGCGCCTTGCCCATGTCCTTGGCTTCCTGCTCGTTGATCTTGCGCGTCCGCGCCTGCAGCGCCGCCATCTCGCGCTGCTTGGCCAACTCCGGGTCGGTGTTCAGCCACAGGTCCAGCGGCTGGCCCACCGGCGTCCACCAGATCACCGGCTTATGCGAGCTGTTCATCATCGAGGCGAACGCGGATTGCCACTCGCCGCTGACCAGCAGACGCGGGTTGCTCTTGTAGATCGCCAGCTTCGCGCCATACAACTGCGCATCGGTCGCGGCCTTGCTCACGATCGCCGAGCGATACTGCTCCGCGTCTGAAATCGTCGTCGCCGCGAGCCCCTTGATCCGCGGTGCCTTGACCCCGTCAACCGTGACGGGCTGGCCATCGAGCATGTCGTTGATGGTTTGCAGCGTCGCGTCCGCCGCGACGGTATCTTCCTTCGCCAGTTGCGCATCGTACTTGGAGATCAACGCCAGCAGCACCGGCGCCGCGTCACCAGCAGTGGTCGATAGACGCGTACTCCGCTCCTGCTCGGCGGATTCCGCCTCCCGACGCGCGTCTTGCTTGCTCGCGTCCACCTGCGCAAAGTCCCGTCGCAGCGCCAGCGGCGGCGTGCGCGCTTCCATGTCCAGGTTCGTGATGACAATCCCGGTCTTCATCTCGTCCAGCAGTTGCTGGGCATACTCCTTCGCCGCCAGTTCGACCAGCGGCAGCGGGCCCTTGCGATCCGGGTCTGGCTGCGCTTTGAGAAACTCATCGATCGACACGCGGCTCGACGCAAACACCACCCCGCGCATCACCGCCCGGTTGACCAGCCGCTCCTCGTCCTCGGGGTTCACGTTGCGGATGTAATCCAGCACGCGGGCGCTGGTGCGCTGATACTGCACCCGCCAGCGCGAGTGCGCGATCGACAGGTCGCCGGTGATGTTCTGCCCATCACTCAGCGGGTCCAGCTTCATCTTGCCGAACGACTCGAGCTCGCTCGGCGGCTTGCGCATGTTCTCTACCGACAGCGACTGAAAGAACGACCGCTCCATGTCCATCGACACGGCGCTGGTATCAATCTTCACCACCTCGCCCATCGGCGTCGGCAGGCTCATCGCAAACCCCGGCGGCAGCGTCTCGCTCTCGGCCCGCCCGAGATTGATCCGCACGCCCGTCTCGGTCAGCTTCACCGACTGGAAGCCGCTCGCGCCATACGCCACCACCAGCCCCAGCATCGCCAACTGGATGATCCGGTACGTGATCTTCAGCGCGTCGGCCAGAGACTGGTTCGCCGGGTCCATCATCGACTGAACATCAGGCCCCGTGCCGCCGGCGCGAAGCTGCACCGACGCGGGTCGACGGCGCACCATCGCGGGGTTCGCCGACGAGTTTCCCGGCTGATCGGGTGGGATGGCGGGGAGATTGCTGCCTGGGATCTGACTCATGCTTCATTCCTGCCTGGGCCGGGATTGCCCGACTCGCATGCTGATTCACGCCGCGTACGTCCTTGCTATCACTCTTGCTCGATCGTGCGCCGGCTGGGGCCGCAGGATCACGGCGTCTTCGGCGACGGCGTCGCCCGCGCCGGGTCCTTGCGCGTCACATCAACGTTCGCAGTGCCAGTCTCCGGAGCGCTGGAGGGGAAGATTTTGGGCAGCGCATCGGCCCGCGGGTCAAACGACGTCGTCGGGTTCATCACGCCCATCCCCGGCGCGCTGAATGGCCACACGATCGTGGTGTTGCGCCCGATGCCGTCGCGCATCAGTTCGAGGCTCTTGAGAAACACCGCAAGCTCGGGCACTTCGCTCATCTTCGCAAAGTACTGCGCCGCCTCGCGGTCGCCCTGCGAGCGGATCGACTCCGCCCGCTGACGCACAAAGTCCATGATTGTCCGCGCGTCCGCGTCCGCCTGCGCTCGGATCGCCTCCGCCTCCGCCTCGCCCTTCTTCACAGCGTCCGCCGCGATCCGCGTCCGCGCCGCCTTCATCGCGTCAAACACGTTCTGCGTGATCGACTCGGGCATCAGGATGTTGAAGATCCCCACGCTCAGTATCTCAATCCCGCCCTCTTGAAGCGCCAGCCCCGCGCCGCCGGCCTGCTCGCGGCTGGCCAGCTTCGCGCGAATTTTGCCCTCAAGTTCCGCCAGCTTGGTCCCCTCGCGCGCGTTCAGCAGTTCGTCAAGGCGGTACTCGCTGATCGAGGCCAGGGCCGCCGCGAGCGATCCCTTGAGCTGGTCATCGGCCTTGCGCAGATGCTCGATGGGGCGCGAGCCGCTGCCATAAAGCTGATAGAACTTCAGCGGATCGCGCACGCGCCAGGAGATGTACGCCGAGACGATGATCTGTCGCTCGTCCTTGGTCGCCGCGGTCTGGGGCACCGCTTCGACAAACCGGGCCCGCGTGTCGTACTTGACCACGCTTTGGATCGGGTAGGGCCAGCGCAGGCCCATGCCCGGCTCGGTGCGCACGCCGTCGGCCTTGCCGAAGGTGGTGACGACGGCGCTCTCGGTGAACCGGACGGAGTATGTGGTCATGAAGGCCAGGATGGCCAGCACGATCAACCCGGTGACGATGTACTTCAAAGCGTTTTGCATGGCTGCTCCGGCTCAAACAAAGACAGAAAACGAGAGACTCAATAACTTCCGACTTCGATTTACACACGCGGCTTGAGACTCGCGACGAAGACGACCGCGCGGGCATCGGCACCCAGCATCGGCACCCTCGGCGCCCCTTATCTCGGCCCCTCTGCCGCGCCCGTCGAGAACACGTTGCCACCCGAGCCCTGATCCTCCGCGTTGACGCGCACGCGCACGTTCTTCTCATCAGGAACGAGGTACAGGCGCGCATCGACCAGTTCTTCCTTCAACATGTTCAGGTACAGCGTTGCCTTGTACAGCGTGGGGTTGGCGCGAAACGCCGCAAGCCGGCCCTCGTAGGCCATGGCTTGGCCGCGCTGGCTCATGTGGCGACTCCAGCGATCGGCGCGAGCCGCCGCAAGAGTCGCACCGGCGCGCCCGCCGGCCCGCAGGATCAGCTCGTCGATCTTCGTGGTCTGCTCAGCGATCGCCTTGGCGTCCGCCCCGGCACCTTGCATCTGCTTGCGGACCGCCAGTTGATCGACGATCTGCTTGGCCAGGGCTAGGTCGCCGACGACCCGCGTCAGCGTGCCGATGGCTTCGGTGCGACCCATGTCGATCACTTCCTCCGCCCGCCGCCCGGCCCCGACGATCTTCTCAAACTCGCGCGCCACCTCGCGCTGCGGATGCACCGTCTCGATTCCCGCGAACAGCACTTCAACCCCTGAGTTTGCGCCGTCCAGCGCCTTCTGCACGCGCCGAAGAATCGCCTCGCTCGCTTCGGCCCGCTTGGGGCCGATCACCTCGTCGTCGGTGTACGCCGCAAGCTCCAGCATCAGCTCGCGCTGCGCGATCGCCCGGATCACGTCCGCCCGGCTCCCCGGCGTGTTGAAGCCCTCAAACTTCTGCACGTCACGCACGCGATACCGCAGCGGCACCCGCACCGCCACCAGCGCGATCTCAAACGAGTTCACGTCCGAAGCTTCGACGCCCACCGGCTTCGCGGGGGCTTTGATCGCACCCGGCGCGCCCGTCTCTACCGGCGCCGCCTCCGTCGGATTCCGCGAGGCCCGGCGTTGCGCACGCACCATCGCGTACGACTCCTGAACCTTGTGATCGTTCGTCCACAGCATCGCGGTGATGTCTTTCCCCGGCGCCGGCGTTGCCAGCTCCATCTGCTGCATCACCGTCGCGTTTGTCCTGTCGATCGACTCGAAGGGCCACGGCAGCTTGAAATGCAGCCCCGGACCGACCTGCTCGATCAGCCGCCCGTTCCGCACACGCACGCCCTGCTCCGTCGGCCCCACCACTGCGACGCTGGTCATCAGCCACAGCACACCCGCCCCCAGCAACAGCAAGGGCAGCACCGCCCGTGCCACCAGCTTGTACGCCCACGACCCCGTGACATCGATACCCACCTGGTAGCTGATCGCCCCGCCAAGCGACTTGGTGATGCGGTCCGGCGAGGCGACGAACCCCAGAATCGGCGAATCGAACGCCGCCCGCGGCATCTCTCCCGCCTTGCGCGGACGATACAGGTTCAGCAGCAGGCTGACCAGAATCTCTAGACCCAAAAACCCCGCCATCGACGGCACGATGATCTGCAAGTACCGCAGCGCATCATCCCGGTTGGCCATGTCCCAGAAGTGCGCGATCGCAATCGCAATCCCGATCACCGACGCAAGCACGGCGTACGCCGCGCCACCCCGCAGATTCGCCCACATCTTCTGCTTGGCCATCCCCGACACGAACCGCGCAAAGATGAACCCGATCACCCCGAGCCCAAGCCCGATGGCAATCGCCCACCCGCGATGAGGCGGCTTCAGAAACAGGTCCACGCCCGCCTTGTCGTACCCGATCCGATCCAGCGCGTCTGTCACACGCCACAAGCACAGCCCGATCAGGAGCCCTGACAGCATCAGCGAAGCACCCGGCACCAGAAACTTGTGCATCCACGCCAGCCGGCGCGCGTTGACACGAAGATCTTCCGATGCCCCCTCAAACACCGACCCGCGCTGCTGCGCGTCAAGCTGTTCCTGCTCTAGGGCTTCGATGCGCTCGCGCCGGTGCTGGTCATACACCACCGCCAGCACCAGCCAGACGATCACGCCCAGCAGGATCGCATATGCCCCGCTCTGAGCCGCGTGGTCACGCCCGAGGATGCTGTAGATCAGCAGGCCCACGCCCATCAATAACTGAATGATCAGCCCAAGAACGCTGATGCTTGTCGCCCGTGCGTAGCTGAGATAATCGGCTTTCATGCGCGCTCCGCAAACCTTCAGACTGGACCAGACCTGCCCGCTCTCGGGGACACGAGGGTACACGCCCGCGACCAGACGTGTATCTCTCCCGATTCACCGGCATCCACGGCGGCCTTCAGAACGAAGACGCCGCACCACCCTCCCGTCCCCCCATCCGACCCCTGCCGGCGCACACCCCACTTCGGCACCACCGACAATACCCACCCCGAAGCAAATCTCCACCATCGCCGGGTTCAGACTCCGCAGGCCGCTGCCAGCGCGTCCGCCACCTGGCATCAACCACGCCGGCTGGGACCGCTCTCTACGCAACCGGTCGGATCCGGTTCGTCGGCCCCAGAACTTCTCCAGCCGCGCACGCGTATCTCCGGATCAGGCCCCCGCCAGCTCCGCCCGCCCCCAATCACCCGGCCCCCGCTCGCGAAGAGACCGCCGCACCGATATGCTCCGCTGCCCACATGCTTAGCCAGATTCTCACCATCAGCCGCGTCACGTTCATCGAGGCCCTCCGCCAGCCCATCTATTTCATCCTCATCATGATCGCTGGCGGCGCGATCTTCCTCACCACTTGGTCCACAGGCTACTCGATGGGCATGACCGAAGTGGGGGAGGTCTCGGGTGATAACAAGCTGCTGCTGGACGTCTCTCTGGCAACCGTCTTCCTCTGCGGCACATTGCTCGGCGCATTCACCGCCACCAGCGCCGTCAGCCGCGAGATCGAAAACAAGACCGTGCTCACCGTCGTGTCCAAGCCGGTGCCCCGTTCCGTGCTGATCCTTGGCAAGTATCTGGGCGTCGCCGGCGCGATCATCGTCGCCGTGCTCCAGATGATCCTCTTCGTCTGGCTCGCGATCCGGCACGGCGTGCTCTCCACCGCGTCGCAAGAGCTCGACATGCCGGTGATCATCTTCGCCTTCGGCGCACTAGCCATCTCACTGATCGTTTCGATCTGGGGCAACATCTTCTACGGCTGGCACTTCACCCAAACCGCCGCGCTCCTCTTGCTCCCGCTGATGATCCTGGCCTTCGGTCTGGTCATGCTCATCGGCCCCAAGTGGGACATCATCCCATGGTTCCGAGATTTCAAGCCCCAGTCGGCCATCGCCTGCGTCTCGGTCCTCGCGGCCTTGCTCGTCATGGCCGCGCTCGCCGTCGCCGCCTCCACGCGCCTTGGCCAGGTCATGACCATCGTCGTCTGCTTCGGCATGATGCTCCTGGGCCTCATGTCCAGCTATCTCGTCGGCCAATACGCCTACGACAACCGCCCCATCGCCCGAATCAAGTCCGCGGCTCCCGAACGCGACCGATTCCAAGCGTTTGACGCCTCCGGCGACGAGTATCTCGTCACCCTTCGCGCCGGTGCCACCCGCAAGATCGAAGTCGGCCAAGCCCTCTACTACGGCCCAATGCCCAACGGCTCGGCCCTTAGCCACCCCAACTTCGCCCTCCGCTCCGGCCCACTCGACCCTGACAAGATCCTTCGCACCGGCTCACCTCCCGCCATCGTCGTCAGCGCCTGGGCCCCCACCGACCTCAAGCTGACCCTTCAGAACATTGGCGGCCAAGGCGTCCCCGTTTCGCGCCCGCCCCAGCAGGATGACTACATCTTCGACCGCGCCACCCACGTCAACTTCGCCGCCGTCGCCGCCTGGGGCATCATCCCAAACCTCCAGTTTTTCTGGCTTCTGGACGCCGTGACTCAGAATCAGCTCGTCCCGCTCAGCCACATGGCCCTTCTGCTGGCATACGCCGTGACGCAGGTGGTCCTGTTCCTGGCATTGGCTATATTATTGTTCCAGAAGCGAGACGTGGGTTAACCGTTCGCGGGGCCTGCCCCGGCTTGCCACCCACCGAACACGCACCACCCCGAGCCCGTATGAAACGCGTCGCTCGGACTTGAAAGGAACGCCCATGAGCAGTCTGACTGAAGGCCTCAACTTCGACAAGCCCGCTGGCAAGGGCGGCAAGCCCTCCAGATCTAAAGGCGGCGACGGTGCCGTCCCCGGCAGCCGAGGCCTCAAGGTCGGCATCATCGTCGTCTGCATGCTCGTCGCCACCGTGATGCTCCTGAACAACTTCGGCGTCATCAGCATCTTTGGCGACTCGGCCCCGCCCGTGAAGCCGCAGACCGCCCAGGAACAGGCGGAATACCAGAAGCAGGTTGAGCAGTACAACACCCAGCGCGTAAGGGAACAGGCCGAGTGGGAAAAGCTCCCGCCCAGCCAACGCCCCGTCATCGTCGGCGGCAACTAAACTCATACGGCTCGCACGTCGCGCAACCCTGAACCCTTGGGGCACCGGGTTCGTGCTGCCCACGGCGCAGCCGCCGAGCGCTGGCGCGCCAAGCCAACCGTCCACCCCACCCTCAGACCGCCGCGCAGCCAAACCACTCCGCGCACACCGGCCACCCCGGCTGTCCCCGCCAGCAACCCAAACCCTCAACTCTTGTCTTCCCTCGCAACTCGCGATTCGCGACTCGCGACTCGCGACTCCCCGCTACACCCCCAGCAGCCGCGACTGCCCGTTCACTGCGGCATCGTATGTCCGCTCGCAGGCCTTCGCCGCGCCCTCCCACGTCAGCCGCTTGATCTCGATCGTCCCGTGCTCGCGCAGCGTCTGGCTCAAGGGCGGGTGACGCAACACCGCGACGATCTTGTTCGCCATCTCGTCGATATCCCAGAAATCGACCTTCAGCGCGTGCGTCAGCACCTCGCTCACGCCGCTCTGCTTGCTGATGATCACCGGCACATCACTGCGCATGGCCTCCAGCGGCGCGATCCCGAAGGGCTCGCTCACGCTGGGCATCACGTAGCAATCCGCCATCGAGTACACCCGCGCCACATCCGCCCCGCGCAGGAAGCCGGTGAACAGCACCTTGTGCCCGATGCCATACTCAGCCGCCAGCTCGATCATGCGCAGCTCCATGTCCCCCGAGCCGGCCATGATGAACTTCGCCTCCGGCACCTTCTCCAGCACCCGCCGCGCCGCGCCGATGAAATATTCCGGCCCCTTCTGCATCGTGATCCGCCCCAGGAACAGCACGATCTTGTCGCGGCTGAGAATCGTCGAGCCCACCGGCGCCTGATGGTCCGCATCGATCCCGTTGTACACCACGTCCACCTTGCCCGCCGGGATCCCAAACCGCCGCACGCACAAGCTCTTGGTCAGCTCGCTCACTGCGATCACCCGCATCGCCGCCATCATCCCGCGCCGCTCGATGTCATAGATCCGCTGGTTCACATGGTCGCCGCTGCGATCAAACTCCGTGCTGTGAACGTGCGCCACCAGCGGCTTGCCCGTCACCCGCGCCAGCGCCTGACCCGCCGGAAATGTCAGCCAGTCGTGCGCGTGTACGACGTCAAACTCCTCGTTGCGGGCCATCGCCACCACCAGACGCGCGTACCGTTCGCTCTCGCCGATCAGGTCGCCCATGTAATGCGGCCCCGCCCCGCCCCCAGCGACGCCAAACGTCGCCCGCGCCTGCCGCAACTCTTCCTCGTGCTCTTCCGACCAGTCAACGACTTCTTCGAGCGTCTCGAGAATCGACCCGTCTGGCAGCACCGTCTTCACATACCGAGGCCCCGGGTTCAACCGAGGCCCAAGCCCCGACCCGCCGCCCCCCCCGCCACCAGGCGGATATGGAGTCCGAAACCCCGCGGGCACGCCGACAAACTTCGTCGACTTGAATACGCCTGACCCGGCACCGCCGACAGTCACCTTCTCGCTGATAATCTCCGTCCCGGTCTGCACAACCGTGCCATCGCTCATCCGCATCGGCGCCGACACCACCGCCCCCTCCGGCGAGAGCAGCCGAATGTGGCTCGCCGCCGATCGATCCACCGGCCGCGGCAGCACAAACATCACCTCATGCCCGCGCGAATCCAAGGACTTGGTCAGCCCATAGCACGCCGTGCCCAGCCCGCCAGAGATAAACGGCGGAAACTCCCAGCCCAGCATCACAACGCGCATCGGGAGACTCCAGACCGAGGACCACCGCCAAGACCACACTCAACCGCCAAGACGAGATTCCACTGCCAAGCGCACATTCAAAGGCAACGTCCGCCCGCCGCGACTCGCCGCAAGTCCACTAAGAAGTCAACGGCGACAACAAATCGGCTGGTATCGCGTCAAACCTCGCGAGTACGGCCGCGGATTGCCAGCCCGGAATATAGGCAAGACACCCCAGAGCGTGCGGGGCCGCCAACTGGTTTCAGGGCCGCCCGAACGCGCACACGAACTCCCCAACCGTAAGGATTCAACTCGGCAACGCCGCAACAATCCGCGATCTCTCCCGAACTCCGCCCGGAACTCACCATGCCCTCGCCTCTCGGCGAAGTCTGCTCGGCCTTCCTGAAACTCGGGCTCACTTCGTTCGGTGGCCCCGTCGCCCACCTGGGCTACCTGCGCGAGGAGTTTGTCGGCAAACGCCGCTGGCTCACCGATGACGCATACGCCGACCTCGTCGCCCTCTGCCAGTTTCTCCCAGGGCCTGCCAGCAGCCAACTGGTCTTCGCCCTCGGCATGCTTCGCGCTGGCATCCTCGGCGCCCTCGGAGCGTCCCTCTGCTTCATGCTCCCCTCGGTCCTGTTGATGCTCGCCCTGGCCTACGGCGTAACGCGCGTCGCCAGCTTGCAAGGCGCTGGCTGGCTCCACGGGCTTAAACTCGCCGCCGTCGCCGTCGTCGCGCAAGCGGTTTGGTCGATGGGCCGGAGCATCTGCATAGATCGCGCCCGCCTCATCCTTTGCATCCTCGCCGCGATCATCACGCTCGTAGCCCCCGGCACCCTCACCCAGATCGGCGTCATCGCAGCTTGCGCGCTGCTCGGCTGGATCCTCTACCGCAAAGTGCCCACGCCGCCAACGAACGAACCCCCCGCCAAGGTCCGCGGGCACATCCCAGCCCTCATCGCCTTGGTCGTCTTCTTCGCTCTCCTGGTCCTCCTCCCGCTCGCGGCCGCAACCGGCAACAAGAGCCTCGCCCTCTTCGACAGCTTCTACCGCTCCGGCGCACTCGTCTTCGGCGGCGGACACGTCGTGCTCCCGCTCCTGCGGGCCGAGGTCGTTCCGCCCGGCTGGATCACCGACGACGCCTTCCTCGCCGGATACGCCGGCGCCCAAGCCGTCCCCGGCCCCCTCTTCACCTTCGCGGCCTACCTCGGCACCGTCATTCAAGGCGGCCCCAACGCCTGGGTCGGCGGCCTCTGGTGCCTCCTGGCCATCTTCCTCCCCGCCTGGCTCCTCATCGGCGGCACGCTCCCATTCTGGCACCAGCTCCGCGCAAAGTCATGGGCCCAAGCCGCCCTCAAAGGCGCAAACGCCGCCGTCGTCGGCCTGCTCCTCGCCGCCCTCTACACCCCCGTCATCACCGAAAGCATCACCAGCCCGCTCGACGTCGCCGCGGCCCTCATCGCCTTCGCCGCCCTCCAGTTCTTGAAAGCCCCACCCTGGACGGTGGTATTACTCTTGGCCGCGGCGGGGCAGTGGGGGGTGTGAGAGGGCAAACGGCGGCACAACGAATCGCGGCAAGTCAGGGCACTTGCTTGTCGGGAAGGATGGCCAGCCGACACTGCGGTCGCCCATTTCTAGCGTCGATACTCGGGGACGGGTGAGAGCCGCCTGGCAAAGATGGGGGAACGATCCGGTAGAATCATGCATGGCTGCGCCGACGTGGGAGAAGTCCGACAGCAATTGGACCATCGCCTCCTTTGTGATGCGGGCGGTCTGTACGTCTGCCGAAGTCACTCCGGCAGAGGTGTACTTTGTGCTCACGTCACTCGGCATTGAACGCCAGTTCGCTGACTATTGGGATAATCACCACTTCTTTGAGCGTGCCGGGCTGCCGGAACAGGCGAGCAAGTCCGTTGACCGCCAACGGGACGGTCGGATTGCCTTGACCGGCGATCACGCATGGGCGGCCGGTGATACTGACGAAGCGAAGCGACGATACGAACAGAGCGTCGCCACCGGCGATTCAAGCGCGATGGTTGGTGTTGGTGGGTTGGTTCGGGTGCACTTCGTGGCGTGCGAGTACCACGAGTGCATCAAAGCGTTCCGGCGAGGTTGTCCGCCACACCAGTTCTACCTCCAATACCGCGAACTGTTCAAGCGTGCGGCATCGAACGGCATGGACCCGTTCAATCGCCTCAGCGCCCAATACCTGGGAACGTCGCCCTACTTTCTATCGAATGCCAAATATATGGCGCGGGCAATCATCGCGGCAGCCGTGCGAGCGGACGGGATTGACGATGGGCTTCGCACCATGATCTGCGACTACTTCGAGATTGCATCTGCCGACGTTGATGAGTTGGTAAAGGCGGTTTCGGGCGACGAAGAGATTGTCCGGTTGCGCAAACGCTTCGCGCCCAAGCCTGTCAGTGGCGGACGCTCACTCGATAGCCTGCGCGCGGAAGGCGATACGGAGAGAGCACGTCGATGGTGTGAGCATGTCCCGAAGGCCGCTGCCTTCGTAGACGCCACGTCTGTTCTATTGGACGACTTCCTTGATAGCGGCGATTCCGGCTGCCTGGATGAAATGATCGTCGCGGGTTCTCCGTTCGACATCGCAGACGCTGACGGCTTGATTCTGTCCGAAGCCCTCGATTCACGAAGTTCGAGAATCGCCACGATGCCCATGCATTGGCTAGCACTGTTGCGACGGTTCAACTCCATATGCCGCTATCCGAAGTATGACTTCCTGGCCGACTTCCTGAATGTGATGCGAGCGGTGCAATCAGAGATTGAACCGGGTGACGCGATTACGGCCATTCTCAACTTGCAGTGGTACAAGACTTCTTACAGCATCGACAACACTGGACCTGGCGGAACACGCGGCGGCTTCGGGAAGACCGAGATCAGCGACAACCGCGAGTGGCTTGAGATCGTGCTGCGAGATCACCTGCCAGTCTTTGATCGTGCCCAGTGGACCAGCCGAGACTCGGCAATCGGTGCGATGCACCGGGCTTACCTATTCCTGCGCGAGCGATTCAACGAAATGCGCCGCGATGAACGCTGGATCAGCGAGGCGCAACTGGGGGATGCACTCGCCATGCTGTTCGGTAAAGCTGAAGTTCAACGGCACGCCCGCCCGCTCTGGCTCAATCCTCAGCACCTAGACTATTTCGTTCGCCGGCACGCTCTGGCAATCGAGTACATGGGAGCGCAGCACTATCTTCCGATAAAGATGTTTGGTGGCCAGAGGGCACTTGAAGAGATACGGGCACGAGATTCGCGGAAGCGCAATCTGTGCGTGCGGATGGGGGTCACTTTGATCTACGTGACTCACGAAGAGGATGTTGGACGCCGCGCGAAAGAGATTCATGCTCAGTTCAACAATGAGAAACGCTCATGAAGTGAGGACGCAATGCTGCCACTGATTTCAACCCAACCCGTAGGCCCAGACGATCAGATAGCCGTCGTGACGACCTATCAAGGTTCCACCAGTCTTCGCATCCACGCGATGGGCTTCTTGGAGATTGCCAGCGTCGCGGCACGCGCAGCATTGGAGAACAAGACCGCAATCGATGCCATCACCCCTTCGATCATCCATGGCATCCGCCATGCCGCCGAACTGTACCTGAAGGCAATCATCTCCGAGGTAAAGGAAACGCATCGGGTGACGGCGCAGGCCATGAACAAGAAGCACGTGATGGTGGAAGCGGACACCGGGCACCACTGGCTACAGCGCTTGTGGTCCGAGCACCAAGCGTTGATCGTTGACGTATTAGACTACGAAGCGGCGCACGACGAACACACGCACTTTGACCGCCGAGCGTGGTTGGCCGACTTCAGCGCGATCATCGACCAACTTCACGCGGTCGATCCTGACGGCCAATCGCTCCGCTACCCCGCCAATCAGAAGGGCGAGCCCAACCTGGGCGGGACGATGCCGGTGAGCTTGGCCCAGCTAGAACGGTTCGCCCGCCATGCCACGGCGGTCTTTTCCAGCTTTGCGCAGCGGGCCTGCTGAGCCACACGAGCCTTTTGTGCGGCTTGCCTGTGACCCACGAGTGACCCACGAGTGACCCACCAATAGAAAAGGCCCTGTAAAAAGGGCCTTTCTAAACGAGGCGGACGGGACTCGAACCCGCAACCACCGGATCGACAGTCCGGTACTCTAACCAATTGAGCTACCGCCCCAGTGGTTGTCTGCTCGGGCGAGCCGCGCCGGGCTGGCGACGCTTCTGGCGTCGCCGGGG